>CBDFGZ010000013.1:0-98097 GCA_965247345.1 Rhodomicrobiaceae bacterium | reverse complement strand
AATCCGCGAACGATGCGGCGCTCCCGTTCGATGGGTTGATAGGGATCGGTGTTGCTTCCAAGCATGATCGACTTCGGCATGTAGCCGGGCCGCATCAGTTCGCGCTCCAGGGCCTCAACCGCGTTGACTTTGGCGATCAGCTTCGTCTCGAAATCGAGACCTGCCGAATAGCCCCAATAGGCGTGGGTGGGGCGCGCAAAGCAGTAGATGCACCCATGCTCGCATCCGCGATATGGGTTGATGGATTGATCGAACGAGATATCCGGTGAGTCATTGGTGGTTATGATGGTCTTTGCAACTTCTTCGCGCACTTCGGTCTTGAAATGTTCGAGATCGCCCAATGTTTCCCAGCCATCGTCGAACCTTTCACGCCGCTCAGGCTCAAAACGCCCGGTGGCATTGGAAACCGCTCCGCGTCCACGACGCAGGCCATCATGGATATGTTCGTCTTTTGTTGCCCGGCGCGCTTGTTTCCAACCCATGATGGTCCGTATCATGGCCAACGGAACATATCAAGAACAAAAATTCGGAGACAATTACTATCCAAGCATATTCCAGTTAGTTGGCATCCATCACGGCTGCCGTCCGTGCCGAAAAGCACATGGGATCGATCTGTCAGGGCAGACGGGTCGCCTTCCAGCCGTCTCCCTCCATCGTGTTGCGGTTAACGAGGCCTTCGAAAACCGTGCGACCTTCCTTCGCCGCGATCTCGAAGCGGATCATCTCGCCAGCCAGCTTAACGCTTCGTAACGGTACAGCCTTTCCATCGATGTTGGCGTCGCCAATGCCGTTCTGAAACTGCTGTTCAATGCGAACGGTGATCTTCTTCTCGGGGGCTGTGGTATCGGACATCTGCCATGTGCCTTGCACGCGAGCCGGCACGAGCCAGAAGTAGACCGGTGCCGAATCCACCTGTGCGGTGCGATCCGGCAACCAGTCGTCCATGTCAAAGGTGTTGGACACGACACGGGTGCCCGGCTTGAGTGTGTCCAAGATGATCGGCCGTAGCTTCAGGTTGATCGTCGGCAGCAGATACATGGTCAGAACGGTGGCTTTGCTGAAGTCGGTTTTGAACAGATCTGCTTTTCGAAACTCGACCTTATCAGCGACACCTTGCTCTTTTGCGTTGGAGTTGGCTTCCGCGATACGCAACGGGTTGATATCCACGCCAAGGCCACGCGTTCCAAACCGGCCAGCCGCCGTTATGGGAATGCGGCCGTCGCCGGAGCCAAGATCGATCAGATAGTCGTACGGCCCCACGTTCGCGAGTTCCAGCATCTTGTCGACGACTTCCTGACGCGTGGGGACGTAAGGCACATCGAGCACAGGACGTTTGCGAAGCGGGTTGACCTTGCCCGACGGGTTGGCCACGGAGTCGGGCGTCATTACAAAGGCTAAGGTGGCCGCGAAAACTGCCAACGCCAGTCTGATGATGCGCATCGCACTTGTCTCCATTCGCGATTACAAAGTTGGCCGCCACACAAAAATACGAAGTATTTTTTTTAGCTCCGTTCGCACCTGGGTGAGCCGATGGTGGCGGCGTGCCTTGTTTTTGGTGGGGTCAAGCAACGGCGGCGCTGGATGAAGGACACTCTTCAGCCCCGCAAACATGGGACGCAGCTTCGCATGCATATAGCGTTTGCGCGCGCCTGACCAGTAATGCACAACCTCGGCGTCGCACTCATGGATCGGGAAGCCGTGTACACGGAGCGCCTCCGAGACGCAAATCTGTTCCAGCGTGCGTTCCTCGATTTCTGCGGCGGTGAAGGCGTCCATGAGGGCCAGCGCGTCGCCGAGCGCTGGTTTATGAACGCCCGCGCGCACGGCAATCACGCCGCTGTTGAAGCAGACGGACTGCACCGGATCGTAATGATATGACGCACCGGACGGCAGCTTCGTCGCGAACGCCGTCACGGTTTTCAGCGGATTGTGCCACTCGAACTTGTGCATGATCACCGCGCGACCGTCCGTCGCCATAGACTTCAGCAGATCGGCAAACGCAGGCCTTATGATGGTGTCCGTGTCCAGCAGAATGCAGCGTCCGCCGAACCGGGTTAAGGCATCGAGCACGATCCATGGCTTCAGCCGATAGGGTTGCGTCCGCCCTATCGTCACCGCGGGAAGATCGCTCGTGATATCGCGGGTTGTGACCGGATAATCCGCGTAATCGAGCGGGCGGTCGGTGTAGACGACAACGATCACGTTTCCCAAAGCCGCACGCAGCGTCGACAGACTGTAACGCAGCTCAAGCTTGATGAGCGGACTGCCGCCAAAATCGAGGTAGAGAAAAGTTGGGGCAGACACCGCGCCGATAGGGTTGCTCATACCACGATGATGCCCGCGTGTTTCGCCTTGTCTTCGGGCTCAACGTGTATGGTCACGTGGGCGCCCGGGACAATATCATGCAACGAATTTTCAAGCCGGTCGCAGATATCATGGGCGGAGGACACTGTCATGTCTGATGGCACCACGAGATGAAACTGAATGAAGGTGGCCGGGCCCGCATGACGGGTCTGTATATCATGGGCCTCGATGGCACCGTGGGCTTCGCGCGCAATACAGGTGCGTATAGCGGCGAGCTTTTCCGGTTCCACAGCCTGGTCCATCAGTCCGCCGACACTTTCTGTGATGAGCCTCCAGCCTGACCACAGGATGTAAGCGCCCGCCAGGCCTGCAACAATCAGGTCAAGAAAAAACCAGCCCGAGAGCACCGCTGCAATTACACCGCCCACTACGCCGATTGAGGACACAACATCGGCCAAAACATGCCTTGCATCGGCAATCAGGGCCGGGGACCGTGCGTCTTTTGCAACGCGCAGCAGCCGGAAACCCCACACCGCGTTGATGGCGGACGCGACGATATTAAGAGCTATCCCGGCACCGGGCGCGTCCAGTGATTGAGGTGACTGAGCGTGCAGGTAAACTTCACGAAAAATCGCCGCCGATGCTACGATAATGAGCACACCTTCCAAAACCGCAGAGAAGTATTCCGCTTTGTAATGCCCGAAAGGATGGTTTGCGTCAGGCGGCTTTACACTGACTCGAAGCGCGATATAGGCTGCGGCTGCAACCGCAACGTTGATGATGCTTTCCAGAGCATCCGATAACAGCGCAACAGAACCGGTCAAGGCATAGGCCGCTGTCTTCAAGACGAGGACAACTGTCGCAACTCCGACGCTCCAGAGCGCGTATCGGCTGACGTCGCGCACAATCACGCATCCTTTATGGCCTCACCATCAACATGCGCTTGCCCGAACTTGACAAGTATCGCAAGTCAAACATGACAAGCGAAGCATTTTGTTGAGCGCGGTATTATTGTCGGGGCGCGGAAGCGCGCCGCAGCCTGTCGTTGATGGCTTCGCCGAGGCCGATCTCCGGGATCGGCATGACCGCGATGCCGGGCGGTTGGCGCGCGTCAAGTTCACGAAGAGAGGCGAACAGGTTCGCGGCAGCCTCGATCAGGTCGCCCGTCGCGCTGAGATTAAGTGTGGCGTTGCTTGCCGCAGCGCCGAAGCCAAGGAGCAGTTCGCCAGGGGCGGTGTCCGTCGCGTTCATACGAAGCCGCGCGCGCGGTGCATAATGACTGGCCAGTTGCCCAGGAGCCTGGATCTGCCCGCTTTCGTGAGCGAGTAACGACGTGCCCAGCGCGGTTTCGATTTCCTCGCGCGAAATGGCACCGGTGCGTAACAGGGTCGGCGCATCCACCAACGACACAATGGTCGATTCAAGTCCTGCATTGGTGCGCCCGCCATCGAGGATGAGACCGACACGATCCCCGAAATCTTCATGCACGTGAGCGGCTTCGGTTGCGCTCACCCGACCGGAGATATTGGCACTCGGTGCGGCGATGGGTGTTTCTGCGACACGTAAAAGTGCCTGAGCGACGGGATGAGATGGCACGCGGATCGCAACAGTATCGAGGCCCGCAGTAACGAGGCTGCTCAGCTTGTTTGCGCCCTTGAACAAGGGAAGCACGAGCGTCAAACCGCCTGGCCAGAAGCGCGCAGCGAGCATGTCCGCGAGCGGATTGAACTCGGCATATTTTCGCGCCTCATCGCTATCCGCGACATGCACGATCAACGGGTTGAAACGCGGACGGCCTTTCGCTTCAAAAATGCGTACGACCGCTTTGCCGTTGGTGGCATCGGCAGCGAGGCCGTATACGGTTTCTGTCGGGAACGCCACCAGGCCGCCGTCACGGATGGTTTGCGCGGCGCTCGCAATCGTTGCCTTATTTACTTCCACAATCACGCATCGTGCTCCGGGAACTCGGACGCCACCTTGGCATTGGCCTGGGGTTTAATCCATGACCCCGGCCTTGTTTTCATCATGCTACAGTCTGTTCGTTGTTAACGGAAAGCGTCATGGCGGCTTGACCCGTCCATACAGACGAGCCGCCTTCCACGGCACTGTTTCTCTGGATGGCCGCCTCAAGGGCGGTCATGACAAAAGGGCGTATGTTTTCATATAAGTTGAACAGACTCTCAATCACGATGGCACTCTACAAATGCGACATGCTTTATAAGAAATTATAAGGATCGATGTCGATCTGAAGCTTAAGACTGGCGCGGGGTGGGGTGACACGGCTCAGCCAATCACACAGGTAAACTTGCAGTTTCACGTCGCGGCTCGCTTTAACGAGTATCCGCTGACGATACCGGCCACGAATGATGGCGAGAGGCGCTTCCACCGGGCCAAGCACGTCGATGCCTGCTTCACGGGGGGCTGCCAGTGCCAGGGCACGCGCGTAATCCTCTGCTTCGCGCTTGTCTTTTCCTGATATGATCAGCGCCGCCAACCGTCCAAACGGCGGATAGAGGGCCTCTTCGCGCATGGCGATTTCGGCTTCATAAAAAGCGGGCGCATCGCCATCGACCAGCGCTTTCATGACCGGATGATCGGGGTAATGGGTCTGTATCAGGCCGCGACCCTCGGTGTGGAAACGCCCGGCGCGGCCCATCACCTGATGCAGCAGTTGGAATGTGCGTTCGCCCGCACGGGGATCGGCGGTGGCAAGGCTAAGGTCGCCATCCACGATGCCCACGAACGATAATTTTGGAAAGTTGTGACCTTTCGAAACAAGTTGCGTACCGATGATGAGATCGACGCCGCCGTCGGCAATGGTCGTCAGCATCTCGCGAAGCGCTAAGGTCGTGGGGAGAAGATCGCTGGACAAAACGCCTGTGCGCCTGTCTGGCCATCGCTCCGCCACCTCTTCCATGAGGCGTTCGATGCCTGGGCCGCTGGCTGCGAGAAATCCCTCGCGATGACAGGCGGGACACGATTTCGGCTGAGGAAGCGCGAACCCGCAATGGTGACAGACGAGCCGCCCGCGAAAACGGTGCTCAACGAGATATGCTGTGCACTGCGGGCACAGGAAGCGATAACCGCAGCTTCGGCATAACGTGAGCGGCGCGTAGCCACGGCGATTGAGAAACAGAAGTGCCTGTTCGCCCTGATCGAGAGCGCGATTGACGCCGTCGACGAGTGGCTGGCTCAGCCACGCTCCCTTGTCCGGCGGGATCGCTTTAAGGTCGACGGCTGCCACCTTCGGAAGTGCGTTGCCTGAGAAGCGCGACGGCAGTGCGACATGAGTATAGCGCTTGCGACGGGCATTCACCACGGTCTCGACCGAGGGTGTCGCAGAACTGAGGATGATCGGAATGTTGCCGAGCGACGCCCGCACAACAGCCATGTCGCGCGCCTGATACATCACGCGGTCGTCCTGCTTGAAGGACGAGTCGTGTTCTTCATCCACGATGATGAGCCTGAGATCGGCAAAGGGAAGAAACAGCGCCGACCGCGCGCCTGCGACCACGCGCACGTCGCCTTCCGCAAGGCCGCGCCAGACACGGCCGCGCCCCTTTGCCGACACTGCGGAATGCCACTCAGCCGGACGGCATCCGAAGCGGACCGCGAAGCGTTCGAGAAACTGGCTTGTCAGCGCGATTTCCGGTAACAGGATCAACACCTGACCCGGCCCGCGCAGAGCCTCCGCCACGGCCTCGAAATAGACTTCTGTCTTACCGGAACCCGTAACGCCGTCCAGCAATGTGGATGAAAACGCGCCTCCGCCAACTGCCGCCTGAAGTGTGTCGGCTGCACGTCTTTGATCTGCCGTGAGATCGGGGCAAGCATGATCGGGCCGTGGTTGCAGCGCGCGAAGGCGGGGTAACTCGGCTCGGATCAGTGCCCCGGCCGCAGCCAGTCCATCGATCACCGCGGCGGTGACGCCAGCCTCGGTCATCAGCTTTTTTTTGGCCCATACGCCGCCCGCTGCCACGGCATCCATGACGCGTTTGCGTGCATCCGTAAGGCGCAAACTGTCGGACGCCTGCCCGACCCGAAATCCCCAGCGAGGTTCCTCGGTCTCGAAGACCGCACGCGCGCTCATCATCATCGAAAGCACGGACCCGACCGGCGCTAGCGTATAGTTCGCGATCCATTCCGCGAACGCGAGGTTGATCGCGGGCAACGGCGGCACGTCCAGCTTTTCGACGATGGCTTTGAGTTTCCGTGGATTGACAGGCTTATCGCCGCCGGTGCGTCCATGCCAGACGACACCGATGCGATGCACGTGCCCGAGCGGCACCACGACGAAATCGCCGGGGGATACGTCGGCGTCGGTGGGGACAATATAATCGTAGGCGCGGTCGAGAGCGAGGGGAAGCAGGACCGGGACGGTTATCGCTTCCGCCTCAAGCTCGGTTTGCGGCGGCTCTTCCAGTTCTCCGAACAACGGAATCGATGCGAATATCATTCCTGCAAGTTGCGCGTTCACGGCGGCAAGGGCAAGATCTACGGCTACAAGGTGGCTATCGAGCCACCTTGTGCTAAAACTTCTATCTAGATATGATGTGATACGGTTGGCTTCAGCGGCCTTTTGGCTTGGGCGAAGGTTTAGGTCCGGGCTTTGGGGATGGAGCGGGTTTAGGACCTGGAGCAGGTTTAGGGGGAAAGGTCCCCTGACAAGAAATGTCGATTTTAACATTACATCCAGCTTTACTCGCGGCTGGGTTCATAACCACAAGCGATGCCTAAGGCGGGTAAGATATACAAAAGCTTTATTTTGTTCATATCCGTACTCCCCAAAAAATTGAGATGAGAAACGCTCATCTCAAAAAACTTACTTAAACCTCCTTTAATATTCGATGAACTGATTGTTCAGATCTCATTTAGATTCGTATTCCGCATCGGTCACCTGTTCGAGCCAGTCCACATGAACGCCGTTCAACACCTCATGGATGGCGATATGCACCATGCCGGTGGTCGGCGCAGCTCCGTGCCAATGCTTTTCATGGGGCGGAATCCAGATCGTATCGCCAGCGCGAATTTCGCGGATCGCTTCGCGCCAGGTTTGAAAACGCCCGACGCCCGACACCACGTGCAGGGTTTGTCCAAGAGGGTGTGTATGCCACGCGGTTCTGGCTCCAGGATCGAAGCTCACGCGAACCGCGCGAACGCGGGCAGGCTCCGGCGCATCGATGATCGGATCCTGCCAGACGATGCCCGTAAAATAGCGGGGGTCGACTTTACGGCTTTCGCGGCTGCCAGCCGAAAACATGTCCATCGCGATTCTCCTTTACAGCCTTATAGCCGAGTGCGCATGCCGGCAAAAGTTTCTCTTGCGGACGGACCTCGCCCCATCAGCGCTCTCGGTTAAATCGGAGGCACTAAAGCGCTCCAACTTTTTGTTTTTATCGTATTTTCGAGAAACAAAACCGAACACGCTCTTGCGAACAATGCGACGGAGAGAACCAATATGTATACTGCGGCGGGATCATTGATTTTCGCAGAATCACGCGTAGTGCATACCGTGAGTTATCTCGCGGGGATTATGGGTATCCGGTCGCTGGATTTTAACGTGGCAACCCCTGGCATCGCCATCGTTTTCTTTGGCGCCCTCCTGTAGCTTTCAACGCCTGATTGTGATCGTCTTGTTACGATCCGTCAAACCGTGGGTGATCGTCAACGACGACAGCGCAAGCGAAAGCTCCTTCGCCAACAACTTGATCACCGCCGCGTTCGCTTTTCCATCTTCCGCCGCGGCCGTCACATACGCCCGGACGAGCACGCTGCCATCGTCCTGATGCTCAACCTTGATGCGATTGGCGGCGGCTTTCGGCGTGACCCGAACTTGAAAGCGGTCGCCGAGGCCTTGCCGCCAATTGAACAGGTCAAGCACGTGATCCCCCGTGTCGTGAATCTAAACTCCTGACAGGGTATCTCAGCCTTACTTCGTGGTCACTCGATTCAGGGCAACCAGCGGCGATTCTGCGGCAAGCAATTCGAGTTGAAATTCAAGAAACTGGCCGTAAGTCAGCCTGATTGACGATCCACAAACGAGGTCCGTTGAGCAAGAGGTGTTGCATCTGGAACCCTCCTCTTTGACCTTGCATTTGCTGTAACACGCATCAAGCATCACGCCACAAAACCCGTTGGTCCACTCCACCGCGCTAAGCGCTGTGATAAGGTCAGCCACGACGGCTCCGTGGCTCTGCCCGGTTGAAGCCGGAACCGTATGTGACGCGGAAAAGCCCGCCATCAATACCGGTATTTTCATTCGGGGTCTGAAAATTCGCGAGGCTGGAGGGCGGACAGGCATTGTTTTGGTTTCCGATTGAGCGCCGGACGCCAGTCGTGTTTTTGCTTTGGCGAAAGCACGAAATCGGAATAACCGGGTTTCAGCACGTCCTCCGCACTCGATATACCCGTATCTGGTGCCATATGAGGCGCAATCTGACGGGTCGAGCCGTGGCCAATCAGCCGACCGTGCCTGCGGACTTCTCCAGACGTTCTGCCCAAAGGTCGGCACCGTGAAGGCGAGCAGCGATCCGATACACGATGCAACAAGACACAACCGAACATAAGCTTTCATGGATGTCCCTAACACAACATGAACGATCAACCAAAGGTTGCATATAAATGCACGCGTGTAAACGATAGATCAACATTTAACATAAGATTTTATCAGAATTGTCATCAATCGGGTGCGAACTTAGTTTGTTTTATACCTGGAATTGACGGGGTGCGTGCCATATCCGCGTCCACGCAATCCTCCGAACCCGATGAGAAGTGGCGTTTACGAGTTCTCAACCATCTTCGGGTAATCGTTGATTGTGGGATGACCTCATGTTTTGCTTCGCCCTGTGCGAGGAGCGTTATGGAAACCGCTCTCATCGCGACAGTTTTTGGACAATCTCTATCGGGCGAGGCTACCCATGAAATTCTTCATCGACACTGCGGACGTTAATGAAATTCGCGACCTTGCCGCCACCGGAATGGTCGACGGCGTTACGACGAACCCATCCCTGATCGCGAAGTCAGGCCGTAATTTTCTCGAAACGATCCGCGAGATTTGCAGCGTCGTCGAAGGGCCGGTCAGCGCCGAAGTGGCCGCGACAGACTTTGACACGATGCTCGCGGAGGGACGTAAACTCGCCGGGATCGCGGAAAACGTAACTGTGAAAGTGCCGCTCACCTGGGACGGACTGAAGGTCTGCCGCGCTCTGGCCAACGACAATGTGATGGTCAACGTCACGTTGTGTTTCTCGGCCAATCAGGCGCTGCTTGCCGCAAAGGCCGGGGCCGCGTTTATCTCGCCGTTCATCGGGCGCATGGACGACGTGGGCGAAGACGGGATGGCGCTGATCCGCGATATTCGCGAGATTTACGACAACTATCCCGATCTTGGCACCGAAATACTGGCAGCGTCCATTCGACATCCCCGCCACGTGACGGACGCCGCGTTGGCCGGTTCGGATGTGGCGACGCTGCCGCCTGCGGTCCTGAAGCAACTCATCCAGCACCCGTTGACCGAAAAGGGTCTTGCTCAATTCGTCGCCGATTGGGCGAAGACCGGGCAGTCGATCTTATGAGACAATGCGAGCCGCCTTCGGTCCCGGAAATATCGAACTGGCTTTGTCATCTGGCGGGCGAACGGCGGTTTGCCGCGAATACCATCGCGGCTTACGAGCGCGACGCAAGGCAGTTCGTGGCGTTTCTGGGTGAGCACCTGTCTGCAGATATCACCGTCGCGCGGCTGGACATGCTTACCGTTCGCGACATCCGGGCTTTTCTTGCGTCGCGGCGGGATGAGGGCGCTTGCAGCCGCACTCTTGCCCGCACGCTGTCGGCCTTGCGCTCCCTGTTCCGCTATCTCGAACGCGAGGGTGCGACGAGCAACAAAGCTCTGCTCGCCATCGCGCTGCCAAAGCTTCCGCCGCCTTTACCAAAGCCGCTCACCGAAGCCAAAGCCCGCGACCTGACCGACGAGGCTGCCATCGACGGTGAGCTTAGCGATCATCCTTGGACAGGCGCGCGCAATCAGGCGGTTCTTCTGCTGCTTTATGGCTCCGGCCTGCGCATTTCAGAAGCGTTGTCCCTGAACCGAAAGGAAGCGCCATTGCCCCCGCGCGATGTGCTGCGCATCAAGGGCAAGGGCGGCCGCGAGCGCATCGCGCCAATCCTGCCGGTGGCGCAGCAGGCCGTTGACGCCTACATCGCGCAATGCCCGCATAAGCTCGAACCGCAAGGCCCGCTGTTCGTCGGCGTGCGCGGCGGCAGGCTGTCCCCGCGTATCGTGCAGCTTCTCATCGCCCGGATGCGGAATAATCTCGCGCTGCCGGATACCGCGACGCCGCACGCGCTTCGCCATTCGTTCGCCACGCATCTGCTGTCGCGCGGTGCCGACCTGCGCGTCATTCAGGAATTGCTGGGCCACGCGAGCCTGTCTACGACGCAGAGTTATACCGCCGTCGACCGCGACCGCCTCATGCAAGTATACTCGAAAGCGCATCCCCGGGCTTAGCTCCCCAACAACCAAAGCCATCATCGCTTCGCGATTGGTCGGATTTGATCATTGTGCTTCCCGTGCCACGGACGGCCACATTTTTCATCGGACGTTAACGTATCGCTGGCGCTTTTACGCGCTCAGCCTTAATGATCCGCAGGCTGGGTTATATCCAAACGGACATAGCGACAAGTCGGCGATGTTTAAGCGCGGTGCCAACACGAAGAAAGTGGCCAACGTGGCTACACCGCAGGTCCTTGGCCGGAAGCAGATGTTGAGTGGGGTTGTTGGATGTTCACGCGTGTCGGGTCTATGAAGAGAGCAAGCCGCATCGGCTGTGTTGCCGTCGTTGGGGTAATGAGCGGGACGTGGGGCACGTTTTCCCATGCCGCTGATCTGGGTGGCGATTGTTGCGCCGACCTCGAAGAGCGGGTTGCGGAGCTTGAAGCCACAACGGTCCGCAAAGGAAACCGGAAAGTCTCCTTGGAACTTTCTGGGCAGGTCAATAAGGCGTTGCTGGCCTGGAACGATGGCCGCACCAGCGATGCATTCGTGACAGACAGCAATTATTCGTCAACGCGCCTGAAGTTCAAAGGCACGGGCCGAATGGCACCGGGCTGGAAGGCCGGTTTTTTCATAGAGTACGAATTCCGTGACAGTTCCACCAACCTTGTGGATCAGACCAACGCCGACAACCGAGGGCTTGAAAATGCGCTGCGCATTCGTCAGGAGCACGTATTTGTGGAGGGTGAGAAATTTGGCCGTGTCACGATCGGTCAGCAAAGCCCGGCCACCAAGGATATCGCACGAATAGGGTTGGGCGGGGCGATTTCGGATTCCGAGATTGTAGTGGGCACTGCGTTTCGGGTCAGGGACTCGCAGTTTGGTGTCAACACGGCGTTGGCAACCGGAATCATCGGTAGCAGCACCAGACTGAGCTGGGGCTCGCTTGGCAGCGCCTTAGACCAGCAACTTTACCAGGCTGTTCGTTACGACACGCCGTCAATTTACGGATTTATCGTGTCCGCCTCGTGGGGCGAAAATGATTTCTGGGATATAGCCGTTCGATATCAAAAAGAGTGGAACTCGATACGGGTGACAGGCGGCATCGGCTACTCATACACAGGCGATCCAGTCCGACAGCCGGGCACGCAGCAGGGGTTCAACGACACCGGTGCAAACTCGGGCCGCGACCAGGTGTTCGTAAACGCAAACCTCCCGGCGACTGGACCAAACACGAAATCGGAAGTCGTCTCGGGGTCTTTGTCCGCGATGCATGTTCCGACCGGGATTTTCGCGACGTTTGCGGCGGCTACGCGATCCTACGACGGGCTTGTCCCCGGCGGTCGGGCCTTCGACAAGGATGCATCGTACTTTTACGTTCAGTCCGGCATTACGAAACGCTTCTTCGATGTCGGTGCCACCACTTTTTACGGGGAATATGCCAACTACAATAACTTTGCTGCCGGCGTCGGCTATATCGGCGCTCCCACGGTCGGCAGCGCCGCAGGTCGCGTGGTGTCATCCGAATTCAATCGTTACGGTGGGGGCTTCACGCAGGCATTCGACGGCGCGGCACTCGAACTCTACGCGAACTACTATCATTTCAGTGCGGACATCGACTTTCGAAATACGGGAAACACGGCGACGCTTTCGGCCCGCCCGGAGGATTTCGACGCCGTTCTAACGGGCGCGCGCTTGAAGTTTTAGTCCTCTTCGTGATGCAGGGATACGGTCACATTCGTTACGCCGCAGCGGTGGATATTGGTTTGCGCAAGCTTTACGCAAGGTTCGAGATGTAAACAAATCATGAACGTCGGCGACGTTTGATTTTAGCGGTTCGCCATATTATGAGGTTGGGCGTATGGGGGATGCATGGTCTACGAACCGGATGATCTGACATTGGTGCTGCGGGAACTTCGCACCGCGCAAACTGAAACACGCGCCGAGATGAATAAGCGTTTTACTGCTCTCCCAACACGCTTTAACATCAGCTCAATGAAACAGGCGAACAACCTCCGAAACTCGTTGCAGATAAGATCAAGCTGCTCGATGAAGCCCTTGCGATGCATAGAACAAGATGAGCATCTCAATGCTGTGCAATCTTTTCCCCTATGACAAAGAGCGCGTCGGCTTGTGGGCATGTGAGCATGCAACAGGCGACCGGCTTCAGTGAAACGCTGTAAGATGAAATCCATTGTCACACTTGTCGCAGCCCCAAATGGCGGCAAAGCACTTCGCGAAATCGCCGCGCGATTGCCAGGCGAGTGCATCTGGCTCGCTGACGGTATCGCGGCTGACATCGGCTGCCATGGCGACCTGAATGCCGTTCGCGCGCAGGTGCGCGAAGCAGTGGGCGACACGCCCGTGGACTGGTGCGTGCAACCCGACAAAGGCCGCCGCAAGCGGATGCTGATCGCGGACATGGACTCCACCATCATTGCGCAGGAATGCCTTGACGAGATGGCGGACCTGAAGGGCATCAAGCCGCGGATCGCGGCCCTGACCGAACGTGCCATGCGCGGTGAACTGGATTTCGAGGCGGCGCTGCGTGAGCGCGTTGCCCTGCTGGCGGGGTTGAGCCGCGCCGATGTACAGCGCGTGCTCGACACCAAGATCACACTCAATCCCGGCGCGCAAACCCTGGCCCGCACCATGGCCGCCAACGGCGCGCATACCATTCTCGTCTCGGGCGGCTTTATCGATTTTACGGGGCCGGTTTCGGCGCGCGCCGGGTTTGCAGCTCATCGCGGCAACGCGTTCCTCTGGCAGAACGGTGCCATCGCTGGCGTTGCCGATCCAATCCTTGGCCGCGAGGCGAAGCTTGCTGCAATGCATGATGAGCGCGAGTTGCATGGCATCGCGGCGGTCGATGTCCTGGCGGTCGGCGATGGCGCAAACGACCTCGCCATGCTGAAGGCGGCGGGCCTTGGCGTCGCCTATCATGCAAAGCCTGTGGTGGCGGCGCAAGCGCATGCGCAAATCCAACACACTGATCTGACGACCCTGTTATATTTTCAAGGGTATGGGCGCGAAGCGTTTTCTGTCTGAAGTTGAGCCGTAAGCGGCGGTAACGCTAAGCGAGAAAGCGATCGCCCTACGATAAGCCGTAATTATGAGCCAAATGTCGGCTGGAGCGCGCTTTGATTATATCAAATTCACGAAAGCGATCTGCCTTTGTATTTCATCGCATTTTCGAGAAGGACAACCGCGCTCCCCGGGGTGAAGTCCAGGGAAGCCTTTGCTGAGAATGCTTCAGTTCGCGTGATAAGCAGATTAACCGTTCTGTGAGGCCATTGTACCAAACGCAAAAGCCGCCTCGAACTCGGCGAGTCGGCGCTCGTTGCGCAAAACTGCCTCGTAATCCTGGCCCCATCGCCCATTTTGCCACGTCTCATCCACATGAGCCGCCGCCCAGGCTTCATCCGTCGTCAACCGGCGAGATCTTAGCGCGAGAGCAAGAAGAGCCGAGCCGAGAATAACCGTGACTGTATGAAAACTCGCCAGTTGCCACGGATTGAGATCGGCGACTTGTTCGCGGACCCGGTCTAAAGCGATATCCGGCTGCTTTACGTGCCGGACTTGCTGCGTTGTGACGAACTTCGCTTCGTATTCGCGTACAACCCACGACAGGATCGGATCCCAGGTCTTGGCCTGAAGTTCGGCCAGCGCGGCCGGTGCTTCCGCGCGATAACAGATCAAATCCGATGCGGCGTAGCGCACAATGTCTTGGATCACATCGTGTTTCGCGTTGACGACGCCATCGAGCGACGTGTTGGCGAGCTTTGTGAACGCCAGATCGGTCAAGTTCAGCGTCTCACCCTGCCTGGCCCATTCGCCCGCAATCGCGTCGGCAAGGCCCTTCGTGGGCACCATCAAACTCTGTCCGGCTGGCGTCTTGATGGACCGCGCGTCCAGCATGATCGTGAACCCTTCCGGCTGAGTTGCGACGGTCACCGCCGTATAAAAACGCTTTCTGGCGGTTGGCCTTGAACTCGTCATAGACATCCTTTCACTTACCCGATATGAGCGTCTGTCCATCTGGTTTAATGTTAATCGACAGTTGCCGCGTGCCAACCGAATAACCGGTCATTCCTATGCGTTTGTGTTCCCGCTGGGGGGCAAAACATTATATTTCAACGCAACCAATTGCCGCGTATCAGACCATGCCTCTGCGCGCCGCCCGCCAGATGAGCCAGAACCGGTAGACCGGGCTTAACGTCGCCATATCATGCACCGGATTGAAAGCGGGTGAATTCATGAGTTTAAGATAAGGCTTCACGACGGCCAAGGGCAGAAACGCGGGCCATGCCGACTGCTTCAGTTCGGACGCCACAGCCTTGAAACGCAAACGCGCACCATCGGCCACGCCTCGCAATTCGCCGAGCGAACGGGCGAGTTCCGGTGTGAGGATGCCCGCTGAATGGAACGCGTCAAGGACAGGGGATTTCGCCGAAATATTCAGCGGCAAAGGCGAACGCCCGCTCGCAATCGATTGAGGCAACGTCCGCAGAAGTTGAGTCAGACCGTAGGCCACCCCGGCGCGTGACGCCGCTTTTATCGCACTGGGACCCTGTTCGCCCAAAATCATAGCCGCAAGACCGAAAACGACCCCGACCGTTTTATCGAGAAACGTTTTCAACGCCGCATGATCGGCGGGAGCGTCGCCAAACAGTTCTGCGGACCGCGCGTCGATCAGTTGGACAAACCGCTCTTTTGGCAGTTTGTGGCGGAGGATGGTCCGGGTCAACGCGTCCGCAACCGGATTGCCGGTCTTTGTGCCGACGGCAGCCAGATCCACGGCATCGCGCCACCATTGCATGCGGATTTGACCGACCATCGGCTCGGAAACGACGCTTCGGATCCGCTGCACCTCGGCATCGAACGCATAAAGGGCCATGAGGCTGGAGCGAACCGTCGGCCGCGCGAAGAGCACAGACCAATAGCGATCCCTGTCGCGCAAGCGGACGATGGCGGCGGCTTCCGCGTCCTGCTGTCTGATTTCAGGCGCATTCGAGATCACGCCCACGCCCTTTGCGCGATAAGACCGAAAGCAATTTCAGATCAGGCTCTGCCCTTGGAGCGACCCGCAGGGCCTTTTCGCGTGGAGGGCTTTTTGCCTGGGTTGCCTCCTTTTCGGGAGCCGGGCTTTGGAGCCTGAGACGACGCGGCGCGAGGGGCCGCCGGTGAAGCGATGGGCGCGCGCACGGGTGTGTTGGACTGCGCCGCTTGAAGCTCTTCCGCGGTCTCTTCATCCACTACCGCTTCGGTCGCAGTGCGCGTTGTGCGCCCTGGCGCGGCCTTTGTCGCCCCGGACTTTGCTTTTTCGACGCCGCTCCAATCTCGTTTGACCCCGATCAGGATCAGGAAGGGTGCGGCAATGAAGACCGACGAATAAGTGCCGACCACGACGCCGAACAGCATGGCGAACGTGAACCCGCGTATAACCTCACCGCCGAAGAAATAGAGCGCCACCAGCGCCATAAGCACGGTGCCCACCGTCATGATGGTCCGTGACATGGTTTCATTCACGGAAAGATCGAGCAGTTCGGAGAGAGGCATCCGCTTGTAACGGCGCAGGTTTTCGCGAATCCGGTCATAGATCACGACGGTGTCATTGATGGAATAACCAAGAATGGTCAGAAGCGCGGCCACGATCGTAAGATCGAAGTCCAGATTGAACAGCGCGAAAACCCCGACGGTGAGCATGACGTCGTGGACGAGAGCCACAACGGCACCCATGGCAAATTGCCACTCGAAGCGAAACCAGACGTAGGCAAAGATGACGAGGTTGGTGAGAATCAGTGCCCAGATGGCGTTGTTGATCAACTCTTTGGAGACCGTCTCCCCCACCTGTTCCGTTCGCCGGATCTGCACATCCGGACCGATGGCCTGGCGGACCTTGGCCAACGCCGCCGCCTGAGCGGGTGGCCCGCCGGGCTGTTCGGCAAAGCGGATCAGAACGTGGTCGGGTGTGCCGAAGGTTTGAACGGAAAACTGTCCAAGACCAAGCCGGTCAAGCGAGGTTCGAAGCTTTTCGGGGTCAGCCGGGCCCTTGGTCTCCAGCTCCATGAGCGTCCCGCCCCGGAAATCGATCCCGAAGTTCAAGCCCTTGGTCGAAAGCAGAGCCGCCGTCACGACCACTGACAGGATCGACAGCCCGAAACACAGCTTGAAAAACTTTACAAATTTGAAGTTTGTTCTTTGCGGCAGCTTAAAAAGTGGTTTCAGCATGGATGGCCTATCTCAAACCTGTGACTCGATTATCGATCTGTTTTGCGGCTTGTCCCGCAATTTGAAAAACAGGTCGGCGTTTTTATCTACCGGACCGTCTTCAGGCAATCTGAACCCCACAAAATTCGCGCGTCCTTTTGCGAGGCATCCGTTTCGAGTGGCGTGCCTAAATTTCAAGCGCCGTCGGCCTGGCCTCGCGAAGCCATGTGGACACCATCAGCCTCGTGACCGTGATCGCCGTGAAGAGCGAACTGATAATACCGAACGACAAGGTGACGGCAAAACCCCGAACCGTGCCGGAGCCAAGCACATACAAAATCAGCGCGGCGAGCAGGCCGGTCAAATGGCTGTCGATGATCGTCCCGTAGGCACGGTCAAAACCCGCTTCGATGGCCGAGATCATACTGCGCCCGAGGCTCTGTTCTTCTCGAATGCGCTCATAGATTAACACGTTCGCATCCACGGCGACACCCATGGTGAGCACGATACCGGCGATGCCTGGCAGCGTAAGCGTCGCGTGAAACAAGGACAGGCACGCCAGGATTATTGCGATGTTGACGATCAGCGCAATCACCGAGAAAACACCGAACAGTCCGTAAGCCGCGATCATCAAGCCCGACACAGCCACAAAGCCGACGATACCCGCAAGCTTGCCGGCCTCTATGGAATCCGCTCCAAGGCTTGGACCTACAGATCGCTCTTCGATAATGGACAACGGTGCTGGCAAGGCGCCCGATTGCAACAGAAGGGACAGCCGGTTCGCCTGCTCGACCGTGAAATTACCCGTGATCTGCCCGCGTCCTCCCGTGATCGGCGAGCGAATATACGGCGCGGATATCACTTTATTGTCGAGGATGATGGCGAACGGCTTGTCGATGTTTTCGGTCGTGACTTTGGCAAATGCCGCGCGTCCGCGTCCCTTGAACACGAACTCCACGGTCGGCTCCCCGGTGCCCCGCGAGCTGCTGTCGAAGCCCGGATAGGCGCGCTCAAGATCGTCGCCGCTCACCAAAACGTCCTTATAAACGAGGACCTGACGCCCGGCGTGCTCTTCATCGGGAAGCAGCATGGAATCCGGCGGAGGGCCGCTGGCCTGCGCATCTTCCGGCGTCATGGATTGGTCGACGAGTTGAAATGACAGTTTTGCCGTCGTACCGACGCGGTCCTTGACCTCCGCAGGCTCAAGGCCGGGAACCTGTATCAGGATGCGGTCCTTGCCCTGCGTTCCGCCCTGCGCCTGAATGATGGCTTCCGTGGTCCCTGTGGGATCGATTCGGCGGCGCAGGACTTCTATCGCCCGCGAAACGCTGCTCGAAATCCGGTTCTGCAATCCGCCCTGGCTCGGTTCAAGCGTGATCACATTGTCGGAAACACGTTTAACGTCGAGATCGAGCGCGCCTTGCGTGTTCAACACCGAGTCGGAAATCGGCGCTGCCAACTTGCGAAGTGCGGCCAGGGCTTGATCAGTTTTCGCCGGGTCCTTCACTGTAACGCGCACCTGATTGCCCGCAATGACGATCCCCGAATGCACGAGCTTGTTTTCGGAAAACGTCTGGCGCGCACTGATCTGCACGGCCTGCAGCCAGTCCTTCTTAAGCTGCACGGTATCGATCTGATACAGAAGATGCGTACCCCCCTGAAGGTCGAGACCAAGAGGCATGCGCGGCGCCTTCATCCATTGCGGAAGCGCGTCGTAAGTGGCGCGCGGGATCAGGTTCGGAGCCGCAAAGAGCAGTGATGCGACGGATAACAACAGGGTGATCAATGCACCCCAGCGGGAAAAATGGAGAGAAAACCCAAACATCTTCAGTTCACCTTAACGCGACCGCTGCCTTGGGGCCGTCGATATCGATTGAGAAACTAGGTTGTTGATCCGGGCTTTGCTGTCGGTGCGTCGTCGTTGTCCGCCGCTGTATCCGGCTTCAGCTTTTCGCGGAACGGCTCACCTTTGCCTCGCACTTCAGTGATGGTGCTGCGCAAAACGCGGACCTGCACGCCATCGGCAATTTCCACGCGCACTTCGTTGTCTTTATCCGTCCCGACGCGGGTCACTTTTCCAATGATCCCGCCAGCCGTGACCACAACGTCGCCGCGCCGCACGGCATTCACCCTCGCCTGATGCTCTTTGACGCGAGATTGCTGAGGCCGGAAAACCAGCACATAAAAAATGCCAAAGACCAGCGCCATCGGTATGAGAAAATTCGTAATCATCTCGGTCGGTGCCCCGGTTTGGGCATAGGCAGGGGTAATCATCAATGGACCCACTATCGGTAAGGGCGGCGCATGTCGGTGCGGTTCTGTTCCGGGTGTTATAGCGGCTTGCGCAGCATTCGCAACTTTTAGCAAAACGCGCTCTCAACAGTCTTAAAATAGAGCATCGATCGCGATCATTCCAGTCACCATAAGGTCGACTTTCGCGTTTTAGCGGTAATGCTTCCCGGCTTCAACGGTGAAACCAGACAATCGATATCCCTTGCGTCGCCGCGGCTTTGAGATTGCCGGCATTCTCAGGCTGCCAGCTTTGTTCCGATAAAGTCCCGCATGCTTGTCGGGGGCCGCCCCAGCAATTGCTCAAGTGTCGGATCGACAGATGCAAATTCGCCATGTCGGCTGGCAATATACAACCCGAGCACAATGTCCAGGGCCCGGGAGGGTGTCCCACGCGCTGCCATCTTTTTCCGCAAGACCTCGTCCGTGATCGTTTGTCGGTGAATTGGCCTGTTCAATACCTCCGACGCGATGGCGACAAGATCGGCAAGATTGAGCGCCTGCGGCCCGGTGAGGGGCGGCGTAGGGACCGTTGTACCGCCCCTCGTTCGCAAGGATGATCGCTGCCGCCTCGGCCAAGTCCGCGTGAGCGGTCCACGAAACCTTGCCGTCCACCGGCGCGTCGACGATGCCGGTCTTGAATGCATCCCCCATCATTGAAAAACCGCTCGACGCATAAAAGCCGTTTCGAAGCGCGGTCCAGGCCAATCCGGATTGGCGAAGTATGTCTTCTGTCGCGTAATGGTCGCGCATTGGCGGGAACGCGGAGGTGTCGCTGGCACCCATATGGCTGGTGTAGACGATCCGCCTTGCTCCAGCAGCGCGCGCCGCCTCGATAGCCGAGCGATGTTGGGCGAGCGGATTGCCACCGTATGCTGCTGCGTTGGATGAGACCATCAGAACCTGGGCGGCACCCTCGAAAGCAAGACGCAGGCTTTCGGGTTTGTCGAAGTCACCGTGGCGGACCCGGACACCCAGTGCTTTCAAACGAGTGGCCTTTGCCGGATCGCGAACACTCACGCCCACTTGTTTGGCGGGGATGCGACCAACGAGCTTTTCAACGATCGCATGTCCGAGGTTGCCGGTTGCTCCGGTGACAATGATCATAGGTAACTCCTGCGAGGACTGTATTATGCTTTCATCAACGGTAACAGGTTTCAGGTGACACCGGAAAGGACCGCCGACCGCATTCCCGAGTGCATCACACGCCCTTGCATCGAACGGCATGCTGTGTCTAAAACCGCTGCTCGATCATCGGCACATCAGGCACGTATAAATGTCATCGGAATTTGTTCAAGCCTCACTCCCCGGTCTGCTCGCACGGATCGCGACGGCCCTTGAGCGTATGGCACCCCCGGTTGCGTCAAAACCCGACTTCACGGTCGCGGGTGGCTTCGTCTGGCAACCTGCCGAAGATGCATTCATGCCTGTGCCGGAAATCAGTCATGTCCCCATAGCGCTGCTGAAGGCCGTGGACCGGATGCGCGAGACACTGCTGGCCAACACCCTGGCCTTCGCGAGAGGCGTGCCTGCCAATAACGCGCTGCTTTGGGGCGCGCGTGGCATGGGCAAAAGTTCGCTCGTGAAGGCCGTCCACGCCGAAGTCGCGGCGCGCGGCGCTCGCGAGGGCTTCATCGCGCTGAAACTTGTGGAAATTCATCGAGAAGACATCGCAAGCCTGCCGCGCTGCCTGCATCACATGCGCGAGGCGCCCGAGCGGTTCATCATCTTCTGCGACGATCTGTCCTTCGACGCAGACGACACGTCCTACAAATCGCTGAAAGCCGTCCTTGACGGAGGCATCGAGGGACGGCCGGCGAACGTTATCTTTTATGCAACATCCAACCGCCGCCATCTCATGCCGCGCGAGATGATCGATAACGAGCGCGCAACAGCCATTAATCCCGGTGAGGCGGTTGAGGAAAAGGTCTCGCTGTCCGACCGCTTTGGCTTATGGATCGGATTTCACAATTGCAGTCAGGATGACTATCTCGACATGGTGCGCGGGTATGCGACGCATTTCAAGCTCGGTATTGCGCCGGATGCATTGCGTGCTCAAGCCCTGGAATGGTCGATGACACGGGGCGGGCGCTCCGGGCGCGTGGCGTGGCAGTTTATTCAGGATTTGGCGGGACGTTTGGAAAGCCGCGCGTGACCTGTCGAGGCGCTTTGGCGGAACTACGACATTTATAGGGTTAAGATATGGGCGATGGCCCTTCATCCTGAGCGCGGTCAGAGGGAGGCGGGCCGACGATCACAAGACACTATAATGTATAAAGATAAATATCTCGGAGATGTGAGTTTCCTGTTATGAAGTGCGCGATGTACCGTGACAAACCCCTTCGAATGGATTATCTTCCGCGCTCTATTGAGATATACAGGTGGTTTGAACAGCTTCGCCACCAATCAAATCATACAGGAATATAGTGATGGCTAAGCCCGTTACACAAAAAATCAAGTTGGTGAGTTCCGCAGGAACTGGATTCTACTACGTGACGAAAAAGAACCCGAGAACTCTGACCGAAAAGCTCGTGCTTAATAAGTATGATCCGGTTATCAAAAAGCACGTCGAGTTCAAAGAGGGTAAGATAAAGTAAAGTCGCGCTGTCCGTTTTCCGGACCGGCCCAAAATTAAAACGAAGAGCCCCAACTCCGCGACCCGATCAGCAGCGGGGTAGCCCGATCATGATCGCGGAGTTAGGTTTTCACCGGCACGTCATAGAGGGCGTGACGTGACGGTGTTGTCCGGAGCGATGTGTTTGCGACAACAGTGACGCACCCGGCCTTCAGCCTCACAGTCTCAGGGTATGCGGCGGACCTAAAACTGTGAGGTATCTGACAACCTCATTATTACTCCGTGAGAATTGTTGGCAAGCTCGAAATGATCATGTTTCTGCCTCAGTTACAGAGTTTCGAAGCTCAATTGATTTGCTGTAACAGGCGTTTCCTTGTATTTCTGACGTAAGAACATTGACGAATTTCGTTCAACTCATTGACGTTAAAGCACTTTTTGACTCTATGACAAGAGGCGCGCTTTGCACATGGTGATCCGCAGCGGGTTCCTGAGCAAAGTGGGTTTTCCCCGTTATCCCCAGGCTAAGCTGCCTTTGCCATCAATTGACGCACCGTCTCCAAAAAAAGCGCAATCGATATGGGTTTGGACATGTAGGCATCGCACCCACCATGCAAAATCCGCTCTTCGTCCCCTTTCATCGCGAATGCGGTGACGGCCAGGATCGGAATGTTCTCAAATGCCGCATCCTCTTTCATCCATTTCATGACATCGAGACCCGAAACTTCGGGCAGTTGAATATCCATGATAATCAGATTTGGGCGATGCTTGCGGGCGAGCGCGATGGCATCGATCCCGTTTCGGGTTTGTAGCGTTTTGTATCCTTGCGTTTCGAGAAGATCGTGAAAAAGCTTCATGTTCAGCTCATTGTCTTCAACGATCAAAATGGTTTTCGACATCGACCGGCCGTCCGATATTTTAGAAATGAAAGGCGATGCCTTTTTATAACTTGGACGCTGCGTCTTCGCATTTTTCAAGCGGTATTGCATGGATGCCGACTGTCCCGTGTCATTGACAGCGTAATGTCGGCTCTAAACCTTAAGGAAGTCTGACCATGGCCTGCACTAAGGATCGCATTGTCCCTGATCCGGGTTTCATCGCATTTCGGCGTTGGCAAACGTACATCGGAATCAGGATTTGACAAACGTCGATCAAGCTGAGCCGTATCGTCCACAGGGCGTCATTCGCGAACTTTGATATACATGTATCAACATCTGTCGCTGAAAAATGGGTCCCAGTCTTCACGGGGACGCCGATCCAGTATGTTGCAACCTAAACTCATAATGACCTAGATTTTCTATCACCCGTCGCGGACCGGTTGTGTCCCCGCGTAAGCGATGCCGGATCAACTCCACTTTCCGTCCTTTCGACAGCGACCGACCTGAACAAAGACCGGTGCGCTTGAAACCCACGCGTTTGATAATATGCAAGGAAGCTGTGTTACCGGGAAGCGCGTCGGCAACAATTTCGTCCACACCAGCTTTGAATGCTGCGTGGATCAGGGCGGTAACGGCTTCGCGCATATACCCACGACCGCGATGCGCGCGCCCCATCCAATAGCCCAAAACCCAAACACCCGATCTCATCCCGATGCCGGCAACCCCGATCAACAGCCTCGGATTGGATCGAAGGCAGAGCGCACAATTTTCAAAGGGATGCGCGGGGCCACGCGTCTCGATCCCCTCTAAAAACCGGCGCCCGTCGAGAATGCAATAGGGGTAGCGAAACCCGGTAAAGCCACCTATTTCCGGATAATTGGCAAGCCGTGCAATGGCGGTAAGGTCGCTTAACCGAAGCTTCCGTAAAATCATACGCCGCGTAACGATAGGTGGAGGGTCCACGTCCATCTTGCTTTGCATTTCCGGCTGGCTGCAAGTGAGGTCAATAATCTCGAAAGGGAAAGCTCAAGCACCGTTACGACCTCTTCAAGGCCCTTTCACGGCCTTCCCATGTTGCAGGCGCATGGCCTCCTTGATATCATAGGTGAGGTAGAACTCGGTTGTGTACGCGCTCCAGGCCTTCTGCTCGATCACGCGGTTGAGCTCACGCAACTTCTCCGGTGGAACGCGAAGCGTCACCACCTGCCCGATCCCCATCATGACATACCAGGACTCCACCTCCACACCGTTCGGCGGAAACTCCTTCATGAAACTGCGCTCGGCGAGTTCGGCGTTGATTTCGTCGAGGGTTTTCGACTGATCGTGCTTCAAAAAAATGGTCAGGAGCACATAATCCTTCGGCAGCGCGACCGATGGGGCTTCAGAAGGTTTGGTTTGGCCTAAAGCTGATCCGCCAGCCAAAAGGCATAATGCGATTGCGACGACGCTGCGCATGATTGTGCTCCTGGCTTTGCTTGCGCGCTTTTGCGTTTACATAACTACAAACTTTGTCTTCGCCAACGCTCCACCTTCACGAGGTAAACTCTGGCGGGTCAGATGTTTGACAGACGTATCCAGACATAAATTCCAGCCTTCAAGAGTGTAAAATAATCGATTTCTTGCACCTTCGTCATGGCCGGGCCTGACCCGGCCATCCAGAGTTTCTTGAAACTCTCGTTTTTGCCTTGGATGGCCGCCTCAAGGGCGGCCATGATGGTTGTTATTGCTTACGGATTCGCAGGCCCCTTCGCGGGGACGGCAACCAGTGGAATGCGACCAAATCGATTATACTCAAACGGCAGGCTGATCCGTCCCGTGCTCCGATGCAGGCATTTCCTTGCCCGTCGACTGATCGATCCCCTTCATGACCAGCCGTACCTTGCCCCGCTCATCGAAGCCCATGACTTTCACGTAGACTTCGCCCCCTTCCTTGACCACTTCCGAGGCGTGTTTCAAGCGGCGGTCAGCCATTTGCGAGATGTGCACAAGGCCGTCACGGGATCCGAAAAAATTCACGAACGCGCCAAATTCGACGATCTTGACCACTTTGCCTTTATAGATCGTTCCGATTTCAGGTTCCGAGGCAATAGACTTGATGCGGTTGATGGCATCCTGGATCGAACTGAGGTTCGCAGCCGCGATCTTGACCGTGCCGTCGTCCGAGATATCGATCTTTGCGCCGGATTCCTCGACGATGGAGCGGATCACCGAGCCGCCCGACCCGATGACTTCGCGGATTTTGTCGGTGGGGATCGTGATCGTCTCGATGCGCGGAGCATGCTCGCCAAGCGCCGAACGTGCACCGCCAATGGCCTTCGCCATTTCATCCAGGATATGAATGCGGCCGTGATGGGCCTGATCGAGAGCCGTTTTCATGATCTCGATGGTGATGCCGGTGATCTTGATATCCATCTGGAGTGCGGTGACACCCTTTGCCGATCCCGCCACCTTGAAGTCCATATCGCCCAGATGGTCCTCGTCGCCCAGAATATCGGACAGAACCGCGTAGCCGTCGGCTTCCTTGATCAGACCCATGGCAATACCGGCCACAGGCGCTTTCAGGGGAATGCCCGCGTCCATCATGGCGAGCGACGCGCCGCAGACACTGGCCATGGACGAAGACCCGTTCGATTCCGTGATCTCGGAGACGACGCGGATCGTGTAAGGGAACGTGTCCTGCGGCGGTAGCATGGGATGAACAGCACGCCACGCCAACTTGCCATGCCCGATCTCGCGGCGACCGGGCGACCCGGTGCGTCCAACTTCGCCGACCGAGTAGGGCGGGAAGTTATAATGAAGCAGGAACGTTTCTTTATAGGTGCCCTCAAGGCTGTCGATATATTGCTCATCCTCGCCGGTGCCGAGCGTCGCCACCACGAGCGCTTGCGTTTCACCACGCGTAAACAAAGCCGAACCGTGGGTGCGTGGGATGACACCGACTTGGCAATCGATGGGGCGGACTGTGGTCAGGTCGCGGCCGTCGATGCGCTTGCCGGTTTTCAAAATACTTGTGCGAACGACGCTTTTCTCAAGTTCCTTGAATGAATCGCCGAGCTTGACCTTGTGCCCCGGGCCGCCATCGGCTGGCATGAGGTCTGCCATCACCTTAGCGCGGGCTTCATGGACTTTCGCGTTACGCTCCTGCTTCCCAGCAATTGCGAACGCCTTTTTCAGGTCTTTTTCGACGAGTTTCTTGACCTTCGCATCGAACTCGTTCTTGGCGTCGGGGACGTGCCACGGCTCTTTCGCAGCCTGTTCCGCCAGGGCGATGATCGCTTCGATCACGGGCCGGTACGCATCCTTGCCGAACACGACCGCGCCCAGCATGATCTCTTCCGATAGTTCCTTGGCCTCGGATTCCACCATCAGCACCGCATCCATGGTGCCAGCCACCACGAGATCAAGGTCGGTCGCTTTCAACTGATCGACGGTCGGATTGAGAATGTATTCCCCTTTGTGATATCCGACCCGCGAAGCCCCGATGGGGCCAAGAAACGGAAGCCCGGAAATCGTCAACGCCGCCGATGTTGCGGCCATGGCCACCATATCAGGATCGTTTTCCATGTCGTGGGACAGGACAGTGACGATCACCTGCGTCTCGTTCTTGAAACCGTGGGCGAACAACGGCCGGATCGGGCGGTCGATCAGGCGTGACAACAACGTTTCCCGCTCGCTTGGACGACCTTCGCGCTTGAAATAACCACCGGGAATTTTTCCGGCCGCATAAGCGCGCTCCTGATAATTGACCGTGAGTGGGAAAAAGTCCACGGAGGGATTTGCCTCGCGCGCCGCAACCACTGTCGCCAGAACCGATGTCTGCCCATACGTCGCGATAACCGCTCCATCGGCCTGCCGCGCCATCCGCCCCGTTTCCAACGTGAGTGTCCGGCCACCCCACTCGACTTCTTCCCGATGTATCTCGAACATTCCGCTATCCAATTCATCTTGCTGGCAGCCCGTCCGCCAGCCTTCCATTGCGCTTTTTGTTTCGCCCGCGATGTTTAGCGCAGATTCATCCGCGCGCCTAGCGGCAACGCATGTATCCACTGCGTTCCCTCGTGTCCCATCAACGCTTGTCCTCGAGTTCGGTCACAAGCGACACCTTCTTATAGCCCGCCGCTGAAATCCGGCTCATGACGCGCATCAGCTCTCCATAGTTCGTCGCCTTGTCGCCGCGAACGAAAACGGTTTCATCCAGGCCTTTGCGCGCCTGGGTGATCGCCGAAAGCTTCGCCTGCAAATCATCGAGGCGGATTTCGGTCTCCTGAATATAGACCTTGCCCTGACCATCCACACTGACGGACAGGGGCGGTCCGTCGCTCTGGATCGCGGTTCCTTCGCTTTTCGGCAGGTCCACGGCCACGCCACCGGTCAGAAGCGGTGCGGCCACCATGAAGACAATCAGCAATACAAGCATCACATCCACGAACGGCGTAACGTTAATCTCAGCCATCGGTCTGCTTCGAGACCGTCCGCGCCTTCGACCGCGGTTCGATCCGCCGCCGCCGGTCTGTAGCGATGCACCCATGATGATGTCCTTGATGAGAGCGCGTAGTGTTAAGTCGACCAGCGAGTGTCGCTCCGCGAATATGTCATTGGGTTGTCGTCCCCGCGAAGGCAGGGACCCATGTTTCGACATCGAATAGATATGGAAATGGATTCCCGCTTTTGCGGGAATGACATTATTGTTTATATCCACGCTTTGCCATAAGAGCTGGGCAAATGCCCAGCTCTTATTCGTAATTTCTCAACTTTCCCCAATAGACGGAGTGTCCGTTCCGATCTAACGTGCTATATACACCCCGGTTTTATCGTGGCGCGAGCGGCACTTTCGGAATCAATGCAGTCGGAGTTCGCCCCGGTTCCACGTCGTCCGCCTCAGCCATAGCCAGTTCGGGCTCGTCGTTCCTGAGCGGTGTCTTGCTCTCGATGATCTCGAAGGTAAGCTTCTTAATGCCCGCGACCTCTTCGACCAGCACGCGAACGGTCCCGCCGCGTTCCAGCTTTCCAAACAGCAGCTCTTCCGCAAGCGGCTTCTTGATGTGCTCCTGAATGACCCGGCCAAGCGGACGTGCGCCGAACTGCTCATCGTAGCCGTGATCGGCAAGCCACTCGTTTGCTTCAGGCGACAACTCGATCGTGACGTTACGATCGGCCAGTTGCGCTTCAAGCTGGAAGATGAACTTTTCGACCACCTTGCCGATATTCGCGCGAGACAGCTTCGTGAACGGGATCACCGCATCGAGACGATTGCGGAATTCAGGCGTGAACAGGCGTTTGATCGCCTCCTCGTCCTCGCCGGTGCGTTGCGTCGAGCCGAACCCGATGCCGGCTTTCGCCATATCCGATGCGCCTGCATTGGTCGTCATAATCAGGATCACGTTGCGGAAGTCCACCTGCTTGCCGTTGTGGTCGGTGAGCTTGCCGTGGTCCATGACCTGTAGCAGGACGTTGAACAAGTCCGGATGCGCTTTCTCGATCTCATCGAGCAACAGCACGCTGAACGGGTTCTGATCCACGCCATCGGTAAGCAGTCCGCCCTGATCGAACCCGACATAACCGGGTGGCGCGCCGATGAGCCGGGAGATCGTGTGCCGTTCCATATACTCCGACATGTCGAAGCGAAGGATCTGCACACCGAGCAGACTCGCCAATTGTCGCGCCACTTCGGTTTTGCCGACCCCGGTGGGACCGGAGAACAGATAGCTGCCAATCGGCTTTTCCGCGTCACGAAGCCCGGCGCGAGCAAGTTTTATCGCGGCGGATAGCGCGTGAATAGCCTCCTCTTGCCCGAACACGACGCGCTTCAGGTCTTCTTCTATGTTCCGCAAAAGCTCGGTATCGGACTTCGACACCGTCTTTGGTGGAATGCGCGCCATGGTCGCAACGGTTGCTTCCACTTCCTTGACGCCGATCATTTTCTTGCGCTTCGCAAGCGGCACAAGCATCTGCGACGCGCCGGTTTCGTCGATCACATCAATTGCTTTATCGGGAAGCTTGCGATCGTGAATGTACTTTGCCGAAAGCTCAACCGCGGCCTTGATCGCCGCATTCGTATACTTGATGTGATGAAAGTCCTCGAAATAGGGCTTCAGGCCTTTCATGATCTCGATGGCATCGAGCACGGTTGGCTCGGCCACGTCGATCTTCTGAAACCGGCGCACCAGAGCGCGGTCCTTCTCGAAATGCTGGCGATACTCCTTATAGGTCGTCGAGCCGATGCATTTCAGACCGCCCGATTGCAAGGCCGGCTTCAGCAGGTTCGAAGCGTCCATGGCACCGCCACTCGTTGCGCCAGCCCCGATCACCGTATGAATTTCGTCGATGAACAAAATCGCGCCGGGATAGGCCTCGATCTCCTTCATGACGGCCTTCAGGCGCTCCTCGAAGTCGCCACGATATCGCGTTCCCGCCAGCAGCGTGCCCATATCCAGCGAAAATACGGTGGATTTTTCCAGGACCTGCGGAACTTCGCCGCGAACGATTTTGCGGGCGAGGCCCTCCGCTATCGCGGTTTTACCAACGCCCGGATCGCCCACATACAGCGGGTTGTTCTTCGAGCGGCGGCAAAGGACCTGGATCGTGCGCTCGATTTCCTTGTCGCGGCCGATGAGCGGATCGATCTTGCCATCGCGGGCGCGCTGATTAAGGTTTACGCAATAGGCCTCCAGCGCATCCGTGTTGCGGCGCTTTTCCTCCTGCCCATCGACGGTCGTCGCGTCGTCGTCGACGCCGCGAACGCTGCGCGGCTCGGACATTCCCGCCCGCTTCGAGATGCCGTGACTGATGAAGTTCACCGCGTCGAACCGGGTCATGTCCTGGTCTTGGAGGAAATAAGCGGCATTGCTTTCGCGCTCGGCAAAAATCGCGACGAGCACATTTGCGCCTGTTACCTCTTCGCGGCCAGACGATTGCACGTGAACGACGGCTCGATGAATGACACGCTGAAAGCTCGCAGTCGGTTGCGCGTCGCTATCGGTATCGAGAACGAGGTTGGTCAATTCCTTATCGACGAAATCCGTCAGTTTCGCGCGCAACCGCTCCGTATCCACGTTGCACGCTCGCAAAACCGCGGCCCCATCCCGGTCGTCAAGAAGCGCGAGCAGGAGATGTTCCAGCGTCGCGTATTCATGATGCCTCTCGTTGGCATATTCGATAGCTCGATGAAGCGAGTCTTCTAAACTGTTTGAAAATGATGGCACCGCCGCACCTACTCCTTTTCCATAGTACACTGTAACGGATGCTGATGCTGTCGCGCAAAGTTCATCACCTGCGTGACTTTTGTCTCAGCAACCTCGAAGGTAAAAATACCGCAGACGCCCACGCCTTTCTGGTGAACGTGCATCATGATCCTCGTTGCTTCCTCGCGGTTTTTCGCGAAAAAGCGCTCGAGGATGTAGACCACGAACTCCATGGGGGTATAATCGTCGTTCAGGAGCAGGACTTTATATAAGCTCGGTCGCTTGGTCTTCGGGCGAGTCTTGGTGACGACGCCCGTTTGCTGGTCGTTATCGTCTATGATGCGGTTGTTGCCTGCCATGCCTGCCGCCATAAACGTCCGCGATGCACCCTGCGTTATGTCAAACGTCCGCGTCACGAAGTCTTGTTTCCAGTTTCAACTTCTGCCCCCATCGCGTTCATTGTCGAGTCTCTTGGTTGATCCTGTCAAGGATCGTCTGTCGCCTGCTTTACAATATAGCGGTTATCGGCGCAGGGAAAAGCCCCAGCGCTGAGCGAAACTGGCGCGATTTTCCGGACAAATCAGCGCTAACATCAGAACTGGTCCTTTCGCGTCCATAACTCGTTAACACACGCTCCGATATACTGACGTCACGATGCAACCCGGGCGAGCGTTAACGTAACCATAACTGCGCCTTGCTTGCGACAAAGTTTTTATGTCTCCCATAGGCCACATGATTGAGCGAACCTCCATGAACGTCACGAGTGCGGGCTTGAAAAAATCCACGTTTTTTTACATCGCCCTGGTTGCTTGCCTGAGCCTTACGGTGTTTGTTTCAACATTGACCAGTCCCGCGGACGCAGCACGCAGACGATATTATCGCGTGGTCCGGTATTCGCCGCCGTCATCCTCCATGGCCATCGATCTGCATACCGGGCGCATTCTCCACTCGAAAAATGCGAACGATCCGCGTTTTCCCGCCTCGATCACGAAAGTCATGACGCTCTACCTGCTGTTCGATGCGATGCGCGACGGCAAGATCAGTTCAAAAACCGTGCTTAAAGTTTCAGCCCATGCCGCAGCACAATCTCCCACGAAACTCGGTCTCGATGAAGGCGATACGATTTCGGTTTCCGATGCGATTGGCGCGGTCGTCACGAAATCTGCAAACGATGCCGCGGTCGTCATCGGTGAAGCGTTGGCAGGGTCTGAAGAAGAGTTCGCGCGCCGGATGACGCAAAAAGCGCGGACCATCGGAATGCTCAACACCACATTTCGCAATGCCTCTGGCCTCCCAAACCCGGAACAGCGGACCACGGCCCAGGATTTGATCGTCATGGGGAAGAACATTCTCGCCGATCATCCCGATCGGACGAAGGCGTTCTCCATGCACACGTTCACCTATGGCGGCATGATTTATCGGAACCACAACACCATGCTCATGACTTATGCCGGCATGGAAGGCATGAAGACCGGCTTCACGACCGCGTCGGGTTTCAACCTTCTCGCCAGCGCCAAAAGAGGCGACAAGCGCATCCTCGCGGTTGTCCTGGGCGGAGCTTCCCCTGGCGTGCGGAATGCAACCATGCGGACGGTACTCGACACCGGCTGGAATAAGGCACTGACACAGGTGGCAGCCCGTCGCGATGGCGTGCTTGTGGCGCAGTTGAAAACCAAGCCGCAAATCGTGGCTGTCGCTGCCGAAACGGCTTCGCCTCCGAAGTCCAAGGCGGACGTTCGCGCGGCGCCAGCCACCTCCAGCAACGCCTTTCAGCTTGCGTCCATGAAGCCGAGCGTGATCCCGATTTCCCGCCTCAAACCCGATCGGACATCGAGCGCCCTTTTGTTTTCCGCGATGGAAACGGGATTGCTCACGCCCAAGCGAAGCGGGTTCCAGACGGTTGCCAGTGCATCATCCGATGACAGTACCGACGAGCCCGAGGAACGGCGCGGCAAAGACCAGTCCGCGACCATCGGGCGCACGGTGGCATCCGTTGAACCCGCCCGGAACGAGACGCGCATTGCGCCTGCGTCCCGGACACGGGGCGGGACCTCGGTTCATTACAAGACCAAGCGCGCGCGCGCTGCGGCGATTGTTGCGTCCGCGAAACAGGTTGAAGTCGATCCTGAACCAGGCCTTGTGAGTGTGGCACTCGACGAGGTCGCTTCCGAGAGCGAGCCGGTTCAACCGCAGAAGGTGTTTGTCGCGGCAGCGAAGCCTGATGCGCCGAAGCCGCCCGCTGCAGCCTCCGTGATCGCTGCGGCGGTCGCCAAACCCCAGACCATCGCGGCGGCAACTGTGGCTTCGTCGAAAGTTCTGGATCAACCGGGTCCTTACCATATTCAGGTGGGTGCGTTTCCCGAGCGTGAGAAAGCCGAGCAAAGGCTCATCAATCTGAAACAAACGCTGGACAAGACCGGCCTCAAGGATCAGGCCGTGTTCATCATGGAAGTCACTCTCGCGAACGGCACGACCATGTATCGCGCCCGGGCTGGCGGTTTTGCAAACGAACTGAAAGCGAAGGCCGCCTGCACTCATTTGAAGCGCGATGGCCTCGAGTGTTGGGACATTAAAGCTTAAACTGAAGCGACGGTGGGAGCAAAGCGAGCATTATGACGGAGATGGTGGATGCGGAACGCGCGCTGGTCATCGCACTCGACGTGCCACGTGTCGACGACGCGCGACGGCTCGTGGAGACGATCGCACTTCCCAATGCAACCTATAAGATCGGGCTGGAACTGTTGTTTGCTGGCGGACTGTCGCTGGTGAAGGAACTCGCAGCCGCAGGTTACAGCATCTTCGTCGATGCAAAGCTGCTCGACATTGCCAACACTGTTGAGCGCGCGGCGGCACAGATCGCGCTGAGCGGTGCCCGTTTTCTAACCGTTCACGCGCAGGACACGGCCACATTGCAGGCCGCACGGCGCGGCGTCGATGGGTCGTCAGTCAATATTCTTGGCGTCACGGTTCTGACGAATATCTCGCAGACCGATCTGTACGCGCAAGGGCATGAAACGTCAGTGTCGGAACTCGTACTGCGCCGTGCGCGTTTCGCCCATCAAACCGGCTGTTATGGGGTCGTCGCTTCGGTTTATGAGGCGCGGATGATACGCGAGACGCTGGCAGCCAACATGATCGTCGTCACACCCGGAATCCGCCCTGCATCAAGCAACCATGTGACAAACGACGATCAGGCCCGTAGCGCAACGCCTGAAACGGCGATTTTGGCCGGCGCAACCATGATCGTCGTGGGTCGCCCCATCTTGAAGGCAACGGACCCGGCTGCGACGGCGCGGTCGATTGTGGCTGAGATCGCGAACGCGAAGGCTGCCTGAGTAAACAAGTAATCAATATATTTCATTCGTAACCGTCGTATTTGACTCGTGATCGTCGTCCCGCCCTTGTTTCTATGAGGGTGAACTCCAGCGGGATTCCGCCGATTGCAAGCTCGATCAATGTTTTGAGCATGTAGTCACGCCCGCGCGGGAATGACCATCTGAAGACAATGGCCAAACACCACTTGAAACCGATAGGGCGGTGCCAGCTTACAAAATGAACTTCGACAGGTCCGCGTTCTTGGCCAGATCGCCCACGTGCTTGCGCACATACTCCGCGTCGATCACGATCTTTGTCTGCGTCGTGTCCGTCGCATCGAAGCTGATCTCTTCGAGCACGCGCTCGATAACTGTAGACAACCGTCGCGCGCCGATGTTTTCCACCGTGCTGTTGACCTCGACAGCCACGTCCGCGATCGCGTCGATGGCATCCTCGGTGAATTCCAGTTCGACGCCTTCGGTAGCGAGCAGGGCAATATACTGCTTGATGAGGCTGGTTTTGGGCTCACGCAAGATACGCCGATAATCGTCGCCAGTCAGCGCACGAAGTTCCACGCGGATCGGCAGGCGACCCTGCAACTCCGGCAGAAGGTCGGACGGTTTGGCCACATGGAACGCGCCGGACGCGATAAACAGAATATGATCGGTCTTCACCGGTCCATACTTCGTGCTCACCGTAGTACCTTCGATCAGCGGCAGCAGATCGCGCTGTACGCCTTCGCGGCTGACATCGGCACCCATGCGCTCTGAGCGCGCGCTGATCTTGTCGATCTCGTCAAGGAAGACGATCCCGTTATTCTCCACCGCGTTGATCGCTTCCTGCATGATCTGATCGTTATCGAGAAGCTTGTCGCTTTCCTCATTGATCAGCAGGGCATAAGACTCCTTGACCGTCGTTCGTTTTGCCTTCGTGCGCTGACCGAAGGCTTTGCCGAGCATGTCGTTGAGATTGATCATACCGATCTGTGCGCCGGGCATTCCTGGAATATCGAACCCGGACATGGGGCTCGCGGTCTCGGAGACCTGAATTTCGATCTCCTTTTCATCCAGTTCGCCGTCACGGAGCTTCTTGCGGAAGGTGTCCTTGGTCGCGGGGCTGGCGTTCGCGCCGACAAGCGCTGTCAGCACCCGCTCTTCCGCCTGAAGATGCGCTTTGGCCTGTACATCCTTTCGCTTTGATTCCTTGACGAGGCTGATACCCGCCTCCATCAGATCGCGAATGATCTGATCCACGTCGCGGCCCACATAGCCGACCTCGGTGAACTTGGTCGCCTCAACTTTTATAAATGGCGCATTGGCGAGCTTGGCCAGACGGCGGGAAATCTCGGTTTTGCCGACGCCCGTCGGCCCAATCATGAGGATGTTCTTCGGCAAGACCTCCTCACGCATATCGCCTTCGAGCTGCTGACGCCGCCAGCGATTGCGAAGCGCCACGGCGACGGCACGCTTGGCTTCAGCCTGGCCTACGATGTAACGATCCAGTTCCGAGACGATTTCGCGGGGTGTGAAATTTGTCATTTTTTTTTTCTCTGAGGTGAGCCGACGCAAGAGCGCCGACATCCCTTAAGGTAAGATGCGATAATGATAACGGTAGAGTTCGGTGAAGCCGAAATGTCTATACAATGCGAGGGCCGGGGCGTTATTGGCCACGACGCTCAGCCAGGCGGAGGTTGCTCCAGCTTGTTGCGACCAGTTCAGCATCGACGCGACCATACGTTTTCCCCAGCCACGCCGCCGTTCAGATGAAACGGTCACGATATCGAACAAACCCGCGCATCCCCTATCGAGAACCGCCAGGCCGTAGGCGACCGGTTTGCCGTCCTCGCGTAGTGTACCGAATGCGCAAGGCAGCAGAATCCCGTTCAACAGCGCAACAGTTGCGCTTTTGAGGTGCGGCGGAACCTCATTGGCCGCCGCGAAACCCTCGATCCATGTTGCACTCAAGGTTAAGGCGACTTCAAAATCATGATCCCACTTATCCGCCGGACCGGACGACAAAGACCCGGCTGCCATCACGCAGGCTTCATCGAAGCGACGAAAGCCTCGTGATGCCAGTTCAAGGTCCGCTCCTTCAGGCGAAAGGGGTGTCATCCTGAAAATCAGAGGCTGATCGCGCTCCGTGTAAAATCGTCGACCGGCTTCCAAAACAACGTTCAGATCCGGTTGGTTCGCATAAACGGCATTAATCGAGTTCGACCGCTTCGTATATCCGTTCGCGTAGCGCAGAAGCCACCCGTCGACAAACTGAACCTCGATGGCGGGCCATGAGTTAAAAAGTCGCTCCTCATACTGCCTGACAACTGCCAACGCCATCCGATCACGCTCAAACCGCTTCCAGCGATTCAACGATGAGATTGCCGTTCGTGTAAACGCAGATGTCGGCGGCGATTGCCATCGCCTTGCGGGCAACCGCTTCGGCTGGCATATCCGTGTCCATCAGAGCACGCGCGGCAGCCAGAGCATAATTTCCGCCAGAGCCGATGCCCATCACGTCGAAGTCAGGCTCAAGCACGTCGCCTGTGCCGGTCAATACCAGCGTGTTGCGCTTGTCGGCGACCAGCATCATTGCCTCCAAACGACGGAGATACCTGTCTGTGCGCCAGTCTTTTGCGAGGTCCACGCAAGCCCGAACGAGTTGCTCGGGATACATTTCGAGCTTCGATTCAAGCCGCTCGAACAGCGTGAACGCGTCGGCGGTGGCACCCGCGAAACCGGTAATCACGTTGCCCTTGCCAAGCGTGCGAACCTTCTTCGCGTTGGCCTTCATGACCGTCTGCCCCATGGAGACCTGCCCATCGCCCGCTATCACCACGCGGCCGCCTTTGCGGACGGTGAGAATCGTCGTGCCATGCCAGGATGCGGAACCGTGAGAGTGTTGCGCTGAATTCGTCATGTGTCATACCTATCTTTGCAAAGCGATATGGCGCGGACGGATTATCCGTCAAGGTTTGCGCAAGGTTGAGATAACATGAACGCACCTATGAACCGACACGCAGCGCTAGACCGCAAAACCAATGAGACCGAGATCTCGGTCGCGGTGAACCTCGATGGCACAGGCGCGTTCGACATCACGACGGGCGTCGGCTTTTTCGATCATATGCTGGAGCAGCTTTCTCGCCATTCCCTGATCGACATCACGCTAAAGGCCAAGGGCGATCTGCATATCGATCAGCACCATACTGTGGAAGACTGCGGGATCGCACTTGGACAGGCGGTCGCGCGGGCGCTTGGCGAGCGTCGTGGCATCGTGCGGTATGCCCACGCCTATCTGCCCATGGACGAGGCGCTGACACGGGTGGCGCTGGACATTTCCGGGCGGCCTTATCTCATCTGGCGGGTTGCCTTTCCAGCACAGAAAATCGGGGCGTTCGATACGGAGCTGTTCCGCGAGTTCTTTCAGGCTTTCGCGCAGAACGCGGGCGTCACCCTGCACATCGAGGCGCTTTACGGACAAAATTCGCATCATATCGCCGAGAGCTGTTTCAAGGGCTTGGCGCGCGCGCTGCGTGATGCCATAACCATAGATCAGCGGAAGCCCGATGATATCCCGTCCACCAAAGGGCAACTGGGTGATTAACCTGTTGAGGAAGCCATGATCGTTTACACGGTGCATGAACCGACGCCACCGGCGCGGGATGTTCAGGAACGCGCGGAAGGCGTCATGTTCATTAAGGAAGGCTTCACGTGGGGCGGGCTTCTGGTGCCGCCTCTGTGGCTGCTGGCGAACAGACTCTGGTTCGAAACCATAGCCCTTCTCGTTTCAATGGGGGTCGGTGCGTATGCCTTGATGTCGATCGGGCTTGGCGAAAATGGGGCCGTTGTGGCTAACCTCGCCGCTGGCCTCCTTATCGGTTTTGAAGGCAATAACCTTAAACGGTGGAAGCTTGAGAGACGAAACTACGCGTTTCTGGGAAGCGTCGCCGGTCGCGACTTCGAGGAATGCGAGCGCCGGTTTTTCGATATGTGGCTGCCCCAGATTTCCGGGACCACCCCGGTTCAACCCGCGTCGGGGAAACGTCTGATCATGCCCGGTCAGGATTGGGATACGCCGTCGACGGTCGGACTTTTGCCGGGCGCGGTGACCTGAACACCATGCGCGTCGCCATCGTCGATTATCAGTCGGGCAATCTTCATTCGGCGGCAAAAGCATTCGAGCGGGCATCGCGCGACAGCGATGCCAATGCGACGATTGCCATCACGGCCGATCCCTCGATCATTCGTCAAGCAGATCAGATCGTGCTTCCGGGCGTTGGCGCATTCGGCGATTGCGCGCGCGGGGTTACGGCTGCCGATGGCGTGGTGGAGGCTCTCCGCGAAGCCGTGCTTACCAAAGGACGACCGTTTCTCGGCATCTGCGTCGGCATGCAACTGCTGGCGGACCGTGGGTTGGAACATGGCACGCATGATGGTCTGGGATGGATCGGCGGCGAGGTCCGTCTGGTCACTCCGCGAGATCATGCTCTAAAAGTGCCACACCTGGGTTGGAATACGCTATCTTTTGTACAATCGCACCCGCTGTTCGACGGTATCCCCGATGGCAACGACGGCTGGCACGCCTATTTTGTGCATTCCTATCAGTTTGCCGCCGTCGACTCAGGGAGCACCCTCGCCACAACCGATTATGGCGGTGCAATCACAGCCGCGGTTGCACGCGGCAACATGATCGGAACGCAGTTCCATCCGGAAAAGAGCCAGAAGCTCGGCCTTAAGCTGATTGCAAACTTTTTGAAGTGGCGGCCTTGAGATGGCGCGAGTTCTTTCCGTCACGGCTGAAGATCCCGGCTAACAAGCGGCTTGTATCGCGCACGGCATCGATCTGTGTCACTTTCCCGCCCCCGTTAGGCAGCGCGTTGAACTCAGCGCGATCCTGCCCAGCCTCGCAAATAAAGATGCGATCCTGGAAGTCGAGGTGCGGCAGGATGGCGGACCGAAGCTCACCGGCAGTCAGTTCGGTTTTGACAACCCAGACGCCGCCGTGGGGATGTTCCCACTCGGACGAAAGCCGTCGGATAACGTCGGTCAGTTGACCGGCGCGCTTCTGGCGATAGAGATCGCATGTGATTATATGGCAGCGCATATCGGGACCATTCCGATGTGTCGTTTGAACCGTGCTCCGAACGCTGCTACGAAAGAGGAGCACGTTCATAACGCCAGACAAAAACGTTAACGTCCACTTCTTTGTTTCGCCATCGTTTCCTTTTGGGACAGTTTCCATGATCCTCTATCCCGCTATTGACTTGAAAGACGGGAAATGTGTGCGCCTCGTTCAGGGGGCCATGGACAGCGCGACTGTCTTCAACATCGACCCGGTTCAGCAAGCCCGTGACTTCGAAAATGCGGGCTTCAATCATCTCCATGTGGTTGATTTGAACGGGGCATTCGACGGTAAGCCTGTTAACGCCGATGCCGTCACCCGGATCGTGACATCGGTGTCCCTACCTGTACAACTGGGCGGCGGAATCCGCAATTTGAACACGGTCGCATACTGGCTCGGGCAGGGGATTTCCCGTGTGATTTTGGGTACAGCAGCGGTTAAAAATCCAGACCTCGTGCGTGAAGCGTGCCGCGAGTTTCCCGGCCGGATCAGTGTCGGCATCGACGCGAGGGACGGCAAGGTGGCCGTGGAAGGGTGGGCACAAACCAGCGATTTGTCAGCCATCGACCTGGCAAAGCGATTCGAGGACGCAGGCATTGCCGCGATCATATATACCGACATCGCGCGCGACGGCATGCTAAGCGGCCTCAATCTCGATGCCACCGCCGCGTTGGCGCGGTCGATTGCCATCCCGGTTATCGCTTCGGGAGGTCTTTCGGGACTGGCGGATATTGAACGGTTGTTAACGCCGCAATACGATGTGATCGCCGGAGCTATCGCAGGGCGCGCGCTGTACGATGGCCGTCTTGACGCGACACAGGCCCTCGCGCTGATCGAACATGCGAACGCGAGATCGCAAAAATAGCACAAGCCCGGTTAAGCTGGCACGCTTGTTTTGGCTTTCGCTGTTTTCGCCCTGGATTTTGAAGTCTTGGGCGGAGCGGCAAGCGCTTCAGCGGCGTCCGTTGCTTCTTTTTCCAAGCGGAGCTTCTTCAGTTTTGCCGTCTTTTCCGACCGGACTCGATTTGCCTTGTCGATGTCGTTAAGGATTGTTACGTCCTTACGCTGAAGCTCTGCGTATTTTTCTTCGGCTTTTGTCTTCAACGGTGATTTTGCCAACGTCGTCTCCCTTTCTTCCCTGGAGGGTTTCAGCCTATGGCCTTCGGGAGCGTAAGAGCGCGAGACACGCCCGCGCTCTAAGCTCAAAGCTTAGCCGACTTGTAAGTTGCCGGCTGAACTCTTACCGGTACGACGATCGGTCTGGATTTCAAAAGAAACCTTTTGACCTTCGACGAGGCCGCGAAGCCCCGCACGTTCCAAAGCACTGGCGTGAACGAAAACATCGTTCCCGCCATTGTCCGGCTGAATAAAGCCGTAGCCCTTTTGACCGTTATACCATTTCACAATACCCGTCTGCATTTGCAGAAACCTTTCGCTACCTTGGGATATAAAACGAGATCAAACGCCTTTCCGCGAGCGATCCCGGTGGTCGATTTTGGAGAGAGAGTCTTGGCGCGCGCCCAAGCGCGAAGGCGGGGGCGAAACGGCCCAGTCGTCCGGCCAAATTTCGATGATATTAAAATAGCGAAAAACGAGTGTTTCGGCAAGCCTAGTCATGATTTGAGCGGGATTTGTCTGAACTTTTCAAAGATCATTTGACGATAACCGCCTCCAACCCTCAGCTACGCTTGCTGGACGGCAGTGGCGAACCTATCTACCGGCAACGAAATTCGGCTAAAGTGGCTGGCTCCACACACTCGCGGACACTTATCAGGCTTCAGGTGATCTTTCATGGCCCTTTCCCTTTTCGGCAGTTCGACGGCCAAGAAGCCGGACGGCGCAAGCGATCTCATCAAGGACACGACAACACAAACGTTTATGGCCGACGTTATCGAGGCTTCGAAAAAGGCAGTGGTGCTGGTCGACTTCTGGGCGCCATGGTGCGGCCCGTGTCGTCAGTTAACGCCAGTGCTGGAAAAAGTGGTGAAAGCGGCCAAGGGTTCGGTGCGCCTCGTCAAGATGAACATCGATGAGCATCCAGCCGTCGCGGGTCAGCTTGGCGTTCAATCGATTCCTGCTGTTTTTGCGTTCAAGGACGGGCAACCCGTTGACGGGTTCATGGGCGCTCTTCCCGAAAGCCAGGTGAAAGCCTTCATCGACCGGCTTGTCGGACCTGGCCTCGATGACGCGGGCGACCTCGACGCGGCGCAAGCAGCACTTGCTGCCGGCGACATCGGGTCTGCTGCCACCATGTTCGCGGCGTTGTTGAAAGCCGATCCACAGAACGTGGACGCGATTGCCGGTCTTGCCAGATGCTATCTTGCAACCAGGGATATGGCCCGAGCCGAGCAAACGTTGGCCCTTGTCCCACCGGCGAAACAAAACGTTGCCGCCTATGTAAGTGCGAAAGCCGCCATCGAGCTGGCCAAGAAGGCGGGGGCCAAGCCTGATCTTAAAGGTCTTGAAGCGGCGGTTCGCGCCAATCCACGGGACTGGGATGCGCGTTACAAGTTGGCGATTGCGTTGAACGCGAAAGGTCAGCGCGAAGCCGCCATGGATCACTTGTTTGAGATTGTCCGGCGCGACCGTGCCTGGAATGAAGATGCGGCGCGTAAGCAGCTTGTGGAATTTTTTGAAGCGTGGGGTGAGAAAGACGCGTTGACGGGTGTGGGCCGTCAGCGTCTGTCCGCGCTTCTGTTTGTTTGAGTGGAGGATCTCTTGGGCATAACCGACCGATATAAAACGCGTGCGGACTTGCCGTCAACGCTCCCCGTTTTCCCGTTACAGGGCTGCATTCTGCTGCCCCGGTCAAATCTGCCACTCAATATTTTCGAACCTCGCTATCTCAGCATGGTCGACGATGCTCTGTCGCGGGATCGAATGATCGGTATCGTACAGCCGCTCGCCACAGAGGAGGAATCTCCGAGCGCGAAAGGGCATCCATTGCGGCAAACCGGTTGTGCGGGGGCGCATCACGCAATTTTCCGAGACGGACGAAGGTCGCGTGCTGATCACGTTGACGGGTGTGTGCCGGTTCGTGATCACGGGCGAGATGCGAACGTCCAAGCCTTATCGTGTGTGCGATGTCAACTTCCTGCCGCACGAGAACGATCTCGTGCGCGGCCATGGACAAAATGCTGTGGATTGGGAAAAATTTCTTGAAGTGCTGCGCTCATATCTGGACTCACGGAAACTTTCAGCGGATTGGGACAGCATTCAGCGGTCGCCCGCCGAATTACTGATCAACACGCTTGCAATGATCAGCCCATACGGACCCGAAGAGAAACAGGCGTTGCTGGAAGCTGCCGATCTGAAAACACGGTCTGAAGTTTTGATGGCTCTGGCCGAGATGGAGATCGCGGCACCTGGCGCCGGGCCTGGGACCAGCCTGCATTAAAGCACGCCTCGCCACCCTCATTGAGCTTTAATATCAAAGCGTGCCGCACGAAAGCGGGGGCGGGTCTGGACTCCGGCACCCACGCCGGGACAGTGATCTCTTGCCGGAAAAGCCGCAGGTTAATCACTGTGCAGTTTCGGTACGATATTTAGAGTAATTTTTCTCGTAAGCGGGATCTGAACTCAGCCGCACCGGGGTGCGGGTTGATCCGCCCCAGGCATGGTTAACATCCCGGTGCCGCAAATCGTGTCAGTTTTATTTTTTCTGTTGGACAGGCTTTGGTCAGGTTAGTCGTGCATTAATAATGCAGATTTTTTTACTTGCGACCGGGTGTTTGACCCTGGCGCAGGTTTGGGGGCTGGTATGGCTATCGTCAATTTTACGACGCGCGGATTCGACCAGGCCAGTCTCGGCGCAGCCGACAACGCGCACGCAAGTGCTATTTTCGAGCAGCTCATCGGAGATTACAGCAATCCGCATGCCCAGCGTGTCCACTGGCGAGAAGAGGGCAATAAGCTGTACGAGTATCACGTTCTCGATAATCGTTTCGAGATCGTGCAGTTCGGCGACGGCTCCAACGGGCGCAACCAGGGCGCGCTGGACAACAGTATCGATGCAGTCAAGGCCGAGGTCATCGCGACACCCGGCAACTTCCGCGACGTGACCCGGCGCAATATGAACGTCGGTCATGGCCACAATGCAACGATCACGGTCACTTCGATGGGTGAGGTCAAAGTCACCGACGTTCGGGGCAAATGGATCAAAGGCGACATCTACGGCTCGGTTGCCATGCCTCCGCTGCCCACACCTCCGACACCCAATATCAATGTGACGGGAAACCCCTGGATTGATCAGGGGCTGGAAGACGCAACACTGAGCTGGAAAGTCGGGCACACCGCAAACAAAACGGTCCGGGCATTTGGCGACCGCGGGAATTACGTTCTTGTTCATATCGATGCAGTGGGCTCGTATTCCTTCCACATTTACGACGGAGACAACGCAGAGCGCGAAGCTCAGGCCGCGGATCGCGTCGATACGCTCAGAGCAGAGATGCTTGCGGAAGAGGAAGCTGCTCTCAGTCGGGGCGATACAAAGCATCTTTCGATCCGTTCATTCAAGATCGGCAAGCAAGACTACCTTGTCGAAATGGATGGCGACCGGAATCTGACTTTTAAGAAAGTCGATCACAAAAGCCTGAAGCTTACGAAACGGATTGACGAAACAACATACGCCCTGCGTGTGGACTTGAAGCAGACGGGCAAACAATCCGAACATAAAGACATCAAAGACGGCAAAATTACTTATCGCGTAACCGTCAACGCCGACGGAACTTCCGACGTTAACGTGCATAAGGTCGACAAGGGTTTATTCGGCGGCTTTCTTGGCATCCTGACAACGGTCTTGTCGATTGCCGCACCGATTTTTCCTGTTTTGCTGATACCGGCGGCCATCCTCAAGTTCGGAAAGGGGCTCGACGATGCCCTGCATGGCAACATTCTTGGCGGTATAGCCGGCATCCTCAGCGCGGCTGCACCGGTTGTCGGTGGATCAGTCGGCAATATTCTGACGAACGTCTCGATGGGACTGAACGGTATCAATGAACTCGCTCACGGCGACTTTCTGGGTGCCCTGACGATTGGAACCAGCGCTCTCGGCATTATAAACAACAATGGCGGTGCAGCTTTTGTTAAAGCTTCGCTTGTCAACAAAATCGCTCACGGGCTGGAAGGCGTTGTCAAGACAGACTGGTCAAGTCCATCGGGGCTTGTGAGCGGCCTTGGCGGCATTGCTTCGATTGGCGGTTCCATCGCAACCCTCGCGGGAGATTCGCATACTGCGAACACCCTGAACCAGGTCGGCCGTTACGTCAGCGCGACTGGCAGGGCACTTGCCGGCGACTGGCAGGGTGCGCTTCAGGGCGCGGTATCGACCTATCAGGACGGTGTTCAGGCTAACAAAAGCATTGCCGCCGAACAGGCCGCGCGCGATGCGGCCTCCAAACAGGCGAACGCGATTCAGCCATCCGCGCCTGGGTTCGATGCGGCGGGAACACTATCGTCCAACACCTCAGATTTTACGTTCACCGGCGCGACGGCAGGGCTTCCTTCAAATATAGCGGGATCGCCCAGCGGTTCTTCCGGACCTTTTACAACAGGTCAGGATGCAGCATCTTTTGGCGCCGGAGGCTCAGAACAGGTAAGATATGTGCTGGATCCCTCGTTCCATATTTCGCCCCTTTCAAGCAGCCAAATTCAGGAGATGGTTTCATCCTACGACCGAATTCAAAATGCCCTTAATGGCCAGATCGGCTCCACTCAGAACACGGCGGTGGACCGGCTTCCGGGAGGTCGAGGTGTACTTGTTGCGAGCACTAACCTAACCGGTGTCCTCGCTTCAAACACTGAAAACCCGATAGCCACGATCGGCCGTCAGGCCAAGGAAAGCTTCGACAATCTTAATATTTTGAGGGATCAACTCAAAAGACTTTTAACAATTCCCGCAGTTCGCTCAAGCAGACCGGAGATCGAAGCCTTAATCAAACAAATAGATAAGTATAACAACTATGATATGAATATTAATAATAATCTTGATGTGTTCAATAAAAGTACAATAACGCCGAACTCGCCCGACTATGGAAAATGGTTGGCGTGGCATGACGCGATTGTCAGGGATGTGCCTATTTTCGCAAAATGGGTTGGCGAACTTGAAAGCAGAGTTGCGGACGGTCTCGCGAACGGTGCCTCGCCAGCCGATGCGCAATACCTGCGTGCGCAAGCGCAGACGCTGCGCAACTTGGCGTCAACGGGTGACGTCCCTGTTCAAGACTTCTCTTTCAGAATTGCTGAAGTTGCGAATCGTTCCCAAACCTCTACCGGCAGTGCAACCAGTGGCGGCGGATCGAATGGTGCCGTCCCATCCCGGTCGACTTCAGGGCAGGTTGTTTCCGGGTCTTCGTCCTCGCGCGCGACTGTTCCACAGCAAGGCGCGGTTGGCTCGTTGAATTATGGGGACACGAACTTTCTCAAAAGGGTCGGATTTCCGAGCAATGTGACGCGTTACGATCTGTTGCCGGGCACAACGCAGTATCGCGACACCGATGGTTCCGTGCATTTGTTTGTTCCACAATATAACCCAGGCCAGGGACCAAAAAAGCAGGATCCCGCGAGCGGCCAGTTTGTCCAGGACTACAACGCGGGTTATGATATACCGATCTCGCAAGCACAGGCTAACGCTGCGCAGTATGGGTTTCCCGCCTCGGGAGCAGAGGTCAGGGCGTTAACGAGCAAGCTCACCGATTACGTATCGACTTACAGCCAGATAACCGATCAGCTTTCCCAGGAGATCGACAAATCTCCAAAGACCTTGGGTTTGTTTACGCCAGATCAGATAAATGCCGCCAAGTCAACACTTGCCGATGTTCGATATGCAATCACGTTTCTAGGCCGGGCGAAGGATGTCATTCAAAGCGGTGACTATGTCGGTCTCGATGCCGGTGCAAGAAATCAGCTTGGTATCGACATCAACGCGGTGTTGAACTCGAGCAATCCAACATCGATCGGTGCACTTTTTTCGAAGGCTCAAAGTCAGAGCAACGCGGGTTCCAGTCAGGCAAACTCGGTTAACGGGACGGGTTGGAGTATCCTTGCAGGCGGCGCAGAAATAAGTCGAAATTTAGGGACCGCTGCGGCTGGCACTTTAGGTGCCATAGTGACAGGAACCCCGCAAGGCGCCGCGGCTGGTGCCGGAGGGTACGCATTTCTGACAAACGGCGCGGCCCGGATTTCGGGCGCAGTACAAGGGGTTGACGTCAGCGATGCGGTCCCGAACCTCGCCGTTGACACAATCGGATCGGCGACATTTGCAGTCGTGCCGGGAGGTGGAAACCTGCTTCAGACACTAGGGAAAAACGGCGCGATCGGAGCCGGGTTCTCGGCGGCGAACGATGCGGCAAACGGCAAACCCGTGGACTTGCAGAAGGCTGCGATAGCTGCTGCGGGCAGCGCAATATTCGGCACCGCTGCGGAGAAATTTGTCCCTCCGCTGCTTAATCGTTTGCCTTCTGGCGTTACCGTTACGCCACATCTTACGACCGAACCCTTAAAGACAGCGGCTCCCTATGATGGGGTGACAATCGAAACGACTGCGGTGCGTATTCCGAATGAACCGACCGGAGTCAATCCAAGGCCGGTAACAGAACCAGGTAACGTCGGTTCACCCGGGTCAACTGGCTTGAACGGCATCGTCAAGTCTGATCAGTCCGGTCGTCCGGGCACGTCCGGGACCTCTATTGAAGCAACTGGGGCGGATACAAATACCGCATTGCGGATCAATCAGTCATCAACCAGCACACAGCAAACCGGGATCGCGACCACTATTCCCGGCCAAGGTTCACCCCTCTTCCAACCCGGAGGGACATATCGGTTCGGATCGCAGCCGCTCCCCGAGTTTTCTCCGATACAGGGATCGAACACAGGAAACCTGTTCTCATCGCCACTCGGAAACGATGCGAACTTTCAGTTTGCTGAGCCTACAGGGCAGTCCCTTCCGTTCCCTCTTTTCGGTCAGCCTTCTGGCGGTATTGTGCCCGGCCAGCCGATACGCTTCCCAAATCCGGCCACAAACACAATCGCGAGCGAGGGCGTACCCCTGCAACCGCCATTCCCGATTTCGCCAACCAGCGAACCGCTCACCAGCACCGACCCCGTTCTTGGCGGAATCGTCTATGCCTGGAATGCACTGACGGAGCGCTTCGACCTTCGCGTCGGTGTTCGTGGCAGCCTTGGCGTACCGACGACAAATATGCCGCTAGGCCAAAAGCAGGTCGCGATCGGATTGAGCACTTTGCCTAATCTGGCGAAGGGTTTCGATGTCTTTCAGGGCGCTGCCGTCACGGCTGCGGAAACCGCAGGTGATATCGCGAAAGCCGCATGGACTTTCGCCAACACGCCTTTAGGGTCCGAGACACCAGCTAATTTCGAGATTTTCAAAGGCGCGTCCATCGCCGCGACCGATCAGTTGCGGACAGATCTGAAGGCTGCATGGAATGCTACCGGCCAGCCGTTCGTGGTGTCACAATCGGAGCTGGGGCAGAGTATTCGCGAGCCAAACCCAACCACGGTTTTGTTCGGAAACGTGGGCGGCGCATCCGAACTGGTCCGCATGAAAATCCCGAACCTGCTTAATCAGGGCGTTTCATCGCTGAACAGCGTCAGGCTGGATTCCAACTCGAACTGGCAACCGGTTTATGTAACGTCCCAGCCGGAGACCGCGTTCAAGCTGGATACATCCAGACTTGAGGTCAATTATACGCCACCGGCTACGGGGACGGCCGGGACGTTGACCGTCAATGCGCCGCTTGTTCTGAACGTGTCGCCCGTCACGTTCGCGCCAGGGCAAAAAGATACCTTTGGGTCGACATCGACGGGGCAGCGTTATGTGGTCAACGCCGACTGGCCCATTGATACCGTTGGTGCGAACCAGAGCCTTCTTGGAGTGTCGAGATCGACCGAATATCAGCAGTCCGTCGTCATCCCCAAGGGCACAATTTTACCTGCGGAATTTGTGAATGTGGTGCAAAATCGCTACAACGGCAATAACGCGACATATACGATCAAACTGACGCCAGCACAGATAGCTGCGGCAGGACCGAATGCGACGCCACAGCAGATCCTCAACACGGTTATCTCAGCGGGCGATCTGCCTGCTGCGAATGAATTCAACAGCGTTCTCGACGTTTCGACAAAAGCGTATTTCTCAGGATCCGGTGCCCCCGGCGGCGATCCGGCGTCACGGGTCAATACCAACTTCATGCGCGGACCAAGCAACTTCATGCAGCGGGTTGTTAACAATCTGCCGTTTGTTAACAACGATCCCCTGCCCACCTACGCGGTCCCTGGAGTGCCCAGCATCGTTGAGGCTTTGACCCACAATGCGGAGCTTGAGATCGGCGGCGTGATGAGGGACAGTTTTAATACGTTGGGGCCAACGGTGATTAGCGGTCTAGCCGACTCGGTCATTCCGGGCTTCAAACTTCCAGGCTTCAAGATTTTTGATGGCTTTGCATCACTCAGTCTGAACGGTCAGATCGTCTTCAAGGCACGGAAAGGTGCCGATCCGTTGCCAAATTTTGCAGACTATGCCCTTCCGAATGGCAACACGCTTCCCGTGCTCGTTTGGACCAATGTCGCCATAAAGTATGATATCGCGCAGGTGCCATACGGAGGGAAGGCAATGCTGTCGACATGGGTTGATGAAATTCAGCCTGTTGCGACGCCTGCTCAGGCAGCCGTTCTGCAGAATTTCAAGAACACGATTTTGCCCGCGATCAAGGACGGTCAGGCTGTCACGCCTGAGCTTCGTCAGCAGCTCCGTGAACTGTATGCAACTTTCGGACAGCGTTACGATGGCTATTTCCCGCCCCATCCTTGATTGCCGCAGATGTGGAGCCGCAGTATGGTCATAGAAGGTACGATCAAGTTCCGGGAGGCGGCTCCAGCACGCTGTATTTCGATCGACAAACCTGACGTGTCGATCACAGGTTGGGAAACCATATGACGGCTCCGAGAGAGCGACATCGTATTAACCGAACCGAGTTATGAAGGGAAACACATGTCACGGGCGACTTCACCCGACACGTCTCTGAATGTGTCGGACCTACTCAAGCAAGCGGCCAGGATTCAGGCAAAGCGTACCGAGCTTGAAGCCTCTATTAGTCATGCCTCCTCGGACGCCGAGCGAACGAAGCTCAAAAATGAACTGAAGGCTCTGGAGTATGGTCGACAGGCGTCCATGATGTCGGGTGCCGGAAAGGCTTTGTCGACCTCCAACCGCAATCATGAAAACGCCAGAGAGATTGCGGCCTTCGTTGGAGAGATGAAGGGCTTCGAGGAAGTAGTGGAATTCCTGAATTCCAGCGCTCCAACCTTCGATAAAGGTTCAGTACCCACCCTTGACGAACTCAGAAAGGCGGTCCCGGCGGCTATGGCACTTCTCGCACAACGCGAACAGGAACTGAATGAAATGCGACGGCAAACGACCGACACGGCAAAACTTGCAGAAATGGACGCGCTTAAGCACGCATTTGACGTAACGAAAACGGTTCTCAACAGGCTGGCATCAGAAGCATGATGCTGTCGAGGTATCTGTTGTGCGCCTGATTCAGATGAAATGGTCATTGGGTCGTTCCCTGATCTGCGATAGACTAACGCTTCTGGGTTGTTAAAGGGAACGTGTTGCCCAGAAACTGAGGCGATCACCGGTCATTCGGAGTCCTCATTGAGAGAAACCACTTTATTCCGCGCGTTGACCGTGATTACATCCGGATGGTCCGTGTTGTTGCCTTGTGCATAAACCGACGAACCCGACGGAACACAAGACGAGGCGTGCTCCATTAACAAGCCTGTCGCCGCTAGAGCGCTTTCGATTTAATCCAAGTCATCAAAGCGCTCTAAGTCTTTGTTTAATCGCATTTTCGAGAAGCAAAACCGCTCACACTTTTGCTGAAAATTCTCTAATACGACATACGCTCATACACGGGAAAGCACGGGAGTTCGATAATGGCGAAGATGAAAAAGCTTTCGCCGTTCGCACCACCATTGCCTCCAACGCTCCCGCCGATCGCCGGCGTTCGTATTGGCGCGGCAGAAGCCGGGATCAAATACGCCAACCGCAAGGATGTCCTACTCGCGATCTTCCCCGAGGGTACCACCTGCGGAGGGGTGCTCACGCGTTCTAAAACGGCATCCGCGCCCATCGAATGGTGCCGCACTCAGCTTGGGCACGGCATGGCGCGTGCGCTTGTGGTTAATTCCGGCAATGCGAATGCGTTCACTGGTCAACGGGGCCGCGACACAGTCGCGTTTACTGCATGCCACGCAGCCGACGCGCTCGATGCGTCCCCCGACAGCTTAAACGTTGATGCCAGCCAGATTTTCATCGCATCCACGGGTGTGATTGGCGAACCGCTCGACCCGGCCAAATTCGTAGGCGTATTGCAGCATCTGGCGCAGACCGCGACGGAAGACGCCTGGTTCGATGGCGCGCACGCCATCATGACCACGGACACATACCCGAAGCTCGCGACCGCCCATGCCCTGATCGATGGCGTGCCCGTGACACTGAACGGCATCGCCAAAGGCTCCGGCATGATCGCGCCCGACATGGCGACCATGCTGTGCTTTATCGTGACGGACGCGGCCATCAACGGAGCGGCCCTCACTGAACTTTGCCGCCGCCACGCCGCCATAACCTTCAACTGCATCACCGTAGACGGCGACACATCCACCAGCGACACATTGCTCGCGTTCGCCACCGGCACGGCGACCGGCCCCCGGGGTCTACCCATTGCGAGCGCCGACGACCCTGACGCGGCCGGGTTCTCGGCGGCGCTGCTCAGCCTGATGCATGACCTCGCGTTGCAGGTCGTGCGCGACGGGGAGGGCATCTCGAAGCTGATGACGATCACGGTGGAGGGCGCGGAAAGCGACGAGGCCGCGCGTCGGATCGGTCTTTGCATCGGTAATTCACCGCTGGTCAAGACCGCCATCGCGGGCGAAGACGCCAACTGGGGCCGTATCGTCATGGCTGTCGGCAAGGCAGGCGAAGCCGCTGATCGCGACCGGCTCGCGATCTGGTTTGGTGATATTTGCGTGGCGCGGGATGGCATGCGAGCGGTCGAGTATCAGGAAGAGCAAGGAGCTGCATATGTAAAAGGACGCGAGATCGCAATCCGCGTCGATGTGGGCACCGGCGGAGGCGGGCGTGCAACCGTCTGGGCCAGCGACCTCACACATGAATATGTGGCGATCAACGCGGATTATAGAAGTTGATGTTCACGCTTTGATACAACGCACCCGTCCGGCACGAACAACCGTGCCGGTCTCGACCGAGCCGATCCTCGGTCAAAACAATTTCCCTTACGGCTCCAGCTCGGTATCCCAATAAAGATAGTCGAGCCAGCTCTCATGCAGATAATTCGGCGGGAAATACCGCCCGTTTCGATGCAGCTCATGCACCGTTGGCCGGAACGGCTTTTGTGCAGGCCACATCTTTGCCTTTGCCGGCATCTTGCCACCCTTCTTCAGGTTGCAGGGCGCACATGCGGCCGTAACGTTGTCCCACTTCGTCTGTCCGCCGCGCGAGCGTGGGATGACGTGATCGAACGTCAGATCATGGGGCGAGCCGCAATACTGACACTGAAACCGGTCGCGCAAAAACACGTTGAAGCGCGTGAACGCAGGATAAAGCGCCGGTTTGACAAAAGTTTTCAACGAGACGACGCTCGGAAGCTTCATCTCGAAGGTTGGGCTACGCACTGTTCTGTCGTAGAGCGAGACGATGTTGACGCGATCGAGGAACACGGCCTTGATCGTCTCCTGCCAGTTCCACAGAGACAGCGGATAATAGCTCAGCGGCTGGTAATCCGCGTTGAGCACGAGAGCCGGAAAACTATCCGGCGGCGATGATAAGCTTAATGCCGTCACGTTCACCTTTCCTCAACGCTGACGTTAAGTTGGGGGCTACGCTCGCACGACGTCGCTCAGTCCATAATGTGTATATAAGCGATGCGCGTGTCAATTCTATGAAAGGTGAACGATTGTCGCTCTCGTCCGATTGGGAACGCGTAACGCTCGGCACATCCCCGTTAATGGGCAACATCGTAAATCACAAATTGACGTGGCCCGATCCGCGCCATAGGGAAGTGGCTCAAGCTTGGACCGCGCCGTCACCCGCGTCTGAGACAAAACATATAAAACCACCTCATATTCAAGGAAGTCATCCATATGAACAAATTTGAAAATTTCGCACCCGGCGGAAAGTTCAACGTCATTCTTCTCGGGCCGATGGGACCCGGAAAAGACACGCGCACACGTCTCCAGAAAATTATAGATCGGCTGACAAATCGGGCGATCGACTCCACGGAGCACCATCTCGGAGCCATGAAAAGCGCCACCGAAAAAGCGCTTTCATCTCTGCGATTTGACGCAGATCAATTCGAAATTTATGTTCCGCCACTTACAGGTGCCGGTGGCATCGTGGACACGGTTTTCGCAAAAATTGACGAGGCCGACTTCGCCATCGCCGAGATTTCCAATCGGGGCGCGAACGTTTTTTATGAAATCGCGATGCTGAACGCGCTTGGTACGCCAGTCATCCTTCTGGACCGGGAAAACCAGCCGGTGCCTTTTTACTGGACAATGGACTAGGGTCTGTTGAGATTCATCGTGAGTTTATGACGGCTGAACTAGCGTAGATCATTGCGGTGTAGCTTGTATCGGTTTTCTCGCATCGCATGGCTATTCGCTTGAAGTCCTTGAGTTTGCAGAAGAAATTCTCTATCAGATGACGCCATTTATACATCTCTTTATCGATTTGGCGTGGTTTTGATCGCCTTGGATGCTGAGATATGACGACTTTCGCGCCTCGATGGTTCATGGTTTCTATAATCCAGTTCGAATCAAAGGCCTTGTCGGCGATTAAGGCGCCGAATTCGACATCCGCGATTAAAGGTGCGACGCCGACGGTGTCGTACCGGTTTCCTGGAAGCAATTCGAAGCGCACAAGATTGCCAAGTGCGTCTGTCATGGCCAGGATTTTCGTTGTCCAACCACCTTTCGACTTACCTATGGCTTGATTTTGAGTCCCCCTTTTGCGCCGTGACCGAAACGATGCACTTTGACGATTGTCGCGTCGATCATGGCGTATTCCATGTCCGGTTCTTCCGATACGGCATTAAAAATCCTTTGAAAAACTCCGGCTTTCACCCAATGGCGAAACCGTTTGAACACCGTGTTCCAGTTGCCAAAACGCGGAGGGAGCTCGCGCCATCCCACACCCGTCCTTGCAACAAACAGCACCGCTTCCAAAAACAAACGCGGATCACCGCCCGTCCGCCCTGGATCGGTCTTCTTGCCCAGACAATGCGGTTCAATCTTTGCCCATTGCGCATCCGTCAAAATAAAGCGATCCATGAAAAACTCCTTTCGGGAGCTTGAATCACTGTTCGCAAAAATTGTGAATCCTGAATCTCAACAGACCCTATATCGTGAGGCTGGCGTCGTTCTCCGCGACGTCTATCGAACAGAAAATCACACCGATTTTGAGCAGCTATTTCAATGCGGAAGACCCGACGCAACTTGCGAGCAACCTAATCAGCCGCTTTTACGGCGCGCCTCTCGTCGATGTGGCTTCGGCGACGAGTGTCGCCGCAAATTTTTTCCAGAACTTTGCGTTGCACGTTCTTCAGAAAAACAATGGAATTCTGTCGATCCCGGAAAATGAGGTCGATACACTTATCCTGATCCGGCCCGAACGGCTTAACGATCAGGATTCCGATCAAATCAGCATCCGGGACAAACTTCTGGAAGCGAAAGGCGGCGAACTCGATGCACCGTCCCATCCTCGGAAAAAAGTGCGGGTCGACAAAGTCATCGGCCGCAAGATTGTCGAGTTCCCGACCCCTCTCTATGGTCTCTACAATTCGCCCCGCTACCAGAATTTGCGCGCGCGTTTGCAGTCGGCTGAACACTTTTCCCCCGAAGCACGGGAGCGGGCCTACAAGAAGATGGAAGCCAAGATCATTGCGTCCTACTTCCGCACCATCGAGGGGTTGATCGAACGCGACGGCAGCCTTGCCCAGCGCAAATACAAGATCGTACCGCTTGCCGATTATCGTTAGAAGGTTTGTTGTTTCATTTTACCGAATGAGGCACTCCACCGGCTCAATGTCGAAATTTTCAAGTGGGGTCCATGCCAAACGCCGGCAGCATCCCTGTTTCCCTTGTTCTAAGGGCGCGTTGCGGTCGGCCAGCATTTCGGTCCAGATAGCGCGAGCGTCTTGATAACTCGATTTTCAAAAAAACGGACAGGAAAAAATATGGCAACGATTGCACGAAACTGGATTGGGGGTGTTGTAACACTCGCGCTTGCTGCATTCGCGGCATCACCGGCGCTTTCCGAGGCGACAGTTATGCGATTATCGCGCGGTTACGGCATGCTTTATATGCCCATGATCGTGATACAGGAAAAAAAGCTTCTGGAGAAGCACGCCGCGAAAATGGGGCTTGGCGAGGTGAAGACAGAGTGGTTTCTGTTCGATGGAGGCAACGTAATCAACGATGCCATGATGGCGGGGACATTGGATATCGCGGGCACCGGCGCGCCTGGGTTCGTGACTTTGTGGTCTAAGGCAAGAGGCATTCCCGCTGCGGAAGTCATCGGTGTTTCAGGCATGAGCAGCACAGCGCTTGAAATCATCACCAACAATCCGGCCGTCAAATCGCTGGCCGATTTCGGACCCAAGGACAAGATCGCCATGCCCGGGATCAAGACATCGCTGGCGGCCGTGATCTTGCAGATGATTTCAGCGAAAACCTACGGCAAGGAGAATTTCGCGAAATTCGACAGCCTGACCGTTGGGATACCGCATCCCGAGGCCGTTGCCGCACTGCTCTCAGGCCGCACCGAAATCACGGCTCACTTCGCGTCGCCGCCGTTCATTTATGTGGAACTTCAGAACCCGAATATGCGGTCGGTGTTGCGGGCGAAGGATGTGCTCGGAAATATCACGTTCGACGTTATTTTCGCGCCAAAGCGGTTCGTCAACGCCAATCCAAAGCTCGTGGAGGCGTTTCTGGCCGCCCAGGAAGAAGCAAACGAACTCATCGCGAGAAACCCCGAGGAGGCCGCCCAGATTTATGTGCGTGCGTCCAAGGTCAAGGTGGACGAAGCCGAGATCGTTAAAATTCTGAAAGACCCCGACACGCGGTATTCCAGTACGCCAACGGATATGATGGCTTATGCCGAGCATCTGGCGATGGCGGGCACCATAAAGCGCAAGCCGACTGACTGGAAAGACATGTATATTTCAAACATACACAACAAGCCGGGCAGTTGATCGCTGCATGCTACTTGTCGGCGTCAAGCGCATCGGTGACGCCGCCGATCAGGTTTTCGCCGAGCAACCGGCTGGACGAAAACAGGTCCGGCGGCAAGGGGCGAAGCGATGAGGCCAAAACCTGAAGCCAATCGCGATGTCCCTTCAGCGCAAGCAACGCCTCATCTCGTGTGACTTCGTGAAAGCGGATGGGCATGCCCGGTGTCAACCGCCCTGCTGCCGCGATATCGGCAGAGATCACTGTTCCGATACGCGGATACCCGCCCGTCGTCTGCCTGTCCGACAAAAGCAGAATGGGCAGGCCATCTGGCGGCACTTGCAATGCCCCCGCGGTGGTGCCCTGAGGCGGGAGTTCCGTTTTGTTTGCCCGTTCCAAGGCGGCTCCGTTCAACCTCAGGCCCATGCGGTCCGATGCTCCCGAAACCGTATAGGGTGCCGTCACCAGGGTTTCGAATGCGGAGGATGCGAACGCATCGACGTTCGGCCCACGCAAAAAGCGTAAAGCTTCAGGCGATTTCACAGGCGGTTCATAGGAGTAGACCGGGCGATCCGTCTGATCGCCATGAAGCGGCAGCCGATCCCCTGGCAGAAGCGCCCTGCCTTCAAAACCACCCACGGCGGCACGGCGGTAGGTTGATCGGCTTCCCAACATCGGATCGACCGCAAAGCCACCCGCGACCGCGATGTAAAAGACGGCACCACCAGCCGGTGGCGAAAATCGCAAGATATCGCCCCGAACGGCAGCAAAAGTCCGGTAAGCAGGGACGCGGCTGCGTATGCCCGCTCGCTCGAGGTCGAAAGGCTTCACCAATCCAGCCACGCTTGCGATGATGCTGTCTGCCTCGACCGCGAACGCGAGACCGGTGACCGCGACCTCAATCGCGGCAGTTGCCGGATCGTTCCCGACCAGTGCATTCGCAATGTGTCGGCTGACATCGTCCAATGCACCGGCAACTGGCATGCCAAAGCGTTGATAGCCCCACCGTCCGCCGTCCTGTAGCGTCGACGCCGTTCCGACTTCCAGAACACGCAAGCAAGCCGTCATGGTATTGGTTCGGCTTGCAACGTCCACCCCTCCGCGATTTTCTGCTTCAGCGAGTCTGCCTCCGCTTCATCGATTGAATGGAACCTGACATTGTCGCCCGGGCGAAGCAACGGTTCGTTGCTCAGCCGCGGATCCCATAGGGTGATCGGCGTGTATCCGATGATATTCCAGCCACCCGGACTTTCCAACGGATATATCGCCGTCATATTGGCGGCGATGGCAATCGACCCGGCGGGCACAGCGGAACGGGGCGTCGAGCGGCGAGGCAATCGAAGCGATGTGTGCAAATCTCCCAGATAAGCAAAACCGGGCAGAAACCCGAGCATGTAAACGAAATATGAACTCGCACAGTGATGCCCGATGACATCAGCTTCAGACAAACCGGAGGTTTCCGCGACGTTGCGCAAGTCGGGCCCGAACAAACCGCCATATACGACAGGTACAGACCAGTTTCGTGTATTACCATGCTCCGGAACCATATTCCGGAGAAGAGGGAGCAGATCATCGATCAGGCTTTGCCGGTCAAGGCGGAACGGATCGTAGAAGACAGTCAGCGACGACAAGGCCGGTAACGTCTCAAGGATGCCTTCGATGTGTTTGCGATCAATAGTATCACTCAAGTTTAAGATCGAAAGACTGAGGTTACGGCTGTGCTCTCCACCGAAATCAATCAGCAAGGCGCATTCACCGCAATCGGCAATCTTGAAAAAATCATTATTATGTACCGGAAGCGCCATTTTAGCCGACCTATCCGCAGTATTTTAAGGTTCAGGCTCTTGCCGGGTTATAAAATTACAGTGTTCGGCGATATTTTTCGTTCAGATGACTGAAGTTACTGATGCAAACAGGCAGCATTGTGAGATGAAGTGAAACTTAAACGCGCCAGACCCCGTATCTGGATCAAGTAGACCGGAAATCATAGTTTCTCGTGGCAAAAAATGGGAAGCGTGAGTAAGCCAGCCATCATAACAAACGCCTGCATCGACTTCATGGGCACTAATGCTGGTTGAACTGTGTCCAAGATATGATATGTACACATTATTGAAGTTAGAGACAGGTAAAGTTAAAAATGAAACAAGCAAATAAGCCTAAAGACGTTGCGTTAAAACGTAAATCTGAGCCACACTGGCTTGAAAAGAATGAGATCAATAGTAGTTCCTACAAGGGTTTAGATCAGCCAATAAGTCGCCTGGGGAAGCCTCAAATGGTAGACGAGAAATACGATACTCACGAACTGGTTGATTTTACAACGCAAATTGTTTCTGCTTACGTGAGCAACAACTCGGTCGTGGCCAGCGATCTGCCAAGTCTTATCGGTGACGTTCATGCAGCATTATATCTTGCATCTTCCAACATCGTGCAACCGGCGAAAGAGGAGTTGAAGCCAGCAATCGCTGTAAAAAAGTCTTTGACTCCCGAGTATATCATTTGTCTTGAAGACGGTAAGAAGTTCAAGTCCTTGAAGCGGCATTTGCGAACACACTATAAAATGTCGCCAGAGGAATACCGCGAGAAGTGGGGTCTTGAGCCAAATTATCCCATGGTCGCACCGAAGTATGCCGAAGCCCGGTCAAATCTCGCGAAAAAAATGGGCTTGGGTCAGCGCAAGGGCCGGTAGCAATCGCAGATCAACCTGATCTGCGACTTCGAGCCTTCGAATTTCAGCTTTGCGGTCGCGCTTGATTTGAGCACGCCGCGTTTCAGTTGAAATTCGCTTAGGCTCGTTCCAGAGCATTTTCAGCAAAAGTGTGAGCGGTTCCTCGAAAATGCAATAAAACAAATAGTTGGAACGCTTTCATCACTCTGATTAAGGCGAAAGCGCTCTAGCAACCTTTTGACCGCGCTCAGGATGAGAAACCGCAATCGGTTCAACGTCTAAAGCGTCGGGACATGGGTTCCGGCATCTTGGTTTCTGTCGTTCACGATGACAACGGGGGCGTTGCCTTTTGGACTCCCCGATGCGGACAGCATCGTAAGGCGGTTTAAGCGCCGCTTGGCAGGGATGACAAACATGAAGGGATAGAAACGCGGCTTTCGTTAAGACCAGCGTTCCCGCGCCTTACAATCGCTTTCTTTTGCGTCAACCCACTTTCGCGTCGCGTCGGTTTCCTCCACCTTCCAGAAAGGCGCATCCGTTTTCAGAAAATCCATCAAAAAGTGGGCAGCCTCGAAGGACGCTTGCCGATGGGGCGAGGCCGTGAGGACGAGCACGATATTATCTCCAGCCATAAGACGGCCAACCCGATGCACGATCGAGCTTCCGAGCAATGGCCAGCGCTGGCAAGCTTCACGCTCAATGCGTTGCAGTTCCGCCTCGGTCATGCCCGGGTAATGCTCCAGCGTCATTGCCGTCACGGCGGGCGAACTTGCGATATCGCGCACAATTCCGATGAAAGCCGTGATCGCGCCGATGTCGGTTCGGCCATGGCGCAAGTTAGCGATCTCGTCGCTTATGTCGAAATCTTCGGCTTGAACGCGGATCATGAACTTGTTGCCTGACATCAGCTAGGTTCACCCGAAAACGGGATTGTTATCACGAGCCGTCCTGTCCAGGTACGCTTCGCGAGATTTTAGGTGCGGACACATCGGCAACGAGCCAGTGGCGATCCCGGGAGGGCTCGAACCTCCAACCCCCAGCTTAGAAGGCTGGTGCTCTATCCGGTTGAGCTACGGGACCGGCAAGGAACACAATAGTGTCGTACCGCGGAATTGTGAAGACACATCCCTATAATTCGATGGCGGCCTATCGCTAGCAATAAGCCCGGGCATCACAGCCACCAACGCGGATACAGGAGAGAATACCGCCGAACGCGACGATATCGAACAGCCCATCGGCAGGTCAGACATATTCGCCAAAACTTTGAAAAGTATGCCAGGTATTGTCTTCGTCGAGCGCGATACCCGCTCATAACGCATCAGCTTTGACGTTCGTCGTGAAAGGTTCAACACCTGCGGAGGGAGACTGAGGTTTATTGCGCCCTTCGCGACACCCCGGGCGTCGACTTACTGCTTTTTCGCACCAATCAAGTTTTCAACCCATTTCGGACGGCAACGAAGATCCTGGCCGGTATTTTTGCGGAATTCCTCAATGGTCGCCTTGCTTGACCAATCCCCCTGCGCACAATACCGGTCGCGTTCCGCTTCAACGTCGGCGGCGGCGCGCTTTTTCACCTCTTCAGGATCAGTTGGCCACTGACGACCGTTGGACGCGTTCGCATACTGCGGAGCCTGACCGGGCGTTGGCAAAGCGCCCGCCTGAGGAGGCAACACCAGAGGCGCGCGGTCCGGCAGATTGGGATCAGGCTTCGGCTTGCCCATGAGGTTCACGCCAGCCGCATCGAGAAGCGGTATGTTCACGTCCACATCGATGCCGGAATCAGCGCAGCCGCCAAGGCATGCGACCGCCGCTAACACCGGCAGGAGACCAAAAAAAGGTTTCGAACGCTTCGTCATCGGTTCTCGCTTCTTGTGACCGTTCCAAACGTTAGAATTTGTTTTCGACTGCTTTATGGCCTGATTTGACCCAATCGTAAAGAAGTCCCGCAACCCCCGCCACAATCGCGATGTCGGCTATGTTGAAAATGTACCAGTGGAAGCTGCCGATGTGAAACGAGAAATAGTCGGCCACCGCGCCGAAACGGATGCGATCGATGGCGTTTCCCAACGCGCCGCCCATGATCAGGCCCGCCGACAGGGCCGTCAGTCGCGTCGGCAGATTGGCAAGCCAAACCCCGATTGCAAACGCCGTGACCAGCGCGAACACAGCCAAGATCCAGGCCCCGGTCACAGTCTCCTGCTTGAAAAGGCCGTAGGAAATGCCGCGATTCCAATGGAGAACGATATCGAGAAACGATGTGACTTCAATTTTTCCGCGTTCGCCAAGACGCACCCAATCGATCATCCACCACTTATGGGCCTGATCGGCGGCAAGCGTCACGGCGGCCACCCCGAGACCAAGCGCGCTATGCCGTCCCACAAATTTCATTCTGTCCATCCCAAGCGGCTTCTATATGGCTTTAGCTTACGTGAGCCGCGCGGGCAAGTCCGCTCGGCCTTTTGGGAGCGCAGCGTTCATGAGTCCGCGAGGGGGCGCGTTCGAAGCTGATGTTCCTTACCGACCAGAAACGGTAAGCAAGTGCGACGACGCACCGTGACACGGAAGAACCCGCCCGCTATACATTTTTCGAGCATGACGCGAGACCGCAGGCGAAGATGATGGAACAGACAATCGTTTGTATGAAATGGGGAACGCGGTACGGGGCCGACTACGTCAACCGGCTCTGGTCCATGATCAGGCGTCACACCACACGCCCAACCCGTCTTGTCTGTTACACCGATGAGCGCCACGGGATCGACCCCAAAGTTGAAGTTTACCCGCTGCTGGACATCCATTTGCCTGAGCGTCTGCGGTGGCGGCCATGGCGTAAAATTGCGCTATGGGGCGAGCACCTGCCCGGCGTTAAAGGCGAAGCCCTTTATCTCGATCTCGATATTGTCGTGACCGGAAATCTCGATGCTTTCTTCGATTACAGGCCGGGAGAGTTCTGCGTCATACGGAACTGGACGACATCCAACGGCGGTGTCGGCAACACCACCGCTTACCGTTTTCGCGTCGGATCGGCCTCTCATCTGCTGGAACGGATGAACCGCGAACCGCTTGCCGTTTATCAGGAGTTCGGTAACTCACAAACCTATGTCACGCGTCAGATCGGTCTGCCGCTCACGTTCTGGCCTGACGAATGGTGCGTCAGCTTCAAGCACAGCCTCGTTCCATCATGGCCGTTTCGGTTTTTCCGGACACCCGTGCTGCCACCGCAGGCGAAGCTTGTGGCATTTACGGGCAAACCGGACCCGGATGAAGCTATGGAAGGTCGATGGCCGACGAAACACTGGTATCAGAAGGTCTACAAGCGCGTCCGCCCGACACCATGGATCGCGGAAAACTGGCGCTGATCCTGATGGTACGGAGATAACGGGATGCGCATCGTTCAGGCGCTTGGCAGTTCGCGGCGCGGCGGGGCCGAGCGGTTTTTCACGCGACTGACCGCTGCCTTTCATCGGCGGGGCGTCGCGCAAACCGCATTGCTTCGGCGCGGGTCGTGGGCGCAGGCCCAGTTGGATGATGCCGGAGTCGCGTCCCGCTCCGCGCCATTCGCAGGTAAATTCGATCTCCTTACGCGATACCGGTTTCGCAACGTATTACAAACTTCGCAAGCCGATGTGGTCATCACCTGGATGCGCCGCGCTGCGGCGGCGTGCCCGTCCGGGCCGTGGCTTCACATCGGCCGCCTCGGGAATTATTACCGCCTCGACGCGTTTGCCGGGTGCGATCACCTCATCGGAAACACCCCCGGTATCGTCGACTACATCGTAAACAGCGGCTGGTCTGCGGATCGCGTGCATTATGTGCCGAACTTCGTGCCCGAGGTTAAGGCCGCGCCACTTCCTCGTAGTGATTTCGACACGCCGACGGACGTGCCGCTCATTGTGTGGCTCGGTCGCTTGGAGCAGGAAAAAGGCCCCGACCTTGTGGTCCGTGCGCTTACGCGTGTGCCCGGCGCATACCTGTGGATGGCGGGCACAGGCGCTTACGAACCCGAGGTCAAGGCATTGGCGGCGTCTCTGGGTGTCGCGGAACGCATTCGTTTTCTCGGATGGCGCGACGACATTCATGCCCTTCTTGAAACCGCCGATATTTTCGTCTGCGCGTCGCGAAACGAAGCCCTTGGCAACATCATCCTCGAAGCATGGTCCCATGGATTGCCCATCGTTTCCACGCGCTCGCCCGGCCCCGAGCACCTCATAGAACACGGTGAAACCGGCGTTCTCGTCCCCAATAACGATCACGAGGCCCTGGCTTCAGGGCTTAACGAAGTCATCGCTGACAACGCGCTCGCGGAGCGGCTCGGCTTAGCCGGATTACGGAAATTTCGCGAAACGTTTTCTGAAGACATCGTGGTGAAACAGTATCTCGACCTCTGCTCGCGGCTGATCGCTGATCGTCGCCGCGGCTCCCGCGACCCCGATGTCGCATCCACCTGATCTTTTGGACGCACCCCTTCGTTTCTTGTTTAATGACCCGGCCATACAATAATAAAGCTAAAGCCGAACACGCGATGCTGGAAAGCTATGCCGATGAATGAAATCCCGATGTCGAAAATTTTCTCGGCAGCGCGTCGGCCACTCGCCGCGCCTGATGACCATCCAGCGGTCGCGTTTGGCAAAATCGGCGTGCTGTTGCTCAATCTCGGCACTCCGGATGGAACCAGCTATTGGCCCATGCGGCGTTATCTGAAGGAATTTTTGTCCGACCGTCGCGTCATCGAAGTCAATCCGGTGATCTGGTGGCTTGTCCTGAATCTCATCGTTTTGACGAGACGCCCCTTCACGTCGGGCGAGGCTTATCGTGCGATCTGGAACCTGGAGAGAGACGAGTCGCCGCTTCGAACCATTACACGAAACCAGTCGGACAAGATCGGGGCTGCCCTCGCGTCGGACCCGCGGATCGCAGTCGATTGGGGCATGCGCTATGGCAGCCCGAGTGTGAAATCCAGGCTAGAGGCGCTGCGGGCGCAAGGCTGCGACCGCATCCTGATTTTTCCCCTTTATCCGCAGTACGCCGCTGCAACCTCCGCAACAGCCTGCGACAAGGCCTTCGACGCGCTCAAAACCATGCGGTGGCAACCAGCGGTTCGCGTGGTGCCGCCCTATTTCGAGGACGCCGGTTATATCGATGCCTTGGCGGTTTCCATGAAGAAAAGCCTGGCGGCTCTCGACTTCGAGCCGGAGGTGGTGATTGCGTCGTTCCACGGTCTGCCGAGCGAATACTTTATGAAGGGCGATCCCTATCACTGCCATTGCGCCAAGACGACGAGGCTGCTGCGGGAGCGTCTTGGTTGGGAAAAGGATCGACTTGTGTTGACGTTTCAATCGCGCTTCGGAAGAGCGGAATGGTTGCAGCCCTATACCGCCGCGACCATTGAAGCCATGGCTCAGAAGGGTGTCAAGCGCATGGCCGTTGTAACGCCCGGCTTCTCATCCGACTGCGTAGAGACATTGGAAGAAATCGCCATCGAGGCAGCCGGAATCTTCCATGAAAATGGCGGCGAACGGTTCGCGGCGCTGCCCTGTCTCAACGACAGCCCCGAGAGCATTGCCGCGCTATCCGGCGTTATCAAGCGCGAACTCGGCGGCTGGTGTGATTTTTCATCGAGTAAAGCGCCGGTTTCAGGGGACGCGGACGCTGTCTTTGCCTGAAGCCGTAGGCTTCGCTTACATCCGGGGTCAGTGATAATCGTTTCGCTCGCCTTGAACGGGAGGCCGACTTAAGGGCGAGTACGCACTTTCATCCACAACCGTGGCGCGACCGTGAGGCACAGCGGAAGAATGACCACGGCGGCGATCACTAACGACGGGCGTCAAACTTTATGTCTCGATGCTTTTTCTGTGCGTGTATCATGACAACGCTTGCAAGAACAAACCATAAACGATAACGAAAGAGGGTTGCCAACAGTGAGGCGATTCTTTGCCATGACCGATGCTGATACCGATCTGTTAGATATGATGAACGGTCGTCGTTTCGCTACCATTTTAGCGGACCCACCTTGGCAGTTTCAGAATAAGACAGGAAAAGTCGCACCTGAGCATCGCCGTCTCAATCGGTACGCAACGCTGTCACTCGACGATATCCTGGAACTTCCCGTTGAAAAAATCGCATCTCAAACGTCCCATCTCTATCTTTGGGTGCCAAACGCGCTTTTGCCTTGCGGATTGGCGGTTATGGATGCTTGGGGGTTCCATTACAAAAGCAATATCGTCTGGCATAAAATCCGCAAAGATGGCGGATCCGATGGTCGCGGCGTCGGGTTCTACTTTCGCAACGTTACGGAAATGCTTTTATTCGGCGTGCGTGGCAAAACGCACGAACGCTCTCTCCAGGCCGGACACAGGTGAATTATCTGGCGACGAGAAAGCGCGAGCACAGCCGAAAGCCGGACGAGCAATACGAGTTGATTGAGGCCTGTTCACCGGGACCGTTCCTGGAATTGTTTGCGCGTGGCGTCCGTTCTGGTTGGCAAAGTTGGGGCAATCAAGCCGATGTCGATTACAAGCCCAATTGGGATACATACAGTTATAATAGTGCAACCTTGGGAGCTGCGGAACAATGAGGTTTGAATACTAGAGCATTTTCAGCAAAAGTGTGAGCGGTTTTGCTGAAAATGCTCTGATGCACCTGTAATCTCTTCCACAGCAGAAGGAAAGTCGATGCTCAAAATTGCCTGAGAATGGGATAGAACCGCGATTTCATACCCCAGCTTATTCAACGACTCAAACATCGGCCCTAGCTTCCCGGCCGTCCCGACTTCACCGCTCGCCTGCGTTTTCCGCGTCGTTCGACCTCGCCGTCCTCTGCAACGACGATGGTTTTGCCAGCCTTGAACGTTGCCATGTTCGGCGCGGGTCGCTGGGGCAACGGTTTAGCGCCCGGGAGCGGGCGCTCTGCGTGGGGTCCCATCTCGTCCAGCGTCGGCTTGTGCGGGCGCGAAAGATGCGCGGCAAGCGGGGCGAATTTGCCATCGGTCCCAGACGTCCCGCCGTCTGAAGGCCGTCCGCGCTGGTGAGGACGCTGCTCTTCCATCAGCTTCGCGGCTTTCGTCGCAAGGCCGCGCTCGCCAAATTTGCGTTCATGGGAGGTTTCGGGGGCGCGTCCTGAGAGGAGCGATGCTGAAGGAGTTTTTGGTTGGGACGCATCGCCAACCGTGTGAACGGCATGCGAGGGGGCAGATTTCGAGGTCGACAAGTCAGGTTCACGCAAGCTTTTGTTGCTATTATGTTCTCGTAACCCAGTTTGAGTTTGCGAGGTCGCGTTGCCTATGCCTCCTTTATCGATGTCCGAGTTGTTGCCCACTGCCGCAGCCCAGTCTTCAGGCGCGTCGGAGTTCTCGCCGGTGTTGAAAAGTTCGCTGGCCGAAAGCGCCTCGCGAGCGCGATCCTTGTCGCGGGGGTTTGTCTTCTTGCGCCGCGAACCCTGCCCGCCTGATCCAGCCACCGGCTTGCCGTCCTCGCCGGGAACCGACCCGGTGCGCCGCTCGCCTTCGTACCGCCCGGCGCGATCTTCCACATCGCGCTGCGTCGCCATGGGATCGTCGAGCACCGCCAACTCCACGGCGCGAAGCCGTTTCACCTCGTCGCGAAGCCGGGCCGCCTGCTCGAAATCGAGATTCGAAGCCGCTTCCCGCATCTTCTTTTCCATGTCCGCGATCACGGCCTGCAGGTTATGGCCCATGAGCGGGACCGACCCGCCTTCCGCCAGCCCGGCATCCACCATTACGTGGTCGCGCTCATAGACGCTGGCGAGAATGTCGCCGATGTTGCGCTTGATGGATTGCGGCGTGATGCCGTGCGCGGTGTTGTAAGCGGTCTGCTTCTCCCGGCGGCGATCCGTCTCAGCGATAGCGCGCTCCATGCTGCCTGTGATCTTGTCGGCATAAAGAATAACACGGCCATCCACGTTCCGCGCGGCCCGGCCGATCGTCTGGATCAGAGACGTTTCAGAGCGCAGAAAGCCTTCCTTGTCCGCATCGAGGATGGCGACGAGTGCGCATTCCGGGGATGGTCCAGCCCTTCACGCAGCAGGTTGATGCCGATGAGAATGTCGAATGCGCCGAGCCGCAGATCGCGGATGATCTCGATGCGCTCCAGCGTATCCACGTCCGAGTGCATGTATCGAACCTTGAGCCCCTGTTCATGGGCATATTCCGTGAGGTCTTCCGCCATGCGCTTCGTCAGCGTCGTGACCAAAATGCGATACCCCTGCGCGATCACCTTACGGCATTCGTCGATGAGGTCGTCCACCTGTGTTTTCACGGGACGGATTTCAACCGGCGGATCGATGAGGCCTGTGGGCCGGATCACCTGTTCCGTGAACACGCCGCCGGTCTGCGCCATTTCCCACTTCGACGGTGTGGCCGATACAAACACGGTCTGCGGCCGCATGGCGTCCCATTCCTCGAAGCGCATGGGCCTGTTGTCGATGCAGGACGGCAGCCGGAAGCCGAACTCCGCCAAGGTCGATTTGCGGCGAAAGTCGCCTTTGAACATGCCGCCGATCTGGGGAACGGTCACATGACTCTCGTCGGCAAACACCAGAGCATTGTCCGGCAAATACTCGAACAGGGTCGGCGGCGGCTCACCCGGCAGGCGCCCGGTCAGCCAGCGGGAGTAATTCTCGATGCCGTTGCACGAACCGGTCGCTTCGATCATTTCCAGATCGAAGGTGGTGCGCTGTTCAAGCCGCTGCGCCTCCAGCAAGCGCCCCGTCGCGTTGAAACGTTGCAACTGCTCCTGCAATTCCTGTTGAATGCCCTTGATGGCCTGGTTCAGGGTCGGCTTCGGCGTGACATAATGGGAGTTCGAGTACACCTTGACCAGCGCGAGATCCTGCGTCTTTTCACCGGTGAGTGGATCGAACTCCGCAATGCTTTCCACCTCGTCGCCAAACATGGAGATGCGCCACGCGCGATCTTCCTGGTGGGCCGGAAACAGCTCGATGGTGTCGCCGCGCACACGAAAGCTGCCCCGTGCGAACTGCATGTTGTTGCGTTTATACTGGATTGCCACAAGGTCCGCGAGCAGTTGCCGTTGGGAGACGCGATCCCCCACCTTGATGGTGAACGTCATGGCGGAATAGGTTTCCACCGAGCCGATACCGTAAATGCACGACACGGATGCCACGATGATCACGTCGTCCCGCTCCAGCAGCGAGCGCGTCGCGGCGTGGCGCATGCGGTCAATCTGCTCGTTGATGGACGAATCTTTCTCGATGTACGTGTCGCTGCGAGGTATGTAAGCTTCCGGCTGATAGTAATCGTAGTACGAAACAAAGTATTCCACGGCATTGTCCGGGAAAAACGACTTGAATTCGCCGTAAAGCTGCGCGGCCAGCGTTTTGTTCGGTGCCAGGATGAGCGCAGGCCGCTGTGTCTCCTCGATCACTTTCGCCATGGTAAAGGTCTTGCCGGAACCAGTAACGCCCAGCAGCACCTGATCGCGCTCAAGCCCGCGAACGCCTGCCGACAGATCGCGGATCGCCGTCGGCTGATCCCCCGCGGGTTTGAAGTCCGACGCGAACACGAAGCGCTTGCCGCCCTCGCTCTTCTCGGGCCGCAGCGGGCGATGGGGCACATAAACCGGCATATCGTTGCCGGTCAGCAGCGGATGATCCCCGATGGGCGGCAGCACGCCACGTTCGTAGGATGTCATCGGCATCGCGCCGGTAGGCTTCAGGTTACGCAGCGCAGGGATGAGATGCGCCGTGCTTTCGGATGTGTACGCGAAATCGGCGATGAACTCGGCTTGAGGCCGCTCACCGAAGCCCTGGCCTTTCGCCGCCTCCAGCGCGGATGCGCCCGCCTTGGGCGCGGGCCGCTTCGATGTCTTGGGTTTCGCGGTATTGGATTTCGCGGACTTAGCCGCCGGTGCCGTCGCTTTTGCCATGTGTAATATATGTCATCGGAGGGGAGATTCGGCTACAGCCTGAAGACGTTTTTCCTCCGCATGATTTGCCTTCCGCGTCAATGAACAGTATCGTTTTAGATGACATCCTTTGCTCAGGAGGAATGAGTGACCACCACGTCGACAGGTTTTTTCACGGACTTTCTGGCAAAATTCGCCGGTGAAGTCGTGGGGCGGTCCACATTTGACGTCGCACATCAGCTATTACAAAGGATGTTCGGTGGGGATCGGGCAGAGGCGCTATTGAAGATACTGGAGCTTGATGAACATGATATCTGGTTTGGCGGTGCGACACCCGATACGAACCAGATAGCGACCAGGGTCACAAGAAGTATTCCGATCCTTACCATCGCGAACCTGAAGGGGGGCGTTGGGAAAACCACTTTAGCCGCAAATTTAGGCGTTTATTTTGCCGATCGAGGCAAGCAGGTTCTGTTGATAGATTTCGACTGGCAGGGGTCTCTCACTGTGGCGGTCGCGCATCAACCGCATTTGGGCAACGCTGCCAATGCGCCTCAGTCCAAAGCCAACAAACTAATTGATGGAACTGCTGATGCTCAGTGGATTTTGCAAGCAGCCGAGGCCGTTACCAATGTGCCCAACCTCAGTATCATACCCGCCTTTTACAGTTTTGCCGCCTGTGAAAACCGCGTCATGATCGAATGGCTCATTCGCAAGCGGCAGACCGATATTCGCTATCGCCTGGCACATCTCCTCCATAACCATGCAATTCAGGAGCGCTTCCAGTTGATTATCATCGATGCACCGCCACGATTTTCCACGGCAGTGGTGAATGCCTTGTGCGCAAGCACCGATCTCTTGATACCCGCAAAACTGGACAAGATTTCTGTGGAAGCGGTTCATACCTTTATGACGTTGGTTCAGGAATCAAAGATCATTTATCCGCATCTTAACCTTGCGGGCATCGTGGGAACCATGAAGTGCGAGGCCCCGGATTTGCCTTACAAGGACTATGAGGAAGAATGCATCATCCTCATGAAACAGTATTGCAGGAATAACGGGTTCTCCGAAGACCGTGTTTTAGAAGAATCATCGATCCCGGAAAAGACCAATTTGGCTAGATTGATTGGAAGACGGCCTGCGATCAGAGATAGCTCCCTGAAAGCTCCTTTTGAGAATTTGGCCTTGAAATTGGAAGGAAGACTTTGGCCATGACCTTAGAGATCGTTGCGATATTATTCCGTTCATTTTTAATTTTAAGGGCGGAAAAGGGCGATCAAGGAGCCGACGCTCACCTTAATCGATGGACGTACATGTTCGAGTTGCACAAGGCGACTCCCCTGAAGACCTTAATCGCGCTAAAAACGAAAAAGTTTGAAACCTGCGAACTGACAAAGGCGTCGGTCGAGATCGCGCTGGAATTTGTTAAACGATCAAGCCCCTTGATGAAAACTCCTGCGGCGACGGCGATTACAAAATTTTTGACATGGGTTGGTAAAGTGGGCTACCCGAACGTTGATACCCTCGAGGCCATATTTCGAAATGACCTAACCGTTATCGCGCCGCCGAAGCCGAAGCCGAAGCTGCAGCCAGCATCAAACAGCGGTTCCGTGCATTCCTTTTCGGCGATATTGAACGAAAGCAGGCATGACCGAGAGGTCTTTGAGAAGACGTTGTTACAGGCCACAAAACCGGTGTCCCGGGGCGGTTTAGCGCCCGAGGAGATGACGCAACTCGCAACGCTTTATCTCGGGCGTCCCATGAAGAAAATGTCCAAGCCCAAAACCGCAGAAGAGATGTTAGCCCGCTTTAACGAAAATCATCGCACTGAGAGCCGCGGGCAGGGCGCTAAGGACTATGTCTCCGGGGCGCAACGCAGGTAATTTTCCCGCACCGGATAGCCAAAGCGCGGCGAACCGCGCAAGCCTCGCGAGCGCTCAGAGTCACGAGTACCCATCTGGCCATGAGACCGTTCGGTATCGACCACAAACCACCGCTGCGACGTGTTACGCACCAGACGCCGTCGCAGCCATCACAAGCTCCTGCGCCTGCTTTTTACCTTCCAGCGGCGGGAAGTCCTCCGGCGTGATCGTCTCCTTCTTGAGCAGCAACTCAGTGCCCTGATCGAGATCGCTTCGCCGCGCGCTCAGGGTCTCTCTCGCTTTGGTGTAGGCTTCCTCGACTAGCGCGCGGACGGCGATATCGATCTCGCGGTTGGTCTCGTCGGAATAATCCTTGGGCCGCGACCCCATCATAGTCTCGCCAAGAAACGACTGACGCTGCGGCTCGTACACACGCTGACCGAGCGCCTCCGCCATGCCAAACCGGGTCACCATCTGGCGCGCAATGTCCGTGCAGCGGTCGAGGTCGTCGGCGGCACCCGTGGAGATCTCCGCGAACACCAACTGTTCGGCGGCGCGTCCACCCATCAAAACCGCCATGCGATTGAGAAGGTCGCCCCGCGAAATGAGAAAGCGGTCTTCCGTCGGCCGGGTCATGGTATACCCGAGAGCACCGATGCCGCGCGGAATGATCGAGACCTTGTGAACCGGATCGGAGCCGGGCAGCGCGGCCGCGACAAGGGCGTGCCCCATCTCGTGGTATGCCACCACACGCCGCTCTTTCGGCGACAGGATGCGCGACCGCTTCTCGATGCCCGCCACGAGCCGTTCCACGGCGACCGTGAAGTCTTCCATGGTCACATCGTTTCCGTTGCGCCGGGTCGCAGCCAACGCGGCCTCGTTCACGAGATTGGCCAGGTCCGCGCCCGAAAAGCCCGGCGTGATCGCGGCAATTCGCTCCACGTCGATGGATGGTGCCGCCGACACTTTCTTCATGTGCACGCGAAGAATGTCCATGCGCGCGGGCTTGTCCGGACGGTCCACGGCGATCTGCCGGTCAAACCGCCCTGCGCGCGTCAGCGCCGGATCGAGAATTTCCGGGCGATTGGTCGCGCCCAGCAGCACAATCCCCTCGCGCGGATCGAAGCCGTCAAGCTCGGCCAGAAGCTGGTTCAGCGTCTGCTCTTTCTCGTCGTTGCCGCCGCCCATCATTCCCGATGCGCGGGCACGGCCCAAGCTGTCCAGCTCGTCGATGAAGATGATGCACGGTTTCGCCTTTCGCGCCTGTTCGAACAGGTCGCGGACACGGGCCGCGCCGACGCCAACAAACATCTCCACGAATTCCGAACCGGAAATCGAGAAAAACGGCACCTTCGCCTCGCCTGCGACAGCGCGCGCGAGAAGCGTCTTCCCGATACCTGGAGGTCCAACAAGCAAAATCCCTTTCGGCACCCGCGCGCCAAGGCGGCCATAGCGCTCCGGATCCTTCAGGAAATTCACGATCTCGCGCAACTCTTCCTTCGCTTCATCGACGCCCGCCACGTCGGCGAAGGTGACGCCGGTCTCGGTCTCGACGTACACTTTCGCGCGGCTGCGGCCGACGCTCATCAGGCCGCCGATGCCCTGCCGCTCGGCCATGCGCCGGATGAAAAACTGCCAGATCGCGAAAAAAATGACCATCGGCAGCACCCACGACAGCACGTCGCGCAGAATGCTCTGTCCCGTATTTCCGCTGTATTCGACATTGTATTTCTGCAACTCGTTGGCGACAGTCTGATCGACCCGGTTCGCGACAAAGTATTTTTTGCCGTCCGTTGGATTTTTGAATTCGCCCTGCACCTGGGTGGGACCGACGACCACGTTCGTGATTTGCCCGGCTTTCAGCAACTGCTCGAAGCGGCTGTACGGGATCGGCTCCACCTGGGTGTAGGCGGTATACCAGGACTGAAAGACGAGAATGAGCGCAAACGCGATAAACAGGTAACTGATATTAAGCTGATGTTTTTTGTTCATGCGGCCCTCATCGATTGTCCCTTGGCACTTAAGGGCTTCCAATGAACAAAGTAGGGGCGAGGCTTGAGATTTTACACATTGCTGATGCGGCGCTGGCGCAGCGAAGCATCCCGATATATGTTGTTAGGCATATGGCTGGGGAGATTTCATGCGCGCGATTTTGGTGGCGATTTGTTTGATGTTGGTCGGGTGCGGTGGGGCATTTGCTAGTCCAACGAGCGATTGTGATGGACACATCGACCCACAAGCAACGATCCACGGTTGCACACTTATTATTGAGGGCAAATCACCGGGCATTAAGGCAAATGCATATTACAATCGTGGGCAGGCTTATATTACCTTAAGTGATTACGACAGCGCTCTTTCTAATTATAACAAAGCAATTGATAACAAGATTTCGGGACAAGAAATATATTTAAGTCGTGGCTATGCTTTCAGGAAAATGGGTGAGTACGAGCGTGCAATAGCCGATTATGATAAATATATTCAAGTAAACCCTAAAAATTTTGCGGCTTACGTACTTCGTGCGGAAGCCTACAAAAAAGCGAGTTTATACGACTTGGCGATAGGTGATTACAATCTCGCTCTAAAATTAAATCCAAAGGATACCGATACCTTTAAGTCGCGGGGTGAAACTTATGCCGAAAAAGGTGATTTCGACCTTGCTGTCGCCGATTACGACAGGGCACTTGCACTAAATCCTCGCGTTGATGAAGTTGCAAAACTGAGGGAGCTCGCACTTGCTAAGCGTCAAAACTCGAGCAGCCCCACCCGAGTTTTTCCGTATCGGCACGAAATACAGGATTGATCGCGTCCGGCAAACGCATCGCCCTCGTCATCGGGAACTCGGCCTACACCAAGGTCGGCAACTTGCCGAACGCGGCAGGCGATGCAACCGCCTTCGCAGCGGCGCTGCGCCGTGTCGGGTTCACAGACGTAATCGAGAGGTCGAACCTTACCCAAAGCCAGATGTCGCAGGCGATCAAGGACTTCGGCGAGGCCGCGGCGGGCGCGGACTGGGCCGTGGTGTATTACGCAGGCCACGGCATCGAGGTCGGCGGCGTGAACTATCTCATCCCGACGGACGCGCGTCTGCGTCGCGATACCGACGTGGGCTTCGAGGCGATTTCGCTGAACCTGCTGCGGCAACAGCTTTCCGGCGTGAAGAAACTGCGCATGGTGATCCTTGATGCCTGCCGCGAAAATCCATTCACGAAAGACATGGTTGTCGCGTCCGCCAACCGCGAGATCATGCGCGGGTTGAAGCGGCCCGGCGCGCTGGAAAAAGGCGAGGTGATCGTCTACGCCGCCGCCGAAGGACAACTGGCGGCGGACGGCAGCGGCCACGCGAATGGTCCGTTCATGGAGGCGATGCTGGCTACCATCGAAGAACCGGGGCTTGAACTGAACTTCTTGTTCCGCAAAGTCCGCGACCGCGTGCTGGAAAAAACGAAAGACGCGCAGCATCCGTTCGTTTACGAGTCGCAGCCTTCGGAGTATTTTTATTTCAAATCGCCTCAGGTCGCAGCGCAGTGAAATGCGTCTGTATCGCGCGATCTGTTACGAAGAGACCGCTGCATAACGTTATTCGCCATGGCCGACTTGACCCGGCCATCCACTGCAATGACAAAGTCGCTATGTTTCGATTGCTTTTTTGCTCGGATGGATGGCCACCTCAAGGTGGGGAATAACAAAAATGATACGCATTATAGCGTCTTCGGGTGTAGCATTTTCGCGGCCCCGTTTCACCGTCACAGAAAGCTGAAATGACATGAGGCACCCGATACCATGATCCGCGCAGGGATCGGCGGCTGGGCATTCGAACCCTGGCGCGGCACGTTTTACCCGCAAGGGCTGCCGCAGAAACGCGAGCTTGCATACGCGAGCCGCAAGCTCAGCACCATCGAGATCAACGGGACGTTCTACCGGACGCAGACGCCGGCAAGCTTTACGAAATGGCGGGACGAGACGCCGGACGACTTCGTGTTTTCGGTGAAAGCGCCACGCTATGCGACGAACAAGAAAGTGCTTGGTGAGGCCGGCGAGTCCATCGACCGGTTTATGCAAAGCGGCTTGAGTGAGCTTGGCGATAAGCTTGGCCCGGTTTTATGGCAGTTCGCGGCCCGTCAAACGCTAGGCTCCAGCTCAAGCAACTCCATCATGGCCGGTAGCAGCGTCGGGCGATACTTCTGACCCAAAACCCAGGCGTCCAACATATTGGACCACTCCTGCATCATATGGCGGCGTTGATGCTCATACTCCGCCTTGTTGTAGACGCCACGCGAGGATCTTCCGTCCTCGTGCGCCAAGCACTTCTCGATCCAGTCGCTATTGAAGCCCAGCTCATTCAGCAGGGTAGAACCTGTGCGCCGTAGGTCATGGACAGTGAACGGTTCGAGCGGCAGCCCCTCCTTTTTCGCTCTGACGACGACTGCTGTCGTTATCCGATTTACCCGCGACATCGGTGCGTCAGCGTCGTATCGCGAAGGAAGGACATAGCGCGAGTTACCCGCGCAAGTTTTCAGCGCGATTAGAGCGGTTCCCGAAAAGTGTGACGCGGTTTTCGGATAAGAACCGCTCTCGTATAAATAACTAGAGCCGATCACCCGATTACTTTTGATCTGGATCGGCTCTAAGATGTCGACGGCCTGCTGTGACAAATAGACGTTGTGTGCCTTCGACCGCTTCATTCGCTCCTTTGGGATCGACCAGACGGCGTTCTCGAAATCGACTTCATCCCACGTCGCGTCCTGCAGCTCGCTTTTCCTGACCATCGTTAGAAGGAACAGCTTCATTCCCAGCCGTATAGTCGGCAAGGTCGGTACATGCTCAAGCTGACCGAGCATGACGCGGATCTCCGCCGGTGACAGCGAACGATCCTTCGGTACGAAGGTCGCGATAGACGCGGGCCCAACTTCATCCGCCGGGTTGGCAACCTTCTCGCCATGCAGGATCGCGAACGCAAAGATCAGCTTCACGATATCTCGCACATGGACGGCCGTGGCTGGAGCTCCCCGATCCTTCACTTTCCCGCACATCATGCGTAGATCGTCAGGCGCGATCTCCGTCAGAAGTCTGTTTCGAAACGTTGGCAGGATGTCGCGTTCGTAGATCGAGCGCCGCATGGCGCGCGTGCTGTCGGCCATGCGCGACTCCTGGAACCATTTCTCGCCGAACTCGCCGAACCTCTTCGCCTCCTTCAGTCGCCGCTTGTCGTGCTGCTTCTCCTGGGCCGGAGACCGCCCCTCTGAAATGCGCCGCTTCGCATCGATCAGCTTCTCGCACGCCCTGGCAAGCGAGAGGCCATCTGGGCCGTATCGGCCGAGCGTTAGCGTCTCGCGACGTCCGTTGAGGCGGTAGTCGTACCGGAACACGATTGCCCCCGACGGCTGCACCACGACATACATACCGTCACGGTCGCTCACCTTGTACAATTTCTTCTGTGATCTCAGCGCCTTAATTGCAGTGTCAGTAAGCATGTAGCCTCCAAACCGTCAACAAAGCCAGAGAGAGGCGCCGATTATAACGTCAGGCCAAAACAGCTGATGCTGAACGCATTATTCCCGTTTCATATCAGCCTATTAGCACAAAAAATAATACCGTCAGCAGCTCTCTAAGCCCTGACGGTATAGCGAAATTGCAGATCGAACAAGTTCTCCCATACCGTATGCTATACCGTCAAATCGGGGCACAGCCCTTCGATAGACGGCGATAGACGATGATATAGTTGCCATTATATTTCAATGGTTTATGGCATACCAAAGCGTACAAACGGATGCTGCCGGAAGGGCAAGAATCATTCCCACTCGATGGTGCCCGGCGGCTTCGATGTCACATCGTAGACAACCCTGTTCACGCCTTTTACTTCGTTAACGATGCGCGCCGAAATCTGCGCGAGCAAATCCCACGGAAAGCGATAGAAATCCGCCGTCATTCCATCGACCGATGTGACGGCGCGCAACGCCAACACATTGTCATAGGTGCGTCCGTCGCCCATCACGCCCACGGTGCGCACCGGCAAAAGCACCGCGAATGCCTGCCAGATGTCGTCATAAACTCCGGCGGCCCGCAGTTCCTCAAGATAGATGGCATCGGCGCGTCTCAGGATATCGAGTTTTTCCGCCGTAATTTCGCCGGGAATGCGAATGGCGAGTCCCGGCCCCGGAAACGGATGCCGGTTCACGAAACTGTCAGGCAAACCAAGCTCCCGGCCAAGGATGCGCACCTCATCCTTGAACAGTTCCCGAAGAGGTTCAATCAATTTGAGCCGCATCCGCTCCGGCAACCCGCCCACGTTATGGTGAGACTTGATCGTAACCGATGGCCCGCCTGAAAAAGACACGCTCTCGATCACATCGGGATAAAGGGTCCCTTGTGCCAGGAAATCCACGTTGCCGATGTCGTTCGCGTGTTCCTCGAAAACTTCGACGAACAGGCGCCCTATGGTTTTTCGCTTCTGTTCGGGGTCGGTGACACCTTGCAACGCATCGAGAAAGCGGTCGGCGGCGCGCACGTGGATGAGCGGGATGTTGTAGGTCTCCCGAAACAGGCGTTCGACCTGTTCGCCTTCGTTTTGGCGCAAAAGCCCGTGATCCACAAAGATGCATGTTAGAGCATCGCCGATGGCTTCGTGAAGCAAAACCGCCGTCACGGCCGAGTCCACACCCCCCGATAAACCGCAAACCACGCGCCGGTCGCCAACCAGGATTCTGATGCGTTCGATCTCGGTGTCGCGAAACGCGGCCATGGTCCAGTTTCGCCCGCAACCGGCAATGCGGTGTACGAAGTTTTGCAGAAGTTTCGTCCCATCCGGCGTGTGCACGACTTCAGGGTGAAACTGGACGCCATACAGTTTCCTTGCCTCGTCGGCGATCGCGGCGTAAGGCGCGTTCCTCGTTTTCGCGATGGACCGAAAACCGGAGGGCAAAGCGGTGACGCGGTCGCCATGGCTCATCCAGGCTGGAAAGGAGCCTTGAACGTCGGCGATACCGGCAAACAACGGCGAGTCGGCGGTAACTTCCACGAGCGACGGGCCATATTCGCGCTCGACGGATGGCTCCACAACTCCACCGAGTTGTTGCACCAGCGCCTGTTCGCCATAGCAAATTCCAAGAACGGGCAAGCCGGCGTTTATGATTGCGGGCGACAATTGCGGAGCATTAGCCTCAAAGACGCTTGCTGGACCGCCGGATAAGATAATCGCGTTCGGTTTCAGGGAGGCAAGCGCGGCCTCGACTTTATCGAACGGAACAACCTCTGAATAAACGTTGGCCTCGCGAACTCGGCGAGCAATCAGTTGCGTGAACTGCCCGCCGAAATCAACGATGAGAACCGCATCTGCCATCAGGAAAACCGATTAGTGTCAGCGCCAAGGGTGCTGGAAAAAAGACGAGGTCCGAGACCGTGCTAGCCCCGAACCACTTCACAAAACGGGACGGGTCCCGTCAATCAGCCGATGATTTATGTCGCCTGAACGCGCGCGGCTACCAATTGCCTTCGCAGCTCAATGGAGCCGATCCCGCCGGTTGTCCAGCCGCAACCAGACGGCCCTTCGTCTGCACGCACGACCAATCGCGCAATGGACGAGGCATGTAGCTGTTGATTTCGGCCCAATATGGCGCTGCTGGGGCGGATACATAAGATGCATACAGCCAGTAGCCGAAAACGATGATGGTGGCGACGATAATCAATCCGAGGATTGTTCTGATGAAACCCATGATGGAACTCGCTTTTTTGTCGACGAAGCGTTGAGATGAATGTGCTCTGATTAAGCCTTCGTACATTAGTAGCGGTTTATAACAAAATCTTGACTAATCGAAACCGCGTTTTTTCGATCCGGGTATGGTGCGCTGTTTTTGCCTCACCCATCTCGTTGAAGAACGCAGATGAAAAAGCCGTCGGTTCCATGCCGCGAAGGCGTGAGCAACACGCCTGGTTCATCTTTTGAGCGGGATTGAAGCGACATCGACAAGTTGTGAACGGCTCCGGGCGTTACCCTGAAATTCGGTGCCGATGCGACAAACGCTGTGATCTGGTCCTGGTTCTCCTCCCGAAGGATTGAGCAGGTAACATACACCAGCCGACCGCCCGGTTTGACGAGATGCTGCGCGTCATGCAGAAGCTCAGCTTGTGTGTTCTGCCGGTGTTCCAACTGCACGGGCGTCAAGCGCCACTTCGAGTCGGGCTTTCGCCGCCAAACCCCGGTTCCCGTGCAAGGCGCGTCCACGAGCACAACATCCATCCGGTCTTTCAATCCGTCCAGCGCGCCTTTGTCGCCCGGCTGCAAGGTCTGCACACAACGTGCTCCGCCCCGCTTCAACCGCTCAAAAATCGGGCGAAAGCGATGCGGATCCTGATCGTAGGCATAAATCTGCCCGGTGTTCTGCATCGTTGCGGCAAAACTTAAGGTCTTGCCGCCTGCCCCGGCACACAGATCAAGAACCTGCATGCGGGGCTCAATGCCCGCGAGCGCCGCCGCAATCTGGCTGGCTTCGTCCTGGACCTCGAACCAGCCTCGCCCGTGCGCCGGGTCGGCCTCCACATTGGGACTCCGGTCGGGGCCGCGGCGCGGTGGCAGGCGTACCCCATGAGGCGCATAAGGGGTCGGGGTTGCGCCATGCTTCGCGAACGCATGCAGGACTTTTTCGCGTGTGGCTTTCAGTGTGTTGACGCGCAAGTCGACGGGTGCGCGCTCGGCGAGTGCTGCCCCTTCCTTCGCCGCATCGTCCCCGAAAGCCTCGACGAACGAAGAATGAAGCCATTCCGGATAGTCGCCGCAAACCCAGGGCGGAGGGTTATTGCCGTCGAAACCGCCTTCCAGTCCCCGGCGTTCGTCAGACGTCAAAGAATGAGGCGAGAAGCCGATCCCATCGCAGAGCGCGTCGAGGGCATCGACGCTGGTTTGCCATTCATATCGGAGCGCAGCGAGCACAGCCGCCCTCGGCGCATCCGTCTGCATTTTGAACGCTAAAGACTGACGTTTGCGAAGCGCATCATAGACGAGATTGCCAATGGCGCCGCGATCTCCTGAACCTGCGAAACGGTGTGCTTTCCCCCAATCGGCGAGGGCAAGCGACGCCGGGCGTCCACGTTCCAGGACTTCCGTCAGAACGTCTATCGCGGCCTGAAGTCTCGCACCATGTTGCATGCGTTAGAGCGCGGCTTTCACGGCGAGCCATACCCACATCAGGAAAAGCACAAGCGCACCCAGGGCAAACACGATAGCACGCTGGCGCACTTTGTTTGATGTAGCATGGATCACCGCGTGGACAACACGCAAGGTCACGAACGCCCATGCCATCGCGACAAGCGTGATGTCCACGCGATTGAGGATGATGGCAAACAGGGTGACAGCGTAGAACAGGATCGGCAATTCGAGTTGATTGTGATAGGCGTTGGCAATCTGCCTGACAGCAACGGGATATGGCTCCTGCTCCCGCAATGCGATCTTGGACAAATGGGTGTTGCTCGCTTTCAAGAATCTCGTGCGCGCGCGGCCCATGAAAAACATGAGCATAAACGTCAGAAGCACCTGGACGAAAACGGGGAACAGGAGAGCGGATGGTGGCATGGGACGCTTTCTTCAAGAACCAAATCTGACATTGTTCACTTCGTCATGGCTGGGTGTGACCCGGCCAGCCAGCCAAACAAAAAAACGACGCCCTCTGTTTCAATTCTGGACGGCAGGGCCGAGCCCGGCCATGACACAACATGGTACACAGACCCGTCATGTTCGGGATGACAGTCATGTTTCCTCAATCCAGTCTATGCACTCAAAGGATAGTTAGGCGACTCCCGCGTGATCGTTACATCGTGAGTATGGCTTTCCCGCAGGCCGGCGGTGGTGATGCGTATGAACTGCGCTTTTTCCTGCAGTTCGGCGATGGATGCGGCACCCGTATAGCCCATCGCAGCGCGTAATCCGCCTACCAGTTGATGCAATACACTAGAGACGGGGCCTTTATACGGCACCTGACCTTCCACGCCCTCCGGGACAAGTTTCAGAGTATCTGCGACTTCGCTCTGGAAGTAACGATCTGCCGAACCCCGCGCCATTGCGCCAAGCGAGCCCATGCCGCGATACGATTTATACGACCTCCCCTGGTAGAGATACACCTCGCCCGGGCTTTCGTCGGTTCCAGCCAGCAGCGATCCAATCATGACGCACGAGGCACCGCTGGCCAACGCTTTGGCGATATCGCCCGAATACTTGATGCCGCCGTCCGCCACCACAGGGATACCGTATCTGGCCGCTGTTTCCGCTGCTTCCATGACCGCGGTCAACTGAGGCACACCCACGCCCGCGACGATGCGCGTGGTGCAGATCGATCCTGGTCCGATGCCCACCTTGATGGCGTCCGCGCCTGCGTCAATAAGCGCCCGGGCTCCATCCGCCGTTGCGATATTGCCGGCCATGACCTGTATAGCGTTCGATGATCGCTTGATGCGTCGCACCGCCTCAAGAACGCGCGAGGAATGGCCGTGCGCCGTGTCGACGACGATCATGTCAGCACCAGCATCGATCAACTGCTCACTGCGCGCCATGCCGTCATTGCCTACTGAAGTCGCCGCAGCCACCCGCAAGCGGCCCTGTTCGTCCTTGCTGGCGTTGGGAAACCGTTCCGCCTTCTCAATGTCTTTCACCGTGATAAGGCCCACGCAGCGATACTGTTCGTCGACGACGATCAGTTTTTCGATGCGATGCTGGTGCAGAAGCCTTTTCGCCTCATCACGACCGATATTCTCACTGACGGTTATGAGGTTGGTCCTGGTCATCAACTCAAGCACAGGCTGGCTCAACTCCGTGGCAAACCGGACATCGCGATTCGTGATGATCCCCACCAGTTTCCCTTGTCCAGAGTGTTCGCGATTACCGATGGGTTCCACCACGGGAATGCCGGAAATATGATGGCTCTGCATAAGACGCAGCGCCTCCTTCAGGGGCGCATCCGGTGCGATCGTAACCGGGTTGACAACCATGCCGGACTCGAACTTTTTCACCTGCCGGATATGCTGCGACTGGATTTCGGGCGTCAGGTTGCGGTGAATGACACCCATGCCACCGGCCTGCGCCATGGCAATGGCGAGCGGTCCTTCGGTGACAGTGTCCATGGCGGCGGAAACGATGGGCACATTGAGAACGATGCTGCTTGTGAGCCGCGACCGCACATCCACATCCGCCGGAAGCACATCCGAAGGGCCCGGCTGAAGCAATACGTCATCGAAGGTCAATCCCACGTCTTGCCGGATGATGGCCATTTTACAACCCTGCCCGCTTTATCTGATGAGGTTTGCAGCGCGTTGTAACATCAGCCGCCGCACAAGTACAATATGGGCCGTCCGAGCAGCGTCGGGAGGGTATAGCAGTGCATACAGGAAACGGATGTGTCAGACGAAGGACATGAAAAAAGCGCCCAACTCCGGCGAGTGTTGGGCGCTTTGCGTTTTCACGCGATGCACCGGGAGGGAACCGGCGCGGAACCTGCGATGCCTCGGCTAGACGGGGGGCACTTACCGATGATGACTGGCATCGCCTGCTCTCTGTCTCTAAAGTACCAGAAAGCACCGCAAATGCAATGCAAAATCGCGATAAAGATTGCTTGACCGTGATGATTTTATCGCAATTCGATTCGCGTTACTGATTAAGGCTCTTAAAACCGAGATTCTTCGTGAATTCAAAGAGGGTTGCTGAAACCTGTTTGTTCTGTTCCAGGTTAGCGACCTCCACGCGTGTGTCAGCGCCTTGAGGATCAGTGATGATCCACTCCTTCAAGCTCATGTCGGTTTTGTTGAAAAACAGCCGAATGCGGCCGCCGCCGTCCCCTTTTTTATCCTCCACAGTAATGACGATGGCTTCCGGCCCTTTATCCACTGCGACGATCCGCGCATCGTTGCCCAGATCGACTTTCTGCGCGAGCAGAAGCCTGAATGCCGTCATTTCCAGAGGATATCGATCCGATGTCTTCAGATCATGATCCTCGATCGCAAGATATTCGCCGTCCGAGATGATTTTCAGCTTGCTTGGTGAGCCGTAATCGAACCGGACCTTACCGGGACGTTCGAAATAAAATCGTCCGCGCTTTTGCTTGTTGTCAGGGTCGGTCTGCACGAACGTGCCCTGCAGATTGGTCATCTTGTTGAAGTACCCGTTCGCTTTATCGACAAGCTCGATGTCGGTTGCCTGGATCGCAGCCGCTGGCTGCGTCGGAGATGCGACACTGGGCTGCCAGGCCGATCCTGATCCGATGGGACTTACTGTCTGCGCTGCCGGTGCGGCGGGTTGCGCGACCGGCGGCTGAGCTGCAACCGGTGGGGACGCTGGTGCGGAAGGTACGGTTTTCGTGACTTCGGTCTGCCCGCCTTGAGCGCTCACCGAAGACGTGAAACCGGAGGCGATAGAAAGAGCCCCTGCTCCGGCTATCGCGAGTTTCACTAAATAACCGGAAAGATCGAGTGAGTGTCGCATACGAGTCATGGTTCTGATCGCCCCTTGCATTCTGGTATCCGTCAAGTCTCTCGAAGCCTGGCCTCGCCTGGATACCGTCCACATCCTGGAGCGAGATAGCCCTCGGTTTTCGAAGTTTATATCCGCTTAAGCGGAGTGTGGTGGTTTGTCCGGTCCTGTTGAACCGCCGGCAGCGAGCACGACGTTTTACCCTGACTTTATCTGTATCAGTTTGCAGGAAAGCGTCAAATTCTGGGCAACAGCATGATAAATGCCGGGACAACCGTGCAGTTGAACCGGTTGTGATCGTAAACCCACCTCTGCGTTCAGCCGGAAGCGAGTGCGGCCTTAAGCATATCCGCATGCTGGGCCAAAAGCGCGTCGTTGGCACGGACGCCTATAGGACGGAGGTCCACGTCCACTTGACGCGGAATCAGATGGAAATGCAGATGAAACACCACCTGCCCACCGGCCGGTTCGGAAAACTGCGTCATCGTGATCCCATCCGCGTCGAACGCTTTCATCGAGGCCAGCGCAATCGTCTGCGCCATCCGGATAACTGGGATCAGCAAGGTCGGTGACGCATCCAGAATGTTGCGGGCTGGCTGCTTCGGAATGATCAGTGTATGTCCATCCGCACGGGGCATGATGTCCATGAACACGAGCACGTCGTCGTCTTCCACAACGCGGTGGCAAGGCGCTTCACCGCGCAGGATTTTCGCAAAGATGTTGTTCGGATCGTAAATTGGTGCAGACATGAACGGCTCTCGGTTGTTCTGTTGTTCTCAAAATAGACGTAGAGCGCTTTTTGTTCAATCAGGGTCATGAAAGCGCTCCAAGCTATTATTTCATCGCATTTTCAATGAGCAAAACCGCTCACCCATTTGCTGAAAATGCTCGAGTCGTGTGCGCTAGAATTTCGTCGCTGGCCCATTGAACCGAATGACCATCTGCTTGCTTGCGGCATCCACAAACCGGCTTTCAAACGTTTTCGCCGTGTCGATCCTGGCCGCTGCAATCGCAGGGTCGAACGACAGAAGTTCAAGGGCGGCTTTCATCCCTTGAGCCGTGATGATCCCCGTGCGGCTATAGGTGGCCGCAGAAGCCTTAACCGCCGATAGATACAAAGGCTTGTCATTGAGGTAATATTCTTCCGGCACCGATGCCGCGATTTCCTCAGGCGTCGCACCGTTGATGAACGTGAGCGCCTTGTACAGGGCGTTGACAAGCGCTTGGGTCGTTTTCGGATTTTTTCCGATGAAGTCCTGTTTCGTGTAAAGCACAGCAGCCGGGTTCGTGCCGCCGAAGATTGCCTTGGTGCCGTCCTCGGTGCGGCTGTCCGCGATGACAGAGATCAAGCCATCGCGCTCCAGCGTCGAAATCACCGGATCGAGGTTTGACATGGCGTCGATATCGCCCTTCTTCATCGCAGCGACTGCACCAGCGCCGCCTCCGACACCGATAAAAGCCACATCCTCAGACTTGATGCCGTTCTTTGCAAGCAGGTAGGTTACGAACATGTTGGTGGACGAACCAGGCGCCGTCACCCCGATCTTCAGGCCCTTCATATCGGCGGCTGACTTGACCTTGCCCGCAAGCTCTTTTTTTACACCGAGCACGATGCCCGGGAACCGCCCGAGTTCGATTACGGCCCGGATGTCCTGCCCTTTTGTCTGCATCCGGATCGTGTGCTCATAAGCGCCCGTCACCACGTCAGCCGACCCGCCCACAAGCGCCTGTAACGATTGCGACCCACCCTTGAAATCGACGATGGTGACGTTCAGCCCCTCGTCCTTGAAATACCCTTTGGTCTCCGCAACGGTCAGCGGCAGATAATAAAGCAACTGCTTGCCACCCACGCCGAGCGTGATGTCGGTCTTTTCCAAGTCTGCGGCGTTGGCGAACGTGATCGCACTCCAAAGCCCGGCAATAATGATCCCAAGAAAACGCATGGCCAGTCTCCTCACATTTTGGAGCACCATAGTTGCTGTTTTCGCAAATGGCTATTATGGCCTTAGACGAAGACGCACAGGAGAGCGCGACCATGGCCTTAACCTTCATGCCGCAGGAACGCGGTTTCTTAGGCTTGCCGGAAAGCGAAGCCGGGCATCCTGAAAACGCGCGGGCTGTAATCGTGCCTTTTGGGCTGGAAGCGACCGTATCCTATGGTTCAGGAACGGCGCGGGGACCCCAGGCAATTATCGATGCGTCACCACAGATGGAGTTTTTCGACGAAACATTGTGGGCGGAGCCCTTTCGTCAGTTCGGCATCGCGACACTTACCGCGCAAAAAATATCGACGCCGATCGAAGCCGCGTTGAACCAGCTTGAAGGCATCGTTGGCCAACTTCTCGACGCTGGCAAGTTTCCACTTGTGCTTGGAGGCGAGCATGCCTTGACGCCCGGTGCTGTCCGCCCGTTCGCCGACCGCCATCCCAACCTCGTCGTCTTGCAGTTCGATGCCCACGCCGACCTGCGCGATGGCTATCAGGGACAACATTTCTCTCATGGTGCGGCCATGCGCCGTGTCCTCGATCACGGCGGCGTCAGCCTTGTGCAGGTGGGCATCCGCGCAATCTCGTCGGAAGAAATTCCGTTCCTTGAGGCAAACCCGCAGCGTATCAGCACATTTTTCGCGCGCTCAAAGGCCACCTGGAAAGCCTCCGATATCGTCGAAGCGATCAGGGGCCGTCCTGTCTATCTGACCTTCGATGTGGATGCACTGGACGCGAGCCTGATGCCAGCCACGGGTACGCCGGAACCGGGCGGGCTGTTCTTCGACGAAGCCTGCGCCATCATAGAGATTGTCGGGCAAACCTCGCGTATCGTCGGCTCGGACGTGGTTGAGCTGGCACCGATCCCAGGATTTCATGCCTGCGACTTCACGGCGGCAAAACTGGTTTATAAGATTTTGACGGCGGCACTGTACAAGGCGTAGTTTCATCGTATGGGATGTGCACTTTGCTGCATTGGTATTCAGTTTATGGGGTACTATATACAAGGCCAAGCGAGGAGATATCGTTATGGCCCACGTTGTTGACCTTAAAGAAAGCAGCACCGACAAGGGTTCGCTCTCCTGCTGTTCGACATCGGCTGCTGAAGACTTTGCAAAACGGAAGCCACCAAAGATGGCGGTCTTTTCGGATACCCTTGTTCAATATCAGCCGCTGATCGCAATCTTTGCCGTATCCGTTGTTGGGGGAATGCTTGCCCTTTCGCGCGACGGGTGGATGGCGGGCATGCAAATGGCGATGGGATTGTTTTTGCTTCCGCTCGCGCTTTTGAAGATGTTCAATGTGCGGGGGTTTGCCAAAAGTTTTGCACTTTACGATCCGATTGCCGGTGTCGCACCCGTATACGGGTTCGTTTATCCATTCCTTGAAGCGCTTTTGGGGTTGCTGTTTATAACCGGTGTTGGCGTTAGTTTCGCGGCGGCGCTTGCCATACCTTTACTTGGTGTGACTGCAGCAGGCATCGCGAAAGCACTGAGCGAGGGCCGTTCGTTACAGTGCGGTTGCGTGGGTGAGACAGTGCAATTGCCGCTGGGGCGCATCAGCCTCATAGAGAACGTCAGCATGACCGCGATGGCAGCTTATATGCTTGTAGCGTAGTCTCTGACGCTCACGCACCCTATTTCAGAATCAAGCTCAACTTTGGATGACTAAGGCCCAGTTGCCTCTTTAGCCAAACCATCGAGCGCTGCGGACATAGCCGCGAACACGTCTTCCCGGCCTTCGATTTGAAACCGCGCTTTCAACGCAGACGGTGCTGTATAGCCGATCCAGACCTTGTTTGCGTTGTCCTGCCAGGCAAGAACTTTCATTGGCAAGTCGATCCCGATGGCAGGATTGGCCTGCATCAACTGCGTTCCAAGCTTTGGATTTCCGAACATCAGCACTTCCGTCGGCGGCATCGTCAAACCGACGCTTTGCGCATTCGCGGCGTGATCCACGCGGGCGACCACCTTGATACCGCGCTTATCAAGGGCAGCCGCCAAACGGTCAAGCGTCTCCTTGACAGTGAACTTGCTTTCCCTCGACACGAGCGCTTCCGACGAGAAAGCCGATGTCATAGTGATCATAAATAAGAAGGCTGTGGCCGCGATACGCATCAAGTTTTCCCGGTATGAACTTCGGCACACGCTATCGTAAAACACAAAGCTGCATTGCTTTTTTTGCTCAGTGTCACGCGCTTGTGAATGAAGTTACAACTAGAGTTTGTCAGTTTTATAGGGAAAACCAAGTCCTTTCGTCATAACCGCCTGTGGATAGCGGCTATCCAGTATTTTTGCTTGCATCTCTAGTTTTAACGCTTGATGGCCGGAGCCTGTCCCACAGCGAAAGCAGGGATCAGGTCCGCCATGGCGAGGTTGCGTTTAAGGCTGACAATCTCTAGTTATCTGCAATCACCTCTGATCCCGATCATTTTAATATGAGGCCAAGCTTCACGAGACGCGAGCGAATGCCCCCATCCTGCCGGTTCAACGCAGCGGCGATGGCCTTGATACTTTCACCACGCTTGAAGCGGGCTGAAACGTCCGCATCTTCGGAATCGCTCCATTTAGCTCCAGCACGCGCCGGTTTATCGTTGGCCTGCGACCGCGCATCGGCACCGTTTGCGACCGCGCCTTGTCCATTGTCCTTCGCGGCCGAAACATCGGCGCGGCATGGCGCTTCAACCTTAGGCATTGCGGCAAGGCGCGCCTGTTCCTCTTCCGAAGCGCGGCGAAACGCCTGATCCTTGGCAAGAGCTTCAGGATGAACCCGCAACGACTTGTCGTTCCAGCCCAGAAGATGCAGCCCCTTCAGGCTGCGCACCCGCGACAGCGCCACATACCCCTGCCCGTATTCGAACGCATTCGACAGATCCATCACGGCGGCATCCATGCTCATGCCCTGGCTTTTATGCACCGTAATCGCCCACGCGAGTCGCAGCGGCACCTGCGCAATGCCTGCCTTCACGGTGTCGTCCTCGTTGATCTTCCACTCGGCTGGCCGCGCCGTGACCGTGGTGCCATCCTTGGTGACGACGACCGGGTTGCCGTCTTCCTTGTCGAAGTGCGAGATCACGCCAAGCGTGCCGTTCACATAGCGCTGATCGGGATCGTTCTTGGTGAACATTACGGCGGCCCCCTTTTTCAGGTCGAGCCGCTCGGGCGAAAGGCAACCGCGCTTCAGGCCGTCCGACAGAAGTTTATCGCCGGTCGAGGTCATGTAAAAGCTGGTCGCATCGCCGGGGAGCTTGCTCAGTTCGCCTGCGTTGATGCGGTCCACATCCATATTGTGGGTAAACAACCGCGTCACGTTGGCGGGCAGCGCCGTGTTGGCCGTGCGTCGCGATGAGAGAAGATCGAGATCGGCCTTGCCGCATTTATTCGCGCGGATGGCACCGAGCAGGGTGGAAAATCCCTCGTCCTGCTGGCGATGCTGTTCGGTGAGATAGCATACGGCCGGATCGAGATCGCGCCACGCGCGGCTTGCGTGAGCAAACGGGGAATTGTCGCTGTCCTGGCTTTCATCCTCCACGGGCGGGCCCTCGTCGCGCCGCACGATAGGGGGAAGCTGAAAGAAATCGCCGACAAGCACCACTTGCAAGCCGCCGAAGGGCTGGTTCGACTTGCGCACATACTGGCAGGCCTGTCCGACCGAATTCAGCGTTTGGCCGGACAGCATCGAAACTTCATCGATGATGAGCACCCTGGCTTTTTTGATGCGGTCCGCTGTGCGGCGGTTTTTCGCGATGTTTTCCAGATCGCCGCGATTGATGTGGCTGCGCGCGCCGATCCCGCTCCAGGCGTGGATCGTGGTGCCCCCAAGCTGGGCCGCAGCAATCCCCGTAGAGGCCGTGATGCTGACGGCGCTGCCCTCGCGGCGCAGATGCGAGACGAACCGCGACGCCACGTAGCTTTTGCCGCTGCCTGGCTCCCCGGTCAGGAACACGCTCACGCCGGATTTGAGGATGCTTAGGGCTTCGTCCTGTGTCATTACATCGTCATAGCCGTCCTTGAGGCGGCTATCCAGCATTTACTAAAGACGAGTCTGGATGGACGGGTCGAGCAAGCAGTTGTGAAATGCGTCCTACGAGTTCCCACACGTTGTTGCCCACGTTCGCGAGCGAACCTGCTTGTTTTACGACTTCCTGCCACGCTGATTTTGCCTCCGCCTTCGTATTAACCCCGCCTGCCAAATGATTTCGGATGACGGCAAGCTGTTGGCTAATTTGGTCATAACCCTGAATTTGCGCCTCATTTACGAGCCTCATCAGATCGGCTAAGTCCTTCAAGCCTTGTCCGATGGACACATTCGTGGTCTGGCTCACCTGCGACGCATTGCCTCCAATGACGGCCGCCCCCGGCGAATCTGACACGGTCGTATGTGTTACTTCCGCTTTATCAATCCGTTGCTCGGCGATGTTCACGTTATAAGCAATGGCGTGATCCAAAGACTTCATCGCTTCTTCAATGAAGAATGAATCTATGATATCCGCGTACAATAACCCGTGTCACAGCCCCTTTCCCGAAAAAAGAAACCTAAACCCCGACCTGAAAAACACCTGTATGGGCAAATAACTGGCGCACTTCCTTTTAACCAGGATGTCAGGCCTTAACGCTTAAAGTTTCCACCGCTGTTAAAGCCTCGCATTTTCGAGCGAATTTCATCGGTGGCCTCGCGGGCGTCGGACTGATCCATAATCACTTTCGGGCTGATGATGACGATCAGTTCGGTGCGGTCGGATTTGGTGCCGCTGGATTTGAAGATGTCGCCCACGGAAGGCAGTTGGGAGAGCAGGGGAACGCCTGTATTGGATACAGCTTTTTGATCCCTGATCAAACCGCCGAGCACCACCGCCTGGCCGCTTTGGATGGCGATTGTGGAACTGATCTTGCGTTGCTGAATGGTTGGCGAGTTCACACCCTGTGAACTGTCGGGTGCCACGTTGCTCACCTCCTGATTGATATCCATGCTGATCAATCCGCCTGCATTGACCTGTGGGGTTACCTTCAAGATCACGCCGGTATCGTAGTATTTAACTGTCTGAATGACCGGCGCATCCACGGAGGTCACGGCCTGAGTCGTGCCTGTGATGATCGGCACCTGATCCCCGATTTGCAGCGTCGCGGTCTTATTATCCATGACCATGACCTTGGGCGAGGACACGATCTTGACGCTTGTGACATCGGATACCGCGTTCACAACCACCTGAACGTCGGCGGCATTGAAGAAATACGAAAATCCTGGAAATTTCGACAGAATGCGACCGGTATCGATCCCGGAGAAGGTCGCGTCCTGCTGCTTTTTTTTGAAGAACCACTCCACGCCAAACTTGAGCTGATCGTTAAGCACGACTTCGGCAATCGTCACTTCGACCATGACAAGAGGCGGAACCACATCGAGACGCGACAACGCAGACAGAATGGATTTGTATTCGTCCGCGCTCGCCTTGATGACAAGCGAGTTATTGTCCAGGTCTGCGATCACCCGCATGTCCTGACCGCCTCTACCGTCGATGCGAAGCGTGTCCTGACGAACGCTATCCTGGCGCTGAAACGAGGCCGTGCGCGTCACGTCCGCATTCGCCGTCGTAAGATCGGTCGTTTTCGAGTCTGGTGGTGTGTCGACGCCACGATTGAGGGCTGTGTCCGAGCCTCTCTGAAACAGACTTGCTACCAATCCCGCAAGCTCTTTTGCTTTGCGGTTCTTGACACGGTAAATATAAACGCGAGCCTCGCCATCGCTTTTCTCTTTATCGAGGCGTGAAATCCAGTTCTGAAACAACTTCAGCGTCGCCGCCTGCGATGAAAACACCAGGACGGCATTCAGACGGTCGATGGGGATCACCTGCGGCGGATTGAAACCGGACTGTGCCTGATAGGCCCGTGTGAGACTGTTCAGCTCCGACGTGATTTCGGTCGTTTTCGCATTCTTCAGTTTGAAATATCCAAACGACATGCTTTTCAGCGCGCTCACGTCGAAGATCTCGATGGTTTCCAGCAGATTTTTGGTTTCCGGCCCCGTCGCCGAAAGAAAAAGCAGATTTCGTCCGTCGTCGACGCGAAGAATGCTGCGTTCGGGCGCCATGGGATCGAGGATTTTCGCCATCTGCGACGGCGCTAAATGTTCGAGCGCGACGATCGTCACGCCGTAGCCCGGTTGAAGGCGGTCGGTGCCGGAAACGCTGACTACGCGGCCTGAGCTTCCCTTCGCTTTTGCGGCTGGCAGAACGCGGTAGACATCGCCATCCTTTATGATAGCCAGGCCAGACGCGGCAAGTGTTGTCTCAAGGGTGGGAAGGAGTGCGTTTCTGGCGAGCGGGCGATTGGTTCGAAGCGTGATCCGCTGGTCGATTGTCGAATCCACGACGAAGTTTTGACCGAGCATATCGCCAAGGACGGTCTGTGCCACTTCACGGACATTGGCTTCGGCGAAATTCAGGCTGAATTCTCCATCGCTCGCAACGGCCTTCGAAGCCCCCGTTTTCCCGCTGGCAAATAAGCCGCTCCCAAACACGACCTCGTTGCGATCCTCCTTGGACGGACTTGTTTCCCTCCCTCGCACGGGTCCGGTATCGCCAAAAGGTCTGTCCGTTAATTTTCTTTGCCGATCTTGTGTGACCGCTGGCTGGTCCGTGGACAGCGTTGGTTCACCGGTGACGCCAGCGGGTAACAGGCTTGAAAGACATCCCCCAAGGCCAAGACTGAGGACGAGGAATGGTATCACACGCCACCGACGTCGTCTTTTTGGTTTCGTATTTGACGCCAGCACGAGCTAAATCCTTATACTTACGCTTACTGTAAGAAAGCACGAGGCGGGTTTCTCGACCTTTCATGCTTTGTGACGCAACCTGATTAAACTCTGACCTTTGGCTTCGTATTTAAGGTCCTTGGTTTTCGCTCACGGAGATGAGTTGTGGCAAAGATGTTTCGATTTTTCAGCCAAGTGCTCGTTTCTTACGCATGACGGAATCTCCGAAAACGCGGTGGATCAAGCGCTTAGTAGATTTGTGACGCTTTTGTATACAAAGTTTTTCCGATGCAGATCAAAAACACCATTGACGTTTAGGTTAATTTTTCGCTAAAGGCAAGTTATTGGGCTGAGTTGAGGCGGACACGGTTTTACGGGGCACGTAGACCGACTTGTGCTGTATTCACGCTTACCCAACAGTTAACGACGATTTGCAATATACAGTTGGCGTGGGGAGCGGCTTGATGTTCAAGTTTCGTTTGAGTATTCTTGCGTGCTTTCTTGTTCTTGACCTTGGTTTAACTGGCTCCACAGCATTTTCTGCGGGCCTTAACAGTAGGTTCGGCGGTTCGGGTCGCACGCTTCCTGCAAGCGATACCGTGGGTGCCACGGCTGCCGAGTTCGGGGTCGGCTCCGACGGTGCGGCCAGTTACTCGATCCCCATCATGGTTCCCGTCGGCACCACAGGTGTGCAGCCGAAACTGACGCTTGGCTATTCGAGCGGCGGCGGCAAAGGTGTCATGGGCTTTGGCGGCTCCATCGGCGGGCTGTCCACCATCTCGCGCTGCGGCAGCGATCTTTTTCACGACGGAGTCGTCAAGGGCGTCGATTTGACGACGGGCGACAAGTTCTGTCTGAACGGCGAGCGGCTTGTGCCGGTGTCGGGGACTTACGGGGCGGACGGAACCGAGTATCGCACCGCGTCCGAAGAGTTTTCAAAGATCGTCTCGTCTGGAAGTGCGGGGTCAGGCCCGCAGTCGTTCAGGGTCTGGAAAAAGTCTGGCGAGATCCTCGATTACGGCACCACCACTGATGCGCGACCGCTGGCGGTGGGCAAATCCGAGGCCAGAGCCTGGGCGCTGAACAAGTTGTCTGACACGGTGGGCAACTACGTCAAATACACCTACTTCAACGACACGGCCACCGGCGAGTTCGGCATCACGCGCGTGGATTACACCGGCAACGACGCGCAAGGGCTCTCTCCCTACAACTCGGTGCAGTTTGTTTACGAAACATCGCCGAAACCCACCACGAGTTACTTTGCGGGCGCAAAGTACACGTCATCGAAGCGTCTCACCAACGTGAAGGTCTACGCGGACGCCACCCTGTTTCGCGATTACCGCCTCGCCTACCGCTCCGCCAATCAGTTGCAGACCATCACCGAATGCACCGCGTCCCAGTGTATGGCCCCGACCACGTTCAACTGGGCAGCACCGGAGGATCTGGCCGCGGGGGTAAGCCCGTTTACGAATGTTCAGGTGGCGGGTGCCAATGATTTGGGGATTAGCGGTTACGGTGCTGGCTCAAGCCCGACATACCAGGTGATTGCCTCAGGAGACTTCAACGGCGACGGCCGCACAGATCTAATCCTTTCGAAGCTCGATCAATACGGTCGCAAACAGGCAGGCACTCAGGATCTGATCTGGTTCGGCAAAGCCGACGGCACCTTCGACAAGCAGAACCTCGGCGTGGCTGGACAGGCGTCGGACCTGATACCGGCAGCCTACAAGGTCTACGCCGTTGGCAGTTTCGGTGGCAAGGGCGGGTCCGATATCTATCTTGCACAAACCGGCGGCTGGGGCGACAAGCAGCCCAATCAGAACGATTATGTGCTGCTCTCCAAAGGCGACGGCACCTTCAACAGGATCACGATCCCGCCTGCGACAAGCGCAGTTGATGGAGAGGCCCAGGCCGTGCCGCCTCCCGGTAAAGGTCTGCCATACCGCCATGCGATTGTCGGTGCCGGCAACTTTCGCGGGAATGGACTGACGGACCTCTATTCCTATCAAATCGACAAATACGGCAACAGGGATGCAAGTGGCACCGATCTGGTCTGGCTCGCCAATGGCGACGGGACGTTTACGGCCACACAACTGGCCCCCTCCTCATCCGCATCGAGCGGCTGGACGACGGGAGCAACTTCGAGTGGCACCGCGACTTTTGTGGTCAGTCCTGCGGGAGGGACGCCTTATGCTGGCATGATCCCCACCGGTTACAAAATCGTGGCGGCGGGCGACTTCAACGGCGACGGCCTGACCGATTTTTACGCCATGAAGGTGGATGCGAGCGGAGTAAGGTTTGCCAGCGTCTGGTACACCACCGATGCCAACCGCAACGTCGTCCAGAACAATGATTACGATTTGATGTTCCTATCGAAGGGGGATGGGACTTTCACGAGGGTCAGGGTCGGCACCAAGCCGACCGGCGATATCCGTTGTAATCCAAGATATTGCTATTATGTCACAGGCGGTGAAACCCGCAATGGTTACGGCGTTGTCGCGTCAGGAAACCTGAGCGACAGCGGTTTGACCGATCTCCACTGGATCAACAGTTACTCGCAATCGGTCGACTTGACCTGGCTGTCGAAGGGCGACGGGACGTTTACCGAAGTCACGCAAACACTTCCGCAATCGGTCTCGAAGACCTCGAAAATTGTCGCCACCGGCGACTACTTCGGCGTCGGCAAGAGCAGCTTTTATATTCCGGGATCGCATAGTTCGGACACCACATACTGCCCGGTAGATAACGGCGGCGGGGCTAGCCTTGCGCCATTCATAAAACTCGCATCGTTAAGCCTCGCAAAAACAGACGACACCACCGTCAAAGCTCCTCATACCCTCTCGGATAACAGGACGAGAAAACTCGGTCGCGGAAGGTATGCGCTATCAGTGGCGGACGCGGAGCCTGCCACAGGCAAGTCGACATCAGGTGTTGCCGATGGACGCCTTTTTCTCGTTGACGACAACGGACCGCCGCCACCTCCGCCTTGCACACCCACGACCACTTACAGCGACGCCGCCGACGTCATCATGGTGCCGAACGGCGACGGAACGTTCCGAACCGTCAGCTTGCGCGCGTCCGACCAGACCAATCCGAGGATCCCGGTGTCTGGCGACTCTGTCCCTGTCAACGCGACAGTGTTTGCCACCGGCAATTTCACCGGCACGAACGCGCCGAACATTCTGTTCAAATCAAGTGTCGGCTATTTCAACTCGGTCGTAGCGGCGCCCACAAAACACCTCGTTTCCTCCATCGTGAACGGTCTCGGCAACACGGTTCAGGTCCAGTACAAGCCGCTGACCGACCCCTCCGTGTACACAAAGCGCAGCGATGCGGTGTATCCGGTCCAGGACGTGGCGGCGGCGAGCTACGTGGTATCGAAGATCGTGACCGACAACGGCATTGGCGGCACCAACAGTCAGTCGTACAGGTATGCCGGGCTGAAGGAGCACACCAGGGGCATCGGCAGCCTTGGTTTTGCGACCATGACAGTGACGGACGATGCGACGGGCATCGTGACCGAGAGCGCCTACAACCAGTATGTGGACCAGCGCACGCAAGGGCAGCTCGGCCATTCCCAGACGGTGGCCCCGGACGGCACGGTGCTCGACGAGAAGACCATCTACTGGGCGTCCACGTGCGTTGGGGATCCCGAGGCGAGCAGGCATTGTTTCCGCTATTCGCCACAATCCGTCACCAGGAAGAAGGACCTGAACGGAGCCGATCTCGGCACCGCGACGGAGAACTCCACCTACGACGCTTACGGCTTCGTAACGCGCCTTGAGGTGATCACGACGCTTGGGAGCCAGACCTTCAGCAAGGTGACCACCAACGTCTACGACCACGATGTAACGAACTGGCGGCTGGGGCGGCTGCGGTCGGCGAGCGTCACCCACAAGGCACCGGGCGTGCCCGATCAGGTGCGGACTTCAAGCTTCACCTACGATTCGTCGACGGGGTTGCTTGCGAGCGAGACCATCGAGCCCGGCGACGCGCTGTCCACCACCAAGACCTACACCCGCAACGGCTTCGGCGCGGTGACGAGCGTGACCGAAAGCTGGGCGTCGGCGTCGACCAGCGGGATCGCGGCGTCGAGCCGGACTACGAGCTATACCTACGATACCCGCGTCCGATACAAGATCACCGAGACCAATCCGCTGGGCCAGACCCAGACCAACGCCTACGATCCGGTCCATGGCCTGGCCACCGCCACCACGGGTCCGAACGGTCTCACCACCACGTGGGCTTACACGAGCTTCGGGCAGGCGACCCTTGAGACCCGGGCCGACGGCGCGAAGACCGCGAGCTATCGTTACAGCTGTTCCACCTCCACCGTCGCATGCCCCGCAAACGGGGCCTACGCGGCGGTGAGCATCGCGGACGGGGCGCCGGTGTCGGCGGCGTTCTACGACAGGCTGCACCGGGTGATCCGCAAATCCGTGGAGGGCTTCGACGGTCGCTTCATTGATGTGGACACGGTCTACGACGGGCAGGGCCGCGTGCTTCGCCAGGGGGAGCCGGCCCTCGAGGGCGGCACGCAGTACTGGACGGGCGTGCGGTACGATCTCCTTGGCCGGCCGCTCCGGACCACGAGGCCCGACACCAGGACCGAGACCATGGCCTACAACGGGGTGGTGCTGACGAGCTGGAACGGGCTTTCCCAGACAAAGACGGTGGTGAACGACGGGGCGGGCCGGATGGCGAGCGCCACCGACAACGCCGGCAAGTCCATTACCTATGGCTACAACGCGCTCGGCCAGCTCGTGGCCATGACGGACGCGTCCGGCAACGTGACCACCATGGCCTACGACATCCGTGGCAACAAGACGGCCATGTCCGATCCGGACAAGGGCACCTGGTCCTACCGCACCAATGCCCTTGGCCTGGCGATCGAGCAGACCGACGGACGCGGCCAGGTCACCCGCATGACCTACGACGTGCTGGGACGCATGCTGACCCGCACCGACGACGCCACCGGGGCCACCCCGCAGGTCTCCACATGGGTGTACGACACGGCGGCGAAGGGCATCGGCAAGCCCGGCTCCGTGTCGGGATATGGCTACGCGGCGAGCATCGCCTACGACGCGCTGGGCCGCCCTGCACAAAAGACCGAGACCATCGACGGGGCGACCTACGGGGTGTCGAACACCTATGACGGGTCGGGCCGGGTGGCCACCACGGCGTATCCCACGGGGCTGACCATCCAGAGCGTGTACACGGCGTTCGGGCATCTGTCCGAGCTGCGGAACGCGTTCTCAGGGGTAAGCTACTGGCGGGCGACGAGCGCCGACGCGCGGGGTAATGTCACGGGGGCCGCGCTTGGCAACGGGGTCAGCGAGGTGCGCAGCTTCGATGCCACCACGGGGCATCTGTCCACGATCGGCTCGTCCAGTGCGGCGGCGGGGGCGATCCAGAACCTCGCGTACAGCTTCGACACGGTGGGCAATCTTTTGTCGCGCACCGACGCCAAACAGGCCATCGCCGAGACCTTCCAGTACGACGCCCTGAACCGGGTGACGGCGTCCACGGTGACGCCGGCAGGCGCGCCATCGAGTGCTGTGACGGTGACCGTCGCCTATGACGCGCTGGGCAACATCACGAGCAAATCCGACACCGGGGCCTACACTTATGGCGCCAACGCTGGCGCGTGCACCGTCAACCCGTTCGCCGGACCCCACGCGGTCTCGGCGGTGGCGGGCACGAAATCCGCGAGCTACTGCTACGACGGCAACGGCAACATGACGGTCGGCGACGGCCGCGCGGTCACCTGGTCGGCGTTCAACATGCCGACATTGATGCAGAAGGATCTCCGCCAGATCGAGATCGCCTACGGGCCGGACCGGGCCCGGTTCCGCCGCATCGACAGGAACGAGACCGGCACCACGACGACGACCTACATCGCGGGCGGCACCCACGAGGTGATCGCGAGCGGCACCACGGTGAAGGCGAAGACCTACATCGCGGGCATTGCGGTCGTCACCGAACCCGTCTCCGGCGGCGGCGCGGCCGACACGATGTACATGCTGCGGGATCATCTGGGCTCCACCGACGTGGTCACCGACGCCACGGGCGCGGTCACGGACCGGTTCTCCTTCGACGCCTGGGGCAAGCGCCGCGACGTGACCTGGGCCGCGTTCCTCAACGTGCCCGCGGCGCTGTGGCAGAACGGACGCATCACGCGGGGCTACACCGGCCACGAGCAGCTCGACCCCATCGGCCTCGTGCACATGAACGGGCGGGTGTATGACCCGGAACTCGGGCGGTTCCTGTCCGCCGATCCGTTCATCCAGGACGCGACAAACCTCCAGGCCCTGAACCCGTACTCCTACGTGCAGAACAACCCCCTGTCGTTCACGGACCCGTCCGGGTATTTTCTGTCCGGGCTGTTCAAGGCCATCGGCCACGCCATCGGCGCCATCTTCCGGGGCATCGTGCATGCGGTGAAGGCTCTTCTTTCAAGCTCAATCGTGCGGTCTTTGTTGCAGCTTGCGGCATGCACGTTTGGCGGCCCCATCGGATGCGCGGCTGCAGCCGCTGGCATAACCCTTGCCACCGGAGGCACGCCGCTCCAGGCCCTTGAGGCGTTCGCTTTCGCCATCGTGTCGGCGGGGGTGTGGAAAAATATCGGCGATGCCCTGATGTACGCGGCTGACGTGACCAAAGTGCTGGTTCATGGCGTTGTCAACGGGGCCCTGACCGTGGCTCAGGGCGGTAACTTCCTGCAAGGCTTTGCGACGGGTGCCGCTGGCGAGATCGGGTCAATCGCGACGGCCAAAGGCACGGCCCTTGGCAATATCGCGGGTGATGAAGGAAAGTTCGTGCGCACGCTCGTGTCGGGCGCGCTCGGTGGTACGGCCTCAGTGCTCACGGGGGGCAAGTTCGCAAATGGAGCAAACAGTGCCGCCTTCGCACATATGTTTAATGCAGAACAGCATCAAGAAAGTGGCTACAACACCAGCCCGTCAATTGAGCTCGAAGGGATCGAGGTCAACGCTGACGAAAGCCAGCTTAAGAAATTTGGTCAATGTCTAGGCGGGTGTACGGCAGAACATTATGGTCTTGAAGAATTGCTCCTAAGGGGTGGAGTAGGAGCTGCGCTTATTCCAATCCCCAAATCTATGATCGATGTCCCAGTCATAAAAAACGCTAGTAAGTTCACCAATCCATTAAGTTATCTTGGCTTTACGTTACGGGATGTCAATCCGGCTTTTGACCCTCGAATTGGCACTCGGATTTTAGGAACTACTCGAGTATGGGGTATAGCTGGTAGAGCAGTACCGTTTGTTGCCGCAGGCTTAGTAGCTTACGATGCGGCAAAAATCGGATACTGTACATACACATGCTTTAACGAATAGGGTTAGTATGACACGCAGAGAAGCAATTGAAAAAGCTACAATCAGAATAGTCATGACTCTTATTCCGAAAGGGCATCCTATATATCTTTCTAGTCGTATAATCGAAGACCTTAAAATGTTATCGGACGATGCCACGGCAATGGCATTAGATCTTGAACGTGAATTCAAGACAAAAGTACCTCGTAAAGAGTGGAGAGAGGTTTATACTTTGTTAGATGTAGTCAATTTGATTGATAAGCATATAAATAGCAATTAGAGCTATCGCATTATGGCATGAGACGGAATCTGTACCGCAAGCCGCGTCAATATAGAGTACGGTGAGTGATGTCCTCAATCCGAACAAATTATATACGATGAAACTATAAAGTTGTTTTTAGAAGAGCTGGGAGTGAGATTCAAAAGAGGCTTTTCTTCTAACATCGATCTTTTTAAAGATCTTGGTATCGACGGTGATGATGCTCATGAATTAATTGACGAGTTTCGAGATAGATATGGGGTAGATGTAAGTCGTCTGCAATTTGAACGTCACTTTGGAT
>CBDFGZ010000012.1:0-11231 GCA_965247345.1 Rhodomicrobiaceae bacterium | reverse complement strand
CGCTTAAAACGCCGTCCACCGATGTTCTCGCCCATTTCGCCGCCATCGTCGGTGAGAAATACGCCATCACCGATCAGGCCGAACTCGCCCCCCATCTGCACGAATGGCGCGACAAATACGTGGGTGCGTCGCCGATGATGCTGAAGCCCAGCAGCGTCGATGAAGTCAGCGCGATCCTAGCGTTGGCCAATGCCGAGCACATCGCCATCGTGCCCCAAGGCGGCAACACGGGCCTTGTTGGCGGGCAAATCCCGTTCGACGGCGGCAACGAGATCATTCTCAACCTCAACCGCATGAACCGTATTCGCAGCGTGGACGCAGCGGGCAACGCGATCACGGCGGAAGCAGGCGTGACGCTTATCGCAGTGCAGGATGCCGCTGACGCTGTCAACAGGCTGTTTCCGCTCAGCCTCGGCTCGGAGGGAAGTTGCACCATCGGCGGCAACCTCGCCACCAACGCGGGCGGCGTCGCAGTGTTGCGTTATGGCAACATGCGTGACCTGACGCTGGGGCTGGAGGTGGTGTTTGCCGATGGGCAGGTATGGCATGGCCTCAAGGCGTTGCGCAAGGACAACACCGGCTACGATCTGCGCAACCTCATGATCGGCTCCGAAGGCACGCTCGGCATCATCACTGCGGCGACGCTGAAGCTGTTTCCGCAGCCTGCCGAAGTCGCCACCGTGTTTGCGGGCTTTGCCTCGCTCGATGCAGCCGCGCAGTTCTTTACATCCGCGTTCGAAACAGCAGGCCCGCTTCTCACCGCATTCGAGATCATTCCCCGCCTGCTGCTCGACTTCACGCTGCGTCACGAGACCCGCGCCCGCGATCCGTTGTGCGCGTCGCATCCGTGGTACGTACTGTTCGAGATTTCGTCGCCGATCCCCGATGGCCTCGCGGAGCAGGTCACGATGCGGCTGCTGGAAAGCGCGTTGGAAACGGGCATCGTCGCCGACGCCACCGTTGCCGCATCGCAAGCGCAGGCGCAGGATTTCTGGTGGATGCGTGAGGTGATGTCCGAGGTGCAGAAACGCGAAGGCGGCAGCATCAAGCACGACGTGTCCGTCCCGGTTTCCGCCGTCCCGCGGTTTATTGCCGATGCCGACGCCGCAGTCGCGCGCCTGATGCCCGACGCGCGGCCTGTGCCCTATGGCCACTTCGGCGATGGCAACATTCATTATAATATCTCACAACCGGTCGGCGGCGATGCGGCGGCATTTCTCGCGCGCTGGGATGAGGTGTCGGAGGCCGTGCACGGCGCAGCGCTGGCGCTTGGCGGGTCCATCAGCGCGGAGCATGGCATCGGCCGCATGAAAGTGGCCGGCTTGGCGGCGATGAAAAGCGATGTGGAAATGGATATGATGCGTCGGGTGAAGGGGGTGTTCGATCCGGTGGGCGTGCTTAATCCGGGGAAGGTGCTATCGTCTTAAACTGCGCACGCATTAAACTACGCCCCAACCAACCGGATGGCTCAACTGCAGCTTTTCCAGGCTCCATCTGTCGAGTATAACCCCGTGAGGTCGCGTTGTCTCACCATTGAGTAAACTTAAAAAACTCCGCCGTTCTCGAGGCGGACTTCCGAAACGTCCTAAATAACGGCTATGATAGTGATTGTAGCTTTCCCCGAGACGCATTTCCTGGCGTTCGCTTTGTGAATATGTCCAATCGCTGCGATCTTCGACTAATTTCCGCATCTCCCAACTAAGCATATCTGCTGCCTGCATTGGAAGAACGGTTTTTGAAGTCTCAGCGCCTGCGAGAGGTCGGATAGTAATCTGATCAACATTCAAGTCTCTTTTCGCATCCGAGCGAGCATATGCAAGCGCAAGCTGACATGCAAGAGGCGCCTTACTGAAGCGGTCAACGATAATTTCTATCTTGCTACATGGATATTTCATTCGCATACAGATTATGCACCCGTAAATTGCAGTTGCATATGGATTGAGTCTTACACCGTTATGTTCGCAGAATTCTTTGAAATCTGAGATCCTAATCGATGCTTCGGTCGCAGAGGTTACGGTTTGTTTTGTCAGGCCTATTAGATCTGATATGAACGAAGCCTCGGCATCTAAGTCTGCTTTCAGACGCTTATATGTTTGCGAGTTCTTATCGTTGAAGTCCCTCATGTGTAAGGAGTCGATACCGAACTCACGTAAAATGGATACCCATCCCGTGGCGAAATGATTCCATCGATCAGGGGTGGAAACAAACCCTGCAATCGTCATGTAAGTGTTGTTTGGATCGGAGAAACTTCCGCTATCGTCCAAAAAAGCCTGCAAATGATCCATGTAAATCACCTGTTGTTTTAAGACAATATATGTGATTCTGCATTGCAATGGCTATCAGCATCTAATTGAACTACTGTCACGGATCGATTGCGCATTAATTTCGTTTAGCACCCATAGCTACGGTCAAGTCGACCGATTACAATAAAAACAGGAGAACAACCATGAGTTTTTTAAGCGGTGTACTGGGCGGGGTTGTCGGAGGGCAAATGGCCTCGGTGGTGCATGATCTCGTCGAAAAGCACGGCGGCGTACAAGGCCTCGTTAAAGATTTTCAGGAGCATGGCCTTGGCGATACGGTCAAGTCCTGGATCGGGACCGGAGAAAACAAGCCGATCACGTCGCAGGACGTGAACAAGGTTGTTGGCAACGACACTTTGAAAGACCTTGCGGCGCGCGCCGGGATGACGCCCGAAGAATTGTCAGAGAAGCTCTCGCATATCCTCCCTCAAGCCGTAGATAAAATGACGCCTAACGGACAAATGGTCTAACGAATTATTTGTCGCGGAAGTAACGAGGCGGGTATCGCGGTGCGATAGCCGCCTTTATTCATGCAATGTGTTTGCGAAAATCTTAGATATCAAGGCGTAGTTTTCGGCCAAGCGTGCTTCCAATCGCGACAGGTCCGGTTCGCCCGTGATCTCCAGAAGCAGCGCGATCAGTCCAGGCGCGGCGCTGGCGGGATTGAAACGGCCATCGGTGCATAGCCGCAGGACCTTCGCGATAGTCTGGTATAATTCCGCGGCGCTGATCAACGCGTCGGTGTCATGGCTCGACAGGCTAGTTTGAAATTCGGCGGAAGAGGTATCGTGGAGGGCGGCAAGGTTCACGCAAGCCAGATTGCGTAAACTCTGAAGTGTGTTCTGTGAAAGCACTTCAGGATGAGCCGCCGCGTGAATGAGTTGCAGGTATTGTGTAATGAACTCGATATCGAGAAGCCCGCCCGCGTGGTTGCGCGTATCCCAAATCTCGGCGGTGCCCTTCTCTTTCGCAATCCGCGCACGCATTTCGCGCACGTCCGCCGTTGTCTTTGCTACGTTGCGCGGATGGCGAAGTATATCGTCAATCGCGCGAGACAGACGGGCCTGCAAGTCTGGCGAACCAGCCACAACCCGAGCACGCGTCAGCGCCATATGCTCCCAGGTCCAGGCCTGATCCCGCTGATAGGCCGCAAACCCTTCGATATGCACCGCGAGGGGACCAGCGTTTCCCGAAGGCCTCAAGCGCATATCGACGTCATACAGGTTGCCTTCGGCGGTTTGCGCGGACAAAGCGGCGATCAGTCTCTGCGTGAACCGCGCGTAATGCTGGGGCGCATCCGCGTTCGTCGCCTCGTATACCACGATGAGGTCGAGATCGGACGCCGCCGTCATTTCCCGCCCGCCAAGCTTGCCCATGGTGATCACCGCGGGCGCCGGCAGATCCGGCCTGCCAAACTCGGCCTGCACGGCATCCACCAGCGTTTCGATCACCACGTCGGCAAGCAGCGAGTAAGCCTCCCCGGCTCCCTGCGCAGTCAAGGTCCTCGACAAAAGCCCGACGCCGACAGCAAAGGCCTGTTCCTGGCCGTTCACACGGGTGCGGTTCAGACGGCCCTCATAGGTCTCGCCCCGCATCGCGTCGATATAGACGATGCCGAGCAACTCGGCGCGGGTTGGCGCTATGCCGAGGAAGCCGGGGTCGAGCACCGCGTCCATCACGCGACGGCGCTTGCTCAGGATACGTGCAAGTCTCGGTGCCGATCCCATGATCTCGGCCAGAAGTTTGAGCAAAGGCGGATTGGCCCGCAGCATGGAAAACAGTTGCAACGCAGCCGGAATTTCACGGAGGAACGTGTCGAGGGTGGAGATGCCCAGATCGGGGTCTGCGGTCTCAGCAAGCGCTTCAAGCAATACGGGCGTGAACTCCGTCAAAATTTCGCGGGCGCGCACGGAGCGCATGGATCGATAACGGCCAAAGTGCCAGCCTTTGACAAGCGCGATGACGCCGGACGGGTTTTTGAACCCCAGACGGCGAAGGGTATCGACCGTTGCCGGGTCGTCGGCGTCGCCTGTGAAGACCAGATTGCCCTGAACGCGCGTCGGCGTGAGTTCAGGCACGCTTTCGAACAGGGACGCATAATGGGTCTGAACCGCTTGCATATGCTGGCACAGATCGCGCTCGAAATCCTGGAGTTCGCGATACCCGGCAAACCGCGCGAACCGCGAGAGGTCGTCGGGAGACGAGGGGAGAGTGTGCGTCTGCTGATCGGCTACCATCTGGAGCCGGTGCTCGATGCGGCGCAAAAAACAATATGCGTCGCGCAAGTCGTCGCGGATCGACGGAGCGATCCACTCGAACTCGACAAGCCGGTTCAGCGCGTCGAGCGTTCCGCGCGATTGCAAAAGCGGCTGACGCCCGCCGCCGATAAGCTGCTGCGACTGCACGAAGAACTCGATCTCACGAATGCCGCCGCGCCCCAGCTTGATGTTATGCCCCGCCACTGCGATCTGCGTATGTCCCTTGGCTGCATGAATTTGGCGTTTCATGGCGTGAATATCCGTGATGGCGTTATAATCGAGATAGCGCCGCCAGATATATGGCTCGAGGCCGGCCAGAAACCGCGTACCGGCTTCCAGGTCGCCAGCTATAGGTCTCGCTTTGATGTAGGCGGCGCGCTCCCAATTCTGACCGAGCGTTTCATAATAGTAATAAGCGGCTGTCGTAGAGATCGCGGCCTGGGTGGAGCCGGGGTCGGGCCGAAGCCGCAGATCGGTCCGGAACACATATCCGTCGGCGGTCTGCTCTTGCAGAATATGAACGAGATCGCGGGCAAGACGTACAAAAAAAGCCTGCGGCTCCTTACCAGCCGGAATGCGAATCCCATCGCTTTCGTAAAAAATAATCAGGTCGATATCGCTGGAATAATTGAGTTCGTTCGCGCCGAACTTCCCCATTCCAAGAATAATGAGGCCGCTTTTCTGCGAAGGGGACGTCGAATGCGCCGGGAGGTAATGTCCCGCCCGCGCCGCCTGAGTAAGGAGAAAATCGACTGCCGACGAGACGAAAACTTGTGCAGCCTGGCTCAAACGCGCGGTTACCGCTTCCACGCTCCAAACGCCGCCAAGGTCCGCCAAAGCCGTGCTCAAAGCGACTTTCGCTTTCGCGCGTCGCAATCCGGCCATCAGTTCCTTGGTGGTTTTCGCGTCTATGGCATCGGATCGCGCGTTTGTCAGCACATCATCGAACAGCGGCTCCAGCGGGTCGCAAAGGACCTTGCCGAAAAAGACCGGATCGCGCGCGGCAATCCGACTGAGAAAGTCCGAACCGCCGAATACGCCGCTTAAAAATCCATGAAGATGAAGCGAGGCCGCACCGGGAAGCAGCGCCATCTGGTTGACGACGGCTTCCAGAGGCTTCCCATGAAGCAATCGGTCAAGCGCGAGCGATCCCGAAGCACCACTGTCGTCAATGGGCGGGGTCACGCCCGAAAGCCGGGAAGCAAGCGAGCGCGGATCGAGTTGCGCCTCCATCGAGTTGCGCCTCCGTTGTAACTGCTGGGTTGAGGTCCACGGCGTTGCTCAAGTCCCGTTGCGGTTCAGTCAATGCCGGTCAGCGTTTAACACAGGCAGGGTTTTCAGCAGGCGGAGCCGCGCCCTCAGGCCAGGCGCGTTATCTTCCAAAATTACCTGTCCTCCGTGCAGCCTTGCGACCGCGGCAACAAGGCTAAGGCCCAGACCGCTACCGTGCGTGGAGCGGCTCGGTTGCAACCGCACAAAGCGTTGCAGAACGCGCTCGCGATCAGCCGCGGGGATACCAGGGCCATGGTCCGCCACGATAACGTCCACGCTTTCGCCGTTGTCCTCAAAACCGACCTCGATGGCATTCGCGTCATGATGCACCGCCTTCCGCAGACTTGGGCCTTCATTAGCGACATATTTTATCGCGTTATCTATCAGATTGGCCAGGGCCTGTCCCAAAAGATGCCGTTCCCCGGAAATGATAACGTCGCCCGCGCATCCCATCACGAGTTTCAAGCCTTGTTCATCGGCAACCGGTTCGTAAAGCTCAGTCACATCGCGGATGAGATTGCAGATGTTCAACGGTCCATAGGTCGCGTCTCGCGCGCCAGCTTCAAGGCGGGCGATATTCAGCAGGGCGTCGAAGGTTTGAATGAGCGTATCCGCATCTTCGATAACCGACGTCAGCGCGCTTTTCAGCCGCTCCGGGGATTGGTTCTCATGCAAAGCCCGCTCCGCGCGCGTTCTTAACCGATGCAGAGGCGTTTTGAGATCGTGCGCGATGTTGTCGGACACGTCCTTCAGGCCTGTCATCAGGTCCTGGATCCGATCAAGCATGGCGTTGAGGTTTCGACTTAAACGATCGAATTCGTCGTCCCGCCCCGTGACCGGGATGCGTCTGCTCAGATTCCCCTGCATGATCGCATGCGCCGTGCTTGAGGCTTCCTCGACACGGGCGAGAAGGCGTCCGCTCATAACGACGCCGCCAAGCAAACCAAGCAGGGCGATGACACCGTATCCCCATAGGAAAGCCTCACGCATCAACCTCTTGATGCTCTCCTGACCCTCTGTGTCCTGGGCAATCAGCAACCTGTGCCCGCTCGCAAACCGGGTCACGATTCCAAACGCTTGCCGCTTGACCGCGCCGTCTGAACCGGTCCTGCGATACGTAAAGGTCGCACCTCCGATATTATTCCAGAGAGTGGTGGAAATCACTTCGAGATTGCCGCCGAGCGACACCTGGTTCTGGTCAGCCAAGAGGTACAGGAAATCTTTGGAAGATGACGACTGCGTTGCAACTGCGCCCTGCAATCCGGGAAGACCGGCCTGTTCATATCGCGCGGTTAGGCTCGCCATCTCCGATTCAACGGATGCCTGGACATGATCGGTCAGAAAACCCTGCAAGCTTAAATAGACATAAATGAACGTTACGGCCACGACGCCGCAGAACAACGCCACATAGACGGCGGAAAGCCGAAACGGCGTATCGAGGAAAACGCGCGGCAGCCAGGGCGCGATGTTACGTCCGCTCATGACGGATCATATAACCCGCACCACGAACGGTTTCGAGGAGAGGGTTCGTCTGGCCCTTATCGATCTTTGATCGAAGCCGCGAAATGTGAACGTCGATGACATTGGTCTGCGGGTCAAAATGATAATCCCACACGTTTTCAAGCAGCATGGTGCGGGTCACAACTTGCCCCGCATGCCGCAGCAGATACTCAAGAAGCCGATATTCGCGAGGTTGGAGTGTGATGGCCTCGCCGCCGCGCGTCACTTTGTGCGACAACCGGTCAAGAATCAGGTCATCAACCTTGTACGTCGTGACAGCACCTTCGGCGGAACCTCTTCGGATCAAGGCTTCAATTCGTGCCAGCAACTCCACAAGCGAATAAGGTTTGGGCAGATAATCGTCACCGCCAGCACGCAAACCCTTCACCCGGTCGTCCACAGCACCAAGCGCGCTGAGAATAAGAACGGGCGTTTTGTCCCCATTTCCACGCAAGCGCTGAACAAGAGTCAGACCATCGAGCTTCGGTAGCATGCGGTCCACGATCAAAGCGTCGAACCCGCCACCGGCTGCTAGCGCAAAGCCTGTCTCTCCATCTTCCGCAATTTCCGTCTGATATCCGCCCTCGACCAGAGCTTTGGCAAGGAACTCTGCCGCGGTGCGATCGTCTTCGATAATAAGAATTCTCATGCTTACCGCCATCGGCAGGTTGTAAGGAACCTGCCAGCGTGGATTTGCGCTGGCAGGTTTTCAGCAGGCTTCTAAGCCGATCTCGAAAAACAAGTTTAGCGACGATTGCCCCGTTTTGGCGTCTCTTTGCCTTTACCGTCGTCCTTGTCTTTGTTGTCTTTGTTGTCCTTATCGACCGGAAGCGTCAGGAAGCGCTGAGTATCGCGGCTGCGAAGCTGAACAAGAACGTTTTTCTTGCCCTTCTCGCGAGCGTCGCGAATCCCGTCCACAACATCGTCCGCGGTGGAAACAGTCTTGCCGCCGACCTCAACGATGATATCACCACGGCGTAAGCCCTGGTCCGCGGCGCGCGATGACGGATCGACGCTCGCAATGGCAACACCGTCTTTGGTCCGCGAGCCTGGAAACTCCGATGCAGGCACGAGCGTGAGACCAAGGTCTTCCAGTTCCTTGCTTGCGCGGCCTTCATCGCTTCCAAGCGACGCATATTTGTCGTTCGCGGGAAACTCGCCGAGCTTGACCGTGAGATCGATTTCCTTGCCGCCGCGGAACACGACAAGTTTCGCATCCGAACTTGGCGCAAGCTGCGCAATCACGCGTGCAAGTTCGCGTGACGTATTGATCAATTTGTCATTGACCCGAAGAATAACATCCTGGGCTTTCAGATCGGACTTTGCAGCCGGACCTTCAGGAAGGATTTTCGCGATCAAAGCACCTTTGTTATTTTTCAACCCAAGCTCGACCCCGAGCTTTTCATCGATGCTTTGAATCTGAACGCCAAGCCAGCCGTTCGATACCTTGCCGTCGCGTTTGATTTTTTCAACCACGTCGCGTGCGGTCGATGCAGGCACGGCGAAGGCGATCCCGACGCTGCCGCCGCTCGGGCTATAAATCGCGGTATTTACGCCAATGACTTCGCCACGGAGATTGACCGACGGCCCGCCGGAGTTGCCCTTGTTCACAGCCGCGTCGATCTGAAGAAAATCGTAAGGCCCTGACCCGATGTCACGACCCGACGCGGACACGATGCCTGCAGTCACCGTGCCGCCGAGGCCGAACGGGTTTCCAACCGCAAGAACCCAGTCACCCACACGAGGTGTCTCGCCAGCAAAATCGAGATAGCGGTCGAACTTTTTGTTTCCCTCGATTTTCAACAATGCGATGTCGGTTCGCGCATCGCTTCCAACGACTGTTGCCTTGTATTTCTCTTCGTTCTCAAAGATCAACTCGATCTCATCGGCTTTATCGGCCACGTGATGGTTTGTCACCACATAACCGTCGGACGAGATCAGAAACCCCGACCCCTGCGCGCGAGACGGGCGACGTTCGGGCTGGTTTTTCTTGAACTGATCGAAAAACTCGCGAAGGGGGTGATCGTTGGGCAGGTCGGGCATCGGGAAATCGCGATTTGCGACCTCGCCGCCACCGCCACTCGATTTCACATTCACGCTGACGACCGCCGGACGGACCTTATCCGCGAGATCGGCGAAGCTTGGCGGTGTGCGGTTGTCCTGCGCGTAAGCCGGCGTCGTCGATACGCCAGGCACAATCGCAGTAAGCAAGCCGGCGCTTAGAAGTCCAGCGCCAAGAATCGAGACCGCGCCCCGAAACGGACGACGTGCGCGTCCTTTAACTGTTACATCCCTTAAACGGTCGGATGGCATTAGGCTGAAACTCCTGTCATGATCAATCATGAGGGAGATATAAGCCGCCTTATGTTACAAACCACTTGCCGCCGAATTACAAATTATTTAGCCCGCAACACATACCGACGCGCGGGAATGGTCGTTTTTATGTTCGTGCCGTCTTCGCGTAGCCGTATCCACGAACCTTTATGCACCCCTTGTGATATTTTGCTGCAAATGGCCTCGCTTCCGTCACGCTTCTTGTTGCATATGACGCAGTCAACCGGCTAGAGACATACACACTTCGCGTTTCATGTACGGCTATCGGTCCGGATCCGATCAAACCCTATGGTCATGCTTAAAGGTCAGCTCATGGCGACACCATTTCCTCTCGCACAGCCTACCAATCTCTCCTCCGTTCCAACCGGCCGGGGCATGTCCTCAAGCGACAGCAACATCAGTTCGGACCTCACCATCATCGGTGACGTCTCGTCGAAGGGGAGTGTGACCCTTGATGGGGCAATAGAGGGTAATATCTATTGCACCTCGCTGATCGTGACCGCGAACGGTCGCGTCAACGGAGGTATTGTTGCCAATCAGGAAGTGACGGTGCAGGGGAAGGTCATGGGCACGATCCGTGGCCGCCGTGTGATGCTGCAATCGTCCGCCCACGTGGACGGCGATATCTTTCATCAGGGCATCGGCATCGAGATGGGCACACGCTATGACGGTTCGCTTCGCTGGACTGACGACCAGAACGCGTTCGATGAGCCTCGCTTCACGCCATCATCCTCAAAACCAAACGACAGCGGACACGGAGGCTGATCGTTCCAACATGAGGCCTCTGCTGGTACAGGCCTAGCGCATGTTTGGTGTTGACGGCATGAGTCTCGCTTGGCGTCCTCGCAAAGGCGGGGACGCATTCGTCAAAATATACGGTATTCTGATATAGATTTCCGCCACCGCGGGAATGATAATTGTGATTTTCCTTGGCTCAGACGCCCCCGAAGTTCGCACCGCAGTCGTAACGCGAATTTCTCCGCCCGCCTCGGACACTCGAAACAATCAGAAACAGCGAACCTCGGCCTCCGCGTAGGCAGCAGTCAGGGCACGCCGCAAGCGTGATATCCGAGACGTTCGCAGCCATTGCCAGTTACGTCGATATGCTGCTGCGTCCACGGCCAGGTCCCTGCTCCTGCTGTAATCGTCAAACGACATCAACGAGGCTATCACATCCAACGTGCACGAGCATCGCTGAAGTGTGCTCGTCACGGAGGCGTTGGCCTGCATGCAATTAATGACAAACGACACACGTGCTTCGGTGGAAAAGTCGTTTTGCGGGCCAGGCAAATGTGTACCGGAAACGGCACTGGGGGAGAGACCTAAACAGCTTACGGCGAAGATCCATTTCATGAGATACATGTTGATTTGCGCCCGTTGACTTGAAACATCGATCGGCAATCGAAATAGAATGAAACCTCAAATCACAGCCTGACTTACGACAACGACGGCGAGCGTAATATAAAGCCAACGCCCCGGACGGTCTGGATGGGAGACTGGCCCGCGATCAGTCCGAGTTTGCGTCTTAAATATCCCACGTAAACGTCGACCACGTTGACCGATA
>CBDFGZ010000011.1:0-105937 GCA_965247345.1 Rhodomicrobiaceae bacterium | reverse complement strand
TCGATAGTTTGTCCTGAGGCAGCCGTGATAATATCGCCGGGGCGCTGCGCGGTTCCGCTAGGCATATTTTCCACAAGGCCCACGATCCCGGTCGCACGAAGTGGCGCGTTCCGGGCTGCGAGCGCCATCATGGCCCCGACCACTGCGGCGGCACCGGCCATATCGCCTTTCATGTCTTCCATGCCTTGCGCGGGCTTGATCGAAATCCCGCCCGTGTCGAAGCAGACGCCTTTGCCGACAAAAACAAGCGAGCCATCGCTTGGCGCAGTTTTGTTTTTCAGCCCGTCCCACTTAATAATCGCGGTGAAAGAAGGCTGTGCACTGCCCAAACCGACCGAAAGAAGCGCATCCATGCCAAGAGCGCGCATCGCTGCATCATCAAGAATTTCTATCTCAAGCCCGTGTGCGACCAAGCCTCTAATGCGGTTCGCGAATTCCCTTGGCGTCAGGACATTGGCGGGTTCGTTCACAAGATCACGAGCGAAATAGACCGCTTCACCTAACGCATGACCGGGTGGTCGAGTCGACGCCGCCGTCGTTCCACCTTCAGCGATCACCAGATTAAGGCTTGGCTGCGATGCATTTTCAGCATCATCGTCGGCAGTGCTATTGCTTGTGCTGTTCTTTTTTATGCTGGTTTTGTACTTGCGAAAACTATAACTCCGAAGCGCGAAACCTAGACCAAACGCCTCGTGCGCCTTTGCATCGCCACCATTGCCGTCGAAAATGGCGTCGACCTGCGTCGCTTTTCCGCCAATCTTGCCGCGCACCGCGCCGCCGATCTCCATCCAGTCCCGCTCGGACAAGGTTCCACTGTCGCCAAGACCAACGATGAGTAGCCGGTTGGCGTTAATTTTAGACGGCGCGAGAATGTCGAGGATCGACTTGCGCTTCGGCTTATAGCTCACGGCTTCAATGGCGCGCGAGACGGCGCCGGCTGTCTCTTCATCAAGTTTTCTTATCCCATCGGCGACGCGATCCCCATCGCCAAGGAATTTCACGATGGTTTTGCCGGCAAGGTCGGCGGGCGAAGAGGTGATTTTGATTGTCGGGAGATCGGCCATAAGAACTTTCAGTGATGACGTCTGCGATATCAATTCGAAAAGCGATAGGCGTAAAACTACATCATTCGCCGATGTTTGCAACCGGGCATGACCAGGTCTTGACGTCCAAATCCTGTATTCTGCCATAGAACGCATTGCGGATGACGCGGAAACCGTCCAGATTAATGCCGCGTTGCAATGAGGAAACATGCAAGGTCCGCCTGCCACAATTGGAATGTCCCTCGAAGACGTGGATACGCCGTGTCTGATCGTCGACCTCGATGCCTTCGACACCAATATCGCCACCATGGCGGCTTATGTTCACACGGCCGGTGTACGGCTTCGCACGCATGCGAAAACCCATAAGTCTGCCGACATCTCACGTATTCAAATGGAAACGGGCGGTGCCTGCGGGGTTTGCTGCCAGAAAGTGAGCGAGGCCGAAGCGCTGATGAGCGCCGGCGTTCGCGATATCCTGATTTCGAACGAAGTCGTATCGCCCGGCAAGATCGACCGCGTCGCGGCGTTGGCACCCCAGGGGCGCATTCTGATCTGCGTCGATGATGCTGACAACATTGGCGCTCTCGGCAGCGCTGCGCGAAGACACGCGGCGACCATCGAATGCCTCGTTGAGATCGACGTTGGCGCGGGCCGATGCGGCGTGATGCCGGGTGCGCCAGCGGTCAGCCTCGCTCAATTTATAAGCGTTACGCCCGGTTTAACCTTCGCTGGCCTGCAAGCCTATCATGGCAAGGCGCAGCACGTTCGTGAATTTGCCCGACGTAAAGACCTCATCGACGCCGCGATTATGGATACGGGAAATACGGTGCAGATGCTGCGCGAGGCGGGTTTGCCCTGCGATATCATCGCCGGTGCAGGCACGGGTACGTATCAAATTGAAGGCGGCAGCGGCGTTTACAACGAGTTGCAGTGCGGGTCATATATTTTCATGGATGCCGATTATCAGCGCATCAAGGGCGCGGACGGCAACCCTGTCCATGACTTCAGCAACAGCCTCTTCGTCTACACGTCGATTATGAGCAAGACGAGGCCCGGCCACGCCGTGTGCGATGCCGGGACGAAAGCAGTGAGCGTGGATAGCGGCATGCCGCTCGTTTACGGCGATGCGGACCTCGAATATCTAAGTTGTTCCGATGAACACGGCGTCTTGAGCGATAAAGGCAATCGACTGAAACTCAACGACAAAATAAAGCTGATCCCCGGGCATTGCGACCCTACCGTCAACCTGTACGATTGGTTTGTTGGCGTTCGAAACGGGCGCGTTGAAGCGCTCTGGCCGGTGACTGCGCGCGGAATGGTATCATAGCGCAGTTTCTGCGGGTTCGCTGCGGCACGGCTAGTAGGGCGGCCTGAAATGCGCCATGTTGCAATGGAACGACCGGTAACGGGTGCGCTTTCGAACTGGTTTTACGCGTGATCATAAGCCGATATATCTTTCGACAGACCGCGTCGGCGCTTCTTCTTATCCTGTTTGCGCTGACCCTGATCGTGTGGCTGACCTCGATTTTGCGCGAGATCAAGCTTTTGACGTCGCAGGGGCAGACGTTCATCCTGTTCTTGCAGATCACATCCCTCGCAATCCCGAACCTGCTCACAACCGTCGCACCCATCGCTTTTCTGATCGCGGCCCTGAACACGCTTAACCGGCTCAACGGTGATAGCGAAATCATCGTTTTATCGGCGGCTGGCGCTTCGGTCTGGACGTTGTTCAGGCCCATTTTCGCGGTGGCGCTCTGTGTTTCGGCGGGTGTGCTTGTGGCCAATCTCTATCTTCTGCCCGCTGCCAGCCGCTTGCTGAACACGTATGTTTCGCAGGTGCGCGCCGACGTTCTGGCTCAGGTTCTCCAGCCCGGCGAATTTTCCGACCTGGAAAAAGGGCTGACCTTTCACATCCGGGACAAGGCACCGAACGGGGACCTCCTTGGCGTTGTCGTGCACGATGAACGCGACAAAAAGACCGTAACGACCGTGGTGTCCGAACGTGGCCAGGTGCTTAGCGACGGCGGTCGCGCGGCCATGGAACTCGCGGATGGCCAGATCATCCGCCAGAGTCAGGAGCAGGCCAAGGACGCACAGATCGTCGTTTTCCAGACTTACACGTTCGATATCGGGGATTTCACACAAAAAACCGGCCCGCGCGAAGTCAAACCACGGGAACGCGATATCGGTGATTTGCTAAGTCCCAGGGATGTCGAGTATTACAAGGCAAACAGGCCGAGATTTCGCTCGGAAATTCACGATCGATTTTCCGCGGTCCTCTTCGCGCCGCTGTTCGCCCTGATCGCCTTGATTTATCTCGGTCGTCCACGCACCACCCGCGAAGGGCGCGCCAGCATATTGTTTACGGCGTTTCTTGCAGGTGCGATGTTCCGCATCGTCGGGATCGCAGCGATCAGCATGGCAGGTAAAAAAGGATGGGCCGTAGGCCTTGTGTACGGCGCTCCTGCGCTCGGGATTATGGCAGGTTTTATGATGCTCCAGTTCGGCATCCAGCCACCTGCCTTATCGCTACCCAATTTGAAGCTCCCCGGTTTCCTGAGGTCGAGACGGCCCGTTTCCGGTGCAGTGACGCGACCATCATAACGCACGCAGCGCATGCAAAAGGGCCAGGCCAATGATTTTTTCCACACTGGGCCGCTACATGATGAAACGCTTCATCATGACCGTCACGGGCGTCTTTCTGCTCACGTTCCTGTTGATTTTCTTCATTGATTTCGTCGAAGTTCTGCGGTCAGGTGCCTCGAAGGAAGATGCTGGCACCGCAACGCTGGCTCTTGTCGCGTTGTTGCGGATTCCCGTTTTTGCGGAACTGGCCCTGCCCTTTGCCGTGTTAATCGGGACCATCGGCGCGTTCCTCAGCTTAAGCCGTACATCGGAACTCACAATCGTGCGCGCGGCAGGGCTTTCGGTCTGGCAGTTCGTCCAACCCGCTTTGATCGTGGCAATCTGCTTCGGCGTTCTGGCCGTGACCATTTACAACCCTGTCGCCGCCTACCTCAAGTCCCGGTCGGAGGCGATCCAGGCGCAGCTTTTCAACACGCAAAAAGCCATCGGGGCTCAGCGTGGAAGCGGGGCCTGGCTGCGGCAGGATGGTCCCGACGGATCGTCAATCATCCATGCAAAAGTGACTGCAAACAGGGGTTTGACACTCGCCGGTGTGACCGTGTTGCAATTTGATCCCAACAAAAGAATTAATGAGCAGATTCAGGCGAACTCCGCCGAGCTTAAACAAGGCTATTGGCAGTTGGAAAATGCGCGTGTTCAAAGTACCGGTGCAGGGTCACGACTGTATAAAACGTTTCTGGTGAGTACGTTTTTAAGTCCGGCACAGGTTATGGATAGTGTTGGCTCTATCGAAAGTCTCTCGTTCTGGCAGCTTCCGTCTTTTATTTCTTTCGCGGAACGCGCCGGTTTGCCCAGTGAACGTTATCACCTTCAATATCAGCAGTTTTTGGCTCGCCCTATACTGATGGCTGCAATGGTGTTAATTGCTGCAACCTGCTCGTTGAAAGCCTTTCGTTTTGGCAAAATTCAAACTATGGTCCTGACAGGCTTGATGGGCGGGTTTGGATTTTTCATCTTTTCCGAGCTTTCCCGTAAAGTCGGCATATCGGGGTTGGTTCCGGTCACGGTTGCAGCCTGGGCTCCGGCAATCGTAGCGTTGTTGTTATCGGCTACGGTTCTGTTGCATCAGGAGGACGGGTAGACGGCGGTTTGGGCTTCGGGGATTGAAACGTGCAAAACGTGGCGATGCATGATCGTTAGGCTGCTCATTGGCACACTGGTCGGCGTTCAGGTGATGTTTGGCGTTGCGTTCGCCGAACAGCAGTCGCCTGCCCGAAAAGGTGGTGAAACTACCGTTTCGAAGCAGTTTGGCGGCGATAAATCGAGCCCGCTTCTGCTGCAAGCCGACGATCTGGTCTACGATAACCGCAACAACCGGGTGCTGGCCCGCGGCAATGTGGAAATCTACTACAATGAATACGCCCTCTTTGCCGATGAAGTGGTCTATGACCGCACCGGAAACACGCTAACCGCCATTGGTAATGTAAGAATTAAGGAGCCTGACGGCGCGCTCATCAATGCGGATCGCATTACACTCAAGGACGATTTTCGCGACGGCTTCATTCGATCGCTGAAAGCCGTCACGCAGGACGACGCGCGCATCGCGGCTTCCAACGCTTACCGCAAAGATGGCAGCACAACCGTTTATGAGAACGGAGTCTTCACGCCGTATAAACTTCCCGCCGACGGATCGAATACGCCGCCGCTGTGGCGCATCAAGGCGACGAAGATTACTCAGGATAAGGTCACACAGAACCTTTACTACGAAAATGCACAGTTCGAAGTGTTCGGCATTCCCATCGCCTGGGTGCCATATTTTTACACCCCGGATACGTCGGTCAAGCACAGATCAGGGTTTCTGACACCGGAGTTTAAGAACTCCACCCAACTTGGATTTGTATCCGCCGTTCCGTACTTCTATTCGATCTCGCCGTCTGCCGACGTTACGCTTACGCCTGAGATTACGACCAAAGCCGGTTATCTCATGCAGGCGGAGTACCGCCAGAAGCTGTTCGATGGTTCGTTCAAAGTCAATCTGTCAGGCGCTTACAACGACAATTCTGAAGACTTCGCCAAGGACCGCCAGTTTCGCGGCAGTGCGCAGACGAAAGGCGAATTCGGTTTGGGTTCGTTCTGGCGCCTTGGCTGGGATGCCACGATCGAGAGCGATGACACGTTCAGGCGGTTTTACCGGCTTGACAGCATTTACGCGACCGAGCGGGTATCTCAGGTCTACCTGACCGGTCAGGGCGAGCGTAATTATTTTAATATGGCATTCTACCGCTTCGGAAATCTCACGGGAGAGGTCTACAATTACTCGACAGGCACTTACGAACGCAAAAGCAATGCGACTGCCTATCCCGTGATCGATTATAATTACGTGCATAACAAAGCCGTTTTTGGCGGCGAACTGAGTTTCGACCTCAATGCCGTTGCTCTCAATGTCGATGACCCGCGCGCACTCACCAACTCCGTCTACCGACGCGACAGCAATCACATCGCCACCGAAGTGAAATGGCGCAGGTCCATCACCGACGACATCGGGCAGGTGTTCACACCTTTCACACAAGCGCGAGGCGACGTGTATCAGGTATCCAAGTTTCAGGATCGTGACGGAGTGAACGGCAACGACGATATATTTACTCGCCAGATCCTGACCGCTGGTCTGGATTACCGGTATCCGTTCGTCGCCAATACAGGCACCGCGTCCCACGTGATCGAGCCTGTTGCGCAGATCATCACGCGTGTGGGGTCGGCAGCCAACAGCAAAATTCCAAACGAGGATGCGCAAAGTCTTGTTTTTGATGACACGTTGCTGTTCGATATCGATAAATTTTCAGGCTACGACAGGATCGAGACCGGCACGCGGGCCAACTACGGCGCTCAGTATACCATGCAGGCCTACAACGGCATCAGCCTTCGGGCCGTTGGCGGCGAAAGTGTGCACATTGCCGGACGAAACCCTTATGACCTGACGCCAGGGACGGGTCTGGCCACGGATCGCTCGGATTACGTGCTTGGCGGTTACTTCGATTTCCGAAACATGTTCAGGCTCGTGTCTCAAATACGCCTGAACGAGAGCGATTTCTCGGTCGCCCGCCAGGATTACAGCATTCAGACGAAACTTGGTGCCTTCCAGGGTGCCGTCAGTTATGTCGCAGTCAATCCGCAACCAAATCAGGGCTTCTTTGAACGACGTCAGGAAGTCGCCGGGTTCGCCGCGTACAAATGGGCGGATCAATGGACTTTGTTTGGGGATGTGCGTTACAACGTCGAGGATGGACGTTTGGTTCGTGACGCGGTCGGCGTTCAGTATTCCGATGAGGGCTTGACCGTTTCCGTAACCTATGCACAAACGTTCGTGACCTATCAGGACATTAAACCTGATACCACCTTCACGGTCCGTGTTGGCCTGAAGTACCTCGGGCAGCAGATGATCTCTGACTCTATCGGCGACCTTTCGCCGGAGGCTGCCGTATTCAAGTGAGGTCTCGCGAGATCAAGATTGGTCGCTGATGCATCAGGATGTCCGGTGGTTCGGTTACGTTTTCGGAGCGTTGAAAGCACGTTACCGTTATCGCGATATGTTCTCTATAACTGAAGAACGGCAAACTGTTGCCTCAAATAGACACTATATTCGCTGTATGATTCCCTATTCGAAGATATTTCTGCTCTGCCTGTGCGCTCTGGTCATCTATATGGCCGGCAGCACTGGGTCCGCGTACAGCCAGACCGTGGTTGCGAAGGTCAACGACGAGCCGATAACCGCGCTAGATGTCGCACAGCGGCAGCGATATCTCGCACTGACAAGCGGCTTCGGCGATAAGATGAAGGCGGCTCTGGGCTCCGAAGCGACGAAAAACAAGTTTCGCGAAATGATGATAGCGGCCAATCCGCGGTCACAGGCAGAGGCCCAGCAGGTCTCGGAAGTGATCAAGAAGAAGCTGATCGAGAGCGTGAAGGAGCGCGTCATCGGCGACGCCGGGTCACGAAAATCAGCGTTGGAAGGCCTCGTGGACGACAAGCTGAAACTTCAGGCTGCAAAACGGTTGGGTGTTACCGTAACCGAGGCGGAAGTTCTCGAAAATGTCGCCCTTAGGGCCGGCGGCGGCCAGGTTAACAAGGCTAAGGTGCAGGATTTTTATACCTACTTTGCCACTAACGGGGTAAACCAGCAGACCATTCAAAACGTTGTTCGGGTTCAGCTTGCCTGGCGCGATGTAATCCGTCGGCAGTTCGGACCGCAGATCGCATCTGTGGTCGCCTCCGTCGCGACCCCTGCCAAGGCCGAAGACGACGACACAGTCCATTTTGAGGTCCGGATCTTGAAACTCGGTGTGAGCAGCGCGACCGATCAGCAGGCGGTCAGCCGCAGAATGATCGAGGCCGAGACCATGAGCCGAAACTTCAAATCCTGCAAAGAGCTACCGAAACAAGCGACGCTTCTCACGGATGCATCCGTGAAAACTGTTGAGAAAGCCACTCTTACCTCCGTCCCGAAGGAGGTTCAGCCGCTACTTCGACAGGCGAGCGTCGGTCAGATGACGCCGCCTGTCCTCGTGGGCAACGCGGTGGAAAGTTATGCCGTTTGCCGCAAAGGGTCATCTTCAAAGGTTAAACCGAAGGCAGAGGAAAAGCCCGATGCACGACAAGCCGAGTATGAGCGGTTCTCCAAACGGTATCTCCAGGAGTTGAGACGTACCGCCGAAATCGATATGAAGGGGTCTTAGAAGGTTTCTGAAAAAGGGTTTTGGGGTTCTTCCAACATGCTTTGAGAAAAGAGCTAAATGCCGATTGAGCAGGTCCGCTTCGCCTTCAGATCGACCACAGACCTCATCTTTGCGTTTTGCAGTTGCGCATAGGCAAGGTTTAGAGTTTTCAGCAGCCTGCTAAAGACCATGCGTCAGCGTTTCGTCATTAACGTGCGCGCTATCTTTTCTTCATCGCATTCGCTAATGCAAAGTCGCATACCCTGGGTTACAGGCCCTCCGTTGTTTGTCGAGATAGAACCTTTGCTGTCGTTCTTCAGGCCGAAAACGCGTCAGTTCGTTTGACGAAAACGGCTTTCCTATTGCTTCGAGCGAAGGCTATGTGGCCATCTGTTCCTCGTCACGGGCGACAACCTGTCGACGTCTCTGAGCATGACAACGACGCGCAATCGTCGCAACGGGGTACGTTTTGGTTTTCCCTCCACGCCGAGCGGTTAAGAAGGGCTCGGTGCCGTTATACAAAACCGCGAAATGGCTGACTGCTAGAGCGCTTTCGGTTCGACCAGAGTCATCAAAGCGCCCTAAGTCTTTGTTTCATAGCATTTTCGAGAAGCAAAACCGCTCACCCTTCTGCTGAAATGCTCTAGCGCCCCTCTCACGCAACCTTCTTCCCGTCGCGACTGAGGCGCGCAGCTTTCGTCCGCGAAAACGCTTTCGCGTTTTCGTTCGGGAGAGGTCTTTAAGACAGCGTTCTTTTTCCCCCCGGCTGAAGGGCAGGATGCCCGGGATCTTGGAGTCAAAAATCATGCTGATTGATTAAGTGCGACCTCAAAATTTGCGAAAAAACTGATATGCTTCGAACGAGGGGTGACCCCATCCGCAGCAGGGATCATAACAAAGACGCCAAAAATGATTGATGAACTTCTCTTCGCCGTTACGATGGGCGATCCGGCCGGTATCGGCCCCGATATCACCCTGAACGCTTGGCAATGTCGCCGCGCGGAAGTTATGCATCCATTTTTTGTCATAGGAAACGTCTCGTCCTACATCCGGCGCGCGTCTGAACTCGGATACGACCCCGGTTGCATCCGCGCGATTTCATCGCCAGAGGAAGCATGCGGCGTGTTCCCGGATGCACTACCCATACTCGCCAGCTCCGACGTGCCGCTTGACGTCATTGCCGGGCGACCAAACGCGGATGCCGCGTCTGCAATCATCGCCTCCATCGAGCAAGCGGTCGCTCTTGTGTTTGCGGGGCAAGCTGCCGGCGTGATCACGAACCCCATCGCAAAACATGTCCTGATGGCGCGAGGGTTTCGACACGCCGGGCATACCGAATATCTGGGCGAGCTGGCTTTGCGGAGAACGGGTAAACGTGTTCAGCCCGTGATGCTCATGGCGTCAGATCGGCTTTTCGCGGTGCCGCTCACAGTACATATTCCGCTAAGCGAGGTGCCTCAGGCGATGTCGATCCAAAGTATTGTAGATACAGCATTAATTATCCATAGCGACTTGCGGCGTTTTTTCGGAATCAGTAACCCGCGGATCGCGGTCTGCGGCTTAAACCCCCATGCGGGTGAAAACGGCAAGCTTGGTTCGGAGGAGATCGGTATCATTACGCCCGCAATCGATCATCTAAGGGCGAAAGGGCTGCGCGTAACCGGCCCCGATCCGGCGGACACGCTCTTTCACGAAGAGGCGAGGTTCACCTATGACGTGGCGCTCGCGATGTATCACGATCAGGCGCTCATCCCCTTCAAGCTTCTGTCGTTTCACGATGGCGTCAATGTCACTTTGGGATTGCCGTTCATCCGGACGTCACCGGATCACGGAACAGCCTTTTCCCTTGCAGGTTCAGGAAAAGCAAGCGCGGCAAGCTTCATCGCGGCTTTGAAGTGCGCGGGTCGCATGCGTCGCCATGCGGCTGCGGCGGCGCAGCCGCTGTGACAGTCGCATCGTCCATCGAAACCCTTCCGCCGCTTCGCGACGTGATCAAGGCGCTGGATCTTTCGGCGCGGAAGTCGCTGGGACAAAACTACCTCCTCGATCTCAATATCACCCGCCGGATCGCCCGCGTGGCAGGGCCTCTGGCCGGGGCCCGGGTGCTGGAGATTGGTCCGGGACCGGGGGGGCTGACCAGAGCGCTTTTGCTCGAAGGCGCATCGCATGTGGTTGTGATCGAACGCGATGAACGATTTGAACCAGCACTTACAGACATTGCGGCTCAGGCGGACGGGCGTTTGTCGATCATGCTCGGCGACGCCATGAACGCCGATTACTACGCTATCGCCAATCAGACCGGCGTGACCCGGCTTGTTGCAAACCTTCCCTATAACATTGCCACGCCTTTGATCATCAACTGGATCACGCAAGCAGCCTGGCCCCCCTGGTACGACAAGTTGGTGGTCATGGTTCAGCTTGAGGTGGCCGAGCGTTTCGTCTCGTCGCCGGGCCGCGGGAGCTACGGACGGCTTTCGGTGATCGCTCAGTTGAGGACGACACCCCGAATTCTGTTCACATTGCCGCCGAGAGCCTTTACGCCGAGCCCCAAGGTGTCTTCAGCGCTTGTTGAAATCAAGCCCCTGCCCCGTTCATCTTCGGATGTCGACATCGCAGACGTGGAGCGCATAACTGCGGCCGCTTTCGGGCAGCGCAGGAAAATGCTGAGGTCCAGTCTGGCGTCGGTCGGGGTCGACACAATGAGATGGCTCGACGAAGCGGGCATCGATCCAACCGCGCGGGCCGAAACCCTGAGCGTGGACGATTTCAAGACTTTAGCGCGTTGTCTTGATCGCTATCGATCTGTGGACGTGGTTCGACCATGAGCGACTGCGTGAATGCCTCGAGATCGAGACGGCGATTCCGCCTCAAACGTTCCGCGGCCACGATTGACAAAAGCGAAACGAGGCTGTGCTCAACATTATCGTGAACGATGACATATTCGTATTCATGCCAGTGGGATATTTCGGCGCTTGCCGCGTTCAAACGCCGTTCGATAACAGCCGCTGGCTCCGAGGCACGGCTCACCAGACGCCGCGCCAGTTCATCCCGCGACGGTGGCAGAATGAAAACGGTCGCCACGTCGCCCGGAAGCGTGTTCACGATTGATCGCGCTCCCTGCCAATCCACGTCAAAGATCAGGTCCTGCCCAGCGTTCAGGCGTTCCTGAACCGCCCCCAAGGGCGTGCCATAAAGGTTGCCAAACACCTCCGCCCATTCGAGAAATCCGCCCTGATGTCGCAACGCCTCGAACGCATCATGCGAAATGAAAGTATAGTCAACTCCATTCACCTCGCCTGACCGCGGCGGCCTCGTGGTGACGGAAACCGATAACGTCAGGGATTTGTCGGCAGCTAAAAGACGCTTCGCAAGGGTGGTTTTTCCCGCCCCTGAAGGCGATGACAGGATCAGGCAAAACCCGCGTCGTGCCTCGTTCGAAAGCAGGTTTTGTTGTCTGGGTTGGGCGGGGGTTGAAGTCATCACGTATAAGCTGGCAAGGTAAGCGTTTGCGTTTTCGGTTGAACCCGCGTTACCGCATGCGGGAGATGATGTCGGGACAACCCCGCATTCGACATACTGTCATGCTCCAAAACTGGCGACGAAACGCAGTCGGATTCCATCCAGATGATCGTCATGACGCGGGCGGTTTGCTGATTTCCCGTCTTTTACTCCGCCCGACGGATATACGCCACCTCGTTCGTGTCCACGACCACACGCTCGCCCGCGGTTACGAAAGGCGGCACCATAATACGCACGCCGTTCTCCAGCATGGCCGGTTTATATGACGAGGACGCCGTTTGCCCTTTGACCACAGGATCGGCTTCCGAAATCAGCAGCGTGACCTGATCCGGCAGCGTGATCCCGATGGGCCGCTCTTCGTGAAGTTCCACCATCACCATCATGCCGTCCTGGAGAAAGGCCGCACGGTCGCCAACGAATTCTTTCTGCAACTCCATTTGTTCATAGGTGTCCGTGTCCATGAACACCAGCATTTCGCCCTGAACATAGAGAAACTGAAAATCTTTCTGTTCCAGTCGTACACGTTCCACGGTTTCGGACGAACGAAACCGCTCGTTCAGTTTCGAACCGTTGATCAGGTTTTTAAGCTCCACCTGATTGTAGGCAGGACCTTTGCCGGGCTTCACCGCCTGGGTTTTCACCGCCACCCAGAGGCTCTTGTCGTGTTCAATCACGTTTCCGGGCCGAATTTCGTTGCCGTTGATCTTCATGGATGCGCTCGCGCGTGTGCGGTTGGTTTTGAAAGATGTGACGGAAATGCGTTGCGGCTGTCAAGCGGCGTCGTCAAGATCAGCGAACCTGCGCATGTGATGCCACGATGCGCTTTGGCCACGTCCAGTACCAAATCAGCGCGCTCAAACCCAGCGCAGAGAAATCATCTTGACCCCGAAATACCGCACCAGAAAATACTCTGCAAACAGCATCCTGCGGCAGGCAATGGTCGTGGCCGGCGTTTTCGTATTAAGGGTGTTGTCGCCGGTCCCCAACACGCCGGTGAAGGTCACTCTGCGCCGGATGATCATGGCTGGAGTCAGGTCACGAATATAACGTGAAAACAGCGCCCTGCCTTCATCGAAATCCGATAAAGCGCCGCGCTTCGTCAGATTATGCTTTTTGAAGTCGTAAGAAAAGACGATGAAGGTGCCGTTTGCCAGTTCGATCAATCTCTTGAAGAGCCTATCGAGGTCCGGGATGTGATCGAAAACTCCGAGAGCCGTGATGACGTTGAACCCTTGTGACGGCAAAGTAAAGTCGGATTGCGACAGGTCCGCCAGATGCGTTTCGGGAAAGTGAGACACGCAATCCACCGGCAGATAGGTGCAGCGCGCGCCAAGGAACTGCTTCAATGGCTGGTTGCCAGCGCCAAGATCGCAGACGCGGTCGCCGTCCCGGATGAAAAGTGCGGCCAACTGAGTTCGGTCCACCCAACTCGCTTTTGCTTCCGTTTTCGCGATGCTTTGCCAGCGGGGGATGCTGCTGATGGTCTCCGTCATCTGACTCGCCCGTACTTTATCATTGAACCATCTCGCGTTTCGCGTCGGAACATTCTTGATTCTCGTCCGCGCGTCCTTCTACAGGCTTTGGATGCGGACGGGCACTTTATTCAACGTCTGCAGGATCTCGACATGAATACTGGACCCTAACGCCTTCGCAGGGCACAGACTTCCACACAAATGAGGATCATGCATTGCTTGTCTTTGTTATGACGCTTCAACCGATGCTTTACCGATATGTGGTTATGGTAAATTCATTCAGGTTGAATAGTAGTCCTGACTTGTCGGCGAAGCCACCAGAGCAGCGGCTGATTTCGTGTTTTTCGAAAGATAGTCCACGCTTCGCATCTCGATCAGCCTCGACGCAGTCCGCTCGAAATGATCGGCCCCCTCCCCTGCTTTGTATAACTCACCGGGCTCGGCATCGGCACTGGCCACAAGGCCCGTTCCGTGATCGTAGAGCGTATCGATGAATGTAATAAATCGTCGCGCCTCGTTGCGGCGATCTTGCGAAAGCAAGGGGATCCCATCCAGAAAAATCGCATGATACCGCCTTGCCAGCATGGAATAATCCTGAGCGCCAAGCGGCTTTTGAAAGAGATCGGCCCAACCGAAACGCGCGGCACCCATGCTCGAGCAAGGAATGTGCACTGCGTGTCCAAGCACGGTGAGCGTCTCTTCCGCGCATGGTTCGCCAAAGGTTACTTTACGCCAGACATTGTCCACGGCCGCTTTCGCGGCGGCATCCACCGGGCTGAAATAAAGCGTGGCATCTCCCAGATGGCTGAGGCGGAAGTCGCGAGCGGATTCGAGTTGCAACACTTCCATATTATGCTCGATCACTTCGATAAACGGCAGGAAGAGATCGCGATTGCGGCCGTCTTTGTACAGGTCGTCGGGTTTCGCATTCGATGTGGTCACCACGATCACACCCTTTTCGAACAAAGCCGTGAACAGGCGGCTGACAATGGTGGCATCGGCGATGTCGATGATGAACAACTCGTCGAGACACAGAAGGCTTGTCTCCAAGGCCACGTCGGCTGCAACCGCCAGAACGGCGTCACCGTTTTTCCCTTTTTTCCGGGCTGCATCAAGCCGGGCGTGAATGTCGGCCATGAACTCATGAAAATGTGCACGGCGTTTTTTATCCACGGGAGCCGTCTCGAAGAACAGGTCCATGAGCATGGTTTTGCCACGCCCGACGCCGCCGAACATGTAGAGCCCCTTTGGGACTTCGCCCCGACGGCGCGTGAAAAATGAAAGGAAGTCCGTCTTCAAAGGCGGGCTGTATGTCGCCAGCCGATTGGACAACATCTGAAGCTTTTCAACGCCAAGTTCCTGCGCGCTGTCGGGTACGATCGCGCCCTGCGTGAGCAGCCGCCGGTATCTGTCCACCAATCGCTCAGTCATGGATCAACGAACGTTTCGGAGTTCGAGTTCAACCGCATTGATTGTAAGATTGGGCGACACGAGTTCAATCTCGAAGTCTTCGCGTTGTTCCGATCGCAATCTGCGACCGGACATAGGCAGGTTGGCCGTATACTCGCGATCCAGTTGAGGATCTTCGTCTTTGATCGTAATCAGCACTTCCGGCACCGTGACCTTGCGTTTCGCCCGGTTGACGAGCACACCTGATATAATGAGCGTGGGCTTGGATGCCGCACGATCCCAGCGCGACTGGACGTCCTCAAGCATCAGCGGCTGAACCGTGACAGGCATGCCGACCGTTCGATAGAAGGGTGCCAGTCCTGGCAGCGCATTCACAGCCATATCCCGGAACGCAAAAACACCGACAATTATTCCCGCTGCGATGGACAAAAACAGGCCCCACGCCGCCGCAAGAGCAAGACCGCCCGATGCTTTCGAAGACTTTTCATTCGACCCGGATTTGTCCCTCGTCTCGACAATGTCCTGTAAAAGCTGATTGTCGAGCGAGGTGTTTTCGAACGGCTCGTCGAATGGCTCGTCCGAAGTCTGCCTGGCGTCACTCGCGCTGTTCAGAAGTGTGTCCAGGGGAAGCGCGGGACGCTGCCATGTTGGAGCTGGCTTGTCTTCATCCCAGAGCTGGTCCGAAGCCACGCGAAGTGGTGCTTTTGATCGAAGCTCGGCCTCTAGCTGCTCAGCAAGATTGTAGTCGTCGCCTGCACTTTTAGTCTCACTCAACCCTTCGCGTCCCACATACCTCGTAAGCGCTTCGCGAATGCGCGCATCCGGATCATCGGTTTCCTGTTCGCTGGCTTCGTCATCATAATCGACTGTTTCGGCAGCCGTTTCCACACCGGCATCCGCGACCTGGTTCCTCGCCGAGCCCTCCTCATATAAGCGCAGCCGGTGTCGGGTCTGCCGGGGAGGGATCAGTACCAGCGTTCGCGCGCGCGCGCGCGAAACTCTTCGGCAATGCGGCCTGAAATGTTGCTGCCTTCCGTGTCGGCTGTCTGATGCGTCCCGAAATGCGTCGCGTCTTCCTGCCCGGAACCAGCCTGTATATCTTCTGCAACCGCCGGCTCAATCGAAGCGTGCCCCTGTGAGGCGAAGGCGACCGGCGGAGCGTCCGCGACGTAGTCATGCCCTTTTTGCAGGACCGGCTCGGCATAGGGATTGGTTCCGGCGGAAGATCTGTGGTCGTTCAGGTTTGAAAAAACGTCGCGAACGGCAGCCCGCGCCTCCTCCAGAGTCTGGATTTCATCGGCAGCCGGACCGTCGGCAGGACCAAGGGCTGCCATACCGGCACCAAACGAGACCGCACCCGAGAACGAACGCTCGCTCGAAGCGCTCTTCGCCAGGGACATGTCCTTCAGGTCGTTCTGGCTGGCGGTTCGAAACGGTTCGAACGAGCGAACATTATCGCGTGTCTCGACGGCAGGCCGGAACGCTCCCAGGGACTCGGCGGCAATTTCATCCGTATGGGCGGTTCCGATACGCGAAAAGCCTGTGGATGCCGGGGTATCGGGAATGGGTTCGGATGCGGCGGCTGCCTCTGCCTCAGCGGCTATAACTTGCTGGACAGTCGACCCGTCGTGTTCGTGTGCGTATTCCTGTCGAGATGATTGAAATGACGGTTCAGGTGGCGCCACTTCGCGTTCCCGTGTGTCCTTGTCAGGCACATCGACGGTTGCGCCGGGCTGGGTCTGTTCGTCAGGGTTGTCGTCAGTCTCCGGAGCGACAGGAAACGCGCGCCACACATGACGGCACTTGGCGCAACGGACCGTCCTTCCCTCGGACGGCAGACTGATGTTGTATTGTGTCGCGCACGACGGGCATTCTATCATCACAAAAGCTCAATCTGACTGTTTTCGTGCCGATCTGTCTCGGCTTTGTCGAAATCGATTGCTAGTTCCCTCGCGCTTTATCATAAAACAGGAGAACTGAGAACGTTTGGGTTTAGCAAAGAAACTGGGTTGGGCAATTGGTAACGGGTCATGCTCCTATCAGGTTCGAAAACGTCGGCCTGCGATACGGCGACGGCGACGAGATATTAAGCGACATCAACCTGAACCTTCAGCCTGGATCATTCCATTTCCTTACGGGACCGTCGGGTGCTGGCAAAACGACGCTTTTACGGCTGCTGTTCATGTCGCTTAGGCCCACCCGTGGTCTCGTGTATCTCTTTGGCCGAAATATTGCCAAGAATACGACCGGGCAGCGGGCGGATTTGCGGCGGCGGATCGGGGTCGTGTTCCAGGATTTTCGTCTGCTCGATCATTTGACCACCTGGGAGAATGTCGCGCTTCCGTTGAGGGTGATGGGCAAGAAGCAGTCGGATTATCGCGAGGATGTCACCGAGTTGCTCAAGTGGGTCGGTCTCGGTGACCGGATGCATGCTTTTCCCGCGGTTCTTTCAGGCGGAGAGAAGCAACGCGCCGCCATCGCGCGCGCGGTCATCGGCAAGCCGGACCTGCTGCTGGCCGACGAACCGACAGGAAACGTGGACCCGCAGATGGGTCGACGCCTCCTGCGCCTCTTTATCGAGTTGAACCGGCTCGGCACCTCGATCATCATTGCGACCCATGACTACGAGTTGATGAAACAATATCCCGCGTCAAGGCTGCAGCTCGAAAACGGCCGCCTCGAAGTGCATGATTAACCGGGGCGACGCAAACCATGAGCACCGCCGAAAGCACGACCTCCCTGCCCGTTCCGTTCAAGCTCAAAGGGCAAGCGCTATCGAAATATGCCATGGGCAAAGCGCCCATCGTGCCGCCCGGGTCGGTGACCGGGCGGTCGCTTACGCTGGTGATCGCCATCATGTGTTTCCTTGTGGCGCTTACGGCAGGCGGGGTTTACCTCATTTTCCAGGCAACGAACGTCTGGACGAACAACATGTCGAGCGAGATCACCGTTCAGGTTCAGCAGCGCGGCGGCGATCTGACCGATGCGAAAGTTGCTGAAGTCACGAAATTTCTCACCGATCAGCCCGGGATCAAGCGCGTTACGCCTTTTTCGCAAGACCAGTCGCTGAAACTGGTCGAACCCTGGATCGGCAAATCCGAGATATTGAAGACGTTCGCAATCCCGCGGCTCGTCGCCGTTGAAATCGATCGCGAACAGCCGCCTGAACTTCCGACCTTGAAACGGGTGCTGGAAACGAAATATCCCGGCGCGCTGCTGAATGATCACGGTCTCTGGCGCTCGGAAATAAGGCGGTTGACACGTATCGTCGAAATATCGGGGCTTGTTTTGATCCTCCTGATGGTCCTTGCCACCGTGGGCGTGATCATTGCAGCCGCACGAAGCGCCCTTGCATCGAATCGCGAAATCGTGGAAGTTCTTAATCTGGTCGGCGCGCAGGAAAAGTTTATCGCGCGACAGTTCGAGGTCCATTTTCTGAAAGTGGGCATTCGCGCGGGTGTGTTCGGTGTTGGGTGTGCAGCTCTCGTATTTTTGTCGATCCCGTATGTAACGGAGGAGGTTGGTTCTTCCGTGGCATCCGGGGCGGAGATCAAGCGGCTGATCGGTGCTGGAACTCTGGATACGCCCGGCTATCTCATTCTGTTGGCGGTCGTTATTGCTGTTGCACTGATTTGCAAGATGACCTCGCGTTACGGCGTAAGAAGTATTTTGAATCAACATAGTATCTGATTATCCACAGTAATCTCGTGCTGAAGGAAGACGATGAAAAAGCGTTCGCCAAATGCCGCGAAAGCTTGGTACACTCGCCCTTATGGTGATGAATATGGAAATACGAAAGCTTTTGCGCTCGGTTTCACTTGCCATCCTGCGACAAGGTTTGCGGGTTGTCGTGATCCTCTCGGCAGCTTTGATCGGCGGGTTTCTTGTGTTCGCCAGCTTTGTCACGTTGCTGCCACCCCCTGCCCTGCGCACCGCGGATGCCATTGTGGCGCTTACGGGGGGTGAGGCGCGCATTGCTGAAGCCGTTCGGCTTTTGAGCGAGGGCCATGCGAAGCGACTGCTCATTTCCGGCGTCAATCCTTCCACGACAAAACCTGAGTTGATAAGCCTGAACGGCTTTGACCGGCGGGACGCTTCGTTCTTCAAATGCTGTGTGGATCTCGATAAACGCGCACTAAACACGGAAGAAAACGCCGTGGAAACAACGACGTGGGCTAGGCAGCGAGGGTTTCGGTCAATCATCGTGGTTACATCTGCTTATCATATGCCACGAACCCTGATCGAGCTTCGCCAAACCATGCCCGATGCGGAACTCATTCCATTTCCGGTCATGTCCGCATCCATGGAAGGGAAGTGGTGGGGCAAGCGACAATCTGTTCGGGTTGTTGCAAAAGAGTACCTTAAGTTTCTGACTGCTGTCATTCGCTACACGGCGAAAAAGCTTGAGGCGGAGCCCGCGCGCTCGTTTAACGTTGAGCGGAGCAGTGATGCACGAGCGAGCTAGAAGCTTGCTTTTTTTGCGATCCGCCGTCTTCCTCGTAGTTTTTCATTTTGTCTTAGCTCTATTCCTCATCCTGAGCAGTTGGCTCCTATTCGCTCCCCGCCGCTGGGCCATGAAAGCCTTGTTGGCACACGCACACACGTCGCTTTTTTTGCTGCGCATTATCTGCGGCACCAAATTTCAAGTTCGTGGTCGCGAAAAGTTAGTGCCAGGACCGGTGATCATCGCGGCGAAACATCAGGCAACCTGGGACACATTCGCGCTGTTGACCCTCATGCGTGACCCGGCGCTCGTGATGAAAGCCGAACTTCTGCGGATTCCGATTTACGGCTGGTTCTGCGAGAAATTCGGCATGATTTCGATAAGGCGCGAGCAGGGTCCGTCGGCCCTGCGAGAAATGACCCACGAAGCCCGGCAACGAGCAAGCGAAAACCGTGAAATCGTCATCTTCCCGGAGGGTACACGGCGGACGCCCTACGCATGTCCAGACTACAAGCCCGGCGTGTTCCTGTTGTATCAAGCCTTGTCGTTGAACGTTTGCCCCGTTGCTTTGAATTCCGGGGTATTCTGGCCTCGCCATTCATTTTTACGCTACCCTGGCACAATTGTCGTAGAAATCCTGGACACTATTCCGCCCGACCTTAATCGCCGTAATTTTTTAGAACGGTTGGAGAACACGATCGAACCCGTGTCCAACCGATTAGCGGACGAAGCTTACGCGAAGCTGGTGTCGGCGGGGTACGAACAAAAAAATTTGCCTTCGTATTCTTCGACTTGACATTTGGTACAAAGGAGGAACATTAAAGAACAGCGCGAGCACAGTGTTTACTTTTTGAGTCAGGCCATGCTTATTCCCATTGCACAGCACGTTTGGCAGACGAAATACCGATACAATGTCGCTGCCGGTGGCGATAGCTCCTTGGAGCAGACCTTTGCCCGCGTTGCGAAGGCAGCCGCGTCTGTAGAACCCGTTGCGAGCCGCAGGCGCTGGGAACGCAGATTTGCATCCGTGATGAACGAGATGGCGTTCATCCCCGCAGGGAGAATTCTTGCTGGTTCCGGGACCGGGCGCGACGTGACCCTGTTCAATTGCTTCGTCATGGGGGCGATTGAAGACTCGATGGGGTCTATTTTCGAGCACGTCCGCGAAGCCGCGCTGACCCTCCAGCAAGGCGGCGGCATCGGACACGACTTCTCCACGCTCCGGCCGAAAGGTGCGCCTGTCATGGGTGTCGGAGCGGACGCGTCGGGTCCCGTAAGCTTCATGGACGTGTGGGATGCCATGTGCCGGACAATCATGTCGGCGGGCTCCCGGAGGGGGGCCATGATGGGCACTCTCAGGTGCGATCATCCCGACATATCGACCTTTATAACCGCAAAGTCCGACCCTAAACGGCTTCGAAATTTCAATCTTTCGGTCCTGGTCACGGACGCTTTCATCAAGGCTGTGGAAAATGGTCGGCCGTGGCCACTTGTTTTCGGGGGTGAAACGGTGCGCACCGTCGATGCGCGTGAACTTTGGGAAACAATCATGCGCAGCGCGTATGATTATGCCGAGCCGGGGGTCATCTTCATCGACCGTGTCAACGCTCTTAATCCATTGAGTTACTGCGAAACTATTCATGCGACAAATCCGTGCGGCGAGCAGCCGCTTCCGCCTTATGGCGCGTGCCTTTTAGGAAGCATCAATCTGGCATCACTCGTCGTCGCCCCCTTCACAACAGACGCCCGCATCGACAAAACGCGTTTTGCTGAGCTGGTGCCCATTGCGGTGCGGTTTCTCGACAATATCATCGACATTTCGCGCTATCCGCTGGCCGCGCAGGAGAAAGAAGCCAAGACCAAACGCCGTATCGGCCTCGGGGTAACAGGTCTCGCGGATGCGCTTATCATGTGTGGGGAAAATTACGGATCCGAAAGCGGGCGATCGCTTGCCACCCATTGGATGGCGCACATAACCAATGCGGCCTATTCCGCAAGTTGTAGCCTTGCTAAGGAAAAAGGGCAATTCCCCGCGTTCGATAACAAGAGGCATGTCACCCAACCCTTTGTCCAAACCCTCGATGAAGCAACCAGAAACGACATCACGCACGCCGGCCTGCGGAACGGAGTTTTGCTATCGATTGCGCCCACGGGCACAATTTCCCTTCTCGCAGGCAACGTTTCCAGTGGGATCGAGCCCGTTTTCGACGCCGAGTATAGTCGCCGTATACTCGCCCCCGATGGCAGCGTGACCAGCGAAATCGTGGAAGACTTCGCTGTCAGACGATATCGCGAAAGCTATGGCGACGGGAGTCTTCCTCCAGCGTTCGTAAACGCGCGCACGGTAACGCCGCAGGATCATTTATTGATGCAGGCCGCGCTGCAGCCGCATATCGACGCGTCAATCTCGAAGACTGTGAACTGTCCTGAAGATTTATCTTTTGAATCGTTTCAAGACTTGTATCTCAATGCGTATAAACTCGGCCTCAAAGGCTGCACCGCTTATCGGCCTAATGAAATCACCGGCTCCGTTCTCGCGATATTGCCGCCAGCGACCACGCCAAAACTCCAGGCAACTCAAGCGTCGCTTCCTCTGCGAGCCCCCGCGCTTCGCGAACCGGGACACGGGCCGCCGTTCCCGCGCGACCCTGTCTTGTCCGGCTTCACTTACAAGTTGAAGTGGCCTGTTTCAGATCACGCGATTTACGTTACGATCAATGATACCATTGAAGGCGGTCAGCGTCGTCCGTTTGAAATCTTCATAAATTCAAAGAATCTTGAGCATTACGCCTGGACTGTCGCACTCACGCGGATGATCAGCGCGATTTTCCGGAGGGGTGGCGACATTTCCTTCGTAGTGGAGGAATTGAGAGCGATTTTCGATCCCCGGGGAGGAGCCTGGATGAACGGGGTCTATGTTCCAAGCCTTCAGGCGGCGATAGGTGACGTTATTTTGCAGCATTTGCGTCATATCGGGTTCATCGGATTGGAGAAATACGACGCGACCATGAATGGAAATGTGAAGACCGCCCTTGGAACGACCGCAGAAACCGGCAATCAAGATGAATTTTTCCCGCTTCGAAAATCGGTTTGCCGACAGTGCGGATCAAGCCACGTCATAGCTCAGGAGGGTTGCGTTACCTGCCGTAACTGTGGGTTTTCGTCATGCGGGTGAAGTGGGGCTCAATCCTACATGGTCTGCGGCAGTGGACCTCGATGTCAATTGCGATAGCACTTCACGCTAACTGGATCCGTTTAATGATTTCGCTCCCTTATCCGATTGGAGAAAAAACGGATGTGCCCCCGTCAACTAGCAACATTTGCCCGGTAATGTACTTTGATGCATCCGACGCGAGAAAGACCGCAACCCCTGCAATATCTTGTGGTTCGCCAAGCCGTTTCAGGCAAGTCATGCCCGCGAAGAGTGCAGCTCGTTTCGGGTCCTCGTACAACGCTTTGGCGAAATCTGTTTTGATCACACCGGGCGCGATTGAATTAACGCGAATGCCATTCGCGCCCCATTCGACTGCAAGGTTTCTCGCAAGTTGCGCCTCAGCTGCCTTGGAGATCGCGTAAATGCCGATGTTGGCCGCGCCAAAAATCGAAACAATGGATGAAAGCAGGATCACTGATCCGCCTCCGCGTTCAGCCATTTTCGGGAGGACCATAGTGGCAAGCCAATGGGTTGCGGTGAGGTTCGATGTGAGGACCTTGTTCCATACCTCGTCCGAGACTTCTGCGGAGGGCCCATATACCGGATTTATGGCTGCATTTGGAATGAGAACGTCAATGCGACCGTGGGCAGCCAGAGCATGGGAAACGAGGGCCTCCAGTTCGGCCTTCACACCAATGTTACACGCGAAAGCGGTCGCCTTGCCGCCCGCTTCCTCGATCTCGTCGACCACCGCTCGACACGCATCGATTTTTCGCGATGAGACCACAACCACCGCACCCATCTTGCCGAACTCGATAGCTATTGCGCGTCCGATGCCACGTGAAGCACCCGTAATAACCGCAACTTTCCCAGTCAGATCGAATATGCTTTTTTCGCTCATTGTCGCCGCTTCCTCACCCAGACCATGTTTCAAGCAGCATACCGTACTCGTGGTGCAAAGGATAATCGCGCTTGTTTGTTTTATCATCGCGCAACGCATTCGAATGCTTGTGAGAGATCGCGAGAATAAAATGCATACCGTGAGCAAATACGCGTCTTCTGCCCTGGAAAGACGAATAGGGAGCCGAAGTCCCTCAACTCCGGCTCCCGCCCCCGCTGTAACCCTGAATGTTCGCTCTCAGCAGATGTTGTATTCACGCATCCGCAGCCGACCAGCGCAAATTGGTTCTCGGCTAAGCTGTATGAGCCTCGACCGCATACCGCGTCTACATGGCTCTGCGTCTGCGCACCACCGGGTTGTAGGCAATTGCAGAATGATGCTCGCAGTATGTCGTGCCCGTGGACTTCGTCCGGCCGCAGAAATGAAAGTTTTCTTCCATCGGGTCTCCGATGGGCCATTTGCACATGCACTCTTTCAGATCGAGCAGCGATACGCGCTCCAGCGTTTCCGGCAGCAACTCGGGCAACGCCCGAAACGGCACGACGTTGGCAACCCGCCGCTCTTCCGGCTGAACGGCAATTTTCAGCGCCGCATTCCCGAAAGTCCGATATTGCACCTGCGCGGACCGTGCTGGGAAAAGCGCGATGTTTGTGCGCGGGCGGGCACTGCGGACGCGGCTCGTGGTCGCGCGACCGGCAAGTCCAAGGCGATGAACTTTGCCGATCACGGCATTTCGGGTGACTTCTCCCAGTTTCGTGGCAATCTGACTGGCACTCAGTCCATCAGCCCAAAGTTTCTTCAGATTTTCAACGCGTTCGTCGGTCCAACTCATAAGTTAGCTCCTCAAACTTTCGCGCGGGCTAAGCCGCGAGCAAAGGACGGGTTTCCGCTGAACTCATGTTCCGCGGGGCCACTGGGTGCTAACGCAAGACAAAGAAACAACATCGCGTTGCTGTGTTGAAACAACAGCACTGACTGAAGACTCAGACAGATGACAACGCAACGTACTGGGATACACACGTGCAAGGAAAACACACTGCACAGACGGGCCAGCGACAAGCGCTGTTTCGGAAGGAAGGACGCCGTCACGTCCGCAACTCATGCTTAATAAAAGCACAAACGGACGGGAAACACAAATTACTGAACCCTTAATGCCATCGACTTTAACCTCATTTCCGTGGCAGTGTGTCTTTTATGCCGGTTGACATCACGGGCAACTCGCGGAAGATTAATATATTGGATTGGGCCGCCCGCCGTTGGAGCGGCTTTTTTCTTTTTTGTGAAGGATCTTGGGAATGTCAGCGGTCGCCATATCAGAGACACCCACGTCGTCAGTCCTGGGCACATACGCGCGTGCGAACGTGGAGTTCGAGCGAGGCGAGGGCGCTTATTTGTTCACACCGTCCGGCGACCGTTATCTGGATTTCGCGGCGGGTGTCGCGGTAAACGTGGCCGGACATGCGCATCCGCATCTGGTCGCCGCGATTACGGAGCAGGCGACGAAGCTGTGGCATACATCCAATCTGTACCGGGTGCGCGGACAGGAACGGCTGGCAAAACGTCTTTGTGACCTGACATTCGCGGATCGCGTGTTTTTTGGCAACTCTGGTGCCGAGGCTCATCGAAGCCAGCTTCAAGATGGCCCGGAAATTTCACAGTCATAACGGACGACCGGAACGGTATCGGATCATTACATTCGAGGGCGCGTTCCATGGACGCACGCTGGCGACGATCGCGGCCGGCAATCAGAATAAGCATGTCGCCGGGCTTCGGACCGAAGGTCGATGGCTTCGATCAGGTGCCGCTCGGCGATATCGACGCTGTACGCGCGGCCATCACGCCGGAGACAGCAGCTATTCTGATTGAGCCCATACAGGGCGAAGGCGGTATCCGCGTCGCGGGCGGGCCCTTCTTACGCGCGCTCAGGACTATCGCTGACGAGCGCGGGCTGCTGCTTCTCGTCGACGAGGTCCAGACGGGAATGGGTCGCACCGGCAGGCTCTTTGCTTACGAATGGAGCGGGATCGAGCCTGATATCATGGCTGTGGCCAAGGGCCTCGGTGGCGGCTTTCCCGTTGGCGCGTGTCTTGCAACGGAAGACGCCGCTGCCGGTATGACGGCTGGAACACACGGGTCAACCTTCGGCGGCAATCCACTGGCCATGGCTGCCGGAAACGCGGTGCTTGATGTGGTGACCGAACCTCACTTTCTTGCGCACGTGCAGGAAATGGCCCTGCTTTTCCGCCAACGGCTGGCAGAGATCACAGATAAGCACAGCCACGTGATCGAGACCGTTCGCGGCGAAGGTTTGATGCTTGGCCTGAAATGCGCGGCTCCTGCTGCCGATGTGAGCGCGGCATTCTTTGAGGAAAAGCTGCTGACGGTCGGTGCTGGCGAAAATGTGATCCGCCTGCTTCCGCCGCTGATCGTCACCGAGGTCGAAATCAAGAAGGCATGCGCAAAAATCGATGTCGCATGTGCGAGGCTAGATGCTACACTTACAGTCTGATCGCACAATTGCAGGGCCAATGACCCCACGGCATTTCTGGATATTGACGGCTGCGATGCCGAAACTCTGCGCGCAATCCTCAATACTGCGCATGCACTCAAAAAGACATTCAAGAACGGCGCGGGACTGCGACCCAAACTTCTTGAAGGCAGCGTGCTGGCCATGCTGTTTGAAAAAACGTCCACCCGGACACGTGTCTCATTCGATGTAGCGATGCGACAGTTGGGCGGCGAAACCATTGTGCTCAACCACGGCGATATGCAGCTTGGCCGGGGTGAACCGATTGCAGACACGGCACGGGTCTTATCTCGCTACGTGGATGCCATCATGATGCGCGTTACCTCCCATCAGACCCTTATCGATATGGCGGCGCATGCAAGCGTGCCGGTCATCAACGGCCTCTCGGACCGTTCGCACCCGTGCCAGATCCTCGCAGATGTCATGACACTCGAAGAGAAGATCGGACCGGCGGAGACGGTGGTCGCCGCCTGGGTTGGCGACAGCAATAATGTATGCACCTCGTGGATTCACGCGGCGGTCCGGTTCGGGTTCGAGCTGCGCATCGCGTCGCCAAAACTGTTGCAGCCGCCCATGTCGCTGATGGAGTGGGCACGTGGCGAAGGCGGCAAAGTCACGTTAACGGACGACCCGGCGGAAGCCGTGGCCAATGCGGACTGCGTTGTGACCGATGTCTGGGTGTCCATGGGCCAGGACGGCGGTCCGCAGCGGCTCGATTTGCTGCGACCCTATCAGGTCAACGCCGCGCTTATGGAAAAAGCGGCACCCAATGCCATCTTTATGCATTGTCTGCCGGCGCAACGCGGACAGGAAGTGACGGCGGACGTGATCGAAAGTTCTCAGTCCGTCATCTTCGATGAAGCTGAAAACAGGCTCCACGCGCAACGCGCGATCCTTGCGTGGTGCTTCGAGAAAATTTGATGGACCAAGAAAATGAACTCCCGGTTTACGCAACCGGGGATACGATGGCTGACGACCGCGGTGCTGCCGTTCCAACTGGAAAGTTCCGGCGCACGCGGTCGCCTGATACGGCTCGCAAACTCAGTGGACGAAATCCTCGGCAAACATGACTAACCCTGAGCCGGTATCCAAAATACTGGGTGAAGCCGTCACGCTCGCAGCACTGCTCGGTGCGGCGCTGAAATTCGACGGCAAATTCATTCTTCAGACGCAGTCCGATGGACCTGTCAGCTTTCTGGTCGTGCATTACACATCTCCGGGGTACCTGCGGGGATATGCGAGTTATAACAAGGACGACGTGGCAAAACTCGCAAACGGCAGTGCCACGCAGCAAGCCCTGTTCGGTAAAGGCCACCTGGCCATGACCATCGATCCAGGCGGCGACATGGATCGCTATCAGGGTATCGTTTCCCTTGACGGCACGCTGACCGACGCGGCTCACGAAATTTCGCGCAATCCGAGCAAATTCCAACGTCGATCAAGGTGACGGTCGCCCGGCATTATGTGGCAGGTGTCAATGGTTCCGCGGGGCGATGGACCTGGCGCGCTGGCGGCTTGATGGTGCAGAAGCTCACTCAGGAAGGCGGGCGCCCGCGCGGCGATGAAGTCCTCCCGCCGACAGTCAGCGACGACCCGGAGGAAGACGAAGGCTGGCGTCGCGCTCAAGCCTTGGCGGCCACCGTTCAGGATCACGAACTTCTCGATCCGACCCTTTCGCCGGAGCGCCTGCTTTATCGTTTGTTTCATGAGGAGACGGTGCGTGCCTTCGACACGTTGACCGTCGCCGCGCAATGTAACTGCTCGCGTGAGCGGGTTGAGCAGATGTTGAGCCGGTTCCCGCCTTCTGAGCTGTCAGGCATGTCCGACGGCAACGTGATCACCGTGACTTGCGAGTTCTGCAATACGCACTATGCTCTCGATGCCGACGACTATTTGAAAGAAGAGTAGATCGGGTGAGTTAACCGGGGCCGCGATAGTCATTTTCGCGAAGGAGAGACGGTAGGCTGAAATAATCAGTAATACTATCCGCCATTAGAGCCGATCCCGATTTGAGGGAATCGGGCGATCGGCTCTAAGTTATTTATACAAGAGCGGTTCTTATCCGAAAACCGCGTCACACTTTTCGGGAACCGCTCTAGTGTTGACCGATAGCCCCCCTCACCCAACTCTCCCCCCGAGGGAGAGGGCATTGTTGCGCCTTTCCTTGTCCCGTTGGGGGAGAAGAAAGGCTGAGGGTGTCTTCGAGTCAAACTCAGTGATAGTTGGTATAAGTTCACCTCTCCCATTGGGAGAGGAAGCTATCCGATGCCTTTCCCGCATCGGGATCTCAACCTCGGTTGCCGCTCACGCGTGAGACCGGGGCCGATCTTTGCGTGGGCAGCGGGATGGAGACGACCGCCGCAGTTACGTCCGGAACACGCACGCGGTTGCGAGAGGGCAGCAGCCCGAGACTTAAGCCTTCGGCGGCGCGTTTCTGAAACGCGGCATCGAGTGCCGTTCCCGGCAACGGTTGCGGTGCAAGCCCCTCATGCGCCACGGTCATGACCGTTTTCCACACTTCCGCCGGTAGCGATCCGCCCGTCACCCCCGCATGGGGGTCGCGTTGTCATTTCCGATCCACACGCCGCCCACCCATTGCGCCGTGTAACCCACGAACCATGCATCTTTATGCTTCTGGCTCGTTCCAGTCTTGCCCGCCGCTGGATACATGGGAAGTTGTGCGTTTTGCCCGGTGCCGCCCGCCACCACGGCATTCATCATGTCGTTCATGGCGCTGACCGTGCGGGCACTCACGATGCGCGGTCGATCGGCGGTTGTCCGCTCGAAGACAATCGTTCCTTGTTCATCCCTGATTCGTTCTATAACTTCAGGGAGAACGGCAGCACCGCCGTTGGCGAACACGCCGAACGCGGACGTCATTTCCAGCAAGGTGACTTCAGATGTGCCAAGTGCCAGTGTTGGCCCGACGTTACGCACCGATGCCACCCCGAGACGATGTGCAGCGGCCACAACCCGGTCAGCGCCCACAGCCTCTGTCAGGCGGACGGCCGCCATGTTGCTGGAATGGGTCAATGCGCTTCGCAAGGTGATCATGCCGCGGTAGGATTTGCCGTAGTTTTCCGGCTTCCAGTCACCCACTTCAATCTGAGAATCCTCGATTTGTGTATCCGGTGTATATCCGGCCTCGATGGCGGCCAGGTAAATAAAGGGTTTGAACGACGAACCGGGTTGCCGCATGGCTCTGACCGCGCGGTTGAACTGGCTTTCTGCATGGTTTCGCCCCCCGACCATCGCGCGCACCGCGCCGTCGGGGGACAAGATCAGGACAGCCGCCTCATTTGCCCGTGCCGTTCGCCCTTTGACACGCATGACGCTTTCCACGGCGGCCACTGCCGTGGTTTGCAGCTCGGTATCTATGGTGGTCTCCACGATCAGGTTGCGATCCACGTCACCCACGAGCATCGGTGCGACTTCCGCCACCCAGTCGGCACGTGACCGAAACCGGGGCGCGAGGGTCGCGCTTTCATCTGGGCGGGCTTGGCCAAAGCTTCGGCATATTGATTGATGTCGATGCGGTCGGTGAGGGCGAGAAAACGCAAAATCTCGGTGGACCGGTTTCGCGCCCGCTGGAGATTGCCCGTTGGTGAGTAATACGACGGTGCTTTGATCAGCCCCGCAAGCAGGGCTGCTTCGGCGCGGGGTGATGTCCTTCGGTTCCTTCCCAAAATAGTGGTGCGCCGCAGCCCCGATCCCGTAGTTTCCCGAGCCGAAATAGACCCGGTTCAGGTAAAGTTCGAGGATCTCGTCTTTTTTGAATTTGGTCTCAAGCCAAAGCGCCAGGATGAATTCCTCGAATTTGCGCCCGAAACTGCGTTTCGACGACAGAAAGAGGTTTTTTGCGAGCTGTTGTGTGATGGTTGAGCCGCCCTGAACCACATCGCCGCTGCGGGAGTTCGCCACGAAGGCCCGCGCAAGACCCACCGGATCGAAGCCGAAATGGGTGAAGAACCGTCGATCTTCCGTTACGATCACCGCATCGATCAAGGTCGGCGGAATATCCTTGTAAGATACATAAGCACGCCGCATCCCCCGTTCTGCGATGAACTCGCCGCTTTGCGTCAGGATGGTCAGGTTCGGCGGCTGGCGCAACAACCGCGCGAGGCGAGGATCGGGAAGAATCGCGGAATAAAATGCGACGAGCGAGGCCAGCGTCAGCACGACCCAGCCCAGCCCCACCACGATCCAGGGAATCAACCGCAATAACGGCCGATGTGCACTGCGGCGAGGCTCAGAAAACGGAGATTGGGTAACAAACCACACGAGTGCACGGCGTACCAGCCGCCAAGCCAACCGTAGCACCGCAGATGCTATCGCGAAGGTCCACGTTAAGGCCCAGCGGGCCATTTGCAACAAGGCCCGCGAAACGCGCCTTGCGCTCGCGCCAAACCATCTCGACGCATACACGGATACGCCTGCGGCCGCGCGCCCGAACGCTTGCACAAACTCCACAACAATGCCCCAATCCGCTTCAGCAGCGCCACCTGCGAAACCCAACTTTGAATGAAGTTAGAGGGATTGGTTTAAGGGCAAGTTAAGCGGCGTGTCCTGACAGCTATCCTCAAGAATGAGAACCTGTCCGGTCATGGCTGGCGATGCGAGAATGAAGCGGATGGTTTCGGAGAGGTCTCGCGCAAGGGCGGGGCTCCCAAAATTGGGGGGCGGTGACGCAACATCGATGGCGACAAAGTTGACCCGCGTCTTAGGCGCAAGCTCCAGCGCGAGTGTTCGCGTTTCGATATCAAGACGGGACCGCAACAAAACCCGATCCGGTTGCAGAAGCCGATGGGTTGTAACGAAGCCGATAACGATGCCCTTCACAACTGCGGGCAGTTGCCTCGAAAATGTTTGCACGGCGTGCCGTGTCCCGTTCCACCAAGTGGAAAAACACTCCTCGCGATTACGGTCATAATGCGATGCAAGCTCAATCAGACAGCATATATCCCGTTCCGGTTGTGTCGCGATGAACCTCAAGCCATCAGACGAGCCGGGCAAGGTTTCTCGATGTTTTATCGTAAACGCTTGTTCTGCAACGATATGCTCAACTCTGTCCGCCAGAACTGAACTGGGATTCGACATGAAGTGTGGCATCGGGTCAACTTCCGTAATACTTATCCACAACCCGAGAAAGATTTTTGCGAGAAACTCGCGCAAAAGTTGTTGCCATTTTTTCGTGCTCGTAATAGGTGTTGTTTCAACGAGATGCACGCGGAACGCGAACCAGAATAGCTCAGCCGGTTACAAGGTTCGTTCGCCAATCATAACAGTGAAACGCAACGCTGGCATCAAGTTAATGACCATTAAGCGCTTCTGCCCAGAGAGCTTGATGTTCATCCCTCTCTAAGTGCCCAGACGGCCGGACCCCAGCCCCACCCGGGTCCGGCCATTTTTCTGCGCCACCTGACGCGCGGGTGATACTATCGCGTTGTTCTGACATCTGCATTCCATCTTTGATCGATTGCGCTCAGGATACGCCGCAGGATTTCTACGATCACGATATAGATGATTGCGGCTGCAATATACGCCTGAAAATCGTATGTCCGCTGGTAAGCAAGTTTAGCCGTCGCTAAAAGGTCGTAAACCGTCACAACGCTCGCAAGCGCACTCGCCTTGACCATCAAAATCAGTTCGTTGCCGAAGGGTCTGAGCACGATGCGGCCGGCCAGAGGAGCGATGATAAGACGCGCGATGAGCATCGGCGGCATCGCTAATGTCTGCGCCGCTTCAATCTGCTCAATCGGGATGTTCCGGATGGCTCCTGCGAAAATCTCTGCCTGATAGGCTGCGGTGTTCAGGGTGAATGTAAAAAGCGCACAGAAGAACGGATCGCTCAGCATCCACCACAGTCCGACCGCCTCCAGCGTGGTTTTGAACTCGGCAGACCCATAATAGATGAGGAAAAGCTGTGCGAGCAGCGGCGTTCCCCGGAACAGATAGGTATAGGCGAACAATCCCCCCGGATGAGCCGCGATCCGAATACCCGGCCAAAAGCAACGGGAACGGCGATCAGCAACCCGAGTACGACCGAACCGAACGTGAGTTCGAGTGTGACCATAAGGCCGCTAAGCATACGCGGACCAAACCGCTCGAAAAGATCGTAATTGATCAGAGCCCCTAATGCGTACTCCGGCGCGAGCGTGGCCGTGATCAGCTCCGCCGATGGGATCGTCCAGTCTGTCATGTCATGGACTTCCACCCGGCCCGAGATGCTCGTTCGCCCTTTGCGAGAACAACCGTCGAAACGGCGGTCAAGGCCAGATACAGCAGGCAGGCGACAGCATAAAACTTGAACGGTTGCCGCGTGCTTTCGACGGCGATGGACGTTTTGCGAAGCAGATCGTCAAGAGCGATCACCGACACGAGTGAGGTGTCTTTCAACAGGACGAGCCAGTTGTTGCCGAGACCGGGCAACGCAATGCGAAGCATCTGCGGGGCCATAACCTGAACGAAAACCAGACGCGACCCCATCCCCAGGCTTCGCGCAGCTTCGGTTTGTCCCCGATCCACCGCCCGCATCGCCGATAGAAACACCTCGCTCGAATAGGCGCCGAAGACAAGGGCGAGAGCCGTTACGGCCGCTGGAAAAGGCGGAATCTCGACCGCAACCAGGAGCCCCGTAAGTTCGCTCAGGTTTTGAAACAGGATCGGTGGCCCGTAATATATCAGGATCAGCGTCAATATCTCGGGCAGCCCACGAAATATCGTCGAATACGCATCGCCCAAGTGGCGCAACATCGCTGACCGTGAGTCCTTCGCCAACGCCGCGCCAAGTCCTAACGCAAGCCCGAACGGAAGTGTGGCGAATGCGAGGCCAGCCGTCATCAGACAACCTTGCGCCAATGCAGGAAGCCATTCGTAAATCTGGCTGGTATCAGGCAAACTCTCGTCCGATGGTAGTCGTGCTCATCGTCTATTGCCTTTGTCCGTCCCTGCGCAATTCAGAAAATCGGGAACGGAAAGTACTTCGCGTTGATCTGCGCATAGGTCCCGTCGGCCACGATGCCATCGATGGCTGCATTCAACTGGGTTTGCAGCGCGGTATCGTTCTTTCGCAGGCCGATGGCCATGCCCGCCCCGAAATATTTCACGTCGGTCAGCTCCGGTCCAGCGATCTCACAACAGGCCGATTCTGCGGATCGCAGCCAGTCTACGATGGCCAGCTTGTCGTAAACGACGCTGTCTACACGGCCTGCACTCAGGTCGCGGTAGGCGTCGGCGATGGTGTTGTAAAGACGCAGCCGCGAACGCGGGTACTTGTCTTCCAGAAACTGCGCATGGTTTGTAGCGGTTTGCACGCCGATAGATTTTCCGATCATATCGGCTGGCGCAAATGATGTCATGACTGTGCCTTTGCGCACTAAAAACACGCTCGGGGAGCGGTAATAGGGTTTGGTGAACGCGATCACCTTCTTGCGGTCCTCGGTCACGCTCATGGAGGCGACGATGGCGTCATGCTTTTTTGACAGCAGCGCGGGGATGATGCCGTCCCAATCCTGAGCGGTATAGATGCAATCGGCCTGCATCCTGGCGCAGAGGGCTTTGGCGATATCGACGTCGAACCCCTCCAGCGTCCCGTTCGCAGTAATGGTGCTGAACGGCGGGTTCGCGCCCTCGATGGCGATGTGAAGCTTCTGCTGTTGCGCGACAGCAAAGGTTGTGAACCAGGCAATCGCGGCAAAACAAATTGTTAACGGGAGACGCATGGCAGTCGTCCTTAACAAACAAATTTCCCAGTCGGCATGTAAGGTAAACTTTCTCACGGAACCACCGGTTATCCGCAGATTACACAGACTTCGGCTTGGAAAGGAAGAATCGATGCGGGCCCTGACCCTTTGTCCTGTGTTTTTGATAGTCGGAGCCTCATGGATCCAGGCTCAACCGACCACCGGCCCCGTTGCCGGTTTGAGATCTCTGCTGGGCTGTTGGACTAACACGATCACGCTTGCGCCGGATGAGCCAATAAACGGCACATTTTCCGTGCGGCAAAAAATAACGCTGTGTTTCCGCGAGGACGGCATTCTGGAGACATTTACGACAGGAAACGAACCGAACACCAGTTGTCCTGGTTTGGGACAAGCCCCGCGCTATCGCCAGGATGTTGCTTCGCTGGAACTTAGTGGCGTGTCATTCACTCTGCAACCTGAAGGCTGCGCGAGCCAGAAATGCAACATCACCCGCAGCGTCCCGGATCGCATGACCCTGACCGATTGCCTTTCGCCGACCGACGAATGGACATTTCACGGTGATGATCTGAAACAGGATGAGCCCGCTGCTGACATGCAACCCTAGCGGGCAGGTAGCCCTGCATTGCCCTTCGCGCCCTGCGACAAGAGCGATATCCGGCTGTAACCCGCCTCGCCGACTTTGCCGAGAATATACATCACGTCGCCATGGGTAATCGCTTTGTCAGCCCGGACATAAGCAACAGCGTCTCCCTCCGTTGCGCGAAGTTTCGATAAGTTCGCAGAAAGCTCGCCGCGTTCGACTTTAAGGTCTCGAATGTAAAGGGCGCTGTCCGCCGCGATGGTGACAACGATTGGTTTTTGCGGTGGGTTCTGACGCGCGGCCGCTGTTGCGGCAAGTTGACGGGGACGCCTGCGATCATGAGCGGTGCCGCGACCATGAAGACGATCAGGAGCACAAGCATCACATCCACGAAGGGCGTCACGTTGATCTCGGACATGGCGGCCAGGTTGGCGTCGTCGTCCATGTCTGAATTCAGATTCACGCCCATATCACTACTCCGATGTCAGTACTCCCGTTGTCCTGCTGCGATCTCACTGCTCCGCTATCGCGCTGGCTAAGTCCTTGCGGGCCGCGTTGCTTTCGCAATGCCGTTTGTGAGCGAGCGCCGGCGAGAGCATTGCAATGGCCATGTTCACCCGTTCCGCTGTGCGTGCGATCATACCCGATATCTGGTTATACGCGACCACCGCAGGGATCGCAGCCACAAGTCCGAGTGCTGTCGCAAAGAGCGCTTCCGCGATCCCGGGTGCCACGATGGCAAGGCTCGTATCCTTTTGCTGTGCGATGGCGGAAAAGCTGTTCATGATGCCCCACACGGTGCCGAACAGGCCGACAAATGGGGCGGTAGATCCCACTGTTGCCAGAAGGCGGACACGACTTTGCAGGACAATCATATCAACGCGCGCCGCCAGCCTCATCGCCCGTTCGAGGCGTGTCTCGGTTTCGAGCCTGGGTTCATTCCCCGAGATCGCGACTTTCGACGCTGCGATCACGATGCCGTGCGCCAGCGAACTCCCGGCCGATATCGTGGCACCTTCGCGCGCGACTGCCTCAAGCTCCCGGACCTGACGGTTAAACGAAATCAGCCGCAGCGTTTTCTCCAGGATGATCGACCAGCATAGGATGGAGCAGACTGCAAGCAACATCAGAACCGCCTGCACAACAGGATCGGCATGCAACACGAGGTCCGGGATGCTTAAACGCGATGGTGGCGAAAGCGGAAGACTGGGATCCAAAGGCTAACTCCTCGGTTATGGCAGACGCTTCGGAGCGTTGCGAAACGCTTCGTAGGCTTGAGCGTGATTAACGAAAATAGAACGGAACTGAAAAGCGCGGCGACGAACCACCCGGCGGCGGCGGAAAGGGGGACGCACTTCGCACCGCACTTAAAGCGGCTTGATCGAGGGAAGAGTCGCCGCTGGATCTCGCGATGCTGGCTCCGGCTAGGCTGCCAGAAGGCGCGATTGCCAGCGAGATGATGACCGTGCCGCCGCCGGGACGTCCGCGCGGTTTATTCGCTGCGATGCGCGCGCGAACCGAAGCACCGTAATTCTGGATGGACCCCGTGCTTGCCGAAACCCGGGCTTGTGACGACTGCGCTGCGCGCGACCCCGACGCGCCTGCGTTCGCCTGCTGTGGCGCGGCTTTAATCTGACGCAAACGCTCTGCGCTTTTGGCAGCCGCGATGGCCGCCTGACGTTGCTGCATGGCTTGAACGCGGGATTGTTGCTGGCGCTGGACTGCGGCCTGTTCCGCGAGTGTCGCTAAACGAACCCGCGCTTCCAGCGCACGCTGTCGGCGCGCGGCGGCCGCTTTTTGCGTGAGTTCGTCGCCTACGCGCTTTTCCTGGGTCGAGCGAAGTTCTTCCGCTTCCCTCGGGCGAGCCGCCTCGGTTACAAGCCGACTGGTCTCCTCGGCGACGCGCAAGCCTTCCGCATCCTTGACTCGACGTTCTTCCGCGATTTCTGCGGAAGCTTGACGCTCATTTTCCAGTTGCTCGGTGGCTTGGGCTTGCTTGCTTTCGGCTTCCTGCTTCCGCGCGAAAGCGGCACCAGAGTCTTTCTGGTCGAACGCATCAGGTTCGCGAGCCGCTGCCTTTCGGTCGATTTCATCCCGGGTTTCCGCCTTGGAAGGTTCGGCGTCTGAGTCCGTCGGCAGTTTGGGAGGCAAATCCTGAGGCGTGGGGTTGGACTGGGCGTCAGGCATGAGCTTTTCTAGCTGAGCCGCAGCATTCGCCCTGACATTAGGCTGATCCTCGGGTTTGCGTTCGGGCATGCGCTCCGGCTCGGGGGCCGGTCGGAATGTTTCCGGCGATGGCGGCCTTGACTGAGCGACGGACGGAGCAGGCGCAGCCTCGGTCGCGGCACTGCTTTCGGCTGCTTCGAGCACGTCGCTGCTTTCGAGGTTGACGCTGATGGCCGTGGTCGGAACCTTAACAGTGCCCAGCGATTGATCGAACGCATAAAATAGATAGATCGCAAGACCCGCGTGGATCGCGGCCGACAAGCCGACGCATAGCCAGACACTCCAATCTCTATCGGGCTTCGGGTGGTGCACATCTTCCCCGCAAACTCGTGCTACGCGTCGCACGCCGCCCGAAGCTCATACAACGGGATGTCAAAAACTTCAAAACATTTGTAATGTTGTAACATTGGGACGGAACGTTTACCGTGTTCACTCATATTATGCCGTCTGCATGATTTCTGACTACCAGCCGCCCCTATTCCACGTTTTCCCGAGAACACGCGCTGGCCTTTTTGCCTCGCGCGAGAGGCGCGCCGTTTTTGTGCACACAAAAGGCGTTCCAGCATTTTCGTTCGGGACAAGGAATCGTCTTCGGAAGCCAACTCCCCAATAGTAGGAAGAACGGTGTTGCGAAGCCCTCTCCACCTTGGTGCAAGGGTTGGTCAGGCCGCGTTACCGGTCATGCATCTTGCGGTTCGGTAATGAAGCTGACCGGAGCAGTCTTGAGGCGTAAAGATATCAATAGCTTTGGCAATGGCGTCTTCCAGTTCGGGGATGCTGCGAGCAGCGGCCTTTCTCAGAAAGGCCTTGAACTTCGAGAAGGCCATCTCGATTGGATGAAAGTCGGACGAATAGGGCGGCAGGTAAAGAAGCGTTGCGCCCGCGCCTTCGATGGCCTCGCGAACACCCTTGACCTTATGTGCTGGCAGATTGTCCATGATGACGATGCCGCCGGACTTAAGTTCAGGGACAAGAACATGTTCGACGTAAGCCAGAAAGGCTGCCCCGTCCATGGGGCCGTCTAAGGTCATCGGCGCAACGAGCGCGTTGTTGCGAAGGCCTGCCGTGAATGTCGTGGTTCGCCGATGCAAACGGTTTACTGACTCGTTTGCTTGCACCTCACCCCAATGACCATGGGGTACGCTGGCCCGGCAGCGTTCGCCTCTAGAGCGGTTCCCGAAAAGTGTGACGCGGTTTTCGGATAAGAACCGCTCTCGTATAAATAACTTAGAGCCGATCGCCCGATTCCCTCAAATCGGGATCGGCTCTAAGGCACGGCCTTTGAGCATGGCCATCTTCGTGGAAGCGCAACTTTCATCAATCAAACAAGACGCTCTGGATCAAGATCGAGTTGGACCTCGAACCAGTGTTCCCGCGCAAGCCTTACATCGGCGCGGTCTTGCTTTGAGGCGTGCGCTGTCTTTTTTATACGTGATGGAGTGTTTGTCGAAAAACTTCCAGATCGTGCCGATGCAGGCCTTGATGCCGAGGTCATTGTCAAGCCTCTAGGCGATCTCGATCAGCGTGATGTCTTTGTTCCCGGCAACAAGGCCCAAAATAAACGGTGCATGGGCGTCCAGCCTGGAGCGCTGTGGCTGGCCTTGTTTGTGCGCCGCAAACGATCCTGTGCGACGGTATATGCGATACCCGTGGCCCGCCGTTGCGATCCCAATCGAAAAGCGCTGCACCGCCGCCCGCGTCGAAAGTCTCAACGGACATTTGTTGGCAGAGCCAAAAATGTCCGCTCAGATCGCACCAATGACACGCTTGCGCAAGTCCGCGCTTAAAGGCGGCCCATGCCGCTTCCCCCGCTTCAAGAGCAGCAGGGAACAAGTGTTCGCGTCAAAAAAATATAGCGCTTCCGACTCTGCCTTAAATGAAAGTGCGCCAGGCTATAGTCTTATCGAATTTTCGATCAGAAAAACCGCCCACACTGTTACTGGAAATGCCCTAAATGACGCAAATACAACCGCGTTTTGAAAGACGCAACTTCATCCAACGCTGACAATCTTGCGTGTCGTGTTCGTTTTTAACAGTATCGCGTCATGGCCGGGCTTGACCTGCCATCCAGACTATTGGCCTTCTGCGAACTGTTTCTCTGGATGGCGCCACAAGGGCGGCCGTGAAAAAGGCGTATGCTTTCGTATAAGACTGACAGGCATAGCGTGTCGTGGGGGCCAGGATGATTGTCAGGTTTCATTGCAAAATTCATGTCGGACTGCGGTCGCTGTCGAAATATCCCTTCTCCGAAGCAAACCCCCGTTCAGACGCAGCGCCAAAGAAGGCGGATGCGATGCCGCCAAATGCGACGACCCTAAATCATCGGGGTGCGACGGCGAACGTGAACGGTCTCCCCGCGTCCGCCCATGGAACTGCTTGCAGCCTCTATCAATTCAACGATGCGCAAGCCGAGATGCCCGTCGGTAATCGGTGTCTTGGCGGTCTTGATGCACTCGATGAAGTGCTCGCCCGCGCGGCGTAAAGCTTCGGTGCCGTCGAGCTTCGGTGCCCACATATCCCCGGTGCGATAGCCCACCCGCATTTCCTGAATCTGTTTGGGATCGTCCGTAAAGCTGATGCCCTTATCGTAGACCTTTACCTTTTCACTGGGTTCGAGATCGTCGTAGGTAATCATTTTTTTGCTGCCGCCGAGCAGAACCTGACGCACTTTCACCGGCGCGAGCCAACTCACGTTGGCATGGGCAATCGTGCCTGAGCCATAAAACAGCGTGATATATGCAAGGTTTTCGGGCGTTCCCGGAAAATGATTGATTCCACTGGCCGAAATGGCGACGGGATGTTCGTTTAGTAAAAAGTCGATAATCGAAAAGTCGTGAACGGCAAGGTCCGCAATCACATTGACGTCGCGTTGGAACAATCCAAGGTTGACCCGGGTCGAATCATAGTAATAGATCCGGCCCAGGTCGCCACGGCTGACGATCTCCCCTATTTTGCGAACCGCTCCTGTATAGATAAAAGTATGGTCGACAAACAATATGCGCTGGCGTTTGTCTGCCTCAGTCACAAGCTTTTCGGCTTGCAAAGATGTTTCAGTCATCGGCTTTTCGAGCCAAAGATGTTTGCCTGCCTTCAAGACTGCCATGCCGAGTTCGAAATGCGTCGAAACCGGAGTTGCAACCGCGATTGCATCGATGCCTGGGTCGCGCAACAATTCCTGAAAATCTCTCGTGATTTTGATTGACGGAAAGCGGCGCGCAACCGTTTCAAGTTTTTCGAGGTCCAGGTCGGCAACCGCCACGATTTTCGTATCTGGCAGTTCCGCGAAGTTCCGAACGAGATTGGGGCCCCAGTACCCGTAACCGATAATCCCGAGATTGATCATGTTTTAGACCTCACTGAAAGGGATTGGATGCAGACATATGCTCGTCCACGATGATTTTTCTGGTTCGACATCGCGCATACTGGCTTTCGAAGTGTAACGAGTTTTGCATTGCGGGCGTTTTGGCGACCTTTTACTTTCGCGCATCCTGGATGCGAGAGCAACTTTGAGCGCAAACCATTGGCATAACGTATTTGATACTTGAGTATGGGTTTGCGCCCTTGCTTCTTGTATGAGACACCGCCGACCCGAACGAAAGAACGCCCTATTGACAATCATTATGCACCAATCTGCGGCAAACTTCCGGAGCACTCCAAGCAAGCCTGCCGCAACCCGCGGCGGCGTTTACCATGAACTTAAGTCTTTGTTCGAAGAGCATGGGTATCGCCGATAACGCGAGCTGGGACACCCGCCACCACCGCGTAATCTGCAACATTTCGAGTAACCACGGCGCCCGCAGCGATCAAGGCATTTTCCCCAATAGTCAATCCGCACAAAATGGTCGCATTGGAACCGACGGAGGCGCGCCGTTTGACCAGAGTTTTTTCCAAAACCCAGTCGGACTCCGTTTGAGACGACCCGTCCACATTAGTAGCGCAGGGATTGCGGTCGTTGGTGAACATGACCCCATGGCCAACAAACACTTCATCCTCGATGGTAACCCCTTCGCAAATGAAGCTGTGTGATGAGATCTTGCACTTTGCCCCGACCGACGCACCCTTCTGAATTTCGACGAATGAGCCTATTCGAGTGTCGTCCCCGACGACACATCCATACAGGTTGACCTGATCTGGATGATGTATCTTTACATCTCGTCCGAGCCGAACCGTGTCGGAAATTGGCATTCGCGGCCTCCAAGTTATATCGATGGTATTGCGTGATTGTTATGCCATGTCCAGAAAACACACGCTCTGGTTCAGGCTTAAGTGTCGTTACGATTAATCAATTGCTTACGTGAAACAGTCCAGGTGTCGATTGGGAGCCCTCATTCTCATAAATCCAGGCTCGCCCAAACCGGCGTGTGATCGGAGGGTTTGTCCCAGGCGCGGGGTGCCGGATCGATACCCGCCCTCTTGAGACCGAGCGCTGCCTCCGGCGACAGCAGGATATGATCGATCCGCAGTCCCCAATTTTTTGGCCACGACCCCGCCTGATAGTCCCAAAATGTAAACTGACCACCCGCGGCGTTTACACTCAAAATCGCGTCCGTTAAGCCAAGATGCATAAACCGCTGAAATGTTTTCCGGGTCTCAAGACGAAACAGCGCATCTTCCGACCAGTTCGACGCGTTATACACATCTTCCGGTCGCGGAATCACGTTGAAATCCCCAGCCAAAATCAAAGGCTCTTCGAGAGCCAGCCTTTGCGCGACATGCAATCGAAGTCTTTCAAACCAGGCGAGTTTATAGTCGTATTTGGGAGACTGAGCAGGATTTCCATTGGGAGCATAAATTGATGCAACACGGACAGATGACCCGTCCGGTATGGAAACCAAAGTTTCGAGGTATCGGGACGGTTCTTCCTCCTCGTGATGCGGCAACGTCTCTAGAACATCGCTTATCGGATATTTTGACAAAATGGCAACTCCGTTGAAGCCTTTCTGTCCGAGAACGGTGCAGTTATAGCCCAGCTGTTCGAACCGGGCTTTGGGAAAGACCTCGGTCCTGCATTTAAGCTCCTGAAGACACAGAACATCCGGCGACGCTTGTTGCAGCCAGGCCGCACATGCGTCCTCGCGTTGTTTTATAGAGTTGACATTCCAGGTCGCAACTTTGAAAGGCATCGTTACGGCTTTCCATCAAGTACACCAAAAACGCGAGTTACAGCGGGATGTTATCGTGTTTTTTCCACGGCATGTCCTGTTTCTTATTTTTCAACATGTTGAACGCGCGCGACACTCGATAGCGTGTGTTGCCCGGTAAAATTACCTCATCGATATACCCACGTTCCGCGGCCACGAACGGATTGGCGAAGCGTTCTTGGTAATCTTTTACGCGCTCGGATAATTTTTCCGGGTTGTTCAGATCGCCGCGATACAGAATTTCGGTCGCGCCTTTCGCACCCATCACCGCGATCTCGGCTGTAGGCCACGCGTAATTGACATCGCCTCTGATGTGCTTGGAGGCCATGACGTCGTAGGCGCCTCCATAGGCTTTTCGGGTGATCACCGTCACCTTTGGAACGGTGGCTTCGGCATACGCAAAGAGAAGTTTAGCCCCATGTTTGATAAGACCGCCGTACTCTTGCGCGGTGCCGGGTAGAAAACCGGGTACGTCGACGAAGGTCAATAATGGGATGTTGAAACAATCACAGAAACGCACAAAGCGTGCGGCCTTGCGGCTTGCATCGCTATCGAGAACACCGGCCAGAACCATGGGTTGATTTGCGACAATTCCCACCGGCGAGCCGCCAAGACGAATGAACGCGGTTATGATGTTTTTTGCAAATGCGCCCTGTGTTTCGAAGACATCGCCTTCATCGGCGACCTTTGAAATCAATTCTTTCATGTCGTAAGGTTTGTTCGGATTATCGGGGATCAACACGTCAAGCGATGGTTCCTGACGCCGGATTGGATCCAAGGTTTCCAGAACTGGTGGCGGACCTTCGTTACTGGACGGCAAAAAATCCATCAACCGTCTTATTTGTAAAAGGCACTCCAAATCATTTTCAAAAGCCCCATCGGCAATTGACGACCGCGTCGTATGCACCGATGCGCCACCGAGTTCTTCCGCGCTGACCTCTTCATTCGTCACCGTTCTGACAACATCTGGGCCGGTCACAAACATGTAGCTCGTGTCCCGCACCATGAAAATGAAATCGGTCATAGCCGGCGAGTAAACATCCCCCCCCGCGCACGGCCCCATAATAACCGATAACTGCGGGATTACTCCGCTTGCGAGAACGTTTCGTGTGAAGACCTCTCCATAACCGCCCAGCGCTGCGACGCCTTCCTGGATCCGCGCTCCACCAGCGTCGAACAGCCCTATGATCGGTGCCCTGTTCCGCAACGCCATATCCTGAATTTTCGTAATCTTCTGGGCATGGGCTTCTGACAGCGAGCCGCCAAAAACCGTGAAGTCTTTTGCGAAAACGTAGACAATCCGCCCGTTTATCGTTCCCCACCCCGTCACAACCCCGTCGCCGGGGAACTTGATGCGACCCATATCAAAATCGGTACAACGATGCTCAACGAACATGTCGTATTCTTCAAAGGAATTGTCATCGAGAAGGATATTGATACGCTCTCGTGCGGTCAGCTTTCCCTTTGCGTGTTGCGCTTCGACGCGCTTTATTCCGCCGCCCTGACGTGCGACCGATCTCCGTCGTTCCAACTCCAGTCGTATTTCTTTCATCACCCGCTCACAGCCTTGGCTCATCTCTCACGTTGATCTACGATCATAGTCACGCCCGCAGCCAGACGGGACTCTGAACGCGGAATCTGAATAATGCTTTAGTCCGAACGTTTTCACGCCGCCAATTGTCTGTTCGTTGTTGTGACACCCCGCAGCCCGAGACTTTCCGCAATATGCTCGGCACCCATTACGTCCCGGCCATCGAGATCCGCGATTGTTCGTGCCAGGCGAAGCACGCTATGATAACCGCGTGCGGAAAGATTTGCGACGACCATCGCTTTTTCCAGCATCGCCTGCCCTTTGGTATCGGGTGTGAACGTCTCGATCAGGGACGCTGGACAATGGGCGTTCACCGAAATATCCGTTCGGTTGAAACCAGCGTATCGCTCCAACTGAATATTCCGCGCGTGGCTTATCCTTTTGGCAACCGTGGCGGTGCTTTCTCCCTGGCTAAGGCTATGGAGTTCGATAGCGCCCACCGGGGCCATCGCAACCTGGATATCGAGCCTATCCCATAACGGGCCAGAAATCCGGGCTCTATAATTTTCCTCGCATCTGGGGCCTGAGCGGCAGGTCATCCCGGGAGTCCAAGCATGCCCGCACCGGCAAGGATTCATGGCAGCAATCAATTGGAAACGCGATGGATACCGGATGCGATGGTGAACGCGCGCGATAACGGTTTCTCCGGTTTCCAAAGGCTGTCGAAGCGCATCCAGAACGTGAGGCGAAAACTCCGGCAGTTCATCGAGAAACAGCACTCCCAGATGGGCGAGCGCGACCTCTCCGGGTTTAGGCCGGGCACCGCCGCCTACCAGCGCCGCCATACTCGCCGAATGATGCGGTGCACGGAAAGAACGCTGCGTCGTCAGAGCGCCGTCAACAATCGATCCCGCTATGCTTTGTATCATCGCCACGTCAAGCAGTTCCTGCGCTTCGAGAGGCGGCAACAGTCCTGGCAAGCGTTGCGCGAGCATGGATTTACCCGCACCGGGCGGCCCGATCATCAGCATATGGTGACCGCCCGCCGCCGCGATCTCAAGCGCGCGTTTTGCGAACTCCTGGCCGCGCACGTCTTTCAAATCGAGATGCGACTTCGTGCCTATTCCCACATTCGGGGTGGGCTTATCAAGGACCGATAACCCTTTCAGATGATTGATAAGGGGAATAAGATGACCGGACGCGAGTATCTTCATGTCCTTAGAGGCCCAGGCTGCTTCGGCACCGCACGCCTCTGGACAGATCAGGCCTTTGCCCAACGCGTTGGCACCGAGTGCAGCCGGCAGTGTACCGGGAACTGACGCCAGACTTCCATCCAATCCAAGCTCGCCAATGATCACATAATCTTTCAGGATGTCGGCCGCAAGCGCACCGCACGCGGCCATAACCCCCAGCGCGATCGGCAGATCGTAATGCGTCCCTTCTTTGGGGGTGTCGGCAGGCGCAAGATTGACCGTAATGCGCTTTGTCGGCAGGCCAAGCCCGATCGCTGTCAACGCAGCGCGAACCCGCTCCCGGCTTTCCGCCACAGCCTTATCGGCGAGACCAACCACATTGAAGGCTGGAAGACCGGGCGCGATCATGACCTGAACATCGATTTTCTTTGCGTCCACGCCTTCGAACGCAACAGTGCAAACTTGCGCATACATCTCATTACCGCCGATTTTTTATAACATAAACTCTATCTTTTATAAGATCAAGAACAATAAGTGAACATCTTAGCGCTGCTGGCATTTTTCTCCGATGGCCTGCCACAATGAAGAAGCGATATCGGCCCCGCCGAAGCGCTTGATCTCGCGGATGCCGGTGGGAGAGGTCACGTTGATTTCGGTCAGATAATCGCCGATGACGTCGATCCCGGCAAAGATCAACCCCAGATCGCGCAAGGTTGTCTCGATCGCGTGGCAAATTTCCAAATCGCGATGCGATAGCTCTGCAGCTTCCGGCATACCACCGGCGTGCATATTGGAGCGCGTCTCGTCCGGTGCCGGAACCCGGTTGATGGCACCAACCGGCTTGCCGTCGATTAAAATGATTCGCTTGTCGCCCCTGCGGACGTCGGGCAGATATTTCTGCACTACAAATGGCTCGCGGAACATTTTCTGAAAGACCTCCACCAAAGACCCCGCGTTCGTATCGTCGCGTTTCAGCCTGAAAACCGCAGCACCACCATTCCCATAAAGCGGTTTCACGACCACGTCGCCATGCTCGTTTCTGAAGTCTTTCAACTGTGCCGCCGATGACGTGATCAGCGTGGGCGGCATAAGCTCGGGAAAATGTGTCACGAGCAACTTTTCGGGCGAGTTGCGCACGCTTGCGGGATCGTTGACGACCAAAGTGCGAGGTCCAAGCCGTTCAAGCAGATACGTCGTCGTGATGTAGGCCATATCGAACGGAGGATCCTGCCTGAGCAAAATCACGTCCAGTTCGTCCAGCCTTCGGGTCACGCTCGGTCCGCACATGAAATGTGCGCCAGGCACGTCTTCGACACGAAGGTCGGATCCCGTTGCCCAGACAAGGCCATCCCGCATGAACAGTTCGCTGGGCGTGTAATAAAACAGACTATGACCGCGGGCTTGAGCCTCAAGCAACAGCGCAAAAGTCGAATCGCCCTTGATGTTGATGCTCTCGATTGGGTCCATCTGGACCCCGGCTTTCAATGTCATCTGCTTCCCCCGAATCACCCGATCCGAGTGTATGCGATCAGCACTCCGCGAGGAACGCATTTTCAAGATGCAGACAGCCCTCGCCGGGCGTCACGAAAACCACATCGAAACTTGCTGAGAAACTGGAATATGCGGCGTTCTCAGCTAGAAACCCCTCGGCAGCGGCAACGATCCGGCGTTGTTGTCTGGGCTGAAGGGCATACGCAGCCTCTTCCTGGGTCTTGCGGCCTTTGACCTCAATGAACGCCAGATGATCCCCCCGCCTTGCAATCAGGTCGACCTCGCCACCAGGATTGCGATAGCGGTGGGCGAGAATGCTGTAACTTTTGTCTTCAAGCACCAGCCTCGCCCGGCGTTCCGCGGCTAGTCCTTTTGAGTAAGATGAACAGGGTATCGATGTCGAACGCGCCATGTTATGCCCCTCTCAGTTTCAACGCCAAGTTGTAAACCATATTTCGCGGCGCATCGAATCGTTTTGTCACCTCTTCAACCGATTTCTTAAGCGTTTCCGTCTTTAGCGCTTTCTGAAGTGCTTCCGCGATAGCGTTTTCGTCAACCGGGCGTTCTTCCTGAGGCGATATGAGAACCGCGATCTCGCCTATTGGCTCCCCGTCCCCGAGCCGTTCGGCAATGTCGGCGAACGAGCCTGTGATCACCGTCTCGTGCAACTTGGTCAACTCGCGCGCAACCGTTAAGGTTCGTCCCGGTAGCATGTCGTTGATCGCTTCAAGGGTCTCAAGCAATCGCGGCCCTGTCTCGAAGAAGATCAAAGTTCCCGGAATATCTTCCATCGCAACCAGTTTATCGCGCCGCCCCTTGTCTTTTCGCGGCATGAACCCGGCAAAATGGAACTGATCGCTTGGCAGGCCGCTTGCCACCAGCGCCGCAAGGACCGCTGAAGCACCAGGAATGGGAATGACCCGTATTCCTAGCAGGAGTGCCGCGCGAACCAGTTTATATCCCGGGTCCGATACGAGGGGCGTTCCAGCGTCCGAAATCAAGGCGATTGCCGACCCGCTCGCGATACGGTCGAGAATGTCGGTCCGTTCGGTTTCGCTGCTGAAGTCGTGATAGGCACGAAGAGGGCGTCCAAGACCGTAGGCCGTGAGCAGCTTGCGGCTATGCCTTGTGTCCTCGCACAAGATCAGGTCTACCGCCGCCAGCGTCGTCAGCGCGCGAAGCGTGATGTCCGCCAGATGTCCAATCGGTGTCGCGACAATATAAAGTCCCGCGGCAAGCGGCTGCGCGGCAACTTTATTCAGTTGTTGCATCACCGCTTCGTGAAGCCCATCCCCTGACGATGCTGCGCCCCTCAGGCCGCCGTCGGCTTCCGGCCTTGGCTGAGGCGTGACCCGCGATGTCCTTGGCTTTTTCATCACCAATCAGCCATAGTTTCGCACCACATTCCCAACGGTCGAGCCTTGCTCCCCTTAAGACGGAAAGAACAATCGTGTCCAAGCCCTTTTATGCAGACCGGTTACCTTTTAGCAGATGCGTCGTGGCTGCGTTCCATATTTTTGTCGCAGCAACACTTGCGTCCTGCTCGATGGGCGGAATTGGGGGCGGCACGTCGAGCACAGGCGATCCGAAGATCAACCAAAGTGCAGGCAAGCCCAGTGCAGCAAACGGCGCGGTAAAAGTTGCGCTCCTTCTCCCGCTAACGGGAAACGCGAACGCGCAAAGTCTGGCCAAGGCCATGAAGCAATCGGCGGAACTCGCGTTGTTCGATTTCGACAAGCCCAACGTTCAGCTCATTCCTAAAGACACGCGCGGCACCCCGGAAGGGGCCAGAATTGCAGCGCAGGAAGCCATAAAAGAAGGGGCCGAACTCATCGCCGGACCGCTGTTCGCCGCTGAAGTGACGGCCGTTGCACCCGTCGCACAGGCAGCCCGTATTCCCGTCATCGCCTTTTCCAGTGACCGTAACGTGGCCGGTAATGGCGTCTACCTTCTGAGCTTTGCCGCAGGTGCCGAAGTGCCCCGCATGGTGTCCTACGCCGTGGCACAGGGCAAAACGCGGTTCGCGGCACTGTTTCCCCAAAGCGATTACGGCAAGCTCGTGGAACAGGCATTTGTGAAAGCCGTGCAGCAACAGCGCGGACAAATTGTCGTGACGAAGACGTTTCCAGCCGATGCCAACGGGATGCTGGCACCCGTAAAAGAGCTGGCATCCATGACGAAGAAAGGCACGCCACCTCAGTTCGACGCGATCTTCATACCAGGTGGGGCCGACACCCTGCCGTCGCTTGCACCCCTGTTTCCGTATTTCGAAATGGACGTGAAGGCCGCGAAGATGATGGGTCTTGGTGGATGGGATTACACCGGCGTCGGAAAAGAACCGGCGCTTACAGGGGGATGGTTCGCAGCTCCCGATCCAAAAGGCTGGCAGGATTTCACCCGGCGGTATGTGGATACCTATGGTGAGGTCCCTCCCCGTCTGGCAAGCTTGTCATACGATGCCATAAGCCTCGCGATTTCGCTGTCCAGCAACGCGCAGCAAACCCGTTTCTCGACCGCCGATCTCACGCGCACCACAGGATTTGCCGGGGTCGACGGATTGTTTCGCCTGCGCGCCGATGGCACCGCCGACCGGGGGTTTGCCATCCTCGAAGTTCAGAAATTTTCAAACCAGGTGATCGATCCTGCTCCGTCGTCGTTCACATCCGTCGTTGCGCAATATTAAAGCCTGTCCGTTTTTAACGAAATCGCGTCATGGCCGGGTTTGACCCCGCCATCCAGCCTTTTGGCGTCCTACGGACTGTTTCTCTGGATGGCCGCCTCAAGGGCGGCCATTACAAAAGGGCACAGGCCTCAATATAAGTGGGAAAGGCTCCAAAAAAACCCTTTCCACTCGGGGAGAGGGTTCGGCAAGGGCGGCGACTACAGGTTATTAATTTTTTGATTGGTCTTATGTTCGACCGATGCAACTCGCTTTAGCGTCGCCGCCACCTTCTCCTGATCGGCGTCGGTCATCTGCGGATAAAGCGGCAGAACGATACAATGATCCTGTGCCGCCTCAGAGTGTGGCAAAGGCATCCGCAGCGCAGTGGCCGCGTAAACTTCTTCACGATGAGCGCACATGACGCCGCGCCGTGTGGCAATCCCCTCGTCAAGCATCGCCTGCATGACGCCGCGCTGATCGCAAGCCTCAGGCAGCCTCACGCAATAGCTCTGCCAGTTGCTTCGCGCGTACGCGGGTTCGCTCGGCGTCACGAGACCGAAATCGTTCGCGAGAAGCTCCGTATATCGCGCGGCGAGTTGCCGTCGCCTTGCCACGATTTCCGGCAAGCGCTTCAGTTGTTCACGCCCGACCGCCGCCTGTATATCGGTGAGGCGATAGTTGTAGCCCAGCACGGAATGCTTCTCGAAAATGACTTTTGCCGATCCATGCCGCACCGTGTCCGGAACGCTCATGCCGTGCTGCCGCAGAACTTTGAACTTCGCGTCCCAGTCCGCATGGAAGGTTGTGATCATACCCCCGTCGCCCGTGCTCATGATTTTGCGCGGGTGAAACGAAAAGCAGGCCACATCTGCGCGCGGGCGCCCGATTTTCTCCCATTCGCCATTCCACAGGATTTCGCTGCCGATGCCGCACGCTGCATCCTCGACGACGGGCAAACCATGTTCCTTCGCGATGGGCAGGATCGCCGCCAGATCGCAGGGCATGCCCATCTGGTGCACGCACAGGATCGCGCGCGTTCGGGGCGAAATCGCCGCCTCTATTTGCGCAGGATCGAGATTGAAAGCCACCGGATCAATGTCGACGAAGACGGGTGTCGCACCGCAGTAAAGGATCACGTTCGCCGTCGCCATATAAGAATGACTGACGGTGATCACCTCATCGCCGTGCTTAACGCCAGCGACCAGCAGCGCGAGGTGTAACGCGGTTGTGCAGTTGGAAACCGCCGTTGCGTGAGCCGCGCCGACAAACTCCGCAAACTCACGTTCGAAGGCCACCACCTCCGGCCCTTGCGTCACCCAGCCACTTAAAATAACGCGGCGCGCGGCATCGGCCTCGCGTTCGTCCATGACGGGCTTGATGATCGGAATCATGGGCGGTGCTCCTTGATGTTAAGCGAAAATTGGGCGGAAACGGCGCTTATAATCTTTCCTCGATATCCATGTCAGCAGCCTGCGGACGAGGCTCATTTCCGCCAGGTCAAAATCGAACTGGCCGCGTAATTCCAGACCGCACCGACCAGAATTCCGCCGAGACCCGCCAGATACCACGCATAGTTTTGTCCAAATAAGAAAGAAGCGATGCCGACATTCGAGACCGCACCAACGGAGCAGACGGCATAAAAGCTCAGAAGGCCGATCAGGACGTTCCTGACACCTTTGAGGCGTTTGTCGCGATAAGTTAAGGTGTTGTTTGCGAAAAAGTTGAATGTCATGGCCGTCATCGCCGCCGCAGCCTGGGCCACAAGGAATGAAACTTTGAAGCCCTGATTGAGGACCGTCAGCATAAACAGATGCACCACCACTCCCGCGCCGCCGACCAGCAAAAACAGGATGAACCGGACCGGAACGATGTGCCCCACGAGTTTATCGATGAGCAACATCAGGTATTCGATGGTGACGGCGGAATCGAGTTTGCTCTCGCCGTGGATGCGGTTGCGAAAGACATAAGGAACCTCGGCGACGGTCACAGGAGGTCTGGCGGAAATCAAGATGTCCAGCAATATCTTGTAACCAATGCTGGAGAGATTTTGCACCGACCGGTCGAAGGCCTCCCGCTTGAGCATGAAAAACCCGCTCATGGGATCGGTCAGTTGCACCGGCATCACGATCCGGGCCAGCCTCGTCGCGACCCTGCTGATCGTTTGCCGACGCTGATCCAGATCGCCAAGACCCTCCGCATCGAGATATCGCGACCCGACGACGACCTCGCGGCCATCCTCGCGCAACTTTGCGATCATCAGAGGCAGCCGCGTTTCGTCATGCTGTAAGTCGGCGTCCATAACGGCGATAACGGGCGAACTTGTCGATAAAATCCCTTCCACCACCGCCGACGCGAGGCCGCGTCGCCCTATCCGATGGATCAAACGTATGCGCGGATCGGAAAGGGCGAGGGCCTTCACGATGTCGCGCGTTGCATCGGTCGAATCATCGTCCACGAAAACCGCTTCCCAGGCAAAATCCGCAAGCACATCGTTCAAGCGCGAGATCAGTTCGGCGACGTTATCTTGTTCGTTGAATGTTGGGATAATGATTGAAAGATACGGCACGGAAGATTTCTGGCTCGTTTTTTCGGAATTCGCAGCAGCGGGCGTTTGTTCGACTACCATCATTTCGTTTCGCACCGCTCTCATAAAATTATTCCGTAATAGTTTGAAAACGCGTGCTATTTTCAGTCAAGACTGAATTTCATGGTTCGGCAAATCAGGCCCGATCACGTCGTTGCAGTGCTATGCCTGTTGGCCTGCCACCACTGCACCAGGCGGGTCAGCCCCTTTTCAAGGCTAACTTCAGCCCGAAAGCCAAGAAGCCGTTCCGCCTTTTTCGTATCCGCGAGCCTGCGTGAGACCGGGTTCACCTTGCGCTCGGGGCCATACTCGGGCTTGAGGTCTGAGCCCATGACCTTCAGCAGCGCTGCGGCCAGTTCGTTGAGGCTTGTCTCGGCGCCGCTCGCCACGTTGAAAACGTCGTCGCCGATATGGGAGCGCAGCGCCAGCACGTTAGAGCGCGCGATGTCGTCGATATACACGAAGTCCATCGTGGTCGAGCCGTCGCCAAGGATAAGGGGCGGCTGGCCCGATGCGATGCGCTCCATCCAGCGGATCAGGACTTCTGTGTACTTGCCGTGAATATCCATACGCGGGCCATAAACATTGAAGTAACGCAGCGCCACATAATCCATTCCGTACATGTCGTTGAAGGATCGCAGCAAGCCCTCCAGCATGACCTTGCTGGCTCCATACCATGTGCGGTTGTTGTACGGATGATGATCTTCAAGCGTTGGAAAGGTGTCGGCCAGGCCATAGATCGAGGCCGACGACGCGGCCACCACTTTCTTGACCCCTGCCGCGTGGGCAGCCTGCAGCACGTTGAAACTCCCGTCACACATGACGCCCAGCGCCTCGCGCGGTTCGGCGGCACACGCCGTGATCCGAAGCGTCGCCATGTGAATGACGGCGTCCATGCCCCGCGTCGCCTTGTGGATCGCGTCCACATCGCGGATATCGCCCTCGATCAGCGTGACGCGTTCGTCCTTCAACGTGTCGGCCACGTTGGCGAGCGTCCCCCGAACGAGATTGTCGAAGATCACGATGCGCGCGGGCTTTTCATCGCGCAGAAGGTGATCGATGGTCGTGGAGCCGATGAGGCCGCAGCCGCCGGTTACCAGTATGCTTGAGCCGTTGATAATCATGAATGCCGCCGTTTTGAGATTTCTAAAGCTGCGTCCGTTCAAGCCGCAGCGAACATGAAAGCGTTTCGAAGTTTACTCGCGGTAAAGATCGCGAAGTGCCGCCACGACGTCCTCTTGCATGGGCGCGGTCAGTTCCGGGTACATGGGCAACGAGAGTGTTTCTGCGGAGGCTCGCTCGGAATGGGGAAACTGCCCGGCGCGGTAGCCAAGGTCCTCGTAAGCGGGCAGGAGATGGACGGGCGTCGGATAATGGATTCCGGTCTGAATGCCACGAGCCTGCAAATCTGCCTGAAGCCGCTCGCGCGCCTTCGTCCTGATGGCATAAATATGGTAGACATGGTGCACGTCGGGGGACGCAAAGGGCGTCGGAATTCCGCTGCCGTCCAGCATCGTGTTGTATCGAACGGCCGCCGTGCGGCGCGCTTCAGTCCAGCCTTCCAGATGCCGTAGCTTCACGCGAAGCACTGCACCCTGCAACCCTTCGAGGCGGTAGTTATAGCCCTTCAGAACATGCTGATATTTTTTCTCAGCACCCCAATCGCGGAGCATCTGGATCGTGCGCGTGTGTTCGGCATTGGAGGTGACCACCATGCCGCCCTCGCCGTAAGCGCCGAGATTTTTGCCGGGATAGAAGCTGAAGCACGCCAGATGTCCGAGGCTGCCAACGCGACGGCCTTTGTATTCCGCGCCGTGGGCCTGGGCGGCATCCTCAACGATCGTCAGCTTATGCTTTTTCGCGATGGCGACAATCGGGTCCATATCCACAGGATGCCCGTACAGGTGCACGGGGATAATGGCCTTGGTGCGCGGTGTGATGGCGGCTTCGACCGCGCCCGGGTCCATCGTGAAGGTGGCGGGATCGATATCCACGAACACGGTTTTCGCGCCCGTGTAGTGGATTGCCGCGACGCTCGCCACGAAGGTGAAGGGAACCGTGATGACTTCGTCGCCGGGTCCGACGCCAGCCGCGAGGAGCGCCAGATGCAGGGCGCTTGTGCCGTTGTTGACGCCGATGCCATGATCGCCGCCACTATATGTCGCAAATTCTTTCTCGAACTCGGCCACTTCACTTCCAAGTGTGAACTGACAACTGTTCAGAACGCCTTGTATCGCCGAATCCACTTCGGTTTTTATGCTCGCGTACTGTGCTTTCAAGTCAACAAAGGGAATCAATGGACTGCTCCGCAGCGCTTAAGTTCGCTCAGTCGTTATCGCCGAAAAGGCTTTGCCCGTCGAGGCCAACGCCCGGTTTTCGAAAAGTATGGTAACCGATATAAGTACGTGTACGCTTTTACGATGTATCCGTGGGATGCCAGTGTCGCCGGTCGATCAACGCAATGCAGTAAACGGGCGCCAAAGCATTGAACCGCCGCGTTTCAGGACGCCAGAGGGGCCAATCAAAGCGGCAAGGAATTTCGACCTGGACGCCACTTTTCGGGCATCCCGCTTTCTCGCGGCTTGCTTGATCTGCCAGAACAACGGCGCGACGAATGAAGTCGTGATCGCGCGACCGAACTCCGATGCTCCAAGCAATGTTTTCAGCCTTGTAACAAGATCGTCGTTCCCCAACAGATACGGCACCATCTCATCCTCGAACAGGATGCGGCTCGCAATGTGTTTTTCGTGGCTCGAAACCGGTGTGGTCGGCGAGATTACACTCGCCCGTTCGAGATCGTCGATACTTTCTTCCCACATGGCGTGTCGTCCGAAAATGCAGGCGCGTTGCAAAAGCGCGGCCCGGCTTCGCAACGGATCGGGCAGACCTTTCGCAAACGCAGGCTCCAACTCAGTGAGAGGAACGTCTCGCTTGATGCCTTCGAATATGATGCGGTCGTAGGCAATAAACTTTGCCGCAGACTTTTTCGCCGAAAAGCGATCCGCCACCGTGCCGCGATGACCATCGTGCTGTCGTTGCAGAAACATGGGTCTGTCAACGAATGCGCTTGTGTGACAGCGCGCGATGCGGAGGGCCATGTCATAATCTTCGGATCGCACCAGTCTCTTATCGAACGGCCCAACGCTTTCATAAACGCTGCGCCGCACCATACTGGAGAACTGGCAAAAGAAGCATCTCTCAAGTAAGGCGAGATAGAGTTCCGTTTCATGGTTTTCAGGCCAATACGACATCGGAAGGATTTCTCGGACCCCGTTCACATCCCGAAAGCGGCGGTAGGGTCCATAGGAGAAGCCGGCGTCGGGATTTCCGTCGAGGGCCGCGGCCAAGGCCTCGCATGCATAAGGCTCAGCGATATCGTCATCATCGCAGATCCAGACGTAGTCGCTGGCACAAACGGCAAGCGCCTCGTTCAGGGCGACTTGTTTCCCCGCGTTTTTTTGTACGATGACCCGGAGCAGGGTGCCATAATGATCAATCACGCCTTGCGTGCCGTCGGTCGAGCCGTCTATGACGACGATGATTTCGTCAACAGGGCGCGTCTGGGCCAGAATGCTGTCGAGGCATTCCGGTATGAGGTCCGCCCTGTTGAAGGTTGGAACGATGGCACAAACGGTACTCAAGTGCGATCCTCTGCCGTTATTCCTGAAATATTTGACGCTTGTTTGCGGAAGCTTACCGCAACAATCGTAAACGGAATGATATCTTGACGCGTTCGACAGTCGATATACTTTCGTTGCATACCACCGTGAGCAACCCACGCGTCAAGATGACCGCGCACGCCTTCCGGTTGTCGAAATATTTACCTGCGTGCGGTATCGGTTGACACAGACGGGAGCATTTTGCCCGCGAAACCAACAACAACGCCGACATGCGTTATGTCGTACAAGGTGGTGTTGCTTCTTGTGGCCAACCCCGATGCTGTGGCTGTGAAATGTCGGACACCTCTTCGCTTGTTATCGACATGAAGGCTCGATCCCCTGACCGTGCGCCGAGCGTCAGTCGAGCCGTGACCGAAATTCGGCCGAGCCGTGGTCTTTTCGATCTCGATCTCGGTGGCGTCTGGAAGTATCGCGAATTGTTCGTTGTTCTCGTGATGAGAGACATTCAGGTTCTTTATAAGCAGGCTGCATTGGGTGCGGCCTGGGCGATTATTCAGCCGGTTTTTGCCGTGATCGTCTTTTCCCTCGTGTTTGGATACGCCGCCAAAATTCCCTCCGACGGCGCGCCCTACCCTGTCTTTGCATTTGCCGCCGTTCTGCCGTGGACATATTTCGCCGAAGCCCTCCGCCGAAGTGCAACCGGGCTTGTGACGGATGCGGAACTTGTCCGAAAAGTTTACTTTCCGCGGCTGATCATTCCGCTCGCCGCCGTGATTGCACCCCTCCTCGATTTCCTGATCGCGTTCGTGGTCCTCGTGGCACTGATGATCTGGTATCGCATCGTGCCTGGCTGGCAGATCGTCTTCCTTCCGGGATTTCTGCTGATCGCTTCCATGCTGGCACTCGCGGTCGGCCTCTGGCTTGGCCCGATTAATGTTCGTTTCCGCGATATCAAACACACCCTGCCCTTCATGATCCAGATTTGGCTTTATGCCTCACCCGTCGTTTATCCGCTCAGCATGATCCCCGATCGCTTCAAATGGCTGTACAGCCTCAATCCCATGGTCGGCGTGATCGAGGGCTTCCGCTGGGCCATCCTTGGCAAGGGCGATCTGGACCTGACCGCCGTGGCGATGAGCGTGATCCTGATCGCAGCTTTGCTTGTCGGCGGGCTTGTGTTCTTCAAGCAGGCCGAACGATCTTTCGCGGATGTCATATGACAGACACCATCGCCATCAGCGCCCATAACCTCGGCAAGCGCTATCGTCGCGGCTCGCGCATCCGGCACAATTCCATCCGCGATGCGCTTCAGGACAGCGTGACCGGCCAGTTCAGGCGGAAAAGCGAAGAGCAAAAAAAGCGCGAGACTTTCTGGGCGCTGGACGACGCGTCGTTTCAGATCGCTCGCGGTGAGAATGTCGGCATCATTGGTTTGAATGGGGCGGGCAAAAGCACGTTGCTGAAAATTCTATCGCGCATCACGACCCCGACCACAGGCACTGCTCGGATCACGGGGCGCCTTGGCGCACTGCTGGAAGTCGGCACCGGCTTCCATGCCGAACTCACGGGCCGCGAAAACATCTTCCTCTACGGTGCCATCCTCGGGATGAGCCGCCAGGAAGTCTCCCGCAAGTTCGACGCCATCGTGGACTTTTCCGAAATATCCGAGTTCATCGACACCCCGGTGAAGCGCTATTCCAGCGGCATGTATGTGCGCCTCGCCTTCGCTGTGGCGGCCCATCTCGACCCCGACATCCTGCTTCTCGACGAAGTGCTGGCCGTCGGAGATTTTGCGTTTCAACGCAAATGCATGGATTTTGCGCGGCAACTCGAACAAAAAGGTTCAACGATCCTGTTCGTGTCGCACAACATGTTCAGCATCAAGGCCATGTGTCCACGTGTCATCTATCTGAAGCGCGGAAAGGTCATGTTCGACGGCCCGACAGACCAGGGGCTGGCGCTATATGAGAACGACAGTCGGCTCGCGCCTGCGCCGTGGTTCAGCGATGACGGCACCAAGCCTGCGATCAAGATTACGGACATCTCGCTTCAAAGCGAGTCCGGCGAAGGGCGCACCGTGTTCGATTTCGGGGAGCGCATGAGGGTGCGCATCCATTACGATGCCTTGCTGCCCATCGAGCGACCCGACTTCCGCATCGGCATCAATCGCGCGGACGAGGTGCATTGTGCGACCTTCAGCACCATCGCCGATGAGGTCGCCATCGATCGCGTTTCAGGCACCGGTTTCATCGAGTTGACAACACCACCCATCAAGCTCGTCTCCGACCTTTATACAGTCACCATCTCGGTTCGCGAGCGCGGCGCGGGCCGCATGTTGTGCGCCCTTCTTGGTGCGACGTTCCATGTTCGCCACCCCGTGTTCGCATCCAACGCATTTGGCGTCTTCCACGAACAGGGTCAGTGGACGATCGACACAACGCTGGAAACCGCGTCCGGTCCATCCCTTCTGCCGCGCCTTGCCACTTAACTATGAAGGTCTCGTTATGTCCTGTCTTCGACACGATGATGTGCTTGATTGCAATTCCCTCAACGAAGCAACGGTCGACACAGATCCCAAGGCCGCACGCATCGCGGCGAACTTCGCATTATTCAATCATTATGTAGAAAAAGCCGAACACTATTATGCAACCGGCAATCAGGAGGCCGCGGCCATAACGGTCGCGCTTGCTGCGCATCTGGCAGCCGGAACGCACTGCGGAATCTTCTGGAGCCCCCGCCTTGAGCAGATTTTGATCTCCATTGGGCGGCACATGCCGCGCAACCGTGCAAATCCCCCGCAATTATCGAAAGCAATGCCGTTCAAGAAGGTTCTTCACGTTGGCACCGAGGTTCAGGTGTCGGGGGGACTGACTCGTATGCTTGGCCGCTGGGTCGATGCCGACGAGAACCAGATCAACTCGATTGCTTTAACGCAGCAACGCGGTCCGATCCCTGAGCACCTGGCGACTGCGATCAAACGATGTGGTGGTCGTCTGCACTATCTCAACCAGAGGCCCGGCAGCCTCATGACATGGGCTCAAAACCTGCGGGAGCTGGCTCAACGGCACGACGCTGTCGTCCTGCATATCCATTGCGAGGACGTGATTCCGCTCATCGCGTTTGCAGACGCGAGCCAGATCCCGCCGGTTTTGGTCTTGAACCACGCCGATCACCTGTTCTGGCTCGGGTCAAGCATCGCTCATGCCTGTATCAACCTTCGGGACGCCGCCACCGATTTAAGCATCCTGAGACGGGGCATCGCACCCGAACGCAATCTGTTGATGCCGACCATTGTCGATGCGACGGTTCGAACGAGAACCCGGGAAGAGGCGAAACGATTGCTTGGCTTTGATCCTGAAAGAACGCTTATGCTGTCCGTTGCGCGAGCCGCCAAATACCGCACCATGGATGGCGTAACCTTCGCCGACATGCACGTCGATCTTTTGAAGAAACATTCCGACGTCGAGCTTGTGGTCGTTGGCGTTGGGGACCAAGAGGACTGGAAGCCCGCGATCAAGGCATGTGGCGGGCGAATCAAGCCGCTGGCGACGCAATCCGATCCGCGACCCTACTATGAAGCGGCTGATATTTACGTAGACTCATATCCGTTCGTGTCTTCCACTTCCATGATGGAAGCGTCGAGCTATGGCCTGCCGTCGGTCACGCTGTTCACAGCCCCCGAGGAGGCGCGCATTATCGGGATCAACCACGTGGGCCTGGTCAGAACCGCAATCGTGGCCAAGTCTAAGACCGAATACGGCGAAGCATTGAACCGGCTCATAGGCGACACGGCTTATCGCACAAGTGTCGGCGAAGCCGCCCGCCTTGCCATCGCCGACAAGCACACGCCGCCGAACTGGTGCGCGCGTCTGGACGAAATCTACGAGGAAGCGCGTTGTCTGGCTCCGCTCGACAGTGCGAAGATGTTGGCGCAGCATGCTCCGGAAACGCCATTTTCCGGCGAGCCGGACCGACGGCACGAAGATATGTTCAGCGCAACGTTTCCGATGGCCGGCAATCTGAAGCGATACATGGGCATGGCCTCGCCGCGACAGCAATTGGCATTTTGGCAGGAGCTAAAGGATGAGGGGGCATTCAGGAACTGGCGGGAAGCTTCGATTTATCTGCTGCCCGAATGGCTGCGGCGCAACCTTAAAGACCGTCTGAGGCGACCCGAGACCTGACACGTCAGGGGCGGCGCAGATGCAATCCTGACAAATATCAGCGTCGCCCGCCTCGCATGCGATGTGTTTGAGATCGGGCCAACTCCCACAATGCGTTTCTGAGAGGCCGATCCCGTATAGCGTGAGACGCGGCGCGAACCGGGAATACATAAAACGCGCTCAGGATTGCGCTCATGGCCTGCGCTTGGTTGCCCTTTTCAGCATGAGCGACCGCTGCGCTTTCAAAATATCGGTAAAAATGCATCAGCGTACCTGTATAGGCTTGCAGCAAAGCCCGTGGCGATTGCCAGATGCGCCACTCAGAAGCAGCGTGACGCAAAAATACCCGCCTATCGAACCCCACGCGAAGACGCTGAAGCCTGTCGTAAGAATGATCAGCCCTGCTCCTCACAAGCACGCCTGGCATAGACACGTGGCCAAGTTTGCGCCGTCGCGCGAGGCGTAACATCCAGTCGAGGTCTTGTCCGCCGATGAGTTTTTCATCGAAATAACCAATGTCGTTCCGCACGGAAGTTCTCGCGACAAACGAGCCGATCTGAGGAAAAAAGCCGCTCAACATCGCTCTCGTGAGCGCGTCGCCCTCGCCGGGATGTGGGTCGGGCCAGGGGGCGCTGATAGGATTAAGCGTAACATCGGCTGTTATCGATTGACCGATAATCGCGTCCATACTCAAATCCGCCTCGAGAACCTGCAATTGAGGACGGATATTCCCTGCAAGCCAGGCGTCATCGTCGTCAAGAAACGCGATATAATCGCATGTCGCAGCACGAAGGCAAACATTGCGCGCAGCCGCCGCACCTCGAACGTCCGCGCGAAGGTAGATAGCCTCGAACTCTACCGCAACACTCTTCGTTTCCGGCATCGAACCGTTGTCTCCAACGATAATTTCGAACGCCAGGTCATCGCCTTCGAGACGGCGGATGCTTTCCAGAGCTTGTCGTAAAAATTGCGGGCGGTCGCGGGTTGGAACGATCACCGACACACGGCGTGGAACCGCAAGACCCGAAACCGCAAGGCCTGGAACCGCGAGCCTTGGGACCGACTCTGTCAAATCCATTCCTCCCAGTTGTCATAAGCGCCACCCAACAGCGCCTCGAAAATCCGATGATGATCGAAACTCGTTACGAATGTCCGAGGGATCGTACCGCTCGGCCGCGTTTCCTCCGCCTGAGCGTAGACGATGTCGTATCCCGCTTCGCGGGCTGCTTTGCCCGCGTCGTCGGTCCAATTCGCCGATTGACCAAATGGGATCGCAAAGCTGGTCGGTGCCATGCCGATCCGTTGCATGATCAGATCGCGTGAGCCAGCCAGTTCATCGTGCATCTGGGCCAGGCTGATTTTACCAAAGTCTGGATGGGTTGCGGAGTGACTTCCCATATCCACGCCCGCGTTCACGAGGTCGCCCACCCCTGCCCAACTCAGCACCTTGACGCCGGTCCAGTGCGGTGGCTTTTCACACCATTGAGAAACCGCAAAAAAGGTCCACGGCACGTTATAACGGGCGAGGATCGGGGCTGCAGTCGTGCGAAGGCAGTCCAGCCCATCGTCGAAGGTGATTGCAAGGTCTTTCGGCGCGCCACCCGGTTTTTGCGATGTGCGAAGCCGGAACGAACCGGTATCCGGCGGCCAACGCACATTCGATCTGCGCGGTGAACTGGTCGGGCGTCACGTCGTTCACGCCCCACTCCGGTTCACCCACCGAATGATAGCAGAGGATGCGGCCACCGGAACGTTGGTGCGGGCGCTTGGCCAAGGCTAGCGCGTTCCGCTCCATCCACATCCGCGTGTACGCCACGTGTTGTCGCTGCAAGCCGGTACTTTTTGCCAACCGCTTAACCATTTTCTTCATGCAGCGCCGCCGGGAGTTGCAGACCGCTCGTTGATCGCGTCTACTGTCGTCGTGTGTCAACAGGCTGAGCGACCGTGTTTGTTTATTGATTGAGCCTAGTGGAATAACGTTAATGGAGGGTGGCGAAAACCTGCAAAGCGGAGAAACCGGCAAGAAAAGCGCTGGAGCCGACCCCATGCCTGTTCGGTTTGACGTCCTGGATGGATTGCGCGGGCTGGCGGCATTGGTGGTGATCGTCGATCATGTGCCAAGCGCCATATTCGACGCGCTTCTGCCCGGTCGATATCTTGCCGTAGACTTCTTTTTCGTTTTGAGCGGATTCGTTATTAGCTACGTCTATGGCGCGCGCATCACGCAGGGCTTGCCCGTCCTTGGCTTTCTTCGCGTCCGGGTCATTCGTTTTGCGCCGCTCCATGTGGTGGCAACCTTGCTGGGTGCGGCCATCGCATATCTTTTCATAACGAAAGGCTGGGGCCCCGGAACGCCGCGGGAGCTTATGCAGACCCTTGCGTTCAACATGATATTTTTGCCCACCCCGCCCCGGTTATCAATCGACCCCAACGCACTTTTCCCTCTTGTCGGCCCTGCATGGTCTTTGTTTTTCGAACTCGCGATCAATGCGCCGTATGCCCTTATCGCGACCTGGCTTACGTTGAGGCGACTGGTATGGCTGCTGCTGGTTTCCGGACTGATCCTTGTGATCGTAGTCATGCGGCTTGGGACCGGAGATGGCGGCTGGGCCTGGAGCCATGCGCATGTGGGCGCGGCCCGAGTCACATTTTCGTTCTTCGCTGGCGTTCTCGTGTATCGGCTTTACTCCGCGCCATGGTTTCGCGCTATTCCCGCTTGGCTGCCGTTCGTGGTCCTTGCGGGCGCATTTATAATACCCGCTACAGGTCAATGGCGACCGATTTTCGATCTGTTCGCCATGATCGTCGTGTTCCCGTTATTGGTGGCCTTCGCGGCTAAAGTTCAGGTTCGCGGTTATGCCCTTCTCGCGTGTATCGTGGCTGGCGCCTTGTCCTATGGCGTTTATGTTTTCCACGTGCCGCTCAAGGCTGCCATCGATGTATCTCTGGGGTATTTCTTCGGATTCAAGCTCGTCGATATGCAAGACGGTGCGGTGGTCTTGGTTACGGTTGCGACGGTCGCGGTCGCCGCCGTCGCCCATACGTTTTATGACGTTCCGCTTCGCAAATGGCTATCCCGGTTCGGCGGACAAACCGACCGCCGCATATCACGCGCTTTCTGACACGCGGTGCTAACCATCCACCGTAGAAAGGCTTGCAAAGTTGCCGCCGCCAGCGAGTCTGATCGCGAATGGTGCGCATTTTGGGAAGACATTTGATGGCTAACCCGTCGATTACTGAGACCGGGCGATTCATCGCCCTCGACGGCCTTCGTGGTATTGCGGCGATCAGCGTGCTCGTCATGCATGTGTCACAGGCATTCAGCAAAGAAGTCGGGGGCGGGGCGTACCGGTCAGTCGATCTGTTTTTCATGCTCAGCGGCTTCGTCCTTGCCCATGCCTACGAAAAGCGCTTCGCGGCAGGTCTGGGCACCGTTTCGTTCATGCGGCTTCGGCTCATACGTCTGTCGCCGCTTGCCATGATCGGGACCGCCGTGGGCGCAGTGCTCCTGATTTACGCGGCCCATAAGGGCTGGTCGGGCGATACGGTCGTTTCCGCTACAATTGCAGCGACGCTCGGCGTTATGTTCCTGCCCGTGCTGCCCGGCTTGTTGCAATCGACCGAGCGCGTATTTCCAGCCAACAACCCGGTTTGGTCGCTGTTCTGGGAACTCGTCATCAATCTATTTTATAGCGCGATTGCGAGCCGGCTCACCGATCGCAGGCTGGCCTTGCTGCTGAGCCTCGGACTTGTGCTGATCGGCGCCAGCATCGCGCGTTACGGGGAGTATGAGGCAGGGCCGTTTCTTTACGATTTCTGGGGCGGCGGCGCGCGGGTATTTTTCTGCTTTTTTGCGGGCGTCGGCGTGTTCCGTTATCAAGCGCGACATCCCGCGCCGCCGTTTTCCGTACCGACCATTGCGATCTTTGCCGTATTCGCTTTGACGATCCTGGCCGAGCCGACCGGCTGGCGGAAAAATGCCTTCGACGTGTTCGCCGTGGCCGCCGTTTTCCCGATGTTAATTTACTTCGGTGCCACAAATACCATTTACAGCAAAGCAACGCGAACCCTTTGCGATCTCGCTGGCCGCGCGTCCTACGCGGTCTACGTTATCCAGTTTCCGCTGATCGAGTTGATCAAACTGTCCTACCCAAAGGCGACGGGTACAAATCTGACCGGCATCGGAGCGTTGGGCATCGTCATCATCTCGACCGTTGTAATCAGCATCGCACTTTTGTTAGACACATACTATGACACGCCGCTGCGAAAGTTCATTGCTCGCAGAAGCGGACGAACTAAGCGTCGGCGCGCCAACAAAGCCGAACGGTTAGACGATCTTAACTTGGGCAAGGAGCCTACGCCGCCTTCGTCCGGACCTGCCGCGCGAAATAAGGCACAAGCTTGAACTGGCTGTAGGGCAGATGCTGCTGGTTTTGTATCAGCCCCTCGAACTGCTTGAGCCGCTCCAGCACGCCGTGCAGGCTCACCGCTTCAGGTCCCGAGTTTGCCCCGCATAGGCCACGAACGACCGCGCGACGATGGTCGGGCTGCTGGTTTTTGAGATAGATTTTGGTGTCCAGCGCACCCGAGAGATCGGGAGGCAGATCGCCGGGATATTGGGTTCCGATGGCGATACCAGCCCCGAAAGCACGGCCTTCGCGGGCGAGATTTTCCAAGTGCGTGCTGTGCGCCACGCGCCACGCTTCATCGAGCACGAGCAACCGGGTCAACTTTCTCGGCTGAACCCGGCGAAGCAATACGCCGTGCAACCGGATGATGATGAGTTCCGCAAGCGCTGCCTTGATCTCGTCGGTGGGCAAGGCGAACAACGACAGAACCAGACGCTCGTCGAGCATTGCCTCGAAGGGCACCGTAAACTCGTCGGTGGCGGGAAACAGCCCCAGTTCGAACAGCGGCGCGATCCTGTCGAGCAAGCTGATCGCCTGCGGATTCTTCGCTTCTTTCTGTTCTTCGAGAATTGCGATGACATCGTTGAAGCTTGGCGGCCGCAGCGTATCGGCTGCAATCCACTTCTGCGGATTGATGCCCTTAAGTTCGAACGCCTCTTTGATGGCTTCGCGCAACGTCGCAGTCTGCCGGTCACCAAGACCGAACACGCGACGGAGCACCCCCGTGATCGTGAAGATATGCTCGATGGGCTGCGCAAGTCCGTCGTCGCTGGCGCTGGGCATCAGCGGGTTGAACGGTATGCCATGGCGGCGCACGTCATGCACCTTAAGGCCGAGCGCCTGCACAAAGCCTCGCTCCGCATAATCGTTCTTGAAGTCAAAGATGCAAACCGGGAAGCCCATGTTGACGACGCCGTCGATGAGCACGTTCAGAGTCTGCGTCTTGCCGGAACCCGGGTCGCCGGTCACGAGCACACCGAAATTCAAAAGCTTTGCCTCGCTTTCAAACGGTGCCCAATAGACCTGCCCGCCATCCACGCGGTCGCCCAGCATAACGGCATGACCGGTCGGCGCGCGACGCGTGTTCTGCGGCGCGACCGGAACGACGATTTCTTCGGCGACGGCTTCGGTTTCCTCTGTGAGCGGCTTCGCATAAGGAAACTGCACAATTTCCGCAAACGTATGGTCCTGAGTCAACGGACGAACCTGCCTCTGCCACTCTTCAAAACCGGGAGAGTCGGCGAAATTATCGAAAAAATGCCGCGCGGACTCAAGCCGCTCCCAGGACACCAACTCCATCTGGGGAACGATGATGGCTTCCATGTCGTCTGCTTCCCGCAATAGCGGCGCGATGGCACCGGTTTTCGGCAAGCGTCCGCCGCGGGGGCGCACGATGACAGGACGACCGCTTTGAACGCTGCGCAAAAATCCGCGTATCTCTTCAAGAAGGGCCGATCCCCGCCCTTCGTTGCAAAGAGCAATTTCGCGACGCTCCAGCGTTTGACCGTTCTGCTGAAAATCAGCTTCGACGACGACCGTCGACGCACGCCCCCGGACGATGCGACGGGTCTTGATGTCACTCACGCCGGTAATTTCGGCGGCGCAGGCCTGCAATGCCCATTCCAGCAGTTCAGCCTGTCCGTTTCCATTTGCGACTTTCGGGTTGGCAGGACGTCCGTTCAGTTCCTTGTACCATTTGTCGTCGAAGTTGAACGATACCGCGTTCGATGTGGTCGACACGGGTATGTCGTCGGTAAATATCGGCGGCGGTGGCATATCTTCGAGTTCCGGCAGCACGCCCGTGGTGACGTAGAGTCGCCGGAACTGCTGCACGATCTCGAACACATAACGCGACGTTTGCCCGCCGAGTTCGTCAATCATCCATGCGGGGAATGGATAAAGCGGATTTGCGGCGTCCATGCTTGCGCCGCACCGGCTGTAGAGTTCGCTCAGCCTGCGGTGAAGCAAAGCCTCAGCCTGGCGGCGAGGCAATGCCTTCAAGGCCACTGTGCGCGTGCCGAATTTCTCGATGCGGTCACGGATGGAGCCGTCGATCCCATTTGAAATCGTGTCGTAAAGAGATGGCAGTACCGCGAACGCAACGGCCAGAGGCGGCAACGTTTCGGCGAGAAGCACACCCCGGCTGATGAGATGCCGCAGGCGGTCTTCCCATCCGGGCACGCGGCTTTGCTCAAGCTGATCGAACGCAAGAAACAGTGCCCCGCCAGTCGCTGCAATCGTGTTGGCAAAAGCGTCGATATGTGCGCGCGGCACGTGATCGTCGAGATCCTGAATGAGCTTCACGCCGCCAAGGCTCGACGCAATCGGTTGTCCGCGCAAGTAAATCAGCCCGTCGTCATCTCCGGCACCCGCACCGAGCAAGGCCGCAATGAACGCTTCCGACGCCACAGGCGCTTGTGAATCTTTCTGTAGGCTTGCCCTGATGGACAGCACGAGCGGACGCAGATCGTGATCGCGGATATCACCGCCGTCGCGCAGAACCTCACTGCTGAACGCTTTCGCAAGCGCCGCATGTCCGAAGCCCAGCACAACCTCCGCCAGTTTCGCCAGCGGCGAGGGCGTTCCCTTCGCAACGAGATAGCGCTCCGACAAACGTGTGACCAGCGCGCGCAGCAACCAGCCGTCCAGATCGCGCTCGGCCACAAGGTCCACCATGGGGAATAGAGCCGCATAGACCTGGCCCTCACCATGCATTCGACGGATTGCGGTCAGCAGGGTATGGGTTTTTCCCGTGCCCGTAGCCCCCTTCAAGAGGAGGATGCGCGAGGCCGGATCGGGGTTCTGACCTCGCGCCTGAAGCACGACAGCCGATAACGCGTGATCCGCCTCTGCCTCGATTTCAGGCACATCCAGCCGCTCTTCGTCGGCCGCACCGGCGAGCGATGCCACGGCACCGAAAACGCGATCAAACTCGGGGCTTTTGAAAGCCTCTAATCTTGGGTCCATAAGCGTCCCGATCCTTAGGTCCATTGATTGACGATGAAATGCCGCTCATCGCGGCCGAGACGAAGACGGGACCGCTCTTTCAGAGCAGCGTCGAAAGGGCCAGCGATGTCGTAACGCTCCAGATCGAGCAACCCCTCCCGCGCGGCTTCCGCGAGGTTATCCTTGAACTCATCGAGGGATCCGAGCGACAGCCCTTTCGTGATGCCCGCGTCATAAACCTGCGCGATGGCGACGCGGCCCGCGTAAGGCTTCGTCACAAGCGGTCGCGCAAGCCGCCGGATCGCGAGCGCGAAATCTTCCAGTTGAAACGTTTCGCCTGGCGTCGGCGGAACTTGCGGTTTCGAGGCTTCGCGGACCACCGCCGCCGGAAGCTCTTTCAGCGTCCCGATCCCGAAAGCTTTTTTCAAGAGCATCTCATCTGCTTGCAACACGTTGCCTGTCTCCATTCCGGCAAGCCTGAGATACACGCGCTTGCTGAGACTATCGAAGTTGAACGGTTTGGTTGTCCGCGCGGCGGCTTCGCTCAGGATGCCTCCAGCTTCGCGAAAAACACTCAACACCAACGCACGCCGAACATCGGCCCGGCTTGGGAATTCGCCAAGCTGATCCAATGCATAAATCCGCTTCATGATCGCAGCGGAAAGGTCCGGCCTCTTTGCTGCTACTCCCGGTCGACCCTGGGGAACACCTGCTGCCAGAAAAGCGAGCGCCTCGAGATCAAGCTCGCCATCCGCGCCAACTGCCAAAGGATGAAGCCGTTTCAGATCAGCCTGCATGGCGCGCCGCGTGGTCCATTCGTCTCTCTGGTGCCCGGCAAACGCATTGGTTTGACAAGTCGGTTTAGGAGACGTTATCTGATTCGTAACACATTGAACGGGCGGACATTCTCGCAAACCGGTTTTCCGGTCCGCGTGGCATTACCGCGACAGGTTAGGCGTTGGCTTCACTCATTCGTAGTCAGGGCCGGGCTTGACCCGGCCATGATGTTTACTATTGCGCAAGCGCTTCGGGAAGTGAGCCGCAATTGTGCGCTGCGCGGTTGCCATCAACGTTACTCGTGGCGCAACGCATCGATGGGATCGAGGCGCGCGGCTTTACGCGCCGGGAAATACCCGAACACGACGCCCACGGCGGCAGAGAAGCCGAAGGCGAGCGCGATGATCGAAGGATCGACATCGAACGGAACCTTGATAGCACCGGCAAGGACATACGACAGGCCAAGTCCCAGCGCCACCCCCACCAAACCGCCGAACAGCGATAGCACGACCGCTTCCACCAGAAACTGGGTCAGAACCTGGCTCGCCAGTGCGCCGATGGCGAGCCTCGTGCCGATTTCGCGCGTGCGTTCGGTCACCGATACCAGCATGATGTTCATGATGCCGATCCCGCCCACGAGCAAACTAATGGCCGCGACGGCACTCAGCAGACCGGTCAGGATTTTGGTGGTGCCCGCCAGCGTTGCCGTGATCTCTTTCAGATCGCGAACGAAGAAATCGTCCTGCTCGCCGGGCGCGATGCGCCGCCGTTCACGAAGCAGGATTTCGATGGACTTGACGGCTTTCGTGGTGGAGTAGCCATCCAGAACCGAGACGTAGATGAATGTGACATTTGTATTGCCCGCGATGCGCCGCTGATACGTCTTGAGCGGCATCACGATGATGTCGTCCTGATCCTGACCGAAGCTCGACTCGCCCTTCTCGTCCAGACGGCCAATGATCTCGCAGGATATCTTGCCGACTCGCACCGATTCGCCGAGCACGTTCGCGCCGCCGAACAATTCGCGCTGAATGGTCTTGCCCACCATGCAGACCGGTCGCCCTCCCCTGATTTCGGCTTCGTTGAACGCACGGCCCTCGACGATAGGCCAGTCTCGCGTTTCAAGGTAGCTGGTATCCGTGCCGGTAACTGTCGTGCTCCAGTTCTTTCCACCTGTGACTGCGGTCAACCCGCGCGTTGTGGCCGGAGCCACCGCGCGCAAACCGGAGATTTCGCGCCGGATCGCCTCCGCGTCGCCTTCCTCCAACTGCCGCGCAACTTCCTGAACGCCGCCGGGACCGATGGCTTGCCCAGGCCGCACCACAAGCAGGTTCGTGCCAAGCTTCGAGATGTCCTTCGTGACCTGCGTCGTGGACCCCTGCCCCAGCGTCACCATGGTAATCACCGCCGCGACCCCGATCACCACGCCCAGTATCGTCAGAAACGAGCGCAGCAGGTTTCGTGTGATGGCCGTGATGGCAAGCTTGACGGTTTCGAAGATCATGCGGCCACCTTTGTCAGTTCGATGCTACCGACACGTCCGTCGGCCACATGCACGATGCGCGAGGCATAGGCCGCCATCTGATGCTCATGTGTGACCATCACCACGGTAATGCCTGCACTTTGGTTCAGGCTCGTGAGCAAATCCATGATCTCGCGGCTTCGGGCGCTATCGAGGTTTCCGGTCGGTTCATCCGCGAGCAGAACCGCCGGGTTCGAGACAAGCGCCCGGGCAATGGCAACACGCTGCTGCTGGCCGCCGGAAAGCTCGGCGGGCGTGTGTTTCTCGCGGCCCGTTAATCCCACAAGTGCAAGTGCGTTGAAAGCGCGTTCGCGCCGCTCCGCGCGCGGCATCGCGCGATAGATCAGGGGAAGCTCCACGTTTTCGGCGGCGGTCGTCCGAGCCAGAAGATTGAACCCCTGAAACACGAAACCGAGATAATGACGGCGAAGCAGCGCGCGCTGATTGCGATCCAGTTGCCCAACGTCCACGCCTTTGAACAGGTATTGCCCCGCAGTCGGCGTATCGAGGCACGCCAGCATGTTCATGGCGGTGGATTTGCCCGATCCCGACGGTCCCATGATCGCGGTGAACGATCCCCGCTCGATGGCAAGGTTCATGCGGTCCAGCGCACGCACGGCGGCCTCGCCCTCGCCGTAGACTTTGGACACGGCGCGGAACTCGATGATGGGTGCTTCGGACTCTGTTTTCATTTGGCTCGTTTGCAGCGTGTCGTTCGGCTTCGAAGTATCTGAACGAACGGAACCGGGTTGCTCCGCCTACTTCGCAGGCTCCTCAATCTCGGTGATGAGCGGGGTCCCAGCATCCAGCCCTTCGATCACACGCGTCATTTTCTTGTCGCTCGACCCGACCACGATGTCTGTCGGGACCGCCTGCCCGTCACGAAGAACATAGACGCGCCGCTTGTTCGTGCTCGTGTCCACCGGCGGAGCCGACGCCTGCATGCGCGGCATCCGGAACAGGGTGAAGCCGCCGCTTTTCTCTTTCTTTGGCGCAGGCGGCACAAAGCGCAAGGCGGCGTTCGGGATCAACACCGCGTCCTTTACCTCCTCGACGATGATTTCGCAGGTGGCGGTCATCCCTGGTCGAAGGTTCATGCCCGGATTGTCGGCGCGCAGCACACCTTTGTAAGTCACGACGTTGTTCACCGTTTCCGAGGCGAAACGCACCTGCTGGATTCGAGCCGGGAACTTGCGTCCTGGGTAGGCCTCGACCGTGAACGCCCCCGACTGATCTTCGCGGACCTTGCCCACGTCGGCCTCGTCCACGTCCACACGCAGTTCGATTCGTTGCAAGTCCTCCGCGAGTGTGAACAGGACCGGTGCCTGAAATGACGACGCGACCGTTTGGCCGACCTCGACGGTTCGCTTCAGGACGATGCCATTCACGGGTGAATAAAGCCTCGTTTTCGCAAGATTGATTTCATTCTGCTTGAGCTCGGCGTCGGCAACCCGTTCATCGGCGCGTGCGCTGTCGAGGGCGGCATTCGCCCGCTCGCTGTCGGCCTTTGCCAGATCCATCGTGTTCTCGGTATTGATCTTTGTGGCAGCGAGCGTCGTTTGCCTTTGAAAATTACGCGCGCGCTCGCCTGCAGTCGCCTGTGCTTGCGCCACACGTGCTTTCGCGGATGACAGCGATGCTCGACTGCGTTCCACGAGCGCGGACAACGTCACGGTGTCCAGTTCCGCCAGAACCTGGCCTGCCTGCACCGTGTCGTTGTAGTCCACGTTGACTTTACGGATAATGCCGGAAAGTTCGCTTGAAACATCCACCTGATTGGTGGGAAAGATCGTGCCCGTCGCGGTGACGGTTACGGTCAGATTTCCTTTCACTGCCGGTGACGACGCGTATTGCACCAACACCTCGGTCCGGGGCGCAAACAGGTAATATCCCGCCGCGATCAAGCCGGACACAAACAGCAACCATGGAAGCACCGGTCTTTGACGACGACGCTTTCCGACCCCGAGAACAGCTTCGATGTCTGTGGGTGCGGGCGCTTTTTCCATCATGTTCATGAAGCCAACCACACGACTAAACTCAAGCCTATCAAATGTAGACGCAGGTTGGCGATTATGAGACCGCAGTCGCGTTTAATTTTATCGATATGTTAGATGCGGCCCGCCTCGGTTTGGGCGTCGTCCTAAACGTCTCGCTGACGTCGCCCTACCGGTTATGACCCGTGTGATTGTGATCCTGTCCCGCAGACTGCGCAGGCGGCACTTTTTCGATTTTCACGTCAACCGTGATCTCACCAGCTTGTTTGAAAGTCAGCTTGAGCGGGATACTTGCCCCTTCCTGCAGCTTGCCCGTCAGCCCGATCAGCATGGCATGGTATCCGCCCGGCTTCAAAGAAACGGTGACACCGGCAGGCAGGGGTATGCCGCCTTTGAGTTCACGCATGCGCATGACGTCCCCGTCGCGCTGAACCTCATGAAACTCCACCTTCTCGGCAGCGGGCGTTTGCGCGGACAAAAGCGTGTCCGCCACGCTACCCGTGTTCATCACATCGAAATAAGCAGCGCTCAGACGGGTTCCGTCGGGCGTCGGGCGGGCCCAGGGATGAAGGACCGCGATCTCGCCGTTCTTAAAGTCATGAGCGCTGGCGGATGACGCCAATAGCACTGCAAGTCCGGCGAGTAAAATCTTCCGACATGTTCTGACCACGACCAAACTCCATTCCTGTCTTGGCAGAGGAATAGCAGCACGCTGTAAAAGTGCGAGATGCGAAGTGTCGCGTGTCAACGGCATGACACGGTTTCGCGATCATCGAGGAAGAATTGAACTGAGGCATTTTGAATGGGATCGTTGCACTTCGTGCCTAGCCGCAAGGGTTAAGGAATGCTAAACTTGGCAGACTGGGCAACGGATCCGGCGAAGGCTCCGAATGTTGGAATTTGAATTGTTATATCGTTTCGTAGGGCCTGAAACGTCTGAGTGCTGGCGCTGATGGCTTCTTCAGTCAGTTCCGAGGGGGCTGGGGTCGGCAGTCCGGACGTCGTGAATACCGATGCCATGAATACCGATGCCATGGGTGCTTATATGGTTCAGCATCATCGTCGCGACGAGGTGTTTGACCCCAACAGGGTGCCCAGACACCATTGGCAGGCTTTTCTGGCGGCATTTGCCAAGCTGCCTCCGGATGAGCAGGCTCAACGCCACGAACGTCTGCGCCGGCTTGTCACCGAAAATGGCATTGCGCACGATCTTTTTGCGGAGCCAAGCAACCGTCAGCCATGGTCTATAGATCTTCTGCCCCTGATCATTTCCGGCAGCGAGTGGGCGCACCTCGAACGCGGCATGATCCAGCGTGCGGCATTGTTCGACCGGATTTTAAGGGACCTTTACGGATCCCAGACCTTGCTGAAGTCGGGTGCCATTCCTCCCCGCGCGATTTTCAGCGATCCGACGTTTCTTCGCGTTGGCCGAGAACAGCAGCCCGACGGGCATCTCATCAACTTTTTTGCGGCCGATCTCGTTCGTGACGCAACTGGCGAATGGCGATTGATCGACGTGCATGCGGAAACTCCGGCGGGGATCGGCTTTGCGCTGGCAAACCGTCTCGTTCACGGCCAGATCATGGGCGATCTGTTTCGCGACTGTCACGGCTTGCGGCTTGCGCCCCATTTCCAGCACTTGCAGACGGAACTTCTTCAGCGCATCGAGCGTGACGACCCGCTCATCGTGTTGCTGACGCCAGGACCACGGCATGAGGACTATTTCAGCCACGCCTACATGTCGCGCTATCTCGGCTTCCAGCTCGTGGAGGGTGGCGACCTTCGCGTGATCGGCAGCCGCGTTTATATGAAGACGCTCGAAGGGTTGAAGCCCATCGATATCATGATCCGGTGCGTCGAAGGTGCTGTGTGCGATCCTTTGGAACTTGACCCGAACGGCTATGCCGGGCCGGTGGGCCTCGTGCAGGCGTTGCGGAAAAATCCGCGCATGCTCATCAACTTTCTCGGCGCGTCGATCGTGGAGAATCGGGGGCTGGCACCGGTTCTGCCCGCAGTTTGTCGCCAGTTGCTGGGCCAGGATCTGATCTTGCATGAAGCGCCGCGCCGATGGCTTGGCGATCTTGACGAACGCGTGTTCGTGTTCGCCCATCCGGACAAATTCGTGATCCGCAAAGCGCATGAGGGCACCGGACGTCCGGGACGCGCCGAACAGGGCATGAGGATCGATCGCCTAAGCCCCCGGGATGTTGAAGCCCTCAAGTTCGAACTCGAAGTCAACGGTCAGGATTACGTCGCCGAAGAACTCGGCGATTATTCCACAGCACCGTCGTGGACCGCGGAAGGGATCAAACCACGGGCATTCGCGCTAAGGCTTTACGTCAATGCCATCGATGGAGAGTATCGCGTCATGCCAGGAGGCCTCGCCATGTCTCTCGATGGCACACCCGGTGTCGCCATGTCGGCGATGGATGGCCACTCACGGGATGTCTGGGTCCTGTCGGATCAGGAGGCGTCATCACAGGTTACGCTGCTGAGACCTGCGGGTGAAGTCGCCCATGTGCTTCGCGCCGGAAAAGGCTTGCGCAGCCGGATAGCGGATAATCTGTTCTGGTTCGGGCGTTATACCGAGCGTGCGGATTGGGTGCTGCGCCTGATGCGTAGCGCTTTGGCGAGAGGCGACGATCAGGCTGCGGGTGCTGTGGGCGACGGCGGCAGAAAGGCCATGCAACTTCTACTGGCCAAGGGCGAACCGGATGCCAAGGCAGAAAGCGCCGGCGCTGGCGACGTTGTGGTGGTCGAGTCCACGGTTCGGCTGCTGCTCACGGCTCCGAGCAGTCGCGCTTACAGCCTGCCGGAAATCACCGACAACATGCTTCGCGTGGGGAGTATCGTTCGCGAACGGCTCTCCCTTGAACTTTGGCAGACGCTTCTTCGATTTTCCATGATCGGCCATCACGACCGCGCTGGAGCCCCGGAAGGCATCGTGCCGCTGCTTGAGCGTCTCAACGCGGGCGTCACCACGCTCGCCTCGCTGAACGGCCTCACCGCCGAAAACATGACGCGCAATTATGGCTGGCGTTTCCAGGACATGGGGCGGCGGATTGAACGGGCGTTCAATCTGGCAGAATTGCTGATCTCCCTGTTCGGGCAGGTCAAGCCCGAGGACGACGAAACGGCTCGCCTCTTTTTCGTGCTCAACGTGGCCGACAGCACCATCACGTTTCGTCAACGATATCTTTTCGCGCCGGTTCTCTCGCTCGTGCTTGATCTTCTCGTGGTCGATGAAACAAATCCGCGCGGCATCGGCTACCAGCTTTCCACCATCTACGAGCATCTGAACGAGGTGCCGCAAGCTTCGCGTCAGGCACCTTATAACGAGGAACAGCAACAAATTCTGGGGCTTTTGACTCAAGTCCGGCTTGCCAAAGTCTCTTCCCTCGCACAGGCCGATCCGGCGGGGAAACGCGAAGCGCTCGAAGCGTTGTTAACAGCATTGATTACGGGCTTGCCGAAACTGTCCGAAGCAATTACGCGGCGGTATTTCAACTTGACCGAGGATGAACTCCGGCGGGTCTACACTCGGTTTGGACGGCGCTTATGAACTTCGAGATCAGCCATCGAACAGTCTATCGATACTCGGCACCGGTCTCGCGATCCCATCATCTGTTGCATCTTACCCCCCGCGCGCGGGCGAGGCAGACCGTGGGCCGTCATAGCCTTCTGATCGATCCTGCTCCCGCGACCAAAACCGATCTTGAGGACGACTTCGGCAACAGGGCATCCATCATCAGCATCGAACAGGACCACACCGAGTTGATCATCCACGCGCGATCCCTGGTGGAGGTCGAAGCGCCTCCCGCTCTCGATCCCAAGCGCACCCCGGGCTGGAACGACGTCGCCGCTCAACTGAGGTCAAATCGCGGTGCCGATACTTTTGTTGCGGTGCAATACACCTGTCCATCGCGCTTTATTCGACCTTCCCGGGAAATTTACAAATATGCAAGACACAGCTTCCAGGACGGCCGCCCGATCATGGACGCTGTGCTCGATTTGACCGCGCGCATTTACCGGGATTTCACCTACAAGAGCGGTGCCACCGATGCCGCCACCACGGTGGAAGAGGTCTTGCGTCTGCGGTGCGGCGTTTGTCAGGATTTTGGCCATTTGCAGATTGCCTGCCTGCGCACGATGGGCCTCGCCGCGCGATATGTGAGCGGGTATTTGCTGACGCACCCGCCGGAAGGACAGACAAAGCTCGTGGGTGCCGATGCATCCCACGCCTGGGTTTCGGTCTGGGCACCGGAAACGGGTTGGGTGGATTTCGACCCGACGAACAACCTGATCCCGGCGACCGATCACATCACGCTGGCCTACGGACGCGATTTTCAGGATGTCAGCCCGGTGGCGGGGGTTTTGCTCGGCGGCGGAGAACATGAGGTGGCCGTGGCGGTGGATGTGGCGGTCGTTAAGTAGCTTCACAGTTCACGATGCAACAACGTCCGACTACCCTCGCGTCTTGCGCGGCTTTGCCGATGCGGGATCGGGTTTCGGCGGCGGAACCGCGCCGGACGCGTCCACTTTGTCGTCTGCCCAATCGGCAAATCGCTGCGCTAGTGCGTCTGCGTTGGCCGCCCAGAAGCTCGCGTCGAACATCAGGACATTTCTGAAATTTGCCGGTGTCGTCGGCAGATAGGGAGCCATGTCCATGTTCACGTCGGCATGCTTCGAGACGAACGCGGCAGATGACAGGCGCGGTGGCCCATAAGGAAACCATCGCGTTTGCTGGGCCAGGCGGCGCGGCTCGACAACGAACTTGATGAACGCCTTTGCGTCGTCCAGATGGTTGGATTTTTTCGGAATGGCCAGCACGTTCAGATGTGCGATCTGACCGTTCCAGAGAATGGCGACGGTTTTTCTCTCGCTCACAATCGAGAAAAAGGCGCGCGCGCTATAGGACAGCGCGAACGCGGCCTTCTTCTCCGCCAGCAGATCGATGGCTTCGGCAGGCTTGGTATACCAAACGATCTGAGGCTTGATCCGGCCAAGCTTCGTAAACGAGCGTGTCAGCCCCGCTGGTGTTGAGAGAACCTTATAAACCTGAGAGGCCGGGACCTGATCGGCCATAAGCGCAAACTCCAGGGTGTATTGCGGCTGCTTCGGGAACGCCCGTTTTCCCGGAAAATACGGGACATTGAACACGTCGGTGATGGTTTGCGGCACGCGGCGCTCGATAAATGCGCGAGTATCGTAGAGGAACACCGTAGACCAGACAGCGCTCGCAATAGCGCATTCGCTGACCGCGCCGGGTATGAAGTCCTTGCCCACGTCCGCGCCGAGAAGGCTCGTGGCATCGAGCGGCTCAAGCAATCCATCCGAACAGGCTTTCACGGCGAAGTCTGCGGGCACGTCGATCACATCGGCGGCAGCCTGCCCGGATTGTAACGCATCTCGCAACGCGGGTAAGCCATCAGGCCGGGCGACCGCATCGACGGTAACGCCGGTTTCTTTACGAAAGGGCTCAACAAAGGCTTTGACCTGGCTTTGCTGATAAGCACCACCCCAACTGGAAAAGGTAAGCGAACGCGGGGCCGAGCCTGGCGTACCCTGATCGGCCGATTGCGGATTGGTGCCCGCCGCTGGAACGGTGGTGACATTCATGCCTGCCGGTGGTGACGTTTCCGAAACTTTCGGTTCCGAACCGCCCCCCGATTGATCGCGGTTCTGTGCCTGTCCCAGTTCGAAAAACGAAACGCTCGCGAAAACAAGCAATGCAATGGTTAAGGCACGCGACGTCACGTTCGCCATGGATGTCTTCCGAGTCAGAGGCATGAATGAAAGAAAAGTCGAAATTTCCTGAGAATTTGGTACATTTTCGCTTGAGCTGGCGCAAGCTGCAATCGATGCCGCAAAAGCGATGCATCGCGTGGTCTAACGGATAGTTGCGGATGCAAACCGTTGGGCGAGCGTTTCCGGAGGATAAGATGAATTCAACCCCGCTTTGGTCTCCAGGCGCGGCATCGATGCAAGGCTCGCAGCTTGCCGCGTTTATGAACGAGGTCAACGCGGCGCTTGGCACGACATACCGAACCTTTCACGATTTTCATGGGTATTCCATTCGCGAGACCAACGACTTCTGGGCAAGGGCCTGGGACTTTCTCGGCGTAATCGGCGAGCGCGGTGACGGTCCCGCGTTCGTGCAAGGGGAGCGTTTCGAGACCTCGCAGTTCTATCCCGGCGCGCTTTTGAACTACGCGGAGAACCTGCTGCCGCGGAATGATGACACGACGGCGATGATCTTTTGGGGCGAGGACAAAGTCCGCCGAACCATGACATGGGCTGCACTCCATCGACAGGTCTCGCTTGCACAACAGATGCTGGTTGCGCACGGCGTTGGCCCCGGAGACCGCGTCGCGGCCCTGATGCCCAACATGCCCGAAACCATCATCGCGTTGCTCGCCACTGCATCCATCGGCGCGATCTGGTCCAGCGCGTCCCCCGATTTCGGCGTGCAGGGCGTTCTTGACCGTTTCAGCCAGATCGAACCGAAGGTTTTCATTGCCTGCGACGGGTATTATTACAACGGAAAGACAATCCGGATCGGAGACAAAATCGCCGAGATCGCGCATGCTCTACCGAGTATCAAGGCGACATTGATCGTGTCCTATCTCGGAGAGGCCGAGGCTACCGCCGCAACCATCGAAGGTGCCTCCGAATGGGATAAAGCCTTGGCCTCCCATCAGTCAGCGCCCGTTCAGTTCAAGCGTGTTCCGTTTCATACGCCATTGTTTATCCTGTATTCGTCAGGCACCACAGGCGCGCCGAAATGCATCGTGCATTCGGCTGGCGGTGCCCTCATACAGGGTTTGAAGGAGCATAAGCTTCACTGTGACGTGCGGTCTGGTGAACGCGTGTTCTATTTCACCACCTGCGGCTGGATGATGTGGAACTGGCTTGTGGCGGGGCTGGCTAGCGAGGCGACGCTTGTCCTCTACGATGGCTCACCCTTTTATCCCAACGGTAATGTTTTGTTCGACTACGCGGACGAGGCGCAGATTAATCTCTTCGGCACCTCGGCAAAGTGGATCGATGCCGTTAAAAAAGCGGACCTGCGGCCCCGCGATACTCATAACCTCGGGTCCGTGCGGATCATCACGTCCACAGGATCGCCGCTCGCGCCGGAAAGCTTCGATTTCGTCTATGACGCCATAAAACCGGACGTGCATCTGGCGTCCATCTCTGGCGGCACCGATATCTGCTCGTGCTTTGTTCTCGGCAATCCGATGTCCTCCGTCTATCGCGGCGAGATCGAAGGGCCCGGTCTTGGCATGGCGGTCGATATCTTCGATGAGACCGGCCACGCAATGAAGTCTGGGAAAGGCGAACTCGTTTGCACGAGGCCTTTTCCCGCCATGCCGGTGGGCTTCTGGAACGACACCGACGGATACAAGTATCGCAACGCCTACTTCGACCGGTTTCCCGGCATATGGCATCATGGAGATTTTGCCGAATGGACCGCACATGGCGGCATCATCATTCACGGCCGATCCGACGCGACGCTCAACCCGGGCGGTGTTCGCATAGGGACGGCGGAAATTTACCGGCAGGTGGAGCAGCTTGAGGAAGTGCGCGAAGCCATCGTGATCGGCCAGGATTGGGACAATGACGTGCGCGTGGTGTTGTTTGTCGTCCTGCAAACGGGGATCGTTCTCGACGACCCGCTTCAGCAGAAGATCAAACAGAAAATCCGGTCCGGTGCCAGCCCCCGCCATGTGCCGGCGATCATCCAGCAGGTGCCCGATATTCCCAGAACCAAATCCGGCAAGATCACCGAAATCGCCGTGCGCGATATCATCCACGGCAGGGATGTGAAAAACACCGAGTCGCTCGCCAACCCGCAGTCTCTCGATTACTACCGGAATATCCCCGCACTCGGTCGTGGTTGAGAACAGGTTCGGGTTATGTCGACCACTATACGGTTTGGCGTTTGGCACGTCGCGGTCACGTCTGAATGTAAGGAGGTTGGCGGGCCCGCGCAGGTGGGGACCCATTTCTAAACGGGAATGATATTGAGATATGGGGCCCCGCCTTCGCGTAAAGGCAATCGAACGCGTCGCCAGCCAGAACGCGATATACCCAAAATATTACAACCCTAAAAAGACCACTCCCGCGCTTTGGCCACAAGAAAATCCCGAAAAACATTGACCCGTTTCGTGTCTTTCAAATCCGGCGGATAGACGAAAAAGGTATCGAAAACGGGCATGTCCTGGTCGTCGAGCACCGTGACAAGCTGAGCCTGATCGTTGCATAAATAATCGGGGAGCACAGCCAGCCCGACGCCTTTCAGGATCGCCTCGCGCAATGCATACAGGTTGTTGATCCGAAGCGCTGCGTCGCGCGGCGCTTTTCCTTCGCGGCCGGCCGTTTCAAGCCAGTTGAGTTCGCGAAACGGACTGGGAACCGGGCCGCCATAGGCGAGGATGCGATGCCTGTCCAGATCGTCGAGGTTTCGCGGTTTGCCTGCGCGTTTGATGTAATCGACGGAACCGTAAACGTGATAGTGGACGGTGAAAAGCTTGCGGCGGATCAAATCTTGCTGCGTAGGCGGACCGAACCAGATGGCCACGTCGGCCTCTCGCATGGTCAGGTTCAACTCGTCGTCGTTCAGAAGCAATTGCAGCCGAATGTCAGGATAAAGCTTGAGAAATTCATTCAGTCGTGGCGTCAGCCACCCTGTTCCCAGCGCAAGCGTTGTGGTCACCTTGAGCTCGCCTCCCGGCTTTTCACGGGAATCCGAAAGCAGGATCTGCGTCGAGGCGAGCTTGTTGAAAACCTCCTGCACCGTCCTGTACAGAAGCTCGCCCTGTTCCGTCAGCACAAGGCCACGAGCGTGCCGGTGAAACAAAGCCACGTTGAGGTCTCGTTCCAAAGCGCCGATATGACGGCTCACAGCCGATTGGCTGATCTCCAAAGCTTCACCCGCGTGCGTGAAACTCCCTGCCTCGGCGGCGGCGTGAAATATGCGAAGCTTGTCCCAATCCATGTTCGCGGGGTCTACTCATGTGTCGGGCGTGGCGTTTATCCGATGGACCGTAACCCAGACGAGACCCGTCGTCACCCGAAACGTTCTATGCTTTTCGCTGCCTTTTCAACGGAAGGTAAGCGGGCGAGTTGTTCTCAATATGCGGGCGGTCTGCGGATCGAAGATACGCCATCATCCACCCGAGTGCGATCTTGGGTAGTCCGGCGCGCAACGCGAGAGCGAGGCTAATCATGATGATGACGCCGACTGCACTCACCAGAGCGTCTGCGCCCCCACCTCGTCCCAAAGCCTGCGTCGCAAATTTACCAACGAACGACAAGACCACCGATAGTGCGAAGATTGGTAAAGACGCCTCTCCTGCGGCGCGAATCCAATCGCCGACCCGCGTTCGCATCCAGGAGACATCTTTCGGTACAACCCGCGCGATGAGATAGGCGGTCGCCAGAAGTCCGACAACGCGCCAGAGGTCCAGGCTTTGCTTGTTGAGACTGAAGTACATAGCCCGAAGCCGGGTGGTCGCCGCAAGGTCGATGGTTTGGAACGCAATCGTCATAAGGACGCAGCCACTGAAAACCACGAAAAGAAGACAACAGATATCGAGCACATGACGCGCCCCATCCACTGCCACGGGTGCAGCGCCGGTTCGCGTGCGCCATCCGAAAACGAGGCCGATTGCGAACAGAAACTGCCAGCAGAACGGATTGAAATTCCACACCACGTCGTAGGTGATCGTGGGTATTGCAGGGAAAAAGCGCGATGCAAACATCCATATGAGACCGGACGCCACCATGAGCGCGACCTCGCTCCTGGCCCTGAGCCAGATCAGAAAAGGTGCCATCAACATCACGACCACATACATGGGCAGGATGTCCAGCAACGGTGCCTGGAACGCCAGGAGTGGCGCGGCAATCAGCACCTGCAATGGATCGGCTTCGATCTTTTCAAGAAACGCCTCGTATCCGGTGATCACGCCCGTCTGATTTGAAATGACGCTTGCTGCCAGCATGACGAAACAAAGCAATAACAGGTGATAAGTCAAAATAACACGAGCACGCGCGAGAGCCTTGCGCGCCGCGGCCTGAATACCCTCTCCAATGGCGTGATAATATCCAAGGGCGGCCGAATATCCCGCCAGAAACATGAAGACCTCCGCGCTGTCGAACAGCGTCAAGGTGCGCGATGTGGCGTAAGTAACGATATTGTCGGGGATGTGATTGATAAAAATGAAGATCAAGGCGAGACCGCGAAAAAAATCGATCCGATAATCGTAGTGGACACTTTGCGGCTTCGGCTGGGCCATGTTTCTGGTCGTCGTCATGGCCGGGGCATCGCAAGGCTCGGTCTGTGTTGAGCTGACGTCAGATGCGAAAGATTGCAGGGATACGGAATCCGTCAAGACATCGGTCCTCTGTGAAGCTCACTCCGCGAACAAATCCACTCTCTGATACGATGCCTCAAACTCGACTTTTATGCGACTGGCCGGAAACGCCCGATTCCACGGCTCGTTCTTATGAGTGACCCCTAGACACCTGCAAGGTCGCGGAGTTGCGAAACCGCCACCGTGAGCTTTGCGAGCGTAAGCTGAGACCCCTCAAGGGTATCTCTCAGGCTTCGGTCGACCCTGGATACCGCTTCCTCGTGAGCCCGATGCCAGACCTCGAAATCGGCATGATCCGGATCGGCTGCAAGCAAGTTTCTTGCCAGCACACGTTGCGCGGATGAAATCGACGCAAGACTGGAATTGACCGCCAGTCGATCGAAGTAGTCGCCGCTGGCCAAGGCGTCGCTCGATTGAGACAGCGCGTCCAGACGGAATGCGTTTCGGATTGAAAAAACGGCTTTGGCGGCAAGTTCCGTCGAAGCGTGGGATGTCGATGCGACGTTCACGATGTCGAGCGCATGAGTCAACGGTCCAAGCGATGCCAGGCTTTTCGCAAGCACGGCGGGGACACCGACTTGAGTGAGGGACGCTTCGTCGTCGGACATGGCCGCACGCACCGTGTCGCTGGCGGCGGTGAACATCGTATCAGCCAAGTGCCGCACACCCTCGCGATATTGCATGATCTCCGGTTCGAGACCTTCCGTCTTGCCGTGCCGCAGGAACCAGGCCGTCTGCTCGCGCAACAGATCCTGCACGCGGCGATACAGGCTCAGTTGCTGATGCCCGTCAATCTTGCCGTCGAGGCTGTCGATCTGGTGATAAAGGTCTTCAAGGCCATAGACGGCCATCACCTTGGCAAAGGCATAAGCGATGTCGGAAGGTTTGAAGCCGGTTTCCTCTACAAGGCGCACCACGAACGTCGATCCACCGCGATTGAGGATGTCGTTGGTCAAAGTTGTTGCTATAATCTCGCGGCGCAGCCGGTGACTTTCTATCTCCGGTGCAAACCGCTCTCGCATGGATGCTGGAAAGTACGCAAACAATGCGCGGCCGAGGTATGGATCGTCCGGCACTCTTGAATGGATCAACTCGTTCTCAAGATCGATTTTTCCGTAAGCCAGCAGCACCGCCAACTCGGGTCGCGTGAGGGGCTGATTGGCCGTTCGCCGCGTGCGGAACTCCGCGTCGGTCGGAAGCGCCTCCAGTTTGCGGTCCAGACTCCCCTGCTTTTCAAACCGCTGCATCATGCGCTGCTGAAAGCCGAAATCGGACAAGCCGCGTTCGGTGCCAAGGCTGATGGCCAGCGTTTGAAGATAGTTGTTGCGAAGCACGTTCGCAGCCACGTCATCGGTCATGGTCGGCAGAATGCGGTTCCTCTCCGCAAGATCGATCTTGCCCGAGGCAACCGCAGCACCGAGTGCGATCTTGATGTTGACTTCGATGTCGGATGTGTTCACGCCAGCGGAATTGTCGATGGCGTCGGTGTTGCCCTTCCCGCCTCGCAAGCCGAACTCGATCCTGCCCTTCTGTGTCATGCCGAGGTTCGCGCCCTCGCCCACCACCTTCACCCGCAAATCCGCGCCCGTGACACGAACGGCATCGTTGGCGCGGTCGCCGGCCTGCGCATCGGTTTCGGAGCTTGCGCGAACGTAGGTGCCGATGCCGCCGAACCACAGCAGGTCGGCCTGCGCCTTAAGGATCGCCGTCATGACTTCCTGAGGTGTGGCGCGGCCCCGCAATTCCAGAAGTGTCTGGGCTTCCGGCGACAGCGTGATGTATTTCTCGCCTCGACTGTAAATGCCAGCACCTTGGGAGAGTTTCGAGCGGTCGTAATCCTGCCAGCTCGAACGCGGAAGTTCGAACAGACGCTGCCGCTCCTGAAGGCTGATCGCCGGATCGGGATTGGGGTCGATGAAGATATCCCGATGGTCGAACGCAGCCACGAGTTTGATTGCGGGCGATAACAGCATGCCATTGCCGAACACATCGCCAGACATATCGCCCACGCCGACGACGGTAAATGGCGTCGTCTGGATATCCATGTTCATCTCGCGGAAATGGCGCTTTACCGCTTCCCAGGCACCGCGCGCCGTGATCGCCATCTTCTTGTGATCATAACCTACGGAGCCGCCGCTCGCGAACGCGTCGCCGAGCCAAAACCCGCGCGTGACCGCGATTTCGTTGGCGATATCGGAGAACGTGGCTGTGCCTTTGTCTGCGGCGACCACGAGATAAGGGTCGTCGCCATCGCGGCGCACGGTCGATGGCGGAGGAACCACTGCGCCTGTCGCATCCAGGTTGTCGGTGATCGACAGCAGGTTGGTGATAAACTCCTTGTAGCAGGCTATGCCTTCCACCATCATGGCGTCACGGCTTGTGGTGGGAAGATTTCGCGGAACGAAGCCGCCTTTCGAGCCTTGCGGTACGATGACAACGTTTTTGACCTGCTGCGCTTTCACGAGGCCCAGAACTTCGGTGCGGAAATCCTGAGGCCGGTCGGACCAGCGCAAACCCCCGCGTGCCACGGGACCAAAGCGCAAGTGAACGCCCTCAAAGCGCGGCGAGCTTACGAAAATTTCGGCGTAAGGCTTCGGAGCTGGAAGCCACTCGATGTCCTTGCTGCGAAGTTTGAACGCGATGGGCACCGCTTCGTTTCCGGCGGATGGAGCCTGATAATAGTTGGTCCGCAAGGTGGCGGTGATCAATGTGAGGATGCTTCGCAGGATGCGGTCTTCATCGAGGACGCTGATCTTTTCGAGCATCGCTTTGATCCGCTCGACAATGCGCTCCTGTTCCGCCTCGCGGCCAGCCGTATCATAAGCAGCGCGCGGGTTGAACATCGCGTCGAACAGCGAAAAGAGTTCCGCACTCACGGTCGCGTGCTTGCTGAGGGTGTCGGCAATATAGATTTGTCCGAACAGTGCACCGCTCTGGCGCAGATACGAGGAATAAGCTCGGAGCAACGCGGTTTGCTGCCATGTAAGCCCAGCCGACAGGATCAACGCATTAAACCGGTCGTTTGCCGCGCGGTTGCCCCAGACGGCCAGAAACGCATCCTCGATATTTGACCGCCGCGTATTGAACTCGCCGGCCTTTCCATCCGTGAGCTTCAATTCGCTGTCGTGGAGATAAACGACGCGCTCGCCACCAGCCACCTGCGGTGTCAGCCGAAACGTCCGCTCGGACACGACCTGAAACCCGAGATTTTCCAGAACCGGCACGCGCTTGGACAAAGCCACCGGCGCGTCCAGTTGTTGCAGGGTCGCGCGAAGCGTGTCCGGCGCCGTCATGTCGTTGCGGTAGAGATCGATGTCGATGGGCATGTTCGGCCCAAGCTTTTCAAGCCGCTGCACATCCAGAAGGGCGCGGCTCGGTCGATTGGTCTCCATATAACCAACGGAAAAGGCATTGCCGTATTTCTCGATGAGAGGCATGCCGGTGTCGCCAAAATGGTCGGTCATGCCCTCGGCGAACTCGTCACGCCACGTGCGAACGATAGCGTTGACCTTGCGTTCCAGATCGGCCTCGGTGGGCTGAAGCAGTTCGACATCCTTGCGCCAGATCACGAAATGCGTGCGCACCATGGCGCTTTCCGGAAAGAATGGCGTGAACGCCTCGAACCGCCCTGCGAATTCCCGCTCAAGCATATTGGACAGCTTCACACGCACCTCGGTGCTGTAGCGCTCGCGCGGGACGTATACAAAAACCGAAGCGAACCGGCCAAACTCATCGGCGCGAACGAAGACCCTGGGACGCGGCGTCAGCTCAATTTTCAGTATTTCCGTGGCGATCCGCCCAAGCTGGCTCGGGGCAATCTGGAACAACTCATCGCGGGGAAACGTCTCGATCACGTTCGTCAGCGCACGCCCCGAATAACTGTCCGCCGGATACCCGGAATTGCGCAGGACCTGATCCACCTTGAGGCGGAGAAGGGGAATATTTCGCGTCGAAAGGTTGTACGCGCTCGCGGTCAAAAGGCCCGCCACACGGACCTCGCCGCGGATCTGCCCGTGATGGTAAATCTTTATTCCCACCGTATCCATATGCACCCTGCGATGGACCGTGGATTTACTGTTGGACTTCGCAACGATCACAGGAGGCGACGCCAGAAAGAACGCGCGGCTTTCGGGCGTGAGACGCCGTTCGACGCCGCCTCGCCGGAGAACGGAAAAATCCATACTCCGCAGCAGACCGAGACTGGCATCCAGCACGGGGTTGAGTTCGCCACTCTGGGTATCGCCCTCGTAGCGATACTCCCGAACACCAAGAAACGTGAAGTTTCCCGAGGCCAGCCAGCGCAGAAACTGAAGCGACTCGGCGTTGGTCTCTATGGTGGCGGGTGGCGGGTCTTGCTCGAAGGTCGCGATCGCCGCGTTAAGGCGCTCACTCATGGCGCTAAAATCGTCCACGACGGTTTTGACATCGGTGAGCACACGATGCAAGGCAGGCTCGATCTGTTCGACGGCACCCCCCTCGACGCCTCGCCGAACATGAAGATGAATAAAGCTCTCGCGCACGCCACCGTTTGGAGTGGTCGCGGCAGAGGCAAGCCCTGTCAGGCCGCCGTGTTCATTGCGCCGGACCTCAAAGAGCGGATGTGCCACAAGTTCGGTCTGGAATCCCAGATCGCGCAGTTCGCCCAACACGGAATCGAGGAGAAACGGCATGTCGTCATTGACGATGTCGACGACGATCACGCCTCGTTCGCGCTCGGCCACAACAATTTTGGGTTGCTGCGGCTGACGGTTTTTCAAGACATCAAAGGACGATTTCGCCAATGGAAGAAGCGCATCCGCTCCAAAATGATTGAGATCTGCCGAATCGATTTCGCCAAACAAAGCCTTCGCGAACACGCTCTCAAGACCGCCGTTCATCTCACGCACCATCTGCTCGACGACGGACTGCGCCTTGCTGTCGGCTTGGGCTTCGGGCGATAGTGTCACCGTGGGTGCTCCCTGATAGACCGTGTTACGCTTTATTTTTCGCGACCGTGGCTTAGGTCGCACCGGAAGACAAGTGATAAAGTGCGCAGATAACAGCTCAGTGAATGGAGGTTTACCGTGGACAATGCTCAACAGGTGATTGCGCTCGATCTAGGTCAACTGCACTTGGACGACGCGCACGAGGCCTACTTCGCCGTCTGCGTCGAAAAGCTGGGGTTCGTGCCCAACGTTCTGCTTGCTTATGCATTCGATAACAGGAAACTGGCTGCGTTCATCGCCATGGTGGATGATCTGATGTTGGGCGACAGCGGACTGTCCCGTCTCGACCGCGAAATGATCGCGGTGGCGGTCAGCGCCGGTAATCATTGTCACTATTGCCTCACTGCCCATGGCGCGGCGGTACGACATCGGTCGAAGGACGCCAGGCTCGGCGATATGATCGAACACAATTATCGCACGGCACCGCTGACAGCGAAGCAGAAAGCGATGCTCGACTTTGCCGTGAAGCTGACGGAAACACCGGACAGGATCGAGGAGAAGGATCGGGCACGCCTCCGCGAGGCGGGTTTCACCGACCGCGACATCTGGGACATTGCCGCCGTGGCGTCGTTCTTCAATATGTCAAACCGGATGGCAAGCGCGGTCGAGATGCGCCCGAACGACGAGTATTATGGGATGGCGCGTTGAACGCCGGCGTTCCTGTGGTGCAAAAGCTACATGCGCTGACTTTTCGCGGCTAACCCATGGTCGCCAGAGCGAACAAAGTTTATAAACTTCAAAACTTGATGACTCGAAAGCCTGACCGGCGGCTAAAGGGCGGACATGAAAATCGCAAAATCCATGCGCATCCTCGGTGCAGGCGTGATGACGTTCTCCGTTGCAAGCGTCGGGATAACGACTGCGGCTTCAGCGGAATGCTACGAGAAAGCACCCCTTCGCCCGGTACACCGCACCTTCGTGCGTCGCGATATCGAAGAGTCGGGGGTATATGCTGTAACGCGGCGGCCATCGTTGTATGGCAATTACGCACGCCGTGTCGTCGAACCGGGGCATGTGGTCTGGCATGAACACCAATCCACCTACAGGACTGTAACGAAACAGGTTCGTATTTCAGGCGGCTGGTCCTGGGAGAAGCGGCTTGTGAAAGGCCGGGAGATTATGTGCCGTGTTCGGCGTCCTGACCGTTACGAGACCGTGGAAAAACGAGTTCTGGTCAGCCGTGGCCGCCGGTGGGCTGAACGCGCGCCAGCTTCGGTATCTTATGTTCATGAGCGGGTTCTGCTGCGACCATATCGAAATGTGGTTCACTATCAGCGGCCTTACATCCGCAATTATCGCGAAACCCTGCGCATTCAGCCTGAGGGCTATCGTTGGCTGCCGTCGTCGTTGCGTCCTGATTGCTAAGGTGGCGAGGGATCGGCGCGCATCTCTGGATGCGATTTGCGTTAGAAGCGGTAGGTACGGCGCTGGTGCTGGCTTCCGGTGTGGTTGCCGCGGTGCTTCCAGAACGTTATCTTGCTGAGGGCGGCGCAAGTTCCGTTGAGGTAGCCGCGGCAGTTTTCGCCGCATATACAGTGATCGTCGTCTGCGCGGCCCTCTTATTCCAGCTTCATCTCAATCCGATTCTAACATTCGTCGAGCTCCTGGCAGGTCGGGTTGCATCAGATCACGGACCTTTACTGGTCGGGTCTCAAGTGTGCGGCGCGACCGTCGGCGTGGTCGTAAGTCAGGCTTTGTTAAACCTCGATCCGATTCAGGAAACGGGGCTTGTCCCAACTTCGCTCGATTTTGCAGCAATCGAATGCGCCGCAGGCTTCGTAGCCGCGTTCCTTTGGCTGGTCTTTCGCAAACTTTATCACACAAATCGAACCCGGCTCGCTTTGACAGCCATCGCGATTGCTGCCGTTTCATGTTCGATCATGGCTTTGACGGCCGACCTGACGTTTGCCAACCCGGCCGCAGTTATTGCTCGAACGCTTAGCGCCGGATGGCTCGGGCTTTCGCCAACTCAGGCAGTCGTCGCTTGTCTGGCGCAAATGTCCGGTGCCACGGCTGCATGGATTGCCTTCGATGCTTCGCAGGCTAAGGCCTGAATGATTTGGCGAAAGTTTTCATCGGGCTTGCGGCAATCACAACCAGTCCACGACATGAGCAACACGGATAAGCATCCCGATCACGCGTGCACAAACCCAACGATCTTGCGCACGTCGGCCATGGTTGCGGCGGCCAGTTTTTTTGCCCTTTGCGACCCGTCCGCCAGAACGCTATCGAGATAGGCCGCATCTTCTAACAATTTTCTCATTTCGCCGCCAATCGGGCCTAGCCTCGACACGGCCACATCCACGAGGGCCGTTTTGAATATGGAAAATTGCGTGCCGCCGAACTTGTCCAGCACGGTCTGACGTGTCACATCGGCCAACGCCGCATAAATCCCGACAAGGTTCTCCGCCTCGGGGCGTCCTTCCATTCCCTTCTCATCGGATGGCAACGGTTCCGTATCGGTCTTTGCCTTCTTGATCTTTTTTGCAATCGTATCGGCGTCGTCGGAAAGATTGATCCGCGACTGATCCGACGGATCGGATTTCGACATCTTCTTCGTGCCGTCGCGCAGGGACATCACGCGGGTGGCAGGTCCCATAATCAGCGGCTCGGGCAGTGGGAAATAGCCATTCGGAAATCCCGCCGCAGTTGCGCTTTCCGCGAAGTCCACATTGAACTTCTGCGCGATGTCGCGGGCCAGTTCGATGTGCTGCTTCTGATCGTCGCCCACCGGCACATGCGTTGCACGGTAGACCATGATATCCGCCGCCATGAGGTTCGGATAGGCGTAGAGGCCGACACTGACGTTTTCACGGTCCTTGCCCGCTTTTTCCTTGAACTGCGTCATGCGGTTGAGCCAGCCGAGCCGAGCCACGCAGTTCAAAATCCATGCGAGCTCCGCGTGTTCGGAGACCTGCGATTGATTGAAAACGATGTGCTTTTTTGCGTCGATGCCGGCTGCAAGATAAGCCGCCGTCGCTGCCCTTGTGGATTGGCGCAACTCCGCCGGGTCCTGCCACACCGTTATGGCATGCAGATCGACGACGCAATACAAACAGTCATGGGTTTCCTGCAAAGCCACGAACTGCTTGATTGCACCGAGATAGTTGCCCAGGTGCAGGTTGCCCGTGGGCTGAATGCCGGAGAACACCCGCGTGGGTATGCCTGAGATCGCCTTGGCCGTGGAAGTCATGGAGCCCTCATGTGTCGCGCTTTTATGCGCTGTACAGGGACGCGCTGGCAAGAGACGTGATTCCGTGGTTCCAAGCTTTTTTCATCTCCCTCGTTGCGCCTCGTACATGTCGCCGAAAAATATTATTCCGGCACCGGCACGTCGAAGGCATTCAGCGTGACGGAAACCATGCAGTAAAGTCCGACGAGATACGTCAGCTCCGCCGCACCCTCGTCGCCAAACGCAGACACGGCTTGCTTGTAGCAAAGTTCCGGCAGCACGCCGCCCGAAACGAGCGCCGATGCCACATCATAGGCGATGCCCTCATCGTGGGTCAGATCACCGGGTCGTTGTCCGGCGACAATTGTGGATATTTTGTTGTCGGACAAGCCACGAAGTTCAGCTACCAGGACATGCGCATACAGTTCATAAGCCGACTTGAATTTTGCGCCCGTGACAAGAATCGCCACCTCCCGGATCGGTTTCGGCAACTTCGGCGATGTCGACAGCGCCTTTACCAACTCCCAGACAGGGCCACCAAACTTTGCGTAGTGCAGCCACGGGTTCCACGGTCCGATCAGGGTCCCGTCGTTCGCGATTGCCTTGAAACCTTTGAAGTTGGTCTCGATGCCCTTTTTCATGTCGTCGTAGAGCAACCTCTGTTCCGAGTTGAGTGCGGCGTGGGGAATGAGTGGCAAGCGCACGTCTGATCCTTTCTTTAGCGGCAACCCTGCCGGTATGGGGATTGCTTCGCACTTCACTTAAAGCAAAGAGGTACCGCAGCGTTCTTGGCTTTTTGTCATACGTTAAAGCGCGTCTTTCAATACCTGTTATGAATATTCCCGTTATTTCAATTTTATCGGGGTGTTGCAGCAATGTCGCAGGATGTAAGCGTTATGCCGCTTCCCGTTGCATGCAATGAGCCTTCGCAGGTATTCTACTCGTAATAACAGTCATAATAGCTGCGGGGAGAAATGTGAATGCGGCGCATGTTTGTTTTGGCGCTGAGCGTATCGTGTGTGTCAGCGAGTGCTCAGGCTCTTTCGAGGATTGACAAGCCACGTCAGTCGGAAGGCTTTGTATTACGGGTGCAGGCGGACACCGCGACCGAGGGATGGAGATCGCCACGCGGTCTTTCGGACGAGTTCCCAAGGCACAGCCGCGAGGATTGCAACCGCTACGGTGCCGAGTTTGGCTATCAGGAATGCGGTTTGATCCGCCGGAAGCCGAAGCCTCCGGTCGAACCGGAGCAAGCTTCAACTGTGGCTCCATCGGCAGCTCCGACCCTGAGGCCTGTCAAAGTTCCAGGGGTCAAACCTCGCGTCGCAGCGAGCAGAACCGCCAAGCCCGTAACCAGGGTCGTAACCAGTCCATCGTCGGCCGCACTGACTGAAGGAACAAGTCCGTCCAGAGACCGAAGCAATAATAAGGATAAGATCGGTCAGCTTATTATCGCTGGCTTTGACGGGCGGCGCGGGACAGATCGCGGAGTCCTGCGAGCGCTCGATGCGGTTCGCGATGGCCAACTCGGCGGCGTTTTGTTTCGCGCCTCAAATATCGAGAACTATGCGCAGCTTCGCCGTTTGCTCGCGCAGTTCAAAAAAGCAAGCCCGGACGCTTCGCCGTTTCTAGCAATCGAGCAACCGGGCGGGCCCAACACCACACTGCCTGAAACGAAGGGCTTCAATTTCTACGCGTCGGCAAATCTGATCGGTCGCGATCGAAATCATTACAGTGCGCAGGTTCTTTACCGCGAAATGGCCAATGAACTTGCCGGGCTGGGGTTTAACATGAATTTGGGGCCAAGTGCCGACGTATGCGGTGAGGACGGTGCGGCGTTGTCGGCCTCATGTTTCGGACTGACCGCGAACCAGGTTGCAGCCTTCACGACCGCGTTCAACTTCGGCCATCACGATGCAAAAGTCCTCACCGCGCTGCGACATTCCCTAAATCCACGGAGTGCCGCCGCTAAGGTTCAGTCAGAACAGGCCAGCACCGTCATCATTCGCGAGCTTGCCAAAAGACAACCCGGCGATGCGCTTGTAATCACCCAGGGAGGAGAGACGCGGCCTGAGACCCTCGTAGCGATGCCGTCATACTCGGCAAATACAAGTTCTGTGGGCGCTCTCAGATTAGCGGGTTTCGATGGAGCGGTGATTTTCGAGATTAAAAAGACCGGACAGACGGGTCCGGTGCGCATGGACGAAACAATTGTGAAATCATTTGAAGCGGGTGCCGACCTGATTTTGATTGCGGACGCAACGCCTGCTCCGGCCGAATTTGCTGCACTGGCAGCAAAAGCGGTGGAGGACGCGCTGCAGTCCGGGAGGTTGACCCAAGCGCGCATCGACGAGGCGCACAATCGCGCCACGCAGTTAAGAACGCGTTTCGTCAGCAAGGATGCGCAACAGGTGAAAGATGAGGCACCGCGGCGACAGACGGCAACGCGCTAATGGTCGTGACTTTCGGTTCAATTCCTCCGGAGGGTTCTGAACCGGAGTCGCAAAAGATAAGCTGAAAATCGTCAAAACCCGATAATTTTATGCCTTCCCTTCATGAAGGAGCAACTGGGACGGTGTAGCTTGAAGCCATGGTACAGGATGTGTGTATGAGTGTGCTGCTCAAGCGGCAAACAGACGTTCGCCTCTGGATGAGGCGCGAAGCCCAAGCTATCGCGCTTGAACAGAAGCATCTTCTTTCGGGATCTTCCGAGCAAGCCTATTGGCACTTTGGATATCTTTCGGCCCTTTGCGATGCGATCGCGCTTCTCACCAGTCTAGAACAAAGAAACGGCATCGCGGACACGTCCAGCTTGTCCCCTCAGCCCGACTAGGATGAAACCGCGTGCATGGGGGTTTGAAATCGTGAAAGAGGTCGCATTCCCGCTCGAATGCGGCCTGCGCTGTGCCCGTATAATCGAACTTGAATAAGATATCGGATCCAATGCAGTTCTCGAGACTGGCCCGGACATCATGATCGGATCGGCTCACGTGATTGATGCGGAAAAAGCCGTTGCCATCCGCGTACCCCAACGCGAAAACGCCCGGCGACTTTCGCCCAACGCGTGCTGCAACATCGTCGTAATCCAATCGAAACGGCCCGGCCAATCCTGATGATATCATGTCTTTCATCCACCCATACAGAAACGGCGAGCCTCAGCGGTCCACTGTCCGAACCCGCTTGAGGCAAGAGCAGCGATCACGCGACAAACGTATTTTTTTTGGGCAACGGCATTTCCCTGACCCGCGTTATAACGGCCGACCGCTCTGGTCCAGGTGCCTTCCTGTTCCTTCAGGCGACGCAGGAAACGCGCCCCATAATCAACATTCAAACGCGGGTTAAACATCGCATCAATCGACGCGAATTCGTGCCCGTGAAAATGATGATTCACTTGCATGCACCCCACATCGATAAATCGGGCACCCCCGGCCCTCGCATTATCGAACTTCACCCGCGCCGCTTTCTCCGTTGTTTCGATTATGGAAACGCCGTCGATATTCAAAGCAAAAGGATTTAGCCTTCCGCCTTTTCCGCTTTCAGTCAGGGCAACGGCATAGAGCACGGCGATCGGCACGTTATGTTTGGCCGACGCCGTGCTCATTTCTTGTTCACACATTTGCTGCGCGACCGCACCGTCCGCCCTAAACATAAACAGAACCACTAAAATCAATTGACAGAACTTGGTCAACTCCCGGCCCCTTAACCGATCCCTCTTGTCGACGATCCTGCCCGTTCTGCCTTGCGCGAGGCTGGTGTTCATTTTGATCTGATGAAAGCACGCCGGGTTGGTTTTGCTGGGCGGATGAGTCCAACACCGGTTGCGACAAATGGCGTGGGGCAGAATGACCGGCGTTTTGTACGAGGACATTGTCGATGGAATACCCGGCGGCTCGAAGCGCTGTGCTCAAGCTGTCCTGATCGTCTTTCAACTGAACCGCTGTGGAGGAGTCCGATACAGAAATGCGGACTTTAAGCTCGCGATCCCTGAGGTCGATCTCGATGACAAGTTTCCCGAGTTCCGGCGGATCGAGCTCAATCGAAACGGTTCTCAGTAGGCTTGCCGCCGAAGGGGATTGAGGTTGGGGCACATCGGCTCTGCTGTTTGGGAGAGGTGCTGCGAGCTGCGCGGTTTCATGGGAAATAGTGTTGACGATCTGCTGCAAGACCGGGGCAGGAACTGCTATTGGGGGAGCCGGTGAGCTAACTGGAACACTTTCAACCTGTGCGTCAACTTCGGCAAAGGGTCGCGCAACGGAGGCCGCGGAGAACGAGCTTCTAGCCTCCGCACCCTGAGGATTTCTTAAACCCACATCCTCGCAGGCAGAACCATCACCCGCCTGCGGATTATTGAACACATTCCATGGCCGGGAAACGGCTGTCACCTGGGCAGGCGCCAAGGTCGGCGAATTGAAATGCGTTGCCTGCCGGATAATCAGCCCATCCGTCGGTCCGGCCACCTTTGTGTCTGTCGATATCCGTTCCGCGCTATTCAGCGGCTTTGATGCTTTCGTAAAATCGCGATGCAACGGCAGGTCGGGGGTTGAAACTATCGCTCCCCGGGGTTGGTTCCTGTTGCTTTCCGAAGCCACAGGCAAGGCGGTTGCGGGTACTTCCGCGCTAGTGTGCGGTGTGGAAACAATTTTTGGCGCTTCAGACCTTAGTGCGTCGGGCGAGGTTTTGGTGATCGTTTGCTGAACGAAGGCCGCGTCGATCAACGTAATCGTTGGGTTCGACGGCTGAGCCTTGTTCTCTGAGGTCTCAGTTCCTGCCGTGGCAGACTTTGCATCCGCATCTCTGCCTTCCATCCCGTTGAGGCCGTCGTCCCAAGGTCCGGCTACTCGTCCGGCAGCAATCTCCACCGAGTTAAAGTCCGTCGCTGGTGTCGTACCCAACAAAGGATTGCCCTGCTTGCCAACGCGTAGGATGGCAAAAGCGGACCGATCCATTGGCAAACCCGGTTCATGCGACACTGACTGCGACTGCGCGGTCATCGACACGGTTTCAGTCGAAGTTGCTTCGGAAAGGGTTTCATCGAACGACTTGTCGATCGCGTCCATGCCGCGATCGTTGCCGAACGTGCGCTGTATCTGCAAAGCGCGAAGGAGTGACGGCGCACCAGGGAAGTCAATGTTCATCAGCGAGCCTCGACACGAGAGCATCGGTTGATACGATGGCTTGAGCCGCATCCCTTGCGGACGCACTTTCGGAAAATTGCCTGCTACTGGATAGGCTGGGCTGCTTTCCGGATGGGCTTTGATCGTGAACCGGTGCCTGCAGGCGTGATGCGACAAACAAGGCCGTATCCAGCAAAACGACGTGTTCGGCGGTGATCTTGTCGCGCTTGATTGCTCGAAGCTCTTTGATACCCCCGTCGACGTCACGTCCCAACGTGTCCGCAATTCCATGATAGAGCGACGCAATTTGACGCTCGGGGCTATCAGAGGAGGTTCGAAGGATTGCCATCCTGGATGCTTCCGCCACAAGCGGGACTTTTCCCAAAGACAGGGCCAACTCCGCAACGCGTATCGGGATTTGAACAATATTCGGTTGAACCTCAGGCGCATTTCCCTGTGGTACCTTTTCAGGGAGCAACTGTCCAAGGATCGCGGCTGCCATATCGAAGGAGGCGCGAACCACAGCGGCGGCGAGTTCGCTGGCGAACGAATTTGCCTGTAGTGATTGGCCAAACCGCCTAAAATAACGCTCGACCAAGGCGACGGCGCGGGTTGATGTTCCGTGCTGAAGCTCGATCCACAGTGCATGCCGCAGAGCTTTTTCCTCAACCGCTCCACCGGGAAGCCAAAGCTGTGCGCTGGCAAGAAAGTCTGCCGCTTTCGCTGGTTCGGTGGCCTTGGTCAGTGTTCCTTGCGCAAAGGCAAGGTATGCGCGCAGAGGGCCGTCTACGGCGGTTGCATTCAGCTCGAGCAAGTGCTTTGCGGCCGCGTCAAAGCGATTTGATGCAAATGCAATGGCCCCCAAAAGTAAAACATCCTTCGTGCTGCGAATGAAGGTGTTGAAGGCCGGGGAGCGCAAACTTGAAACGCCCCCGCCGCTCAGCATGAAAAGGGCGGCAGAACGTTGGACCGACTTATCTGTCCAGTCACCAGCGGCTAAACCGCGAAACGAGGCGGCGCATTGTTCGCGTTTGCCGGGCAGGGCATCGCGCACTTCGCCCGACCACAACGCGCGATCCTGCAAACTCAGGAGTTCGCGCATGCAGGTGACTGGCTGTGCGTCGGCGGTAAAGACCGGGGAACCGGAGAAGTAAGTTAACGCAAGAGCCAAAAATAATAACAATCGCGCAAAAACAACCGTCCTCATGGTGCGGCCGTTTGAACGAGGATTTCTATCCGCCGATTTTCCGCAGCGAAAGGCGCATTCGGGGTTTTCAGGGCGCGATCGGCATAGCCTTCGACTTTCCAAAAACGGGCGTCGTCCACACCGGCACGCATCAACAGGTCCCGCGCCGCGATCGCGCGATCAATCGATAGCCGCCAGTTGCCGTAACCTCCTGCACGATACGCTCGCCCGTCGGTATGTCCGCGGACCACGAGCGGCCCCGGATGTTTTGCTATGACGTGCGCGATCCGCCCCATGACGGCGACGAGAGCCGGCGCTGCGTCCGCAGCTGCGACCGAAAACATCTCGAAATCCAGTGTGTCCGTCAGGCTGATCAATATGCCCTCGGCGACGGCCCTGACCTCGATCCGGGGCCTTTTCAACTGACCCAGATCCGACAAAGCTTCGCTCAACTCCTGTCGTATTGCGGCACCCGTCTCAACCACCTCACCTGTTTTATTTTCCGCAGCGGCATCGGCTAAAGGCCCCTTTGCGCCCTCCTTCTGCCGGTTTGTTTGCTTGCGCATTCCGGTTAACGTATCGGCCGCGCCGTCTGATGCGCCTTTTGTATTCCATTCAGGAGAGGCTTGCGAGATGCCGGTTTCTGTCTGTTCCCCTTCCTCGGTCGCGGCGTCGCGTTTGGAGGCAGCGCTGTCTCCCTGGCTGGACGGTGGCACGCTGACTTTTGCGGGCGCCTCGCCCGCGCGATCTGAATTGTGTTCGTTTTTTTCGTCCGATGCTTTCGTTTTTTCCTGTTGCGTGCCTTGACCGGCTGCCGTCTCATCGCGGATGCCGCGCGCGATGGGAGATTTGCTCGAAAGTTTGATGGGGTTGAAATAGGCGGCAACCTGGGCCAGCGTTTTTTTGTCCGTTGCGTTGATCAACCACATGACAAGAAAAAAGGTCATAAGCGCCGTCATGAAGTCGGCGAAGGCGATTTTCCAGACGCCGCCGTGGTGCGCGTCTTCGCCATCGCCGCCGCGACGACGAACAATCACCACTTCGTGGGCCGTCGCTTCCTTGCTACTGCTGGTCATGCGGGTCAATCGTTCCAATCGTCCGCATCCAGGCGGCAAGCTGGGTTTCAATCACGGTGTCTCCACCAGTCACTCGCACGAACGAACCCTCACCCTGCACAACGACAACGGGTGCGGTCTCTGGTAGAAAACTGTGCAAGCGATCTATCAGATCCGGCGATCCGGAAATTTCCAGTTGCAGTCCTTTTTTCGAAGCGAGCAACGTTTGCAGCGCGTCTCGAAGGGACAGGATCGTTTCCTCAAATGCCGCCTCGCTAAGGATGGGGCGTAAAAGCTGGGCGACCGCGTCCGAAATTGCATCTTCGGTGGACTTGATCGCCGCGAGAAGGGAACGCGCCAGTGATTCCCCTTCATCTCTCACCCATTCTGCGCGCGCGGTGTTCAAACGCTCTGCCGCAACACCGCGCTCGTCTTGAAGGACCTGCGCGTGGCCCAGCGCGGCCTCCGCAAGACCGCGTTCATAACCCCTCTGAAACTCCAGGTTCGCATCAAGATCGGCGATGCTTGGGGGAGCGACACGAAAGGCGTCAGGGTGCTTGTTTGCCCAATAGCGCGAAATCGGGGTGGCTGACGCGGTCATGGTCCTCTGATCCATTCTTTAAGAACCGCCGCAGCTTGCTCTTCATTGTAATCGACAATCTTCCCGAGTTTTTCCTGCGGCGTGTTTCGTTTTTGTTCTATTGGTTCATCAAGTTCTTCGCTGTAGGCAGCCTGAGCGGAGGTGACCGCTGGTGCATCCAGAGCAGGGGTGACGGATGACGGCGGCAATGCCGTCAATTCCGAATGGGTCTGCAACGGCGCGCGCTGATCGAGGATGAGCCGGATTGCAGGACGAACCCCCATCCATATGACAAGGACGGTTGCAACGAGGATCGCCGCCGCACTGATGAGCGAACCGCCCTGTTGGGAAATCCGGTCCAGAACGGTCGGAGCGGGGATCGGATCGAGAGCCACGCCGCTTCGCTGAAAATCCACCGCCGCCACCGTGATCTTGTCGCCACGTTTGGTGTCGATGGCCGCCGCAGAGCTTACGAGGCGCTCGACTTCGCGGACCTGGGAGGCAATCGCGTCGGACCCGGTTCGATCTCCGCCGAGGCTGGCCAACTGCTTGCGGTTGACCACGACGGCAACCGCTAAATTCTCAATACGATAGCCCTCGCTAACGGTCGCGGTCACCCTGCTGTTGACCTCGAAGTTCGTCAGTTCTTCCTTGCGCTCGTTCGACTTTTTTGACTGTTCGCCCGGCTTCGATGCCGCAGCGTCCGATGGAACGTTCTGTTCGACGCTGACCGACCATTTGTTGCCCGAATTTTGCGAGTTTCCCGTTTCCTTCACGGTGCGGACCGATCTTTCGACCCTGGATTCGGGGTCATACGCCGTCTCGTTCGTCTGCCGTTTGTCCATGTTGAGGCGGGTTGTGACGCTCAACTCGTAGTTCCCCAGCCCAAGAAACGGTGTCAAGGTCCGTCTGATGTTGTCGCCGATATCCTTTCCGACCTGTTTCTCCAGTTCGAGCAACTTGCTTGGCGTCGAACTCGACTGATCCCCGATGGACGCAAGCACTGTCCCATCGGTGTTCAGGACGGTGACCTGTTCCGGGGTCATTCCAGGCACTGCCGCTGAAACGAGATGCCGGATGGCGGCCGCCGAATCGAATGTCGCCGCATCACTCCGGATCACGACGGAGGCGGATGGGGGAAGAGGCGAACGTCTGAACGATCCCGGGTCCGGCAGCACGATATGAACCCGTGCCGCCTTGACGGATCGCATCGCCTGAATAGTCCGGGCGATCTCGCCTTCGAGTGCGCGCACCCGCGTCACGTTCTGCATGAAAGATGTGAGGCTCATGGAGCCGAGCTTATCAAACAACTCATAGCCAGCGCTGGCACTGTTTGGCAGGCCTTTTTCCGCCAGAAGCATCCGGGCGGCACCTGTTTCTCCATGGCGAACGAAAACTTTTGTTCCCTCGGCGCTCACGTCGAACGGAATTCCCGCCTCGCGAAGTGCGGCACCGATGCGGCTCACATCGGACGAGCTAAGCCCGAGGTACAACACCTCCATGTCCGGACGGCTGACGTAGTAACTCCCAAACCCGATGGTGGCAAAAATCGTCAGCCCCACCGCCGCCAGCGCCGCCAGTCGACGGGCACCGAGCGCCAGAAGACTCTGTCGCAGTTTTTCCAGTTGTTCGCCCAACGCGTCCCCTACCCCAGCTTCGTTGCAAGCCGATGGGCATGTATGGGCCATCAAACTTGCGTGAAGGTTGCGGAATAGACCGTCTGCGATTTCAGTTCCGTTATAACCCTTGCTCGATAGCGAAAGGGTGCAAGGCCCGCGCGGGTCGGGAGAGACGTATTATTCGGGGTTTGCGTTGATCAGCTTCCACGCAAATCATGGGCGGAAGCCAGAAAATAGTCTTTCCATGATTTTGGCCTGGTCTTCAACGTGCCCACTGTAAAAAGGTGCTCCGCAAAAATCATTGTTCCCTGCGGTGGCGTATCGAACGCGGTCATGCCGGGTCGCTTCAGCATTTCAAGGACATCCGCGGCGGGCATCTTGTCACCAGTGACCTCTTTGTAAATCGCGACCGCCTGTTGAGGATCGGATCTGATCATTGCGAGCGCTTCCTCCGCCGCGGCCCTGACGGCCTGAATGATCTTGGGGTTCGCATCCGCGAACTTCGTCGTGGTGAACATGAGCGCGACCGTCAGCGGCGAGCCGATGATCTCGTCCGACGTGGTGACCACATGGGCATTGGGCACAGACTTCAGGGTTTGAAAAACATAGGGCGGTGCCGAAAAATGGCTCGTGACCTCGTGACCTGCGTTGGCCATGGCGGCGGCTGCGTCGGGATGGCCGAGTTGAACCGTGTTCCCATCGAGCTTGTAACCCTGATCGTCGCCGAACAGTTTGCGGCTCGCGATCTGAAGCAGGATCGCCTGTGTCGAGACTTTCACGGTGGGTACTGCGATCTTATCCGTAGGCGTGAAATCCTTCAGCGTCTTGATCGCCGGATTGCGACTGACAAGAATCAACGGCAGCGCGGAGGTCGCGACAATGCCTTTCACGTTGCCCCTGGTGCGATCCCATAACAGCAGCATGTTGCCGACCCCGGTATTGACAACGTCCACGCTGCCGGACAACAGCGCGTCGGTGGAAACGCCGCCGCCAGATAGTGTCACCCATTCCGCTTTGAGATTTGCAACGCCAAGCTTCGCCGCGTGCTTTTGCACAAGTTCCTGCTTTTCCATGATGTGACTTGGCATATAGATAATGCTCGGCTGGCGGGTAATGCGGACAACGCCCGCCTCTTGTGCCGACACGAAGCCTGCGAAGGTGGATGCAAGAACTGTTAGCGCGAGTATATATATAACTCTTATTCTCATGGCGGTTCCCCCGTTCACGCTCTCGATGGCGTTTACTGCAACGGGTATCACAGCGGATGCAGCGGAGACATTCTCATTTAGCGTGAGAAGAAGGTTGCTCATTTAGCGTGAGAAGAAGTTGCTCATTTAGCGTGAGAAGAAGTTGCTCATTTAGCGTGAGAAGAAGTTGCTCATTTAGCGTGAGAAGAAGGTTGCTCATTTAGCGTGAGAAGAAGGTTGCTCATTTAGCGTGAGAAGAAGGTCGGCCCTTCTAAATCGAAAGCAGGAACCCGATCCTCTTGCATTGAGGGACAATCACGCCATAAACCTTTTGCCAAACATGCAGGTCCGCAACCACGCGGCTGAAGGAGTGCGGCATGACGACCAAAGACGACATTTCGGTCATCAAGCGGCTGCCTCGTGTGCACGCAGCGATCCTGTCGGAAGCGCTGCCTTTCATGCAGTTCTACGATCAGCAGACCATCGTCATCAAATATGGCGGCCATGCCATGGGCGATCCGAAACTCGCGGAAGGGTTCGCGCGTGACATCGTGCTGCTGGAACAATCGGGCGTAAAACCGGTGGTCGTGCATGGCGGCGGACCGCAGATCGGAAAGCTGCTCGACCGGCTGAACATCAAGAGCGAGTTTCAGGGCGGTTTGCGTGTCACCGACGAGGCGACGGTCGAGGTGGTGGAGATGGTGCTGGCGGGGAGCATCAACAAACAGATCGTCTGCGAAATTAACAGGTTGGGCGGCAAGGCGTGCGGTATTTCCGGGAAGGACGGCAACCTGATGATCGTCAAGAAGCTGACGCGGACAGAGCGCGACCCCCACTCGCATATCGAGCGTGTGATCGATCTGGGCTTCGTGGGCGATCCCGAGACCGTCAATCCCATGATCGTGAAAGTGCTGGTATCGAACGAAATGATCCCCGTCATTGCGCCCATCGGCGTCTCGGCGGATGGCGTGACCTATAATGTCAATGCGGACACCTTTGCCAGCGCGCTGGCCGGTGCGCTGAAGGCGAAACGATTGTTATTGCTCACGGACGTGCCCGGCGTTCTCGATAAAAATGGCGAGTTGATCCCGCGCCTGACCGCAAAACAAGCGCGGGCCTTGATCGCGGACGGCACCATATCCGGCGGCATGATCCCGAAGGTTGAAGGCTGTCTCGCCGTTCTCGACAATGGCGTTGAGGGCGTCGTGATCCTCGACGGACGCGTGCCGAATGCGGTGCTGCTGGAACTGTTCAGCGCCCACGGCGTGGGTACGCTGATCGACCGGGATGTGGACGGCTGTCGTAACCCTTGAACCTCGCCTTCGCAGCCGATTAATCAAATTCAGATCGAGAACGCTTTTCACGACTTCGATCAAATCGAAAGAGCGTCAGCGCGTTGTTTTGACGATGCATCATTCACGTCGGCGCACCGAACAACACGCGAAGTTTGCATCGCAGTCCGTTCGCGTTTCTGAAATCCCGAAACAATATCAGCCACTCGCCCAAGGCGATGCGAATGGGGTTGTTGCTCGATTTACGACCTTTCACACCAAAACGTAACAGTTCTGTTTCCGGGGCTTTGGCAAATGTTCCAAACAGCCTGTCGAAGACAATGAGCATAGACCCATAGTTTTTATCGAGGCACCCTTCATTGGAGGCATGATGCACACGGTGGTGGGTTGGCGTGTTGAATACCCATTCAAATGGGCCGAGATCGATTGTGAACGCGGTATGCAAGAAAAACTGATAGGCAAGGCCAATCATCATCGTGATCGCGATGAAGATCGGGTGAAACCCAATCCACGCCAACGGCAGGAAGAACACGAAAGCGCCCGTCAATTGTCCGGTCCATCCCAGTCTGATCGCTGCGGAGAGATTGAAATGGGTGGCGGAGTGATGCGTGGCATGTGTTGCCCAGAGCCATCGTATGCGATGAGAGGCTCTGTGAAACCAATAATAGCAAAATTCGACGCCGACGAAGAGCAGCAACCAACTCAGCGTGGTGTTTACGGGAATTTCAAACAGACGGTGCTTATAGAGATAGAAGAACGGAACAGCAGCGATGCCAGCCGTTAGTACCCTTGATACAATATCGCCGACCGCGACCCCGACAGACGCGAGTATCTCGCCAGTGTCATACTTTTCGTGATCGTGAAATGCGAGCCGACCATATAGAAACTCTGCAAAAATAAACAGGAGCGTGACGAGCAGGAAGGCTCCGGGAAACAGCGGGGACACTTTCATGAGTTCGGTGGACATGGACGGTTCTCCAAAGATTGTCCGGGCCTCGGCCCGGTTTTTGCGCGCCTAATATCCGATGGCTGCTTTCGCGGTCATGATTGCATCGCGGCAAATTGGGCTGACCCGCTCCCTTTGGGCAGCGAGACAGCGAACGATGCGCCCCCCACCCGGGGTCACCTCAGGGCAAAGCCTGAGGACATCGGCGAGGCAGGCATTTCGCGCGGCACGAACGGCCGGGATATCGTATTGGGCGGGGAGCGGCGCGGTTGCGGCGGGCGGCAGGTATTGTCCGAGCGCGGCGGAAGCCGTGAGCGTCGATAGAATGAGGAAAGCGGAAATAGCGTGAATGCGTTTTCCATCTTGGGACATGTCGATCTCCGTGACGTGTTGCCCGGCGCTTTTGCAATCCGGGTGTGCGACAGAGAATCGAGGGAAAACTTTGCTCCGGTTTTTCGGCTTGACGAGCAATACGTTACAATTTGTAACGGCGAGGGTTTCCCGTTTTTTGCTGGGAACGATCTGCGATAAGCTTGCGGCATGAAAGACCGACCCCGCATAGCCATCATCGAAGACGATCGCGAAATTCGATGCTTACTTCAGGATTATTTACAGAAACATGGCTTTCGTGTCGAGGCCTGCGACGGGGGAAGCGCTTACGATCGATTTCAGTCCGTTTATGGCGAACCGGACCTGATCGTTCTCGATCTGATGTTGCCGGGCGAGGACGGCTTGGCAATATGCCGCCGAATTCGGGCATCTTCGCGTGTGCCGATCATCATCCTTACGGCCAGGGGCGACGATATCGACAAGATCGTCGGTCTTGAGATTGGGGCCGACGACTACATGCCAAAACCGTTCAACCCGCGGGAACTCGTCGCCCGGATAAAAGCCATCCTCAGAAGAAGCGAACCGGCACCTGTTGAGCATAGGCGGTTGCATGTTCAAGGTTTGACCATCGATCTCGATGCCCGGACTGTGAGCTGTATCAAACGCGGCGCCATCGAGTTGACCAGCGCGGAGTTCGACCTGTTTTCGTGCCTGCTCAGTCATCCGGGTCGAGTGCTTAGCCGCGATCAGTTGATGGACTGGACAAGAGGCCGCAAACCGGAGGCATTCGACCGCACCATCGATGTGCAACTGAGCAGGCTTCGAAAAAAGATCGAAGTGGACGGCGACCCGCTGATCCGTACCATTCGCAATGCCGGTTATGTTCTCAGCCAGCCGGTGAAGGAAACCTGACATGCTGGGACGGCTTGGGATTGCTGGACGACTGTTTCTCATCATCCTGCTTGTTTTATTCGCCGCGCTGGCACTCGGTACCGGTGTCGCCTTCATGGGGCGTGGCGCAAATACGGGCACGGGTCCGCGCGTGCCGGTGCCAGATCAGGTCGCAGCAATCGTCGAACTATTGGAGCAAGTTCCGGCCGAGAACAGGGCCTTCGTGCTCCGTGCCGTCAACTCGGACTTTCTTGGTGTGACCGTAAGTTCGGCACGGCCCGCCCTAACGGCGGGAAACCGCCGCATGCCCGGCGTCGAGTGGTTTGTCGACCAGTATCTTTCCAAAACCGGCGAACACGAAATCTACGCCTGGGATGAGTTCTTTGAACGCTCGACGTGGGCTGCGATCTTTCAGGGCGATTTTCTGAAAGCTGCTGGCAGCCGCGTGCGCATCGCCGTTTCGCTCAGGAATGGTGGTTTCGCCGTCTTTGAAACACGCGGTGAAATTGTGCGCATTTTTGGATTGCCTATCGGCTTCTGGATCGGCGTGTTGGGCGTAGCCGTGGCTTTGATCGCGGTCCGCGCCATCTTGAAAGAGGCTAGGCCGCTTCAAGCGCTGGCCGCAGCCGTCCAAAGTTTTGCGTTGAATGCAACACCAGTTCGGGTCATGCCATCGGGCGCGAAGGAAACGCAAGCGCTGGTCATCGCCGTAAACGACATGCAAAGCAAGATCGCGCAATTGCTCGCAAGCCGCACCCTTTTGCTAGGCGCGATCTCCCATGATCTGAAAACGTTTCTGACACGTCTGCGACTACGCATTGAATCCATTCCAGATGCTGAACAGCACGAGAAAGCGATGAGAGATCTGGATGATATGTCAAAGCTCATCGATGATGCGCTTGCCATGGCGAAGGGGACGGCTACCAAGCGGTGTCGAGAAACGGTCGATCTGGCGAAAGTAATTGCCGGTGAAGTTGCGGACCGACCGGGCGGCAAGATTACGGTCTTCGCACATGAGCAGCAATCGCTGGTGGTCGATGGAGACCCGGTCGCGTTGCGCCGGCTGATCGCTAACCTTCTCGACAACGCCCTGCGATTTGGCACTCGAAGCGAGATTTCGTTACAATCGGCGGGGGCTGTTATCCGCCTTTGCGTGGACGACGACGGTCCGGGCATTCCGCCCAAAGACCGCGAGGCCGTATTCGAAGCTTTCTATCGGGTTGAGCCGTCGCGAAGCCGCGACACTGGCGGGACAGGGCTTGGACTGACAATCGCAAAGCAGATCGTCGATGGTCACGATGGGCGAATCTCAATTTTGCAAGCCCCGCTCGGTGGAGCGCGCATTACGGTTGAACTGCCGGCAGCAAGAAGTGCTGGCCTATTTACAATTCGTAACACCAAAGACTTAACTCTGCAAAACTCCTGTTAATTTCCGGCGCGAGATTGATGCGATCAGCCGAATGAGCTGTCCAATCGAACGGGAGACCATCATGAAGCGTATTCATATTGCTAATGTCGCTGTAGTTCTCGGTATCTCCGCATCAGCCGCTGTCGTATTTTCCGGCCCTGCAACAGCGCAAACCTATACCGGCCCCCACGGCGGAGCCGCCACCGTTTATAACGGCCCCAATGGTGGGAGAGGCGTCACCGCGACCGGCCCCAACGGCGGACAGGCGGGTGCGTACCGTGGGCCGAATGGGCGCATAGTTGGTGGCGTTCGCGGTCCGAACGGCAGAGGTGCGGCGGGTTTCGTCGGTCCGCGCGGTGCGGCAGGGGTTTTGCGCCGGTAGATCGCTCACGATCAGACCTGACGGAGTTGTTATGTTATTCAAGTCATCGTGAGAAGCCCGCTAAAGGGTGCGGCGGCAGCATTTGCTGTCGCAATTCGCGCACACGGTTTTCTGAAGACGACTTACCATGACGATGCCGCCAAGCGCAGGCGACCAAGCGCTCCAGCCAGCGACCCGGCGCATCGTCGGCGACAACTTCTCCGTCTATGTCGTGGACTAAAAATGCATAGCGAGGTTCTGACGGAATTGGGGGAGCTTCAGGCTCCGCTGGCTTGATAGGTTTTTGAACAGTCTGATTGCCAAGCGCAGTGCCCACTGCACCAAGAAGCGAGACGGATGGCGTGATGTTCACCTTTGCATCCACGGTTGTGAAGCGAGTAGCACTGGGCAATTAACACCCATCTCCGGAACGATATTACTGGATAAATATCCGCCGTTGGGCAGGGTATAGGATTAGTTCCCTATAAGACAGATCGGGGCTAACTCGGACTGATGCTTACGAATATGTCAAACGCTTTCGCGGGCAGCGTTTAGGCAATGCGTGCTGTTTTATGGAAAATCTAATCACAGAGACGGATACGCGGAGCCGCCGCGTGTATCACTGGTTCTTGCGGAAAGTTTGGCGTGGACAGGTTTTGGACAGGAAACTGTGCTATTACTTAAAGGACATCTAAATACGCATGTTGGAGATTCTCATGGCTGTTGATCCCTTATCGGCATCTTCCACTGCGTTGAATGGGACCGACAACCCAACATCAGCATCTCCAGACAATATTGCTACTTTCCAAAATTTTCTTAACAGTTTACAGCCGAAGGTGATCGCGTTTCAGCCATCGCCGGGCACTCTAAAAGATGCGCCGACAGTGACAATTCCTGGCGCGCAAAACCCAGCGGTCGGTGTCCCTGCGGGGTATGGTCAACCTGGTAGCATCCCGAGCGGCGGTCAGTTTACGCCGGGTTCCTCGGGCACAGGGCAGTATATCAGTCCAATACCTTCAGCTGGACTTGATGGTCTCATTCAGGAAGGTCTTGGATCCATGGAGCAAACCATGAGGATGTCCAGGATCGACAGCCTCATTTCAATCGCTCGGGGAAGCGCTGACG
>CBDFGZ010000010.1:0-43693 GCA_965247345.1 Rhodomicrobiaceae bacterium | reverse complement strand
GATGGATTCCCGTGCGCTGCCGCTGATGCCCGCTTTCGCCAGCACGCGCGCGTCCAGCCATCTTTGGAAAAGCTTGGCCAGCGTGTAGACCAGAACAAAAACGAAGACCGCCGCGGCGAAGGACGCGAGCGATACCGGCACATGACCGATGGTGAACCCAAAAAACGCACGACTCGCAAAGCTTTGCACGTCGCCGCCGTCGAAGCCGATCTGCAACATGACGAGCGGCACAGCGGCAGCCACCGCGATCACCTTTAGAAACAGGTTCACCGGAAGCGCGATCTGCACGCGTCTGTGTTCATCGAAGTTCAGTTCCGTCTCCAGCCAGCGGCCAACCTGTGAGGTGTTGTCTTCAAGGCTTTCGGAAAACGCATCGATGGCGATGAAACTCAGGTAGAGAATGATCAGGATCGAGCCGGTGACGACGATCTGGGCCGCGATGAACCGTGCCAGTGCGACGTAACCAACCAGAGCGCACACGAGGATAGCGAGGGACGCGAGCGCGAAGGGATAGCGCAACAGTCTCAGCCAGCGCAGTTCCGTGGAGCCTTCGACCTCGAGTGTATTGGATGGCATGAGAAACAATGTCAGTCCAAGCAGCGCGAACGCGACACTGGCCACCACGTTCTGGGCGATGGCAAGCACCAGGGGAGCCGCCAGAACCTCGTTGATGGAACTCATGATGAGATCGGCACCAAACACGCTGGCCATGGCCACCGTGAGGATGCGGATGCGCGATGCGGTGCTGTCAGAAGCCACGAAAATGCGCCACTGCGGCTTTCGAGGCGCAAGCAGCGTCGTTGCAAGGGCGTTGACAGCGGCAATTACGCAAACCGCACCCACGGCGGCCATCATGATGGGGCCGACCCTGCCGTCGAGCAACTCGAACGTGTCGAGGATAAACGTGAAGCTGGTTGCTGTGGCGACCGGCGGCAGCGCTGTCAGCAGCACCACAGACGCGGCCGATGCAGCCCGTTTCCAAAATGGGGGGTCTTCGGGCCGGTTCCAGGTTCGAAATCGATTGATCCCGACAATCGCGAGTGTGGATGTCAAAAGCCAGATCAGGCCGCTGATCACGAGTGCTGCATAAAACGCGCTGTTGTTGAAAAGTTTCACCCGTCATTCCGACGCCATATCGCTGAGCCTGGCAATGCCGTTTCGTGTCTCGCCAATGACCCTTCGCCAAAGGCTCGGCGATAACGGGCTCTCAACACGGGACAGAAGTTTGTCCGCGAACAGGATACGCCGCTGCCTGTTGATGCGCTCCAGAAGGCTCTTGGTGTCGAACAGAACGCCACCTGCGGCGCGGATGGGGCCGAGAATGAAGCCAAGACTTTGTGAGATGGCTTTGCGCTCGGTCGCATTCACCTCGGGCTCTGGCGGTTGGCCCGTGGCAGGAACCGGGCCGAGCGCGTCGAGTCGCGCTTGCAACTCCGTCGCGCGCGGCTGTTGCGCTTCCACGATATCGTTCAACTGACGAATGATGTCTTCTGCGGCTTCGCGCATGCCGTTCAGCGCCTGATCCGGCAATTGCACGGTCTTGAAGTCGTTTCGAAGCGTTTCGCTTCGCAGCTTCAACCGCTCGACGTTCTGGGCTGCTTCGGCGGAAGCCGGATCGGGTTGAGGCGGCGCAGGTTGTGCTGGCTTTACCTGTTGTGAGATTTCGGCCTTTCCAGGCTGGCCATCAGCAGAGGGACCACTATTTCGTTGCGATGGCGCCGGATTGACTTCGGCACAAACCGCGGAATGCGAACAAACGAGACCGCAGACCAGAAAAGCCAGATACAGCCAAGCGAACGACGTCTTTCTCATAGCGTCTCCCGTTTGAGCTGTTTGCGCCAGTGCGGCTACCGTTTAACGTGTGGCCTTGATTTCGGAATGCGGCGTCAGCGTGAGCGGCTCTTCGTCATCCCCGTGACGCGCCCTGTGTGCCGTCGCCGTCGCGGGATACACACCGAACGCCGCCTTGCGATTGTCATAGGCCTCCGGTTCATGACGCAGATCTCTGGCGCTGCCTTCGGTCCAGGCCGCGTCGAGGGATGCCGGCACGGCACCCTTGATATTGGTTTCCACCACAAGGTCCATCGGGCCGCCGATCATGACGAGGTGTTCAACATTGTCCCGGCGGATCAGAATAAGCTTCCGGCCGCCGTCAATCCCGATGCGATCGACACAGGAGAGCCGACGATGACGCGGTGTGAAAAATCCCGTGGTGTCTCCGGATTTTTTCTTCTTCATCAAGTATAAACCTGCGATGGCACCCAGGATCAGCACGCAAAACAACGCGGCACCTGTTCCGATCAGCGCTGCATTTGCCATTTCATGTCTCCCGATCATCGTCCTTAGGCGCAGACCCAACGGTCATCGGTGAAAAACCGCCTCTGTAAGAGTTCTTTAACTTTTTCCATGCGCTGCTGAAAGAACAAATGTCATCATGCGTCGAATGCGCGAATCGGTCGAAAGCTTAAGAGTGTCGAATACGTCGACGCTGAAAAAACATGGGTTATCTCAAATGTTTCGCCAAATGCTTTCGTCTGCGAGGCTCAATCCGAAAACGGCTGCGGCCTGCATGACGTTGATTATCTGCGCCAGTGTGGCGGGCGGACAACATCGGATGGCGCTACTGATCGCGGCCAGCGTCGGTGTCGCGTGTCTTCTGCTCGCGGGATTTGGTGTTATCGATTTCGGCGCATCGTCGCGGCGCGCCACCTTTGCGCCCGGGTGTCTGCAGAACCTGCCCTTGGCGTGCGCGGTGACAAACCTGCGTGGCAGGGTCCTGTGGAATACCGCACGCTTCGCTAAACTCGTGCCGCTCACCGGCGCGATATCCGACCTCACGCGATTGGGCGATGGCGTCCCGGAGGTCTCGAACGCGATGTTTCGTATGTTCCAGGCCGCACGGCGCAGGCAAACGCGTGAGGAATTACTGTCCCTTTCCGTGGCGAATGTAACGCGTCGGATCAACCTGACGGTGTTTGCTGATTTCAGCGCGGGCGTTCACACCAACGAACCGCTTCTGCTGTGGGTGGCAACGGACGGCTCAGCAACGTCGATGGCGTTGTTGGCCGATCAATCAGACAGACTGCCCGCGCGGTCGCCTTCGCCAGTGAAACCGTCACATGCTGCCCCGGCGGGCGTTACCCTTGCGGCGCTCCTGTCAACCCTGCCCACCGCGGCGGCAACCATCGCGCCCGGCGGTCGCATCTCTTCCATGAACGCTGCCTTCGTCCGGTTGACCCGCCTGCGAGACGACGCGGCTTCGATCCCAAATACGGTCACCATCAGCGACCTGTTCACAGACACGCCGACGCTTGCCGAGCTTTCGGTACATCTTTCAGCGATGCCGAAGCGAAAAAAACGGCAAGGTGCCGCGCTGGAGGTCGATGCGACACTGAAAAACGCGGTTCAACAGTGCGTGAAACTCACGCTCGTCTACCATGAACCCACCGGAGAGACGCTGCTTTACGCCTCAGAGGTCGCGGACACGCCTCAGATTAACGAGCAGGCCATGCAGAATCATAAGATGCAGGCGGTCGGAGAACTTGCCGGCGGCATTGCACACGACTTCAACAATCTTCTGACGGCGATCATCGGTTTCTCGGACCTGCTTCTCACGCGCTTTCGTGCGTCAGACCCCGCGTTCAAAGACATCATGAACATCAAGAACAACGCCAATCGGGCAGCCGAACTTGTTCGCCAAATCCTGGCCTATTCCCGTCAGCAGACGCTTCGGCCAACTCTTGTGTCGTTGACGGATGTGATCGAAGACTTTCACGCATCGGTCGGCCGTCTTCTTGGGGAAAAGATCAAGGCGCGTATCGTTCATGAACGCGATCTTTGGGACGTCAAAGCCGACGAGGGGCAACTGTTTCAGGTAATCATGAACCTTGCGGTGAACGCCCGCGATGCGATGCCCGACGGCGGCGAATTGCTGATACGCACTGCAAATATCTCTTCGCGTGAAGCCGCTGAACTGAAAACCGAGGTCCTGCCGCGTGGCGAATACGTGCTGTGCGAAGTCCGCGATACGGGCGTCGGCATCGCCTCCGGGCACTTACGCAAGATTTTCGATCCTTTCTTTTCAACGAAAGAGGTCGGCAAAGGCACCGGTCTGGGCCTGTCCACGGTTTATGGGATCGTGAAGCAAACAGGCGGCGCGATTCTGGTGGACAGCGTGATCGGACGGGGAACGTGCTTCAGCATCTATTTGCCCAGATACGTCCAGAGCCAGGATGAGGACGCAAAGCTTGTTCGGTCGAAAGGGTTGGATAAAGCTGCGCCATCGGACCTGACGGGGTCAGCCACGATTTTGCTGGTGGAGGATGAAGACACGGTTCGCTCGTTTGCATCCCGTGCATTATCCACGAGGGGGTACACGGTCCTGGAAGCCTCCACCGGCGTCGAAGCTCTCGAAGTCATGGACCGGGCGGGCGTGGATGTGGACCTCGTGCTGAGCGACGTGGTCATGCCCGAGATGGACGGCCCAACCCTGCTCAAGCATTTGCGCGAGCGTAATCCATTGATCAAAATTGTCTTTATGTCCGGCTATGCGGAGGAAGCGTTTCGAAAAAATCTGAATGCTGACGAACAATTCATTTTTCTGCCAAAACCCTTCACCTTGAAAAAATTGGCCGAGACTGTGAAAGCCGCATCCCTTTCGTAGCGAAGATTGTACCTCGATGCCTATCGTTTTGGCGCGAAGGGGTGCACCGCTTACCGGCCGAACGAGATTACAGGATCGGTGTTATCGAAGATCGAGGCTAAAATGCCTGGTACCGCGTTGGCGAACGAACTGGTCGAAGTTCCGACGTTGGTTGCAGTCGCTTCCCTCGCTGCAAGGGATAGCGCACTGAGCGGGTTCACCTGCAAAATCAAATGGCCCCTATCCGAGCACGCGATCTATGTGACCATCAACGACACGATCGCAGCAGGCACGCGGTGTCCTTACGAGGTTTTTATCAACTCGAAAAATCTACAGCACTACACATGGACGGTAGCGTTGACCCGCATGACTAGAGCGTTTTCAGCAAAAGTGTGAGCGGCTTTGCTCATCGAAAATCGGACAAAAGAGCGGCTTATAGCGCTTTCATGACTCTGATTGAATCGAAAGCGCTCTAGGTCACGAGGAAATCGAGACCACGGAACAGATTTATGCAGGGCAGTCGGCAGGATATCTGACCAAAGGCAGTTAACATGCTGCACTGCTAGGCAGGCGCGAACATCTTGGAGACTGGGGTAGCGTCCAAAAGAGCGCCGAAGAAGGCCAAAAAAGGATGCATTTCGTGAGCGGGAATGTTTGCGCGACAATCGATCCTGTAATAATATTGGCTTATCGTCTTGAAAACATTGGTGCCGCTTGCGTGACTCGAACACGCGACCCCGTCATTACGAATGACGTGCTCTACCGGCTGAGCTAAAGCGGCAACTTCGATTGACCGACGGCGAGCAACGAATACCAAGCGCCGTCCGATAGTGCAAGGTTTCTGAAGCCATGGCAGGCATCTTCGTTCCTGACTGGAGGCTGGAACCTGTTTTCGTAAAGTCAGCGGGTCAGACCTTGGCAGGGAGCCCATCAACGGATCGAGGCATCGTCGTTGACGATAACGATGTCGGTGGGCCGGCCAAGATCAAGCAGTGATCGTGCTTCCTGTTCGATGAGAACCGGCTGCGCAAGACTTGCTGCTCCGAGCAATTCTGCGTCGCGTTCCAGGCGTTTTCGCTGTCCGCGAAGCATCTCCAGTTCTTTTCGCAGCATCGCGACACGAGACGCGAGGCGATTGCGGGTTTGCAGCCCGTGCGACCCGGTTATCGCGTCGCTTGCCACATAGGCACACGCTCCAAACAACAGTATCAAGAATAGAATTTGCCGCATGCCGTCCCATCCGCCGTTGATCCAAGCATGCCGTGAAACCTTTGCAAATGATTTAACGGCCCGGATCGGGTGACCAGCAAAAGGGCAGACGCCCGCACGAGCAGACCGAACGGGCTACAACACGCATTCCGCCGCAGCTTTGCCCCGGAAGGACCGTGCACGCAGGCGATTGGCTCTGGCCGCGGTCATGGGTCCAGGATTGCCGGCGTCCCGTTTCGAGGGGTTGGGAAGTGCTGCCGCCAGTTGGGCTGCGTCCTGCCGATCAAGGTCCGCCGCGGTTTTGTTGAAATGGTATTGTGCGGCGGCTTCCGCCCCGAAAACGCCAGGACCCCATTCCGCGATATTGAGATACAATTCCATGACCCGGCGCTTGCCAAGAATAAGATCCATGAAATAGGCGAGCGGCAGTTCGAGCGGCTTGCGCAGGATCGCGGGGCGGCTCCAGAGAAACAGGTTTTTTGCCGTCTGCATGGTGATCGTGCTGGCACCGCGCGGTTTTCCATCCTCTGCGGCGGCAAGCGAAGTGCGAATGGCCTGCCAGTCGACTCCGGAATGACTGCAAAAGCGCGCGTCTTCCGAAACGATGACCTGATTGATGAGCGCCGGAGAAATTTGGTCGAGGTCGCGCCAGACGAAGCGGACCGGGCGGCCAGACAGCCACTGACGTGCCATGAGCGCCGAAACGGGCGGATCGAATACCAGATAGCTCAACACAAGGATGTACGGCATTAAAAGGAAGCCGCACATTGCCACCAGCAGGCCGCGAACCAGAAGCCTTCGCGAAAGCCGCGATCCCTTAAGGCGGTCACGCACGGCGCTGAGTAACGGTGCCACGGTTTTCGTAAATCGGCTTGTGATCACGATCATGTGGGCAACTCTGTCTTGAGGAACCGTCGCGGTTGGGCCATGGTGCGCAAAGATCCATTGGAAACCAAGCTTGTTAACATGACCTTTAACGAAACTCTCGATGCTCATGCAAGGCGCATTGAAACTCATCTCGATCATTGGTTGACGGCGGCGCGCCTTGGCGCGGTTCCATCCCGGCTTTTGGATGCCATGCGCTATGGAACGCTTGGCGGCGGCAAACGGCTGAGGCCGTTTCTGGTGCTGGAAAGTGCGCGATTGTTCGACGTGTCCTATGACCAAGCCGTTAATACGGCGTGCGCGCTCGAATGCATACACTGTTATTCTCTCGTTCACGATGATCTGCCCGCGATGGACAATGATGATCTGCGGCGCGGTCGACCAACAGTTCACAAGGCGTTCGATGACGCCACCGCTATCCTTGCGGGTGATACCCTGCTGACGGTCGCGTTCGAAATCCTCGCGGCACCGGAAACCCATCCGAACCCGGACGTCAGGGCGGCGCTCGTCGGCAAGCTTGCGCGGGCCAGCGGTGGTGCCGGCATGGCCGGAGGCCAGATGCTCGATCTCGAAGCTCCGGGCAAGACTTTGAAAGAAGCAGATATCCGCCAGTTGCAGCAGATGAAAACCGGCGCGTTGATCACGTTCGCTTGCGAAGCCGGTGCGATCCTTGGCGAGGCGACCCCCGAGTATCGCATTGCACTCAAGACCTTCGGCGATATCCTTGGAACAGCGTTTCAACTGGCGGACGACATTCTGGATGCCGAGGGCGATGCTGCTGTCGTCGGCAAGGCGACCGGTAAAGACAGCGACGCGGGAAAAGCGACATTCGTGTCGCTACTGGGTATGGATGAGGCGAAGGCCAAGCTCGTCTCGCTGAAGGAAGAAGCATTGGAATCCCTGAAACCGTTCGCACCGGGACAGCAGATGCTGGCGGAGGCGGCTGAATTCGTGATTGCTCGCAAGTTTTGATACGACCACTCAGGATGCCCTGTCACTTGCGTCTGAATTCATCCGGTCAAGCGCCTTGCGAACCCGAAAACAAAAGCGCATTTTCACCGGTCAAACTGCCGTATACGCCGTGAGGAGACTGGCATGAAGATCGGGACGAAACATTATCGATCCATCTGGCTTGAGGACAATGGCTGGCGCGTTCGCATTATCGACCAGACCAAACTTCCCCATGCATTGGAGACGGTCATCCTGTCCACGCTCGATGACGCGGCTTATGCCATCGAGGCGATGCTCGTGCGAGGCGCACCATTGATCGGCGTGACGGCGGCTTACGGTTTATGTCTCGCACTCCGTGAAAATGCGTCCGATGCCGCAATGGAGAGTGCGTGCGCCACGCTAGCCGCAACCCGCCCAACAGCCGTAAACTTGCGGTGGGCGCTGCTGGAAATGCAAAAAGCACTGCGGGCGGTTGCGGTACAAGACCGTCTCGCAGCGGCTTATGCGCGTGCGACCGGGATCGCGGAAGGCGAAGTCGAAACCTGCCGGATGATCGGCGTTCACGGCGCTAAGCTGATCGCGGACATCGCCAGAAAAAAGCGCGGGCCTGTGAACGTGCTCACCCATTGTAACGCGGGCTGGCTGGCGTGCGTCGATTGGGGCACGGCGCTTGCGCCCATTTATCAGGCGCACGATGCAGCCATTCCCTTACATGTGTGGGTGGACGAAACCCGCCCGCGCAATCAAGGGGCTGCTTTAACGGCATTCGAGCTTGGTGGGCATGGCATTCCCCATACGATCGTGGTCGATAATGCTGGCGGTCATCTGATGCAGCATGGCCAGGTCGATCTCTGCATCGTGGGCTGCGACCGGCTTACGGCAACCGGTGATGCCGCAAACAAGATCGGGACATACCTGAAGGCGCTGGCGGCCAAGGATAACGGGGTGCCGTTCTATTTCGCATTGCCATTTTCGACCATCGACTGGAGCATAAGTGACGGTATTCGCCAGATTCCCATCGAAGAGCGAAGTGCGTCCGAAGTCACCCACATGAGCGGTCGCACCGCATCCGGTGAAATGGCCACGGTGCAGGTCACGGCACCGAACAGTGCTGCGGCAAACCCGGCGTTTGACGTGACGCCTGCAAGGTTGAGTTCCGGGATCGTAACGGAACGCGGTATCGCCGCGCCATCGCGTAAAGGGCTGCTGAAGCTTTATCCCGAAATGGCGGATGAAGCCGCTGCTTGATCTTGGAATACGCACCACGCCTTGCGAAATTGCACAGGATGATTCATATCGCAATAAGGATATGTTTAGGAAAATGTGTGGCAAATAAAGTCCACGGCCAAAGGATCGACCATGGCGAATGCATATGACCGCAGGGAACAGATGTTTCCCCGCCTCGATGAGGTTCAAATCAAGCTCATCGAGCGCTACGGCGTCCGCCACGCGGTCAATGACGGGCATTTGCTTTTCGATATTGGCACCTCCGATACGTCTTTCTTTGTTATCATAAGCGGATGCCTTCAGGTCGTGCAGCCTGACGGATCGGGCGGCGAGCGCGAGATCGTGCGCCACGGACCGGGTGAATTTACGGGTGAGATCGATCTTCTTTCCGCGCGCCGCTCTCTGGTTAAAGGCCGGATGATCGGCGACGGCGAAGCTATCGAGCTTTCCCCTGATCAGTTTCGGAAGATGCTGGGCGAAAACGCAGACCTGTCTGAAGTTTTGATGCGTGCGTTCATCTTGCGCCGCACGGGACTTATACAGGAAGGACAGGGCGATGTCGTTATTCTGGGATCGAGACATTCCGCCGAGACTTTGCGCCTGCGGCAATTTCTGTCACGTAACGGACATCCGTTTCAATACATTGACGTGGAAGATGCAAACGCGGTGGAGACCATCGAACGGCTTGGAGTGTCGAAGAACGACATTCCCGTCGCGCTCTGCCAGGGGCGCAACATCCTGAAGAAGCCTTCGAACCGCGAAATTGCAGACTGCCTCGGTTTATCGGAATATCATGAGGACGAACTGCGCGACGTGATCGTGATCGGCGCTGGCCCCGCAGGCCTCGCTGCTGCAGTTTACGCCGCGTCCGAGGGTCTGAATGTGCTGGTCGCGGAAGCCGAAGCGTTTGGCGGTCAGGCAGGGTCCAGTTCCAAGATCGAGAATTATCTCGGTTTTCCCACCGGGATTTCGGGGCAGGCTTTGGCCGCCCGTGCATTCACCCAGGCGCAAAAATTTGGTGCGGAGGTGGTCACGCCGCTGGTCGCAACGGGATTGAACTGCGAGAAACGCCCATATGGCGTGCGAATGGACGACGGGAGCGAGGCCCACGCACATACGATCTTGATCGCAACCGGCGCGCGATACCGAAAACTCGATTTGCCGAACCTCGAACACTACGAAGGGCGCGGCATTTATTATGGTGCAACGCACGTAGAGGCGCTGTTATGCGGCAACACCGATGTGGTGGTCGTGGGTGGCGGCAATTCGGCGGGACAAGCGGCTGCTTTTCTGGCGAGGCGGGCCAGCCACGTGTATATGCTGGTGCGCGGCAAAGCGCTCGCCGAGACCATGTCCAGTTATCTTTCGCATCGCATCGAGGCCGACCCCAACATCACGCTCAAGACCTGCACGGAAATCGTTGGCCTGGCTGGCGATGGCATGTTGGAAAAGATTACCTGGCGCGATCGCAACACGGGTGAAGAGACGGCATGTGAGACCGGGCATCTTTTTGTGATGATAGGTGCGGAACCGAACACAGCCTGGCTCGGCGGATGTATCGCCCTGGACGACAAAGGGTTCGTAAAGACAGGGACCGACATCAGCGAGGCTGAGATTGCAAACGCGCAACGCGGGCGCCAGCCGTATACGCTGGAGACCAATAAACCGGGCATTTTCGCTGCGGGCGACGTTCGGTCCAAATCTGTGAAACGCGTTGCCTCCGCCGTCGGCGAAGGCTCGATCTGTGTTCAGTATCTGCATGCCGTACTGGGCGAAAGTATCACGAATTAGAGATTGTTCCACTCATACGGCAGCCTGCCTGCGCCCTTTTGTCATGGCCGGGCTCGACCGGCCAATCCAGACTGTTGGCCGTCTACGGCCCTGTTCCTCGAAATGGCGGGGTCAAGCCCTGCCATGACGCAATTCCGTTAAAAACGAACAGACCCTAACACCAGTAGAATAAATGGCATTCAAGGCTCCCTCCATGATGCCGTCGCGGCGGCAGACTTTTGTCGGCATTCCGATCATGGCCCGGTGAGATACCGCACACTGCCTGCGTGCGGCGCATTACTGTTCACTGATACAATGAGCGGTCTCGCTGATCGCGCAGGAACAGGACACCGACGACAAACGTGAACAGCGCAACACCTATGGGATACCAAAGCCCGGCGTAGATATTCCCGGTCGTTGCGACGATTGCGGTGGCGACCAGGGGAAGAATTCCACCAAAAACACCGTTTCCGATATGATAGGGCAGCGAAAGCGATGTGTATCGTATTCTGGCAGGAAACAGTTCCACGAGAAATGCCGCTATCGGACCGTAAACCATCGTCACATAAAGCAACAAAACGAACAAAATCCCGAAGCTGAATGGATAATCGATTGCAGCGAGGTCGGCACCCTTGAAGTCGAAGACGAGATTGCCCTTCGCATCGGTTTGCGGTTCGCCATTCACATACTTCCAGTTCAAGCCCGGATAACCCGCGCTAAACAGGGCGCGCTGCAAGATAGGCGCGATCTCGGCCTGAGTGCCTCGCTGGATTTCCACGGTTTGAGCGCCGATGGAAACGACTACACCTTCAAAGCCGGGCCGGTTGCTTTTCTTGAACGATAGTCCGGACTTGGTCAGATAATCGGTTACATAGTCACAAAGGGTGAATGTGGACCATGGACCGACGAAGACATGGAAATTGCAGGTTTTCGTATCCACACGGATTGTAATCGAATTTTTTTCCTGAAACGTGTAAAGCGCAGGGTTGATCGACTTCGAAAGCTGGTCGAACAGCGGCATGTAGGTCACGGCCGCGATCAAACAGCCAGCGAGTATGATTTTCAACCGTCCTATTCGGTCGGAGAGCCAGCCGAAGAATACGAAAAACGGCATAACCGCGACGATTGCGCCCCCGACGAGAAGATACGCCGTGAGATAGGGAACACCCAGCAGTGTCGTCAGAAAGAAGAGGGTGTAAAACTGACCGGTATACCAGACCACGCCCTGACCAGCGGTGGCACCAAGAAGAGCGAGCATGACGGTGCCGCTGTTAGGCGACTGGAAAAAGCTCTCGACAACGGGCACCTTCGAGCGCCGGCCTTCCTTTTTCATGCGCAAAAACACCGGCGTTTCGCGAAGCGCTACGCGGATGTATACTGAGACCAGCAGAAGCACGACAGAAATCAAAAAGGGCACCCGCCAGCCCCAACGCTCGAAATCGGCGGGACTGAGCTGCCAACGGCATAATGCGATCACGGCGAGCGCCAGCACCAGCCCCATGGAAGCCGAAGTTTGTATCCAGCTCGTTGCATACCCCCTACGGTTGGATTCGGTATATTCGGCCACATAAGTGACCGCGCCGCCATATTCGCCGCCAACGGCAAGACCCTGAAGCAGACGAAGAACTGCCAGCAGCAGCGGTGCGACCCAGCCCGCTTGCTGGAAAGTGGGCAGCAGACCCATGGTAAAGGTCGCGAAACCCATGAACACGATCGAAATCAGGAACGTGTACTTGCGCCCCATGAGATCGCCAAGCCGGCCAAGCACCACCGCGCCGAAGGGGCGGACGATGAACCCCGCCGCGTAAATCGCGAATGCGGCGAGAAGCGCGGCCGTGCTCGAGTCGTTGGCGGGAAAGAAAATCCGGGCAAAAAACGGTGCCAGAACGGCATAGAGAAAGAAGTCGTACCATTCAAAAACGGTCCCCACGGACGATGCCACAATAACGCGGCGTTCTTCCGCGTTGCTGATAAGATAAGGCTCAGAGGATCCGATCATTACACGTGGCATGACATCCTCCGGGTGGCGCACAATGTTGGGGCGCTTTTTGAATGTACCGCTAAGAAAACAATCTATAGCGGAAGTGTATACCGTAGTGTCATGGGTTTCGGCGATGTCTTTTTAACGGCAGACGATTCGAGAGCACATGAGCCGCGATGCCTTAACTCCATCCTGTAGCTAGAAAAAAGTCTTAGGTCGTCCGTTGTAGCTCCAATGTATTAGCCATTTCCATCGCGCACGCATGCTAAGAAATCAACTGCATTCTAGCCGCAACATGACCCGGCCCCTTTCGATTGAATAAATCGGCGAGGATCGAGCGTAACCCCTATGACCAGTCCAGGAGGATTTTGATGGCATACACGACCGCCGACCGAACGTTCGAAGCAAGTTCGGTCTCTCCCGCGGAGCAACGAAAGGTTGTTTTCGCTTCATCGCTCGGGACTGTGTTCGAGTGGTACGACTTTTATCTTTATGGATCCCTTGCGGCCATCATCGGCAATCATTTCTTCACAGGGCTGACTGAATCAGGACAGTTCATTTTCGCGCTGCTCGCGTTTGCTGCCGGCTTTTTCGTGCGCCCGTTTGGAGCGATCTTCTTCGGTCGACTCGGCGACATGATCGGACGCAAGTACACGTTCCTGATCACGATCATGATCATGGGTCTGGCCACGTTCATCGTCGGAATTCTGCCCGGCTATAACACGATCGGGGTCGCGGCTCCCGTGATTCTTATCATTCTTCGCCTTCTCCAAGGTCTGGCGCTTGGCGGTGAATATGGTGGGGCGGCGATCTATGTCGCCGAGCATTCGAATTCGAACCGCCGTGGCTACATGACAAGCTGGATCCAGACCACGGCGACGCTTGGCCTGTTCCTGTCACTGCTCGTGATCCTGGTTTGCCGACAGCTTGCACCCGGCACGACCGCTGCGGAAAAGACAGCCGCGTTCGGCATGGAATATGGATACTGGCGTATTCCGTTCCTGGTTTCGATCCTCCTCCTGGCGGTTTCGGTCTGGATACGGCTTAGCCTGAGCGAGTCACCCGTCTTCACGCAGATGAAAGAGCAAGGCAAAACGTCAAAAGCGCCGCTATCTGAAGCTTTCGGCAACTGGACCAATGGCCGTCTTGTGCTGCTGGCGCTTTTCGGTCTGACCGCTGGCCAGGCCGTTGTCTGGTACACGGGTCAGTTTTATGCTCTGTTCTTCCTGACGCAAACCCTGAAGGTCGATCCCTACTGGGCGAACATCATGATCGCCATTTCGCTTTTGATCGGCACACCGTTCTTCATCGTGTTCGGCTGGCTTTCCGACAAGATCGGGCGCAAACCCATCATCATGCTCGGCTGCTTGCTTGCCGTACTCACCTACTACCCAACCGGTCTCCTGAGCTACATTCCCGGCGGTAACGCATACAAATATCCGGGTCTGTTCGAACTGCTGACGGAGTACGGAAACCCTCAGCTTGCCCGGGCAATCGAATCGACACCTGTCACCGTCGTGGCAAATCCCGATGAATGCCGGTTGCAGTTCAATCCGGTCGGCAAGTCCAAGTTCACCGCGCCGTGCGATGTGGCAAAAAGTGCACTCGTAGCACGCAGTATTCCATATAGAAACGAAGTAGGCCCGTCCGGTTCTGCGCAGATCAAGATCGGTAGTGCTGTCATCCAGTCGTATGACTCGGCTGCGACTGACGCGACAGCAAATGCCGCCCGGTTCAAGGCCGAACTGGACGCTGCTCAGAAAACCTCGGGGTATCCGGCGAAGTCGTCAATCGACGGAATCAACTGGCCTGTGGTCGGAATTCTGACGATTCTTGTTATCCTGGTGACAATGGTGTACGGCCCCATCGCGGCCATGCTTGTGGAGATGTTTCCAACCCGCATTCGTTATACGGCGCTTTCATTGCCCTATCATATCGGAAACGGCTGGTTCGGCGGGTTTTTGCCAATTACCGCTTTCGCGATCGTGGCCGCGACCGGTAATCCTTACGCCGGGCTTTGGTATCCGATCATCGTGGCTGCCATGACGTTCGTGATCGGCGTATTGTTCGTCCGCGAGACCAATGGCCGGGACATTAATGCTTAGATAACATCAAACTTATAAGCGCTTAGAAAGGCGGGTCATCCCGCCTTTTTCTATTGAGAGGGTTTTTCGCTTGAGAGTGTCTGTTTCGTTGATTGCCGAAAAAAGTGTAATGTTGCAGCGTCGAGAGCGGCTTGCCTGACCCACTCAGGTGATGGTAAATCGCCTATGCAGTTTGGGCAGACACTCATCAGGGGAACGCTCGTTCGCCGCTATCAGAGATTTTTGGCCGATGTGGAGACGGCTGGCGAGATCGTGACGGCTCATTGCCCCAACCCTGGTGCTATGGTCGGACTGAACAGTCCGGGAGCCAATGTGTGGCTATCCCTGTCCAAAAATTCAAAGCGCCGCCTGGCCTACACACTGGAGATCGTGGAGACGGATGGCGCAGCATTTCCGCGCACGCTCGTGGGCATCAACACGATGCGTCCGAACGCCCTCGTCGAAGAAGCCATTCGCGATGGGGTGATCGCGGAACTTGGGGGATACACGACGATCCGGCGCGAGGTGCGTTATGGCACAAACTCGCGGATCGATCTGCTGCTGGAGGGGGAAAACCGTCCGTCCGCTTATGTGGAAGTCAAAAATGTGCATCTGTCCCGCGTCCGACGGTTGGCGGAATTTCCCGATTGTGTGACGGCTCGCGGCGCAAAGCATTTACGGGAACTGTCCATCATGGCGCAATCGGGAGCGCGAGCGGTTATGGTTTTTTGCGTACAAAGAAGCGACTGCGACACATTTTCATTGGCTAGGGATATCGACCGCGCCTATTCCGATGCATTTGAGGCTGCGACCGCTCAGGGTGTTGAGACTTTCATCTATCGATGTCATATTTGTCCCGACCAGATAACGGTCACGGATCGTCTGACGTTCGCGAACACTTGACTTACATCAGCTTCGCAACGACCGGTTCATCGCAATAACTATTCACGAAGCACGTTCGATCTGATGGGAGAGATTGAACCGCGCCCGAAAGCATCACGGTCCATGTCACGATCAGATTACACCACGACGCGAGATAGTGCCGACGACGGTCCGATACGTCTCTATGGTCCGGAGGGCTTCGAAAACATGAGGCGTGCGGGGCAGCTTGCTGCGACATGTCTCGATGCTGTGGCTGAGTTCATTCGCCCTGGCGTCACCACGGATGCCATCGACCGCCTCGTTTTCGATTTTGCCATGCGACACCGTGCATTGCCCGCCACGCTGAACTACAGGGGCTATCGCAAATCGTGCTGCACGTCGCTGAACCACGTGGTCTGTCACGGCATTCCTGGGTCGAGAAGCCTCATCGAGGGCGATATCCTGAACGTGGATGTGACGCTGATCCTCAACGGGTGGCATGGCGACTCCAGCCGCATGTACACGGCCGGGAAAATCTCGCGGAAAGCCGAACGGCTGATCGATGTGACCCATGAAGCCATGATGCGCGGGATTGCCGTCGTAAGGCCCGGTGCAACTGTCGGCGATATCGGTTTTGCCATTGCAGAATACGCGAAAACCGAGCGTTGTACCGTGGTACGCGATTTCTGCGGTCACGGCGTCGGCTTATCGTTTCACGACAAGCCCAACGTTTTGCACTATGGCGAGCGCGGCGAAGGAACAGTGCTCGCTCCCGGCATGATTTTCACGGTCGAACCCATGATCAATCTCGGAAAAGCGGACGTGAAGATGCTGGGCGATGGCTGGACGGCTGTGACACGTGACCGGTCGTTGTCTGCACAATTTGAGCATAGCGTGGGCGTCACCGCGAGCGGCTACGAGATTTTCACGTTCAGCCCGAAAAGCCTCCACAAGCCGCCATACTTTCCGGCTTAGCCCCCCACAGAAAACTCGTCTTCCCACAACGGTTTAAGACGATCAGGTCGCAGTTGCAACGATCAGGTCGCATTTTCGACCTGCCATCAGCCGACAATGACGGCTCGGCAACTATCCAGGATTTTTCATATATTTTCACGCGTCAACAGGTGCGAAGACTACCAATGGTGGTTAATATTTGGTAAATATGACAATGGCTTCGCACGAGAGTTTGTCCGGCGTTTGCGAACGTACATCCTTCGAGAAAGCCGCTCCTCATGGGGCGGTTTACACCGTTCGGCCGGACGAACCTTGAAGTCGGTGGGACGCGCGAAGCCGGTAAGCGTTGGAGTTGCAGTATGAGTAATTGTAAACGTTTATATCTATCTTCCATATTATTTTTTGCCCTGAGGGCAGTCTTGGTGGCGTTTATGCCGCTGTCCCTTTCTACCTACAGAGCGGATGCCGTCGAGGGTAGCGGTTCGGGAAAAATCAAAATTGCCTTCATCGGTGACTCGACCTCGGATGGTCTATGGGGAGGCGTCACCAATCTCGTCAGCCGCGACAAATGCCTGAAACACGTGTTCGAACTGGGCAGGTTTGGAAAAAACAGCACAGGTCTCGCGCGCGTCGACAAATACAACTGGATCGAAGGCGCGCGCGAAACGGCGGAAGCTTTCAAGCCGCAACTCGTGATCGTGTCGCTCGGGCTGAACGACAGGCAAAGCATCGTGAGCAAGACCGCGAATAGCCCGAGACGGGTGACGGCCTACAACACTCCTGAATGGGCCACTCGATATCGTGACAACGTAATGGAAATGCTGAAGGCCGCATCGTCTCAAGGCGCGCGCGTGCTTTGGGTTGGACTGGCGGCGATGCGGGATCGCGAGGTCCAGCAGGATGCTTCACAGAAGAACGCGATTTTCGCGGAAGCTGTCTCCGCATCCGGCGTTTCCGGTGCCGCGTTTGTTCCCGGCTGGCGCTTGAAGCCAGAGGGCGACGACAAATTTACGTCATATGTCCCGGATAAAAACGGAAGAATGATTAACATTCGTGCCTCCGACGGCGAACATTTTACGCCAGCCGGCGACGAACTCGTCGCGGCTTATGTTCTTGAACACGCGCTGAAGTCATTGAGGTCGGGCGGCACGGAAGTCTCCACGTCCTGCCAGCTTGTCGTATCTGAATGAAGGGAAAAGCCCGGATTAGGGCTGCGGCAACGACCATCCTTGGAATTACAGCGGGTTTCGCCGCTGTTATCGGCGGTTATTTCCTTCTGAATCTGGAGCCGGACACAGCCACCTTGTCTATGGCCGTCGAAGAAACCGGCGATGTCTTTCCAGCCACGAACAAAACCGGCAAGTCTGCGGCCCTGCCGAAGCCTTTACCCGGTATTGATCCAGCGCCGAACGGGTCGAGCACAGGCGGCCTACCCATCGCAAAAGCCAGTGCCGGGATTACAATCTTGCAGCTCGGCGACAGCCATACGGCGGGTGATCATTTCAGCGGAGCGTTGCGTCGCATCCTTCAGGCGAAATATGGCAATGGCGGTCCCGGTTACGCTGTTCCCGGGCGTGCTAACCTTGGCTCCCGGAACACGGCGTTTTCGGTGAGCAGTTCGCCGGGTTGGACATATAAAGCATTGCAGAAGAACGAAGACCCCGCCGAGTTCTGGCTATCCGGCGTCAATGCCCTGGCGTCGGGGCAAGGACAGACGATGAGTTTCTCGACCGGTGACCCGGTTGTATTCAATGCCATCGAGGTCGAAGCTGTCAGGCAACCCGGCGGCGGCGCGATAGACATTCGCGTCGATGGCGTCGTCAAGCATCGCCTCGATCTGGAAGCGGCGGATGTGAAACCGGATGTCGTGCGGCTTGTGGCGAACGGTCCGGCGCAAGCACGGGTGCGAAACGTCACGATTACGATAGCGCGACCGGGCAAAGTTTTGTTGTCCAGCGTGGCGATCACGAACCGGCGCGCGGGTCTCGTCTACGACAATATCGGATTTGTGGGCGCAACGGTCCAGATTCTGAACAAATATGACGAAGCCCTCTTCGCGAAGGGTCTCCGACGGCTCGATCCCAAGATTGTGGTTCTCGCATTCGGTTCCAACGAGGGTTACAACAGCAACCTTGATCTTGAGCGCTATGCGGACAGTTACAGGCTCGCGATCAGCAAGATCAGGGCCGCCTTGCCATCGGTGCAGATTGCCATCGTCGCACCGCCTGCCGGTGAGTGGATGCCGCAGCGATGCCGTGGTCTCGCAGCCGCCGCATGTCGAAGCGGCAACCCGCCCATGTCGCGTAGCAATCCGGGACGCACGATGCAGTTGGCGACCTGGGGCTGTGTTTGGGGTGCACCACCAAGGCTGCAAAGCGTTCGCGACGTTCAGCGTGACATTGCGCAGCGCGAAGGCCTGGTTTATTGGGACTGGTCATCCATGATGCCGCGTGAGTGCGGTGCCCATAAATGGGGTCTTGAAACGCCTGCATTGATGGCCAAGGATCATTTACATCTCACGGCGGCGGGTTTACCGTCAAAGCGCTGAAGAATTTTCCAAAGTTCTTATTCCGATGATCGACAAGTTGAAAGCGCCGTTCAATGTTGTTTCCAACAATTGAGTTTGCGATTTTTTTCGCCCTTGTGTTTCCAATAACCTGGACGCTGAACCGTTTTAATACACTCAAAAAAATATTTCTGGTTGCCGCAAGCTACGTGTTTTACGGCTTCTGGAGCATTGACTATCTGTGGATTTTGTTCGGAAGTTCAGTGGCCAATTATCTGGTTGCGCTACGGCTGGGGCAACTGTCCGATGGGCCGCTCAGGACTGCGGTTCTATGGGTTGCTATCGCCGGAAATCTCGGCGTTCTCATTTATTTCAAGTATGCGAACTTTTTTGTCGCTTCATTTATCGACGCGTCGAACAGCATTGGTTTGCCCGTAAATGTCGGTTTCGTCGAAGTGGCTCTGCCGATTGCCATTTCGTTTCTCACATTCCATGCCCTGTCTTACATCATCGATGTTTATCGGCGCACGGACGGTTTCAGGCCAACGCGGTCCCTGATCGATATCTTGCTTTATATCAGTTTCTTCCCGCATCTGGTCGCCGGTCCGATTGTCCGCGCCAGAGACTTTCTCGCGCAAACCCGACAAAGGTCCGATCCACGCACTATTGAAATCGGGGCAAGCGTCCTTTTGATCGTGGGCGGGCTTTTCAAAAAGGTGGTGATCGCAAAACTAACATCTCGACGGATTTTGCCGACGCGGTGTTTCGAAGCCCTGCCGATCATTCCAGCCTCGACCTGCTGTTCGGAATGTATGCCTACGCGATCCAGATTTATTGCGATTTTCAGCGCGTACACCGACATCGCGATTGGGGTCGCCAGTCTGCTCGGTTACAAATTTCCGCAAAACTTCAATCAGCCGTACCGCGCCACATCGCTTCAAGATTTCTGGAGACGCTGGCATATCACCCTCTCATCATGGCTGCGCGATTATCTGTACGTTTCTCTCGGGGGCAACGGACGTGCGGCCCGGCCTGCACAAACTGGCGCGAACCAACCAAAACGGCGTTTGTTCACCTATCGAAACCTGCTCATCACGATGGTTCTCGGCGGGACTGTGGCATGGCGCGAGCTGGAATTTCATCATCTGGGGAGCGATGCACGGCGCGGGCCTCGTCATGGAGCGCGTCATCGGCACCACGTCCTGGAAGCCAGGTGGCTTATTGGGTGCGATCCTTGCGGTCGTTGGATGGATCATCACGTTCCACTTCGTCTGCGTCGCATGGGTATTTTTTCGGTCTCCGACGCTTGAGGGGGCGACGACCTATCTTGCAACCATGATCGGGGGAAGTGATTGGACAAGTGCGACAGTGACCCCCGTTCGTCGCGCTTCTGCTTGCTCTGGGGGCAATTACGCAGTTCATGCCGTCTCGATTAATCCAGTGGTTAGAGACCAGCTATAACGAAGCTCCGCTCCTGCTCAAGGTCGCGCTTCCCCGCGCTGGCAATTTTTTGCCGTCTCAGCCGCAGCTCCCAGCGGGGTCGCGCCATTCATCTATTTCCAGTTTTAGGGCCATGCTCCACGTCGAACCACAGGCCAAGCTGCCGACTGAAGAAACCGCTAGATTGGGGCGCAGACCGCTGTTGACGACAGTTGTTGCAATCTATGCGACGCTGGCGATCCTGGCTTTGACGATCCCGGAGGTGGTTACGGCATGGGCGAACAGCCTCAAGCCAACGAAGACCCAGGAGAAAATCGTTGCGGTTGCCGAAACCGTCGAAGCCTTCTCCAAGGCATTGCGGCTGAATGAGCCATATCGGTACGCGCGTAAGGCGTTTCTCACCGTGACAGGCAAAAAGGAAGAGTAGGATACCGTCGATCCTATTCTCCCCCAATTTATGTCGACTGATATCGTGCAACCATTCGGGATGGATTTCGGTTTCGACGGAGTCCAAGTCAGAAAGGAGCAGCCTTGTTAAACTCGCTTCACGTCTTTAGTTCGAAAGGCCGTCAGAGGTTTCTCAGTTGATGCGTTTCAAAATCTACAGTTTTGTTTTGCCAGCATTCCTCGTGGCAACGACCTCAGTCATTGCGGCCCAGAACGGGGGGCCGGTCCAAACGCGTTCGGGTCTAACGTCTGCCAGGACCTTCCACCTGATACGGGTCGCGGCGAAGTCGAAACCGAAGGCAAAGCCTGTGTTTCGACCGGTGACGAAAAGCAAAACCGTCCTGACGCAGTTTCAAACATCGCCGTTTCCCTATCAGGGGCTTGCTCCCAAAGCTGCCACGCCATTTTTTGACGTGTTGGAAGGCGAGCGTCGTGGACATACCTCAGGACGTGGCGGGGCCGTATACTGGGAGGATGCGACCTACAGCGACCGCCGCGTGCTCATGCATATTCCAAAGGGCTTCAACCCCAATCTGCCCTCTGCGCTGATCGTTTATCTCCATGGCAACCGGGCAAGACTTGATCGCGACGTGCGCGACCGTCAGCAGGTGCCACAGCAGGTGACCGAGTCAGGGATCAATGCAGTTCTCGTGGCCCCCCAGTTTGCTGTCGATGCCTCCGATTCAGCCCCGGTCGATTTGGCGAGGCTGGAGTTTTTGCGCAATTCCTGCGGGAGGCCGAAGCAAAGCTTGCCCGTCTTTACAGCGCCGATGCGCCGCCATCGCTGTTTGCCTCAATGCCGATTGTGATCGTTGCCTACAGTGGCGGTTATTTTCCGGCCTCGTTCATTTGCACGGTTGGGGGAGTGTCAGACCGGCTGCATGGCATGGTGCTGATGGATGCCCTTTACTCCGAGCATGAAAAATTCGCGGCCTGGATTTCGCACCGGAAAAACGGCTTTTTCTTCAGTGCATACGGACCATCCACCAAAGACAGCAACATCGCCATGCAGACCATCCTCACCCAACAGGGGGTGCGCTTTGGGAATGCGGTGCCACCGCGCTTCGACAACGGGACGGTCTCGTTCGTGTCCGCGGGCGAAGAGGTGGAGCACAACGATTCCTGACCAATGCTTGGGTGAACAGGCCATTACGGGTGGTTCTGTCGCGGATCGCAACGTTTTCGCGGGTTTCCAATGCGCCGATGAAACGGGCCGCAACGATTCGAAAGCCATAACTTTAGGATAGATGGAAGTGATATTTGCGCGGTTTCTATCGGTGATGATTGTGGCGCTGTCGGCCCGCTCATCTTTTGCCGACCAAGGTGTCGTGTTGGGCGACAGTTTGGGCGAAGGTGTCGCGATGGCGTCGGGCCTTGAAAAACGGTCGGCTTTGAGCATTCACATCCGGGGCCGAAGCTTGTACAACAGCTCGAACGAACACCTGAAGGTGCGACCGCGTTTCTCGTGCTCGGCACGAAACGACGCACTTGCCGGCGTCGAAAAGCTGGACATGTATATCGAGAAAATCGTCCGGACGGCGGAAACGCGGAAAATAAGGCTCGTCTGGATCGGGCCGTCCTGCGTGAGAACTTATTGGGACAAACGCGCGGCAATCCTTGACGGCATTTTGCAGAAGACTCTGGCGGCAAAGTCGGTGCTTTATGTCAGTATGCGGGACGAGCGCCTTTGCTCCTTCGAAATGCACGGAGGGACGGTGTGCATCTGACAATGGCAGGCTACACATACATGTGGGCGAAAGCGAAAGAGGCCGCAAAATTTGAGGGGTGGAACACCGGCAAGCTTACCCACCGCGATTGCAAGCGCGGCGCGAAGGACAACGATAACCACAGCCAATATCAGACTCGATCGAGAAAACGACTATCCCGCCAAGCTCGAAAAATCTGCGAATCCAACCCGCAAATCCGACGGAAGCCGATCCTCATCCGTGGATCGAGCGGAAAGCGGTCGACCATTGCGGGAAAGCGGTTCGCAGTACTCATTCCAGCGCTCCGACGGGAGTTGACGACCGATTAAATCAGGCGAAGCTGAAGACTTGCTTTTCCATCGACATCCCGCTTCCATTTCTGCTGATATCGCTTTTCGATGCAACGAACAATGCCTCGGGCGTATTCTCCCCAAAAGCAACTAAGGGAGTGTCGTCATGAACCGGGTATATAAAATCGCAGGGGTCAGCTTAGCATTTGCGATTGGCGCATCGTCAGCCCGCGCACAGGATGCGGACAAACCAAATGTAGTGCCTCAGGAAAAGGGTTCGACCCGTCGGGGCGAACCGATTGGCACGCAACTAAACCGCAGCGACGGCGTCATTAAACCGCCGGTCGATCCGAGTTTTTCGCAAAGGCCCGCTGAAGTTCCCACTCCGAACCCAAACACAACTCCGAATATCACGCCTCCACCGACACAGCCGAACGCGGAAAACCCACGTCCGAAATAGGTGAATATCATGAATTGTGAGCGAAGTTGCAGTCTGCGTGAAGGCGTGATAGCTCGCAAAACACAGGTCGGCCTCGGTAAGCGCTAATTTTTGATGAGTTCTTTGATTTAATTGGTCGGGGCGGAGAGATTCGAACTCCCGACCCTCTGGTCCCAAACCAGATGCGCTACCAGACTGCGCTACGCCCCGCTTTGCACAACTTATATGATGAAGGATAGCGGCGCAAGCGTTCGTTGGCCCTTGCGAGCCTGTCTTTCGCATCGCGGCAGGCGCCCATTCTCGTGCCAGGTGCGTTTGGCATAATGAGGGATGTTAGCAGGTACTTGCTGAAAAATACGAATCACACATATGTCGCCTACAGTGCTCATCGTGGTGCCACCAATTTTTTCGATCCTGGCAATACTGTTTAGGCATCTGTCGTTAGTATTCGCCTTGGTGGTGTGATTTTTTGTGAGGTTTGCGTGACGGAGACTTAAACAGCATCTTAATATCATAGAGGTGAACAGACATGACCGTTTCAAAATACACGCGTTATCTGACTCAGTCCGGCGCAATCCTCGCTTTTGCTGTTACCGCGCTTAGCGCAACCGGTGCCATGGCCCAGACGAACCAGACGACGGGCCAGACCACCATCCAAGCTCCAGGTCCGGTTATACCTCCGCGCGCGCCATGGTATCGACGTTCACCCTCGACCAACAACACTCCGTCAACGTCGCAACCATCAACAACGTCGCGTCAACCACAGACCCGCACGGCCCGCCCGTCGCAGGCCGGTCAGTATGCCTCAGAAACCGAAGCGCGCGCCCGTTGCCTTGGCGGTTCGGTTGTTTGGGCTAACACGGCGTCGAAAGTTTACCATTATGCAAACACCGCTCACTACGGTCGGACAAAAAAAGGTGCTTACATGTGTGAGCGCGATACCGCGTCTGCGGGAATGCGGGCCGCTAAAAATGAGACGCGGCCCGCAACCTGACATCGGGTGATGACCTGAACGGAAGTTCGTCATGTTTGGACAAATTTCCGTTCTTTCTCCCGATCGCATGCACGTCGGGAGAAGCAAAGTGCATCTCATGCGGGCTTCACGCGCTCCGTCATGAGCCGTAATACTTGTAAGGCAGAAACTTGCCGGACATGGTGATCTTGACACGGTCACCCTTAGGGTCGGGCAAGCGTTCCATGGTCATGTCGAAATCGATGGCAGACATGATGCCGTCGCCAAACTCCTCGTGAATCAATTCTTTCCAGGTTGTGCCATACACCTGAACCAATTCGTGGAAGCGATAGATCAGCGGGTCCGTCGGTGGTCCGGGTGGAAGCGAACCACGGTATGGCACTTCGGCAAGCATCTTTGCCTCATTCGGCGTCAGATGAAAGATCTCCCGCGCTTTCTCGGCCTGCTCGGGAGTCATTTTCATCTGACCAAGAAGCGCTGCAGTGATCAAAATGGGCGAGCAGCCCCCGATTTTTGCTGCGATGTCCTTCCAGCTCAAGCCGTACTCGCGCTTCGCGTCGAGAATTTTCTCGACTAAATCCATACGTTTCATGGTTCCGTTTCCTTTCTCTGTTAATGACTTGGATGACCCGTGCTTGATCCCGGGTACGTCTCAAAACGAAGCCGCCCCTGCGCGCCGGGTAGCCCCCTCCGTCGTCCGGTGTTACGAGAGCCATATGCGGTTCCGGAATTTCGGGGCGAACCACAGGCGGGTTTCGTGGATCGTAAGGTTTGCCCGCAATCTCTTCATTGAATGTCTTGCTGCGCGTCACAAGAAAATCGACGATGTGATTGCGAAGCGGGTAATAGGCCGGGTGCCGGTGCATATCGACCCGGCTTCGGCTCTTGGGCAGGCCATTGATCACGCATTCGGCAAGTTTTGCGTTCGGACCGTTCGTCATTAGTAAAATGCGGTCGGCGAGATAGATTGCCTCGTCCACGTCATGGGTAATCATGAAGGCGGTCTGTCCGGTTTTTGTGCAGATGCTGCGCACTTCGTCCTGTAGTGACCCCCGCGTCAGGGCGTCCAGCGCAGAAAACGGTTCGTCCATGAGCATGATCTTTGGTTCGATGGAAAGCGCACGCGCGATGCCGACCCGCTGTTTCATACCGCCGGACAACTCAGAGGGCTTCTTATGCTCCGATCCTGTCAGGTGCACGAGGTCGATGAATTTCTGCGCTTGCGCCTGCACCTGCGCGCGGCTCCATTTTCGCCATTTCGACGTGATCGCGTAACTGACGTTGCCCATAACCGAACGCCACGGCAACAGCGCATTACCCTGGAAAATGACGGCACGGTCGAGGCTTGGTCCCGAGATCGCCTTTCTGTCGACGATCACGGCCCCTTCTGACGGCACATCGAGACCCGCCAGAATGTTCAAAACAGTTGTCTTGCCGCAACCCGAATGGCCGATGACACAGACGAACTCTCCCCGGTCGACACCCATCCAGAGATTTTCGAAGATGGTTGTGGTGACGCCGCCTGGAGCGGGATAGCGTTTCGCGATGGCTTCGATGGAGATGAACTTACTCATGGTTTTGCTCCGCGGGTCCGCGCCGTCTTGTCAGTATGTGATGACCAGGCTTGACCCTGTCATACCTGTTCAGCGTGGATAAACTTGAGACCTGACCTCTGACTAGCCTGGTCCAGCCCGGCCATGACGCACAGACAGGGAGCCGTGACGTTGGATCGACGATTTTCATCACACCATCACTCCGGATAACTCACGGCGCGTCCAAACCGTGCAAGCGTCTGATCCAGCGCCATGCCCATGACACCGATCATCAAAATCGCGATCATGACGTTGCTGATGGACAGGTTGTTCCATTCGTTCCAGACAAAGTATCCGATCCCCGTGCCTCCGACGAGCATTTCAGCCGCCACGATAACGAGCCAGGCGATTCCGATCGATATGCGCATGCCGGTGACGATGGTTGGTGCGGCCGCCGGCAGGATGACCGTAAATGCTGTGCGCAAAGGCGGCACTTCGAGGGTCCGCGCCACGTTCAACCACTCTTTGCGCACGCTGGCGACGCCGAATGCTGTGTTTATGAGCATCGGCCAGATCGAGCAGATAAAAATCACGAAGATGGCGGAAAGGCCAGAATCCTTGATGGTGTAGAGCGCCAGCGGCATCCACGCCAGGGGAGAAACCGGTTTCAAAACCTGTATGAACGGGTTGAGCGCGCGGCTCAAAAGGGGCGACATCCCGATCACGAACCCGACGGGTATCGCCACCGCGACGGCTATGGCGTAACCCAGCAGTACGCGGGCCAGCGAGAACAAGAGTTGAATGCCGATGCCCTTGTCATTTGGACCACGGTCGTAAAAAGGGTCGCTGAGATGCGACCACAGCCTGGCACCGACTTGAGAAGGCGTCGGAAACGCGGACGTGCCCTGGGTTGCGCTCGCTCCCAAAAGCTTCGCATATTCGGGATCGAGGTTGGCCGAAGTGCCGCTGCCTTTGGTGGCAAGCCACCAAGCGCCAAGAAAAGCACTAAAAATGACTAGGGATAGCGCCCCCGACCGCAGCGAGTTGAATCGACTGGATTTAATCATGCAATTCCAACTGTTTGCTGCGAAAGCGCCGGACACGCTGCCACTTAATGAGGCAACTGCATGCACAACTTGCGCATGCCTCGACACTTCGATCTTTGCAGACCGATCTGTCTACAATGCAGCAACATCTGTGCCAGTTGGAAACGGACCCGCGGTTTACAGTCCGCCACACTCGGTGCCGGTCAGCGCCCAAAGCTGGAGGTCGCGCTTGAGACGATCCATCAACACGGGAGCTAGCGAAACATTACGCGTCACAATCAGGGTGTTCTCGTTATACTTGTGGAATTGTATTTCGAGGCTTTCTGCGGGTGCGGACGCATTCGATATGAGAACGCCATAGTAACCGTTTGAAGGTTCTCCGCCGCGGCCTTCGCTTCCGGGTTGCTCACCCATATCGAGCTTATAGCCGGCTAAGGGGGCGTTGGGCGATGAAATCCAGCACGCTTTGATCTTTTGCAAAAAGCTTGTACGAACCTCTGACGGCGGACCGAACGAAAGCCTTTGTGGCTCAGAACCCACCACACCTTCAACGACAGGGTCTCGCGTCGCGCACGACGCAAGGAGCATGACTGGCAAGACGTAAGATAAAAGCCGGAAGCACAAGGGAGAACCCCGATTCGAAAACCGTCATGGTGCGATCAAGGGTTTTCGTGGCGAAACTGAGGCTTGCGGCTGCGAAACAATGGATAACCAAAGGGCGTGATGTTAAGGCCCGCAATTGAGGTTATTGTGCGGGCTCCGGAACCAGAAACAGGCCGGGCAACCGGCGGCGCTCCATCTTTTTTTGATGATGCAGTTCCATTCGTGACTCAGCGTCGCTCGCCGCGATCTGATTGCGCAAGGCTCCGCATTCCTCCCGCATCCCTTCAAGGCGGTCTTGCAGGTCCGCGATGGAAGACAACAGATTGTCGCGTCGGGCCGTTGCAGCCTTGGCAAACATCGGGTATGCAAAATGCTGAACATCGGTCACACCAGCAAGCTTTTGCTCCACCCGAATTTGTTGATCCAGCTCACCTGCGGTTAAGCGAAAATCATTGATCGTCAACTCCAGAGTCGCGATCTGCCTTTCTTTTTCAGCTAAAAGTGTCCGCGCGAGAGTTATCGTCTGAAGCGTCTCCGTCATGGCACCAACAACCCCCTCTATCCCTCACGGCAATACCAACCACCACGATATTCCACGAAAACGATTAAGCCCGGGTAAAGCGTCGCCGCTTTGCAACATGATCCCGCGTAAATAAGTTTGGGGAAATTCGAGGTTGGCCAACCTGGCGAATTGCGCCAGAGTTATCTTGAGATCGATTCGGTCAAAAACAAGCTTTGTGGCGAATTGATGGGCGTCCCTTACGTGAAACACGCCTGATAAGGCTGGTTCGCACCCTATTATGCGTTGAGAAATTGTTGCCGCTAGCGGTAAAGCATCGCGCGTAAAATGTGTCTTGGGCTTAAGTTTCCTTAACCTTTTATGCGTTAATGTCGCGTTGAATTAACCTTCAGGGTAGAGCACGCGCACGCGGCGACCCTGGTCGGATTGGCAGTATTTCCAGCGAGGAATTCTATGCGGGTGCTTCTCATCGAGGATGATAGCGCAACGGCTCAAAGCATTGAGCTGATGCTGATATCCGAAGGCTTTAATATCTTTCAAACAGACCTCGGCGAAGAGGGCGTGGACCTCGGCAAAATCTACGATTACGACATCATTCTGCTGGACCTGAATTTACCCGATATCAGCGGCTATGAAGTCCTGCGGTCGCTTCGCGTCAGCAAAATCAAAACGCCGATCCTGATTTTGTCGGGCATGGGAAGCGTCGACGAGAAAGTTCGCGGCCTTGGGTTTGGTGCCGACGATTATCTGACCAAGCCTTTTCATAAAGACGAACTTGTGGCGCGCATCCATGCCATTGTCCGGCGCTCAAAGGGCCATGCTCAATCCATCATTCAGACAGGCTGTCTGCGTGTAAATCTCGATACGAAAACAGTGGAAGTCGATACCAACCGGGTTCATCTGACAAGCAAGGAATATCAGATGCTTGAGCTGCTTTCGCTGCGAAAAGGTACCACGCTCACGAAGGAGATGTTCCTTAATCATCTTTATGGCGGAATCGATGAGCCTGAGCTGAAGATCATCGACGTTTTCATTTGCAAGCTTCGCAAGAAACTCGCGATGGCCAACGCAGGGAACCATCACATCGAAACGGTTTGGGGACGAGGTTACGTACTGCGTGACCCTAAAGACGAGGCCGTGGCGGCTTGAGATTGCTTCGAATGATCTCTACCGGGCACGAAAGTCAATTTCAGCGGCTTTTTATCTGTAATGCAGCAAACACAACACAAGAATGATCCCGCATAAGCGGGACCATCTCTTTATTTTTTTCATGCCAGTGGAGCGTTAGCCGCTATTCGGCTGCCTGCTGATGTGTTACTTGCCGATTGCCTGCTGAGAGCGCATTCTCCAGGTCGACGATCAAATCGTCCACATGTTCAAGCCCCACCGATAAACGCAAAAGGTCCGGAGGGCAGGGGCTTCCAATCCCTTCGATACTTGAGCGGTGTTCCACCAGACTTTCAACACCTCCAAGCGATGTGGCGCGTTTCCAGAGCTTCATGCGTGCCGCTGTCGAAATCGCCGCAGCTTCGCCACCCTTGACGCGAATGGATAGCATGCCACCAAATCCGCCTTTCATCTGTCGCCGGGCGAGGTCATGTCCAGGATGCGTTGCGAGGCCTGGATAAAGAACGGTGTCGATCCGTTTGTGATCGCCAAAATGCTCCGCAATTTGCATCGCAGCCACACATTGGTGACGGACACGCACATGCAACGTCCGCAACCCTCTCATCAACAATGATGCCTCAAACGGTCCAAGGATGCCGCCCATCTTGGTCCGCAGCCGCGCCGCCCTCTCAAGCGGCGCGCCAGCCCGCGCATAAACGATAGCACCGGCCACAACATCCGAGTGACCGTTCAGATATTTCGTAGCGGAATGCAGGACAAGATCCGCGCCGAGCGCAATCGGCTGGGTTAGCACAGGCGTAGGGACAGTCGAATCGACCGCCAGCAATGCGCCAGCCGCATGCGCGATCTTGGCCGTTTCCGCGATATCGGTTATAGACCACAGGGGATTTGATGGCGTTTCCATCCAGATCAGCTTTGTTTTCCCTGGGCGGATTGCGCGGTGGATTGCATCGAGATTGCCCGCGTCGACAAAGGTCGCCTCAATCCCGAGGCTCGCGGCATCCTCAAGCAACCACTGCCGCAAGCCCCAATACATGACCTCAGGTGCAATAATGTGGGCAGGACGATCAAGGGCGAGGAATGCGGTTGTCGCAGCCGTCATTCCGGACGCGAACAACAAGGTTGCCTCACCACCCTCAAGCTCGGTCAGCACATCTTCGGTCTGTCGGATCGTGGCGTTGTCCGAGCGTCCGTAGCAGAAGCCTTTGCTGTATTGATTGTCTGCGTCCCGCAGATAGGTCGTGGATAAATGAATGGGTGGCACAATCGCGCCGGTCGCCTCGTCCACAAAGCCGCCCGCCTGAGCTGCAATCGTTTCGGGATGCAAAGTCTTCGTCACGGAACCCCCTCGTACACACTTGCGTGCAGTGATATTGCACGCAAGTCGGCTGCCTGAAAGGCCGCCATCCTCACTATAACGTGAAACGTTTATGGCGGTTTCTTCTGTGACAAATAAATATATTTCTTAGGATCGAGAGCGGCGATCCACCAGCGAAAAGTGTGAGCGCCTGCCGCTGTCAAGCGGCTTGACAACCGCTCGTCCTCCGAAGGAAGTCCGATGTCTCAGCCGATCCTATGTGCAGCGGAGATTGCCTCCCACGAACCCGCAGGATGCAATCTCCGTAATAACCGCTAGTTTTATGTCAATGAATTAGGCCTCAAGACACCACCGGCATCGGCGCGGTTTTTATCCAGTCCCAGAAATCGACCCCGGACGGTTTTTGCAGTTGCGCCGCGGATATGGCCTCGACACTGGCCAAAGTCGGAAAGCTGTAATCATTCTTGTTCGTGGAGGGACCCTGATAGAACACCTGCTCCGCGATCTTGTCGGCACGAAACCGCCCTGGACCGCCAAGTCCCTCGATCTCGCGGCCGGGAATGGATGCAATCACGTCGTCAGTCTTCGGCCATTTGCCGGCGGCCGTGTAAGCCGCCTCGACACCGGCCTTATAGGCTGCAAGGGCGAAATAGGCGCGGTCGGCTTCCCAATGAGGCGCTTCTTTGTAACGGTCGAAGTAGTAACTGACGAATTCCTTCTGAAGGGCGGACGCGTTGGGCAGAGCGAAGTACAACGTGTTGTATCCCAGCACCGTGCCTTCCGGAATGAACTCCTTGTTAAGCTGATTGATCTGCCAGGTTGCGCTTGGAAGCACCAGTTTCGTCTCCCTGAACAGGCCAGCCGCGTTGCCCTGTTTCAGGAACACAGGCAAATCGGCGAACAGCATCGAAGAAAAGATCAGATCGGGCTTGGCGGCGTTCATGGCAGCCACGTTGGAGGTCAGGTCGAGCGTTCCGACCTTTGGCCATTGTTCGGCAACGATCTCATGCTCGATGTTATATCGCTTCAGGATTTGTTTGAATGCCTCCCAGTTATTTCGGCCGTAGGAGTAATCCGGGTTGATACCGGCGACTTTTCTGAACTGGCCTTTGAACTGTTTCAAGGCAAGCAGCGAGCCCATAACGGCCTCGCATTCGTTATCCGTGCTGCGAAAAACGTATTTCGGGTTCGGCATCGTCTCTTTCACGCCGTCCTGGGTGGTTCCATCCCACAGTATCAGAAGTGACCGTTCGTCTTCTGCGGCGGGCGCGACACCAAGTGCCACCCCTGTCGAAACAATGCCCTGCACACAGGCAACCTTTTCCTGCAATACCAGACGCCGGAACCGTTCGATCGTGTCCTTGGGGTTCGACTCTTCCTCTATGACAAGCTCGATCTGGCGACCGGCTATCCCGCCCTGCTTGTTGATGCGTTCCGCGCCCCATTGTGCAGCGCGCAAACCGCACTCACCGATGGTGGCAGCAGCACCGCTTCGTGGCGTGAGAATGCCGATTTTCAGTTTTTCATTCTGGGCGATGGCTGGCGATGCGATAGACGACGTCAACGCCGCGGCACCTGTCACGGCCAATCCACGGCCGAATTGTCTCCGAGTTAAGCTCATAAAACCGGTCCTCCCCAGGACGTTGGATTTGTTGGTCGATGACGTTCGCGGTAATGGTCACCGCCTTCTCGTCTTCCACACGCCGTCGATTGCCTTGCAGTCCGAACTACGTCGCAGCAGAAGATATGTCCGTCATATTCTTGAAGGTCTTTTAGCGTTGAAGCAAGGCCTCCCCAATCCCGGCGTCTTCTTCTTTTGTATAGCTCCTCTTATCCGTTCGAGTAAGCTCTCAGGAGTTCACGTCCGCACGCGGCATGGCCGCCATAATCTCAGAATAAGGCACGCAATCCGCGATGAAAGTGACGGTGCCTTTCTCTTTTATCTCGCGGCCAGCGCGTAGGAAAGCGCCCAAAGCGGCCCTATTGAAGGCGGAACCGACACTGACACGTCTCACGCCAGCCTCTTCCAGTTGCATGACGGAGCATTGCTGGCGCGATCCGGCAAGAACGTTAACTGGTTTCGTCAAGGCGCGGCATACTTGCCTTATCGCCTCGATTGACGGCAACGCTGGCGCGTAAAGCACATCCGCGCCCGCGGCCTCGTAGGCCCGCAAACGCCGGATGGTGTCGTCGAGGTCGTCGTTGCCATAAAGAAAGTTTTCTGCCCGTGCCGTAAACGTGAACGGAAACGGCAGGGTCCGCGCGGCTTCCACTCCCGCTGCGACCCGCTCCACTGCATGGGCGAAGTCATAGATCGGGCGGCGCGGATCGCCGGTCGCATCTTCGAGCGAGCCGCCGACGGCACCGGCTTTCGCGGCAAGGATCATGCTCTCAGCCGCAGCTTTAGGGTCGTCCGCATACCCGTTTTCCAGATCGGCGGACACCGGCAAATGCGTCGCCGCAGCAATTGCCCTCACATTAGCGATGACTTCAGCGCGGCTGACCCCACCTGCATCGCGACGCCCGAGACTGAACGCGAGGCCTGCGCTTGTTGTGGCCAGTGCCTCAAAACCAATGCCTTCAAGAAGAATTGCCGTCCCGGCATCCCATGGGTTGGGGATGACGAATGCGCCCGACCGTGCATGCAGAGCACGAAAGACGTCGGCTTTACCGCGTTGTGCCTCATCAAACTCGCTGCTCATGATCGCCGCCTTCTTAAAAAACAACCACGCTTCGTATTGCGGTCCCGGCTTGCAGTGCCGCAAAACCTGTGTTGATGTCGGAAAGTCCGATACGCTGCGTGATCAGTGGATCGAGTTTAAGGCGGCCATCGAGATAAGCCTCGACCAGCATCGGGAAATCCCGCGCCGGTCGCGCCCCGCCATAACTCGACCGCCTGATGCGCTTTTCCTGCATGAGCGATCCCCAGCGGAAGCTCACGTCAGCGTTCACGTCGGTCTTGCCGAGCCAGATGATTTCGCCTCCAGGGCGCACGGCTTCGGCGGACAGGCGAAAGCCCAAAGCACTTCCCGCGCTTTCCAGAACCACGTCCGCGCCCCGTCCGCTCGTGATCGATTTCGCTATGCCGCCCGCGTCCTGGCTACGCACGTCCACGGCATGGGTGGCCCCAAGACTGAGCGCCATTGCCAGCCGCGCCGGAACCAGATCGACCGCGATCACCTGCCCTGCTCCGGCCATGCGAGCGCCCTGCACCGCGCTTAAGCCCACCGCACCGCAACCGATGACCATCACCGTATCGCCGTCAGCGATCCTGGCAACATTAAGAGCAGCACCGACACCGGTCATGACCCCGCATCCGATCAGACACGCGGCTTCAAAGGGAATGTCTTTCGAGACGGGGATCGCACAATGACCGGGCACGACGCAGTATTCCGCAAAGGCACCGACATGCATCAACTGATGCAGGTCTTTGCCGCCTGACATGAGCCGGGCTTTCCCGTCGAAATGCTTGGAACGGCTTGCCTCCCGCAAATAGATCTCGCAGAGGATCGGCAGGTCACGGGTACAGTAAAAACAATGACCGCAATGAGGATTCCACGACAAAATGACGTGGTCGCCGGGTCTAACGGTTTGAACAGCCGAACCAACGCGTTCGACCACTCCGGCGGCTTCATGCCCGAGCACGATGGGAAGGGGCGCGCGCAATTGCCCCTGAATGACTTCGAGATCGGTGTGGCAAAGTCCCGCGGCTTTGATGCGGACAACCACGTCGTCGTCGTCAACGCCTGCAAGACGAACGGTGTCAATCTCAAGCGCACCGCCGTATTCAAAGAGTATGGCTGCCGCGAAGGCATCATCGACCATAGCCAAACCACAATCCGAACAGGCGACGGGATCGATCCCCGGGCTCAGCTTTCATTTCGGCTGGCTCTCATTTCCCTTCTTGTGGGAAACTTCAGGGAAAATCCACATGGACACGATGGCTACGGCGCCGAAAACAAGTGCTGCGAAACTCGGCCCCACCTGGCCCAGAGAATCCTGAAAATAATAACCGGCAATCGCAGCGACAGCCACGATGAGCGAGAGGACGGCCTTGATTCTGGATGGCATGCGAACCGCCTTGCGTTTACAAAAGTGACGGGAAACCCGGGTACGCGTAGGTGCCGATCACCACCGCCAGCGCGATCAGAATCAGAAATAGCAACATCGCCAACCCGGCCTTTCCCGATTTCAACGTTTCCGGAAGGCCCTGGATCATGAAAGGTGCAAACAGAAATATAGCGCCACCCGCAACAATCATCGACGACCAACGCACCTGAGAATATCCGAATACGATGGTCAGAACAAGCAGACCAAGAAGCAGTGCGGTATCGACCGCGATGAGCAACCAGCCGGAGGACGTTTGCAGCGAAGCCGGGGCCGCTGACAAAGGCAGCATCTCCGACAGGAGAAAAAAACCGGCGCAACAAACCAGCCACAAGCCGGAAAATATCGCCAGGCCACCAAAATTTGGCTCTATTGCGTGCACCAAGACCTCCAGTGGACTTATGATATATTATATGTATATCAGGTCAACACCCGCGCGCTGTGATAAATTCATTGGGGCATAAGGACCGACGATGCCAAAAACATACAAGGGAGACAGGACAATCGATGGTCTTTCCGTCACAGTCGATGGCAAGCCTCTTCCGGAGCGAACCGACATCAAGATGATCTCACCGGATGGGTTTGAGTGGAGTTACGAGGGAACGGCACCTGCGCAACTCGCCCTGGCGATCCTGGCGGACCACACCGGCGATGCCGAGCGCGCGATCCGGCTTCACAAACCATTCATGAAACACATCGTGGCGAACTTCAATAACGAGTGGGAGATGAGCGGCGATGATATCGACGAAGCCATAAAAGCACTTGAGACTATTTCAACGTGAGCTTGCACCTTTGATGAACGGCTGATATATTATACGCAAAGTGATGGAGGGTTGAATATGGAACTGGCAGCCACACCCATGAGCGACAGGCAGCGCGCCTATCGTTCGAATTATCGAAGCCGGGTCGCTGGATGGTATAATGGCTGGCTTCATGTCGCCGTCATTTACACGATTGGTGTAACCGGGCTTTATATCTACCTGTCGAACCTGAACGCGGTGCGGTCCTGGGAACTGCTCACGGTGCCTGTCACCTTCCTGATCTGTAACTTTTTTGAATGGTATGTGCATCGCCATATTATGCATCGACCATCGAGCCTCAAACTTTTTCGCGCGGTCTATAGTCGTCACACCTTGATGCATCATCAGTTTTTCACTGAAGACGAAATGCGTTTTGGCGATCACCACGATTGGCGCGTAACGTTTTTCCCGCCCTATTCGCTGGTGGTGTTTACGCTCATGTCCATCCCTGCCGCCATCGTGCTGGGCTACGCCGTATCACCGAATGTGGGCTGGCTGTTCATCACGACCACAACGTCAATGTACCTCATTTATGAATTCATGCACTTTTGCTGTCACGTGGAAGACAACGCCTTCGTTCGCAACATGCCCTTCGTCAACACGATCCGCCGGCACCACACCGCGCATCACAATCAATCCATCATGATGGACGTCAACATGAACCTGACGTTTCCAGTGATGGACTGGCTGTTCGGGACATCAGATCTCAATCGCGGATTGCTTGGTCACGTATTTAACGGGTACAGCACCCGGCACGTCAAACGCAACCTGCGCAAGACCGCGAAGACGCCGCGTGTTAACCCGCAGGTGGTTGCAGCGGAATAAAGCGCTGCCCCCTCATCTATAGCGAGTCCCGCGTAAAGCTCTCCATATAGTCGATCAGACGATCCAGGGCGTCCGCGGCAACCTCGCCCTTGCCTTCGCCGATGGCCGCCGAGAGGTCGGCGTGCAGACGCGCGCACCTGGGAAGATCGAACACCAGCCGATAATGCATGTACCAAAAGCGACGCGAAAGCCCTTGCATCAGACTCATCGCGCCTTGGGCATAGTCATTGCGGCAGGACGAGGCGAGAAGCATATTAAACTGATGATCGAGCCTCATGAACTCGAGTTCATCGTTATCGTGTGCTGAGTTCTCCATGGCGGATGCAATCGCCCTGAACTGACTGGCTTCTTCGGATGTCGCACGGTCGGCCGCAAGTCGCGCCATGAGCCGCTCCACCTCGCGACGAACGCGCAGCAGTTCCAGTTGATTGCGAACATTGATTTCCGACACGATCACGCCCCGCCGGGGGAGGATCGTCACCAGCCCCTCCCGCGCAAGCTGCTGCAACGCTTCCCGCACTGGAGTCCGGCCGATCCCAAGGCTTTGCGCTAGCCCGCTTTCGGATAAGACCTGTCCCGGCTCCAACCGCAACGTCACCATGAGTTCTTCGATTTGCCGGTAGGCCCTGCCTGTGAGGGTGGCGTCTTCAGGGGAGGATGCGGAAAAAGAAGGGTCGGATATGGTCATCAGAAGGCTTTCGGAAAGATGTCACGAAACTTTATAGCACTCCACCTTGAGAAACGGCGAGCCACCTCATCATACAGCTTATCAGTAAATTAATCGGCATGCTATCCCACCTCGATCAAGCGGGACTGCGCACCACTTTGATTTTCTGATCGCGGACCTTCTTGCGCAGCGTATTGCGGTTAAGCCCGAGCAGTTCTGCGGCCTTTATCTGATTGCCACGAGTCGCCGCGAGTGCCGCGTTGATCAAGGGGGCTTCTACATCACGAATGATGCGGTCGTACAGACCGGGCGGCGGCAACTGTTCTCCGAACGTGCCAAAATAATCCGCAAGATAGGCTTCCATCCAATCGTTGATCTTCGCTTTGGCGGGGGCCTGGCTATCAAGGGGCGGCATGACGCTTGTGGCTAGTTCGTTATCGATAATATCCGGCGAAATGGTTTCCTGCGAATACAGGGCGCTGAGCCGCCGCACCAGATTCTCAAGCTCACGAACATTTCCCGGAAACGTGTGGCGCTTGAGCCGGTCGAACGCCTCTTGCGTGAGCGTTTTGCGGGGGAGCCCGCTTTTCTCCGCAAGCTTAAGAAAGTGGCGCACCAGGTCGGGGACATCCTCGAGCCGTTCCCGCAAAGGCGGCATTCGCAGCGGCACGACGTTAAGACGATAATACAAATCTTCGCGGAACAGGCCGAGGGCGATCTGCGTCTCCAGGCTTTTGTTTGTGGCCGCGACGATACGAACGTCGGTCTTGATCGAAACCCGGCCGCCGACAGTGGTATATTCGCCTTCCTGAAGCACGCGGAGAAGCCGTGTCTGGGCTTCCATCGGCATATCGCCGATTTCGTCGAGAAACAACGTGCCGCCGTCAGCCTGTTCAAATCTCCCGGCGGCACGCGAGGCAGCACCGGTGAACGCGCCTTTTTCGTGCCCGAAGAGCTCCGACTCGATCAGTTCGCGCGGAATTGCGGCCATGTTGATGGCAACGAACGAGCCTTTGCGCCGCTGGCCATAGTCATGCAGCGCGCGCGCTACAAGCTCCTTGCCGGTGCCTGACTCACCGGAAATCAGCACGGTCAAATCGGTATGCATTAGCCGCGCCAGGATGCGGTAGACATCCTGCATGGCGGGCGACCGCCCGATCAATGGAAGGTTCTCTCCGTCGCCTTCGGGCTTCGCCGCGATCTTACCGGCTTTCGGCTCGCGCAGCGCGCGCCCGACGACGGCGACAAGTTCCTTCAGATCGAAGGGCTTGGGCAGATATTCATACGCACCACGTTCCGCCGCTTTGATCGCGGTCATGAACGTGTTCTGCGCGCTCATGACGATGATCGGCAACTCTGGCCTGATTTTCTTGATGCGCGGTATGAGATCGAACGCATTTTCATCCGGCATGATGACGTCGGTGATTACCACGTCGCCCTCACCCTGCGAGACCCAGTTCCACAACGTGGCTGCATTGCTTGTTGCGCGCGGGCTGTACCCGGCGCGAGCCAGGGCCTGATTGACGACGGTCCGGATTGCGGCGTCGTCGTCAGCGATGAGAACATTACCGCGACCCATTAATGGACCCCTTCGCTGTTTCGGTGTCCCGGCTGATACATGGGCAAAAGCGTGCGGAAGGTGGTCAGCCGCGCCCGGGTCTCGCATTCGATGATCCCGCCATGATCGCCGATAATCTTTGCAACGAGCGCAAGCCCCAGCCCGGAGCCTGTTGCTTTCGTGGTCACGAAAGGATCGAACAGATGCGAGCGGATCTCGTCGGGGATGCCCGGCCCATTGTCCGACACACATATCTCCAGTGGCAACCTGACGCTCGCCTCAGAATGGGCGAGGCGCATGCGAAGCCCCGGACGAAACGCGGTCGAAAGCGTAATCTGACCATCGTGACGGTCGCCGATGGCTTCGGAGGCGTTCTTGATCAAGTTCAAGAAAGCTTGAATGAGCTTATCCCTGTTTCCCGGCACATGAGGCAGTGAAGGGTCGTAAACTTGTACGAAGCTGATGTCGCGGGCGAAACCGGCCTCTGCGATTTGCCGGACGTGATCGAGGATCGAGTGAATGTTGACAGGCTCCTTGCGAACAGGACGTTCATCGCCAAAAACCTCCATACGGTCCACAAGATCGCGGATGCGGTCGGTTTCGCGCGTGATGAGTTGAGCCAGCGGCCGGTCTTCCTCCGCGGCTCCCACCTCAAGCAGTTGGGCCGCGCCGCGAATTCCTGAAAGCGGGTTCTTGATTTCGTGGGCCAGAACCGCTGCCATTGCCGACACCGATCTGGCCGCGCTGCGGTGGGTCAACTGACGTTCGATCATGTTCGCCATATTGCGTTGCTGAAGCATGACGAGCACAAGGTTGGGATCGTCATTCAGCGGCGAGGCAAAGACATCCAGGGCGCATTTGGGATGGTCGGGCGTGTTGATGTCGACCTCGTACTCGTTGACCGCGCCGCCTGTTTGCTGAACCTGAGCAATAAGGGACGCGAGCGGTGTGGCGAAAGCAAACAGCGTGGAGAGCGGTCGCTTTTTGAGCATCGCTTCACCCGTTCCAAAGAAGGCTTCAGCGGCGAAGTTTGCAAAGACGATGCGGTTGGCCCGGTTGACAACGAAAACTGCATGGGGAAGAGATTGAAGCAGTGTCTCGCTATCGAATGGCGAGGACAACCGGTCCTGCTGCTTTTTCTTTCGACTTCCGCTCATGCCGCCCGCTGCCGGTTCATCAACACTCCCGCATCTACGCAGATCACTTGAATGGCCTTCTTTTGACACATAAGCCCAATTATTAGGCATGATCAAAAACAGGTTATCTTTTAAGCAGTGTAGCAAAATTTTCGCCTTTGTCTGCCAAGTTTCGCGCTCGTGAAAGCGTTTGAGAGTTTCCGGAACCCGTTGTAGGGTGGCGCTCGCCGTTGAAGCATCGCCATGTGAGCCAGCTTTAAGTTGATATGCAAAAACAAGACCAAACACACAATACCACAGTCGCTCTCATCGTCGCGGCTGGCAGTGGTGTCCGCGCGGGCTCTGCGCAGGGAAAGCCTAAACAATATGCGATGGTCGGCGGAATGCCGGTATTACGGCGCACCCTTTCGGTTTTCAGTGAGCATCCACGGATCGACCGAATTTTAGTCGTGATCCGGGCAGGAGACGAAGGTCACTATGAGGATGCGGTGACCGGTCTCAGCCCTGTGAAATTGGCTCAGCCCGTTACCGGCGGATCGACGAGGCAGTCGTCGGTCGCAGCCGGTCTTGAAGCCCTCGCCCGTTTCAATCCTTCGGCGGTCCTTATTCACGATGCGGCACGCCCCTTCGTAACCGCCGATTGCATCGATGGAACTCTGGATGCTTTGCGCGAATGCGATGGCGCGATCACGGCCTCGCCGGTCACCGACACGCTGAAGCGGGGCAATGGCGCGTTGATCGATCAAACTGTGGCACGCGAGCACCTGTGGCGCGCGCAAACCCCTCAGACTTTTCGCTTCGACAAAATTCTTGAAGCCCATCGCGCCGCGGCGCGGGCCGCGCCATCGAACTTTACGGACGACGCCTCGATTGGCGAATGGTTTGGATTGCGCGTAGCCCTGGTTGAAGGGGGAACGGGGAACATGAAAATCACCACGGCAGACGACCTCGCACTGGCCGATTTGATCGCGTCCGGGCCCCGTGTCGCGCCAGCTTTCCCCGATGTCAGATCAGGGACCGGCTTCGATGTCCACGCGTTCGAGGCCGGCAATCACGTCACCCTTTGCGGCATAAGCATTCCCCATTCCCATGGCTTGAAGGCTCATTCGGATGGCGATGTCGGTCTTCACGCCTTGACCGACGCGCTTTTGGGCACCATCGGTGCAGGCGATATCGGCGATCATTTCCCGCCATCGGACCAGAAATGGCGTGCCGCAGACTCCGCGATCTTTCTGGCTCATGCAGCACTTCTCATTCGCGAGCGCGGTGGCGTCGTCACGAACGTGGACATCACCCTCATCTGCGAACGGCCAAAAATCGGTCCGCATCGCGATGCCATGCGCGCGCGGATGGCCGAGCTGTTGCGGATTGACCTCGACCGGGTCAGCGTGAAGGCGACCACAAGCGAGGGGCTTGGCTTCACTGGGCGAGGTGAAGGGATTGCAGCCATGGCGACCGCAACCGTGATCTTGCCGCCGCTGTCTCGATGAGAACGCAAGAGGACATCTCGGCGCTTGCCGAGCAGGTGGTAAGCCGCGCCCGCGTGCTTGGATTGAGGATCGCGACTGCCGAATCCTGCACCGGCGGTCTGGTTGCGGCTGCGATCACGGATGTTCCCGGATCATCGGACGTGTTCGACCGGGGGTTCGTGACCTATTCCAATGCCGCAAAAATCCAGATGCTCGGCGTGGATCCCGAGGAGATGGAGTATGTTGGCGCGGTGTCGGAGGCGGTTGCGATGGCAATGGCCATAGGTGCTTTGCAGGTATCGGGAGCCGGACTTGCCGTCGCGGTGACGGGGATCGCGGGGCCGGGGGGCGGCAGCGAGCATAAACCCGTGGGGCTTGTTCATTTCGCCGTCGCGAAGGCGCTTCCATCCGGAACGCAGTTGAATAGTTCCATAGTGCCAACCCGCCATCGGGAAGAGCGCTTCGGCGATCTGGGCCGTGCCAATGTTAGGCTGCAATCGGTGGGCGTGGCGCTCGAACTGCTGTTGACCGGATTGTCGGAGAACGTGTAGCGCGTCGCAAATCCTGCACGCGCGAGATGGTCCGAGATGCGGAATCGTTGATGTGAAATTGCATCAGCGTCTGGATCATCTGAAAAACTAGATATAAAACGTTCGAAACCCGCTTTACGACAATCCACTTCTCGCGCATAATCCAACGACGGGCAAACGATCGGACACGGCAAAATCGCGTTATAAACGTAAGTTGCGTCAGCGATTACGAAACGCATAACGTCACCGACACGTGTCTTGCCTGCCAAAGTTGAAACATGGCGATTGCCATGCTTTTTTCGTTTGTGACAAGGAGGCAAGCCATGCGTCAAACAGGTACTGTCAAATTTTTTAATCAGGCAAAAGGGTTCGGATTCATCACACCGGACGACGGCGGAAAAGATGTTTTCGTTCACGTATCTGCAGTGGAGCGATCTAATGTTGGTATGCTGGACGAGGGGATGAAAATTTCCTTCGAGACGCACCCCGATCCAAAAGGGAAAGGTCCAAAGGCAATTGATCTGGAATTAGGGTAAACCGTAATCCAGACAATAGCAACGCTTTATCGCCATTATATGCTGCACACGCCTTGCAGGCGCAGTCCAATATCCGTATCGTTTGCTGATGCGATTTCTTGATCAGGCTAAAATTTATGTTCGATCCGGCGACGGCGGCAATGGCTGCCTGTCCTTTCGTCGAGAAAAATTTATCGAATTCGGCGGCCCTGACGGCGGGGATGGCGGCAGAGGCGGCTCCGTGTGGGCGGAGTGCGTCGACAATCTCAATACCCTCATCGATTTCCGCTATCAACAGCATTACACCGCCACCGGCGGAAAACACGGGATGGGCGCGAACCGGGCCGGTGCGAACGGGAACGACGTTGTCATCAAAGTGCCGCCCGGCACGCAGATTCTGGAAGAGGACAACGAGACGGTCATCGCGGACCTCACGCGAACCGGGCAGCGTGTGCTGATCGCGGAGGGCGGAAATGGCGGCTTTGGCAACGCTCATTTCAAGACATCCACAAACCGGGCACCACGGCGCATAAATCCCGGATTGCCGGGAACCGAACTGACAGTGTGGCTTCGTTTGAAGCTCATTGCCGACGCCGGCATCATCGGTCTTCCGAACGCGGGCAAATCCACATTTCTGGCCGCCGTCAGCGCGGCAAAACCGAAGATCGCGGATTATCCGTTCACGACACTTCATCCCAATCTGGGTGTGGTCCGTGCGGGCGACGTGGATTTCGTTCTCGCTGACATCCCCGGTCTGATCGAAGGCGCACACGAGGGGGCAGGCATTGGCGACCGCTTCCTCGGCCATATCGAACGTTGTGCGGTTGTTCTGCACCTCATCGATGTCACAGAGCCGGACGTGGCCGCCGCCTATCGCACGATACGAACGGAATTGAAAGCCTACGGCGCGGGTCTGAACCGCAAACGTGAGATTGTGGCATTATCCAAATGCGATGCGGTGACGCCAGACGTGGCGGCCGAAAAAGCAATTGAATTGAAAGCGGCATGCCGCAAGAAACCGCTCCTTTTGTCCGCGGTGGCGGGTGCTGGAACGCGCGAGGCTCTCATGAAAATCGCGCAAGTGATAAAAAGTACCCGAGCGCCGGTTGTCGAGCCTGCACCCGTATGGCAGCCAGACCTCACGGGTGGTTGATACGGCCAGACATCTGGTCAAAACCCGACCGCCGAAAGCGCTCCAAATGCGAAGAGCAACCCGAAGTTGTACCAACCAGCATTAACTTCGTCTCCAAGACCCCCTCATCCTGGCTTTTTCCCCAGGGGGAGAAGGAAAGCTGCACTAACAGCTCTTTCCCCCTGGGGAGAGGGTTGGGTGAGGGGGCACTACCGGTCAATCGTCATGCGGTTTGGTATTACAGGCTCACGCCAGCCAACGCTTCCGGCGGCGATAGTGCTTTACATCGCGGAAGGATCGTCGCTCCCCCGACGACACACCAAGATAAAACTCTTTCACGTCTTCATTCGATTTGAGCGAGGCGGCATCCCCGTCGAGGACAACGCGTCCGCTTTCAAGGATGTATCCGTATCGCGCGTAGCGAAGCGCGATGTTCGTATTC
>CBDFGZ010000009.1:0-124617 GCA_965247345.1 Rhodomicrobiaceae bacterium | reverse complement strand
CCCCGCAACGATCGCGCGGCTGAGCACGCCGTAATCGCGGCGAACCCGCGCGTCGGACGCAAGCGCTGTGTTCGACACGAACGCGCCGACCCGAAGTCCACCGTCCTGCGTCGGCTCGATCTTGTCGAGCTTGAGCTCCTGGATGTCGATCAGATGCGTTGGCGTCTCGATCTCGAGCTTCATCAGGTCGAGCAGGTTGGTCCCGCCCGCGATGAACTTGGCACCGGGCGTCCGCGCGACCGCTGCCGCCGCAGCGGCGGGGGAGGTGGCGCGTTCGTAGGTAAAGGGCTTCATGCGCGCGTCTCCGCAACTTCGGTCATGGCTTCGAGGATGTTCGAATAGGCACCGCAACGGCAGATGTTGCCGCTCATCCGCTCGCGCATCTCGGCGTTGGAAATGGGGGCCTTGGCGTTGAGGTCGCCGGTCACATGGCTGGGAACGCCAGCGCGCATCTCCTCGATCACCGCCACCGCCGAGCAGATCTGGCCGGGCGTGCAGTAACCGCACTGGTAGCCGTCATGCTTGATGAATGCGGCCTGCATCGGGTGGAGCTTGTCCGGCGTGCCGAGGCCCTCGATCGTCGTGATCTTGTCACCCGAGTGCATCACCGCGAGGCTGAGGCACGAGTTGATCCGCTTGCCGTCGACGATCACCGTGCACGCGCCGCACTGGCCGTGGTCGCAGCCCTTCTTGGTACCGATCAGGTGCATGTGCTCGCGCAACGCGTCGAGCAGAGTCGTGCGCGTGTCGACCTCGAGCTCGCGACGCTTGCCGTTGACCGTCATCGCGATCTTCGCCTTGGCCGGCATCGCCTGCCGTACGGGGGTCTGCGCCTCGACCGCGGGAACCTGAGTCACCGCGACTGCGGCGGCACCGCCCGCCAGAATACCGCGCCGGGAAATCGCTGGGGATCCGCCGTCTGTCATTGCTACGCTCCGTATGTGCCCGGGACCGCTGGTCCCGGCTGCTGATGGTAGAGGATCGCCCCGAGAAAACGTGGCGACCGCTGAAATTCTGGAAGGACTCCCGGTCCCGAGCCCGTATTTCGGGCCTCATGCCGCATAACGCCCTGAACCGCACGCGCGTTCCCGGCTGCCCGAAGCAATTGTCGATACGGAAATATACCGAGGTAATCAGGCCGGCGAGACGATGATCCGCTGCAGTTCGGAATCGATCAGGCCCCCGACATATCCCGACAGGCCGACATGATCGACATTGGGATCCGAGATCCGCCGGAACCACACCCCATGCCCGATCGCCATGATGAAATCGGCGAGGTGGAGCCGCTGCAGGTCCTTGGTCTCACCCGGTGCCAGGACCGCCAGCGCGGTCAGGATACTGCCGCGCACGCGGGCATCGACCCGGTGAACGATCGCGGCCACGCGCAAGTTGCGGGTGGCTTCGGCGATGGTCTCCGCCATCAGCGCGAAATCATCGTCGAGAGTCGAATCATCCTCGATGAAGCGCCGGATCCATGTCCGCACAAGGTGAAAATCCTGCGCCTCGACTGCCAGGGCAAGCGCCTGCTCGTCGAGAAACACCCCGACGTCGGGTTCGACCAGCGCGGCGATAATGTCCTCCTTGCAAGCGAAATCGCGATACAACTGGCCGACCTTGACGCCCGACTCGCTTGCGATCTGCGCGACTCCGGTGCCGTGGAAGCCATGTCGCGTGAACAATTGCCGCGCTGCAGCAAGAATTTTGCGAGGAAGCCGCCGCCGCCGTGCCCCACATTCGCGACAGGCTCGCAAAGATCGGCGTGAATGTGCCGCTGGTCGGGGATTTCCATTACATCGGGCATACGCTGCTTGCCAACCATCCGGCCTGCGCCGAGGCGCTCGCGAAATATCGCATCAACCCCGGCAACGTGGGCTTCAAGGACAAGCGCGACCGTCAGTTTTCGGACATCATCGAGATTGCCATGCGGCATGGCAAACCGGTTCGCATCGGCGTCAACTGGGGCAGCCTCGATCAGGATTTGCTGACGAAACTTATGGACGAGAACGCGAGGTTGTCCGCGCCACTGGACGCCCGCGCGGTGCTCCATGAAGCCATCGTGCAATCGGCGATCCTTTCAGCGGAGTTGGCGGAAAGTCTGGGGCATGCCCGCCGACAAGATTATCCTGTCAGCCAAGGTCAGCGCGGTGCAGGACCTGATCAGCGTCTACACAATCCTCGCGTCGCGCTGCCGGTATGCCCTGCATCTTGGTCTTACCGAGGCAGGCATGGGGTCGAAGGGCATCGTGGCATCGTCGGCGGCTATGGGGATCCTGCTGCAAAAAGGTATCGGCGATACCATCCGCGTGTCGCTGACACCGGCACCGGGTGGCCCGCGCACCACTGAAGTCGAGGTGGCACAGCAGATTTTGCAAACCATGGGCTTCCGCACCTTCGTGCCTATCGTTGCTGCATGTCCCGGCTGCGGTCGCACCACATCCACGCTGTTTCAGGAGATGGCGCAGGATATTCAGGCGCATCTCATCGCGAAAATGCCGGAGTGGAAAAAGACGTATCCCGGCGTGGAGACGCTTAACGTGGCCGTGATGGGCTGCATCGTGAACGGGCCGGGCGAAAGCAAGCATGCGGACATCGGCATCTCGTTGCCGGGGACTAACGAATCGCCGAGCGCACCTGTGTTCATCGACGGCAAGAAAGCCATGACCCTGCGCGGGCCGACACTTGCAGCAGACTTCATGACGCTGGTCGGCGAGTATATCGAGAAGCGGTTCGGACAGAACAATGGCGGTAAAACCAACGCCACGGAATCTGTCAAAGCGGCGGAGTAACCGAATGCGGCTGCCCTGGCCGCTCCAAGCACAGCTCGAAGCAGCCGCACGGGCGTTGCTTATGCCACCCGGACTACCGGGTGTCGACTTCACACAGCCCCATGGCGAGCCAGCGTTGGTCGCGCCCGATTCCATCTCATGGCGCGTGTTCAAGAACCCGGTCACACTCATGATCGGCGGTATCGCGGCCGTGATCCTCGAACTCGCGGAACCGCGCGTGCGTACCGGCGTGTGGGAGCATTCCGGGTTTCGCGGCGATCCCGTCCTGCGGCTGCGGCGCACCGGTCTCGCCGCCATGGTCACGGTCTATGGCGCGCGAAGTGTGGCGGAACGCATGATCGCGGGCGTTGGACGCATGCATGGCCTCGTTGAGGGCATTACGCCCAACGGGCAGCTCTATCGCGCGGACGATCCCGAACTTCTCAACTGGGTGTATGCCACGGCATCGTTCGGGTTCCTTGAGGCATACCACACCTATGTCATGCCCCTGTCGGCGGCGGATCGCGACCGGTATTACAAAGAGGCCTTAACCGCCGCACGCCTTTATGGGGCGGCGGGTGCGCCATCATCGGACGCACAGCGCAAAGCCATGTTCGCGACCATGCTTCCACGCCTTGAGCCTTCTCCCATCGTTTTCCGGTTTCTCGACATCATGCGCAGTTCGAGGATACTGCCGTCTGGCTTCCAGGTCCTTCAGCCGTTGCTGATCGCGGCGGCGGTAAACCTTGTGCCACAGCCTGTGCGGGATATTCTTGGCCTGAACGCCGGTTTCGACATGGGATTCGCAGGCAGCGCAACAGTGCGGAGCACCGCTGCAGTCGCAGACCTGCTGATCCTTGAGGCAAGTCCCGGTGTCCAAGCCTGCCGCAGGCTCGGTCTGCCTTCCGATTATTTGTACCGCTAAACCGGTTTTGCGCGGTTGCGGATGAGTAGATGGCATTTCACCCGCGTCGAGGCGGTGCTACTTCCAGTCGTTGATTTCAAAATAAGGCTGGTCGTCCACCGGCTTAAGCGTGGCACCGACCGGAACCGGCTGCGGGGGCCGCTCTTCTTCCACGCGGCGAGCGGCCTTCTGAACTTCCGCGTCAAGGTCGACCTGTGAACAAAGGCCCAATGCCACTGGATCCTGCGGCAGCAGGCTGGCTGAATTCCAGTGCGACCGGTCGCGAATGGACTGGATCGTCGTCTTGGTCGTGCCCACAAGCCGCATGATTTGCGTATCGCGCATTTCGGGATGATTGCGCAAAATCCACAGAATCGCGTTGGGCCGGTCGTGGCGGCGCGATACCGGCGTGTACTTCGGTGCCCGCTTCGATTTCATTTCCGGCATGGAAACTTTCGAGCGCGCCAGCTTCAGTTTATGCGCCGGGTTATGCTGACCGCGTGCGATCTCTTCCCGGGTCAGTTGTCCCGATGTGATGGGATCCGCGCCACGAATGCCGCTGGCCACGTCGCCATCTGCGATCCCCTTCACTTCGAGCATGTGCAAACCGCAAAAATCGGCAATCTGTTCGAAGGTCAAGGCGGTGTTCTCAACCAGCCAGACGGCGGTCGCTTTAGGCATCAAAGGTATATCTGTCATACGTCTTCTCCGTTCCTGGAAGCGACAGCCTTCTGGCTTCCCGGGCGTGTCTTAGATTGATGTGTGGAGACAGGCGCTCTACGAGGTTGCATTAAATATAATCTGTGCCGCGACGTTGTGCAAACGATCGCTGCATCTTTTATGTCTTCGTTTGCGTGTGGGCCATCCTGTCACGGGAAAAAACGTGTCATCGGCCTGAAAAAGGCGGCTTTGCTTTCTTTCGGCCAGATTGACACCTAATGTCGACGACGTGCGGTTGTACGATACCGCAGACTGATGAATGGAGTTTCTCAATGTTTTTAAGAATCGACCGGCTTCAGGTGGAAATGCCGTTGCCGAAAGAGCCGGATCCCGCCGCAGCCGCTGCCGTCAACGAGTTGATGGGTGGCCGTTTTGGCGAGTTGACGACGCTGAATACCTACATGTTTCAAAGTTTCAACTTTCGCAATCGCGAAAAGCTTCGGCCGTTTTATGCTTTGATCGCCAACATCGCGACCGAGGAACTCGGTCACATCGAGTTGGTGGGGGCTGCGGTGAACGGCCTTCTGAATGGCGCAGAGCCGAAAGGCGAAATCGCCAAAGGCGATCCCTCGTTCGAGCATCTGTTCAAGAACGCGGGCGCTGGTGCCAACTATCACATCAACGGGCCCCATGGCGTGATGCCCATGAACGCGCTGGGCGACCCATGGCGCGGCGATTATATCTTCAATTCCGGCAACCTCGTCCTTGACCTGCTGCACAACTTCTTCCTCGAAAACGGTGCACGCACGGTCAAGCTGCGCGTCTATGAGATGACCAAGAACCCGGCGGCCCGTCGCATGCTCGGCTATCTGTTCACACGCGGTGGCGTCCATGCTCATGCTTATGGTCTGGCGCTGGAAAAGCTGACCGGCGTCGATATGAAGAAAATGCTGCCGATTCCCGCCATCGAAGGCGAACAAATCCCTGAAAGCCTGCCGTATATCGCGGAAGGCATGCACCGCAGGCTGTATCGCTTCAGCCCCGAGGATTATAAAGACGTTGGTCTGATCTGGAATGGCACCACACTCGATGGCAAAGAGCAGCTCGAGGTCATGGACGGCCCGCCAACCGGTGGCCCGCAATATGAGATGGAAGGCGTGTCCGAGGCGTTCATTCCCGAATATCACCCTCAGGAAATCCTGGAAATGGCACAAAAGCTTTATGTCAAAGCTGGCGGCTCGAACTAAACTGCTTCAGCGCGGCTCCATTCCGGGTCTGCGTCACGTTTACGGCCTTCGTGATCGCGCGGTTGCGTGGTCACGATCTTCACCCGAGGTCCGCCTTCGTGCTATCCTTTAATCACTACAAATTCATACTCTCAGTTGTCTTTGCTTTGCTGGCGACGGCATTCGGTGCAAGCGCACAGAGCAAGCCCGACGGGCCGTGCACGCCGGTCACCCATGCGAACCGCCTTTACACCGTGTGTGAGGCACCCCTCAATCGTTATAGCATCGCACTGTTCTGGCAACGGCCCGACGGTCAACCTTACAATTACCTGAACGGTTTGCCGCCGACGCAATCTTCCGGAAGCCGCCTTGCCTTTGCTCTGAACGCTGGCATGTTCGACCCGAACTACAAGCCAGTCGGGCTTTACGTGGAGGCGGGTCGCGAAATGACCCGTGCCAACACAAACGCTGGCAGCGGCAATTTTCACCTGAAGCCGAACGGCATTTTTTATATAGTTGGGAATGAGGCCGGCGTTATGGAAACGACGGCATTTCTGAAGCGCAACCTGAAAGTGGATTACGCCACGCAATCGGGGCCGATGCTTGTCATCGATGGCCGCCTGCATCCGCGCATCGCCACCGCGCGAGCGTCGGAGAAACAGCGCGATGGCGTGTGCGTGCGAGGCGGAAAGGTTGTAATTTTTGTCATTTCGGAGGACGCCGTATCATTCGCAGATTTTCAGCGTCTGTTTCGCGACCGGCTTAAATGCCGCGATGCGCTTTTTCTGGATGGCGGCAGCGCACCAGCCCTTCACATTCCGGCTGACAGGCGGACGGGCAACAGCTTCGTGGCCCTCGGCCCGATGATCGGCGTTTATGAAAAGTTAGATAAAGCGAAGCAGGGGCCGTGACTTTTGTCCGATCCCGTCCGACCGAGGCTACCCCCCTGAGCCTACGCGTGATGTCACAACCGCGCTCTCGAAATTCCGGAGACGATTGGCGGCTGTGACCTGAGGGGAGCGGACGCGTTCTCAATCGCTTTGACGAGATCGGTGGGCAGGCAATGTTCGGCAGCTTGATATCATCGTCGCCGGTGCCGTGCACCTCGATCTTGCCGAAATCGAACACGCGACCGAGAACCCCCTGATGAAAGACGACCTGTTCGACGGACTTGAGTTGAAGCTCGTTGGTGGAGCGGGACAGCCAGCCCCGTTTGATAACGAGCCGGTGAGTTGTCACGGCGATCTCCGTGGTCCAGACCGGTATCATCCAGTGCAAGACGAGGGCGCAGCTTGCCACACCGGTGAGCACCAACGCCCAGGTGTCCGCTCCTGAGGTAAAACCAAGCGCGACAGGAATCAACGCTCCAAAGAAAATCAGCGAAACCCAGGCCGCAGCATAATAAAGACGATGAAAGTGAGCCTTATAAACAATCGTTTCGTTTCGACCCAACGATTCCTCAACATAACCCATAATCGAAACTCGCCTTGTTGTCTGCGATTACAAACAAACTTTTTATTAATCATCCGTTATGAATGAAATTAGCTTTTGTGGATTCAACTGATGTCAAGATCGAAGACAGGTCATCTTTCACAAAATTGAACGCGTGTCACATGTTAAAGCCCGCGTAGTTGAATTCAGCCTTAGTCATCTCGAAAATGCGTGCGCAGTACAGCGGTTGAGATCGTCGACTTCTCGCTTCAGTTTTTGATCCGTCATCAACCTGAATGAATTGGCAGATAGTAGTGGCTTAATCGTCGCGTCTGATTTATGTAGAAACATCCTGATTATCTAAGTTAAAGCTTAGCCATACGGACTTTAACCTATGCTAACGCACTTTCAATTGCTACGCTTGAGGTTGAGATCTGGTTCCAGTGTCCTGGTTCTTGTTGCCGCCGGGTTCTGTTTGTCTTCCTGTCAGCGGGCCGGTGTTCTAGATCCGCAGGGGCCTGTCGGTTATGCGGAGCGGCTGATCCTCATCAACGCGACAGGCATCATGCTCGTGGTGGTCCTCCCGGTCATTTTGATGGCGCTCGGCTTTGCCTGGTGGTTCCGGGCCTCGAATACGAAAGCGACTTACGTTCCAACCCTTTCATATTCCGGCCAGGTCGAGCTTGTGGTGTGGTCGATCCCAACGATGATTGTAATCCTGCTTGCGGGGGTAGGCTGGATCAGTTCCCATGAACTCGACCCGCGGAAACCGCTCAAGGCCGATGCGAAACCGATCCAGGTTCAGGTGGTGTCTCTCGACTGGAAATGGTTGTTCATCTATCCTGAGCAGAATGTGGCCACGCTCAATCAACTGTACATTCCAGCCGGGACGCCGGTCGAGTTCAGCCTGACGTCGGCCACCGTCATGAACGCGTTCTTCGTCCCGCAGCTCGGCAGCCAGATTTACACGATGCCCGGCATGACAACCCATCTGAACCTCATGGCCGACAAGCCCGGCGATTTTCCGGGGCTATCCTCGCATTTCAGCGGCGATCATTTTTCCGATATGAGGTTCATCACCCATTCACTGCCTGCTGCCGAATTTGCAGAATGGGTGAACCGGACGAAAGGCGAGAATAAACCGCTGGATGAGAACGCCTACAATGTGCTGCTGCGGCCCGGTATCGAGACTCCACAAACGTATAGCGCCGTCGATCCAAAAATGTTCGAGCGAATTCTGGACCTAGCCGCACCTCAAGGTATGTCTCACGGGAAGGGTCACTAGATGCTGGGCAAACTGACCTGGGCTGCGATCCCGCTCGACCAACCGCTTCAGATGACGGCGTCCATCCTGATCGTCATCGGCGCGATGTCCGTCGTCGGGCTTTTATCGTACAAAGGCTGGTGGGGTTATCTCTGGCGCGAGTGGCTCACAAGCGTCGATCACAAGCGCATCGGAGTGATGTATTTCCTGCTCGGGCTTGTGCTCCTCGTGCGTGGATTTACCGACGCCATCATGATGCGCTCGCAGTTGGCGGTCGCTGCCGGGGGCGCACAGGGGTATATGACGCCCGAGCATTACAATCAGGTCTTTTCGGCGCACGGCACGATCATGATTTTTTTCGTGGGTATGCCGTTCATGGTGGGCCTGATGAATTTCGCGGTGCCGCTGCAACTGGGTATCCGCGATGTGGCTTTCCCTGTGTTGAACTCCGTCAGCTTCTGGCTGACCGCGACAGGCGCGTTATTGGTTAACTTGTCCCTGCTTGTGGGCGAATTTTCGCGCGCGGGATGGCTCGCTTATCCGCCTTTATCGGAGTTGCAATTTTCGCCGGGTGTCGGGGTCGATTATTATCTATGGGCGCTGCAGATCGCGGGCGTCGGCACGCTTCTGTCGGGCATCAACCTCGTGACCACCATTCTCAAGACACGCGCTCCGGGTATGTTCTATATGCGCATGCCAATCTTCTGCTGGACGTCGCTTGCCTCGAACCTTTTAATCGTGGCGGCTTTCCCGATCCTGACCGCGACCTTTGGCATGCTGCTGCTCGACCGGTACACAGGCATGCATTTCTTTACCAACGACGGCGGCGGCAACGCCATGCTGTACTTCAACCTGATCTGGGCGTGGGGTCATCCCGAGGTCTACATCCTGATTCTGCCCGCCTTCGGTATCTTCTCCGAAGTGATCGCCACGTTCTCCGGCAAGACGCTGTTCGGCTACCGGTCGATGGTTCTTGCAACGATGGCCATCTGCATCCTGTCGTTCATGGTCTGGCTGCATCACTTCTTCACCATGGGGGCGGGCGCCGATGTGAACGGGTTTTTCGGCATCATGACGATGATTATCGCCGTCCCGACCGGCGTGAAGGTATTCAACTGGCTGTTCACCATGTATGGCGGGCGTTTGCGGTTTGAGCCGCCATTGCTATGGGCGGTTGGCTTCATCGTCACCTTCGTGATCGGCGGTATGACGGGCGTGTTGATGGCGGTGCCACCTGCCGACTTCGTGCTGCATAACAGTCTGTTTCTTGTGGCGCATTTCCACAATGTGATCATTGGCGGCGTCGTGTTCGGAGCTTTCGCGGGTTACAATTACTGGTTTCCGAAGGCGTTCGGCTTCAAGCTCGACAAACGCCTTGGCGTGATCTCGTTCTGGTGCTGGTTCGTTGGCTTTTACGTCGCGTTCATGCCGCTTTACGTCGCAGGTCTGCTCGGCATGACACGGCGCATGCAACGGTATGACGATGTGACATGGCAGCCTTACATGATCGTCGCCGAGGTGGGCGCGTTCATCATCCTGGCCGGTATCGTGGCAACCGTCGCACAACTCCTGGTCAGTATTCGCAACCGCGAGACCCTCCGCGACACAACCGGCGACGTGTGGGACGGACGAACCCTGGAATGGTCGACCGCATCCCCGCCCCCGTCCTACAACTTCGCGGTTCTTCCGAATGTGGACACCATGGACGCTTGGTGGGTCATGAAACAGCGCGGTCAGAAACCGGAGAGGCCCAGCGAGCCGATCCATGTGCCAGCGAACAGTGCGAACGGGTTCATCACAGCGTTCTTCGCCGTGGTGACCGGTTTTGCGCTGATCTGGCACATCTGGTGGCTCGTGATACTCGGGCTGATCTGCGCGGCGGTAACCCTTTTCGCCTTTGCGTGGCTCGACCCGGCAGAGCAGGAGATCGGCCTTGGCGAACTCCTCGGCACGACAAAAAGCCCAGATCCCACCAGGGAGACGGTATGAGCAACCAGGCCGCAGGCATTGTTGATTTTGCGGGCGAGGGCTCGGCCTCGCAGGGAAGCGGAAGTGGCGGTCCGGCTTCCGACCAGATTGTTGTCGCATACGGATTTTGGATTTTTCTCCTCAGCGACATCATCATGTTCAGCGCGCTGTTCGCGGCCTATGCCGTGCTGTCCGGAAGCACAGCCGGAGGGCCCTCCGCGCGCGACCTGCTAGACACCCGCACCGCCGGGATCGAGACGCTCTGCCTGCTGTTTTCCAGCTATGCGTGCGGGCTGAGCACCATTTTTCTGGCGCGAGGCCAGATGCAGGCGTTTTACACCGCCTGTGCTGTCACGTTTGCTCTGGGGGCTGTCTTTCTCGGGCTGGAACTGTCGGAATTTGCGAATTTGATCGCGCGAGATGCGGGGCCATCGCGAAGTGCATTTCTTTCGTCTTTCTTTGCGCTGGTCGGCCTGCATGGCCTGCACGTGGCGGCGGGGCTGATCTGGCTCGCGTTCAGCGTCGCACAGATGGTCGTGAAGGGTCCGCGACCGTTCATGCGCCTTCGGTATCACTGCTTCAGCCTCTTCTGGCATGCACTCGACATCATCTGGATCGCTCTGCTGACGCTGGTATATCTCATAGGAACACGGTGATGGATGCTCAATCTTCGCATGGAGAAAAATCGGAAGACAAGGCACCCGGCGAAAAGGGCGGCCCCTTCGGCGACTTCACCATTTATACGGCGGGGCTGGTGTTTGCCCTTCTTCTGACGGGCGGCTCGTTCCTCGTTTCGCAGACGGACCTGATCTGGGCACCCGGCGTTTCGGTTGGTCTGGCGGTTTTGGCGATCGCGCAGATGGGCGTGCATCTCGTGTTTTTCCTGCACATGAGCACGGGGCCAGATAGCACCAACAACGTGCTGGCGCTTGCGTTCGGCATCCTTATCGTTGCGCTGGTGGTAAGTGGGTCGCTGTGGATTATGGCGAACCTCAACGCAAACATGATGCCCACGCGTGCGGTCATCGAGATGCAGATGCCACGGTGACGCGCGTGGCGTGAGGTCAGGAAAGCTCGCGAAACTTATTGAAGAGTATCGGTTTTCCCGGAGTGAACTCATCATACCTCACTCAGAGCGAGTCGCAGTTACAGACTGGGCTTACGATTCCGATGGCATCCGCCTGTTTCTCAGAAACCGTGGCGCCCTGCCAGTCATTCCCAACAGCCCAACACGCAGGCGCTTCTATCCTCAGAACCGAAAGGCTTAGAAACTGCGCAATCTCGTTGAGCTAGAGCGGTTCCCGAAAAGTGTGACGCGGTTTTCGGATAAGAACCGCTCTCGTATAAATAACTTAGAGCCGATCGCCCGATTCCCTCAAATCGGGATCGGCTCTAATGTGGCTTCCGGGTCGCAAGAGGACTCATCCAATCGCTTTCCGCTTAACAGCGTCTTCGTGGGACGTCACGCTTCTTCGACGAGGAGATGAAGATATCAGCCATATGTAAAGCACTTAAACTATGGGCACTTTGAAAAGACAGCCGGGCAAACCGCTCAACCACACTCTCGAAACTTGCGACTCACTTACTCGAAAGCCGCAAGGACGGCCTGGGCCCTGGCGCAATCGATGGCCATCTGGGATGACAGGGCCTCCGTCGACCGAAACTTTGCGTCCTCCCGGATGAACGCCACGAATTCGATCTCGATGGTCTGGCCATAGAGATTGGCATCGAAGTCGAACAAAAAAGTCTCCAGCAGCGGCGCACCTGAATCGAAAGTCGGTCGGGTGCCGAGATAGGACGCGCCATTCACCACGCGGTCTGAGAGATGTACGCGCACGGCATAAATGCCATGCCGCAGCATGGTGCCTTCCTCCAGCCTGATGTTTGCTGTGGGAAAGCCAAGCCCCGTGCCGCGCCCTGCCCCGCTTTCCACAACGCCGGCCACGCGCCAATAATGTCCGAGACTTTCGGCAGCGGCGGCCACATCGCCTTCGGCTAGAAGTTCCCTTATGCGCGTGGACGAGAAAATCTCTCCAGCGCCTCCCTGCGGCTCTAAAATCGTGACACCGAAGCCAAACGCCGCACCAAGCTCTCGCAAAATCAGGGCCGTGCCTGCCCGGTTTTTGCCAAAGAAAAAGTTGAACCCGACGCTGGCATGACGAATGGCATACCCATCGACCAGAACGATCCGAACAAAGTCTTCCGCTGACATTTGCGCAAGAGTGCCATCAAACGGGAGTACGGCGGCGAAATCGCAGCCCGTGCCGTCCAGGAGGGTGAGTTTGCGCTGCAAAGACGTGAGCCGAAAGAACGGTTTTCCCGGTTGAAAATAACGGCGGGGATAAGGCTCGAACATCATGGCACCGACGAGGCCGGACCCGGATGCGGCTTTTGCCGCGTCGAGCACGGCCTGATGACCCCGGTGGATGCCGTCAAAGGTGCCGACAGCCAACGACGCGCCCTGCAGATGAGACGGGACATCCTTCCAGCCGTGAACCACGTCCATGAGGGTACGCCTATGCTTTCGCCACGCGGGCGGGCACCATGATGACGGCCTCCCCTTCCAGCACCGTCTTGCCATTCACCGTGCATAAGCAGGTGAACAGGGCGCGTCGTTTTGCGGGGATCAGCTCCGTGATGCGAACGGTGGCAATCACCTCATCGCCGATGAAGACCGGCGCTTTGAAGTTCAGAGTTTGCGAAATATAAATCGCGCCGGGTCCGGGCAGTATCGTGCCGAACACGGTTGAAATATACGCCGCGCTCAACATGCCGTGAGCGATCCGCTTCCTGAATGGCGTAGCTGCCGCGTAGGCCTCGTCCAGATGAACGGGATTGCGATCTCCGGATACTGCAGCAAAGGCGTACACGTCGGCTTCGCTCACGACGCGGGTGAAGCTGCCGTCCATACCAACCGTCAGGTCTTCAAAAAAATGGCTTTGCATGGGTGCCTCGAAGTGTGTTGCTGACGATGTATAAACGATCCGACAGGCACCCGGCAATCAGGCTAATGGCGTTGACGATCATTGCCTATTGCGACAAGCACCGACCGGTCTCCTGTGAAGGGCGCACGTCCGTGAAGCGCAAGCCGGTTGTCGATCAGGATCACGTCGCCACGGTGCCAGGGGAATTCGCGGGTTTCAGCTTCAATCGCGGATTTGACTTCAATCACCATCCACGGCTCGATCTCGTCTCCGTCTTCGAACCGGCAATATTGGTAAAACTCCTCGGATGCGCGTCTGGCCCCATCGCGACCGCCGCCGAACTTACCCGCATCAAGATACCATGTGTCGACTGGCGAAAAGAGAGCCTTCACTCCCGTGACGGGATGCACCTTGACCGGGGATAACGTCTCTTCCGTATGCAAGGCACCGTTCGGCTTCCAATGAAACTTTGCGTCGATGGAGATAAGAAACTTTTCGACTTCAGCGCGATCTTCCGTTTCGTAAGTCCACATCCAGGACTTTTTCTCTCCCGCGCCGGCATGCAGGTTCTGAATGAAAGTAATCCGCCGGGCGGCGAATGCGTCCTGAAGGGGTTTGCTCAGCCTTTGCCAAACGCGGCGACCGTCCGCGAGAGGTGTCGCTCCGCCCGTCGCCGCAGGGATGACACAGCAAAATACAACAAGGTCGGGATGCGATGCCGAATAGGATTTCTCGTTGTGAAGGGCAAGTCTGCGATCTGCTGGCATTTCGGTGGAATTATAGACGCTTTTCCCGACCTGATGCCGCCGCGCTACTCCGCCTCGATAATCGAGAAGCGGCCCCGCCATTCGTGCAGCCACTTCGCCGAACGAACCTGAATCGACCACCTCGAACCCACGAAACAACACCGCGCCATACTCATATAACTGCCCGCGAATCGACTTTTCGTTATGACCGAAATAATCGATCAGCCCGGCCGGCGAGGGAGCGTTTTCTGCCGACAGCGTGAACGGAAGCGATGGGCGGTTTTCCTCGTGTTTCACGTCTTTCCCCGTCGGTTTCGAGTTTCACTGAACAGTTCGAAACAGATATGGCCCGTGCTTGCGGGAGGGCAACGGCGCTTGGCATACATTGTGCGAAACCTGCTCGCAATGGCAACACGTCTCTGTGAGTTGTCGTTCAATCGTAACCTGACTTTGCTATGCTTGATCGAGCGGAGTTATCAGCAAGTTCTGTCGCGCGGGCTTTTTTTTCGTGTAAAGTGTGAAAATGTCAGATGTGCTCTCTCCCCTTCCAGACCGCGCTCAGGTCGCCGATGGTCCGCCAACATTACGGGATTTATCCTGGCAATCGGTCGTCGGGGCGTTTCTGGTATCGTCGCTTGTGGCGGGGGCTTATCCCTATATCGTTCTTAAGCTTGGCTTCGGCCCAAATGCGAGTGTGGTTTCCGCGTTTCTCGGCGCAATCTTTCTGAATATTACGGCGTCAAAGACACGCGGGCGAAACCGATTTCGAAACAATATCATTCAGACTGCGGGCACGAGCGCTGCGTCCACTGCCTTCATGTGTGTCGTTGCAGCCGCCTTCGGTTACCTCGACCGCAACGAAACCATCGAAATGCATCTGCAGATCGGGCCATGGCCGATGTTTTTATGGCTCACGTGTTCGGGCATGATCGGGGTCATGTTTACGGTCATATTCCGGAAACATTTTCTGGACGATCCGAAAATGACTTTCGCGAGCGGGATAGCCGCCGCCGAGACGATTCTGGTCCTCGACACGCGCTCGAGCGAGTCTCGCAGCAAATTTCGTACTTTGGGTATTATGGCGTTCGCATCCGGCTTGGCGAACATGCTTCGCGAGACGACGAACCTCTTGCCCACGCTTTATCTCGCAAAAGAATACCGGTTGGGTTTTGAGTGGAGTTTTCTTAACGTCGGCAGCGGACTTCTTGTCGGCCTGAACGTCGGGATCTCAATGCTTCTGGGCTCCTTTGTGACCGCTTTTGTGATTGGCCCCTGGGTCATCGGCTCCGGCATCGGGGTCCAGATGGTGGAAAGCCAGGTTGCGGCGCAGTTTTTGAACGAATGCAAACAGTTGATTACCATTGCAAGTCCTGCAAAAGCGCAGGTGGAATTCATGAGGGCGCACTGCGGCCTTATGGAGAGTTTCCAGGCACAAAAGTACTTTCCTGTTATTGTGCTTTGGGCCATGTGGCCCGCGACCAGTCTTATGGTTGCTGCGACAGTATCAACACTCGTTCTGAAATGGCGATTGATTGTCGAGATTTTCAGGGATCTTCAGGCAAAGCACGAAGCCGTGGAACGGGATATTCCGCTGTGGACCCTCCTTGCATGGGCGGTCGGATTGACCTTGACGCTCGCTCTCATCCAATACCATTTTTTCGGCATGTCGATCTGGCAGACGGCTGTTGCGGTTGCGGCGTCGTTACCTTTGATGATTGTCGGCATTCGCGTGCAGGGCGAGACGAACATTGGCCCGGTGTCTGCCATGGCCAACGCGTTGCAAGCGGTGTTTGCGGTCTTTTGGCCCACCCATTTAACCGCGAATCTCATCGCGGCTGGTATCGCTGGCAATATTACGTCGCAAGGCGAAGGCATGATCCAGGATTACCGTACAGGCAAGATCGTCGGCTCGACACCGAGCGTGTTAACTTACGTTCAGCTTGCCTCCGTTCCCATCGGTGCCGCCGCTGTCGCGATCATGTATCCGCTTCTGGTGAATCGATATGGCCTGGGCGGCGATGGTCTTTCGGCACCGACGGGCTTGAAGATCGCGAACATGGCCACGCTCCTGTCGAAGGGGGTCGAGGCGCTCCCGTCCTACGCGTTGTTCGCAAGCGTGATTGCAGTCGTGGCGGGAATTATATTGAGTGTCATTCAGGATCGGGCGCCAGAAAGATTTACCCGCTTTATTCCGAGCGTTACCGGGTTCGGGTTCGCGCTCATTCTTCCGGGCGTGCTTAACATTCCGATAGCCGTAGGCGGGATTGCCGGGTGGATATGGATGAAAACCCATCGTCCGAGTTACAGCCATTACGCCGTTACGGTCGCATCGGGAATGATTGCAGGCGAGGCGCTTCTCGGTGGTTTGGTTATTCCCTTGTTGGCTGCTTTCGGGGTAACCCTAAAATAGTCGTCTTTCGCTCACGAGTATTTCGGTTCAAAAGTTCGCTTCTGTTTGGCTCGCGGTCCGTAGATGGCTTTGCGACGCGTTTATCAATAACGACAATAAGGGCAGAAGCGAATTATGGCTGTAGATGTGGCCTTGATCCTTGGCTACGATGCGCTGGGTGATGTTGTGCCGGCCATACAGGCAGTAAAAGCGGCATCACTGATTCCCATTGTCGTGTTGAACCCCACCGGTGCCGACTATAGCGCATGGCTGCCCCAGGAACTGATCCTGCGGTCCGCGAACGTAAACAGAAATCACCGCGCGTTAATTCAGGAAATCCGTAACACCGAAGCCTTCTTCGACGGTAGCCGTATTCACGTTCGTGCAATCCTGAACGGGCAGGACCGGATGTGGCTCTGCTATCTCGATCTCAAACGCAGCTTTCCAAATGCGGCGGGAATCCCGCCGGAATATATCGTTCGCACCTCAATCAAGCCAAACCTGAGATTCCTTCTCAGGCCGACATCGTACCACGTTCCGCATGTTCTGGTGCCAAGCCGATTTTTGAAGCATGGCGAGCTTCTGCACTATCGTCCTTTACGCGACCTGGTGAAAAAGTCGAAGCGTCTCATTGTGAAGCCGGTGATCGGTGCCGGTGGCCTTGGTGTGGAACACATCGAAAAAGGCGGAACTTTCGAAGACGCTCTTCACCGGGCAGTGCAACACGCGCTCGACGCACAAAAAAGTATGTATGGCGATAAAGTCATGGCACCATTTCTAGAACTGGGGCCTGCATGTCGCCGTCCGATCAATGATTTTATACTCATCGAAGAGTATATCGATGGTCCGGAATACAGCATGGAAGGGCTTGCCACGCCGGACGGCGAAATCTCCTGTTTTGTTGAACAGAAAAAAACGAGGCGCGTGAAAGAGCCTGTTTTTCGAGACCTTGAGTATTTGGTCTGCAGCATCCATCCGGCTAAACGTGCCCTTGAGTCCGTATCCGCACTTTTGAAAGCCGCGGACTTCAAGGCATTTCCATTCCATATCGAACTTAAAGGAACCGCAAAGCGCGGCTTGAAACCGGTCGAATTCAATCCAAGAGCGGGAGGCGGATCGATCGTGGATCTGGTTTCGACGATCCACGCCGTAGACCTGCGCGCAATCGGCATCAAAGCGACGCTGGACCAAATCCGGACCCGGCGCTGCTATGTGACCGTTGTCGTACAGCCGGAGAAAACTGGAACCATCCGTCGTTACTTTGGACTGGATCAAATTCAGCAGCAACCCGATTGCGTTTTCGTTAAAAAACTTGTGGGCGAGGGAAGCAGGATAGATCGCATGGACAGGGAAGCGTATCTTGTCGAGTTTTGTGTTTCAGGAAAAACGGCGAATGATTCGCGAAAACGCGCGAACGAGTTTCTGACGTGGATTTCAGTTGAGATTGACTGAACCGGGTCACAGTGCAACCCAGTGCCACGCGCCAACCTCCACCCGTCCTGCCCGCAAGGCTGCTTTGAGCGACCACTGATTTTTGGATGAGATCGTCCCTGTAATCACAGCGGCCGGGAACATCTCCACAATCTTTGCTGCGAACAACCGATGCACGGTCGGAGCAAGATTTTGCCCGCGCGCCTCCGGAGATAAAACGATTTCGACCATGAACACACCGTGGATCGCGACAAGCGTTCGCCATTTCGCAGCAACGATGCCTGCCCATCGGCCATCGACAACGATTTCGAAAAGGAACCCCTCGTTCAGGCAGATCGCGAGATTGTCCTGCGGTTCGGTGCGGACTTCGCCTCGAAGCTGAGGGCGTTCGCCGTATATTGCTTCATACATCGCCTGATAGCGTGGATAGAACTCAAGGCTCGTGCTGCGCCGCAGAACAACCCTATCGGCATTGTCAGTTTTCGGCTTTTGCGCCATCTTTGATGCTTTTCCGGCCAGCAGGTAGTCATCGATTCCAATCGTCGGCGCGGTCAGCGGCAGGTGCCCCGGATGAAAAAATTGCATAAGCCTGGGCTGGAAGTCGTCAAAAGAGGCCGTGATGACGGGTGCAAAGCTAGACCAGTCAGAAACACTTCCAAGGGGCATCGTGGACCGTAAAAAGCAGACGAACGCGGCATTGCCCTGTGGCTCCTGAAAATTGATCCCCGCAATTGCGTGGTGATTGCCGAGCTGCATCAGGCGATTTCTGAACGACGCCAACGGCAGCCCCAAAGCGTTCTTCACTGAACTGAAACGTGTTGCGAGGCTGTCGTCGAAGACGGCTTCGATAATCTCCTGCTGTGCGTTCGCCAACTGTGCATTCGTTGCGACGGCACCCCATGCCCGGATCATCGGATGCAGTTGCTCGATCGATGACGCAGCAAAAAGGCGATTGAGTTCGTCTCGTCGATCAGTATGGTCTGCTCGAGAACCCATGGTTCATGCACCCTTCTAAGACATATGAAACTGAGGTGTGCGAGATCTGAAAACCGAGGCCGTCATCGTAATATCTGCCCTAGCCGATCACTCTATGCAACTTGAGCCCAATGCACCGGGGCTAGCAACACCAACTCGGGTCCAAGACCGTTCATTACAATGGAACTTGCAATAAGTCAGGGACGAACACAGGAAGTTATGGACACGCTTTTTGGAGGCAATCAAGGCCTCGACACACGTTCACGTGAAAGTCCTGCGACGCGAGTTTCCTCCGATTGACATTCGGACGGCTGTCCTGACACTATCGACTTATGGTGTAGCGCGTTCACGGACGATAGCGATGTTCATCCTGCGTCACTCGTGAGTTGGGACAACAACATAATAGCCGCAATCGACCAAGTGACGAAATATAAGCCTAAGGGCAAAGAAAATTATGCAAAATGAAGCGGTTCCGGCAAGCGTCGAACAAATAGAAGTGTCTGCCCCACCGCAGAAGCCCGTTATAACGCAATTGTTGCCGTGGCTGGTGGCCATGGCGTTCTTCATGGAATCGCTCGACACCACCATCTTGAATACGGCAGTGCCGATTATAGCCCACGCCATGGGTGTGCCTGCTTTGAGCGTGAAATCCGTGCTCGCAAGCTATACGCTCAGCCTTGCGGTGTTCATTCCCATCAGCGGCTGGATGGCAGACCGGTACGGGACACGCCTTATTTTCACCTGCGCCATAGCGATTTTTACCTTCGCATCGTTTCTCGCCGGGTTGTCCCACGACATTCATCTTTTGACCGCCTGCCGCATCCTTCAGGGGATCGGCGGTGCCATGATGGTGCCCGTGGGTCGGCTCACACTCGTAAAAACTTACAGCAAAAGTGATCTCGTCCGGATTTTGAGCTTCGTAACCATTTTCGGTTGGGCTGGTCCGGTCCTTGGTCCGGTCCTTGGTGGGGCAATTGTCGCCCACTTTGAATGGAGCGTGATCTTTTTCGTGAACATCCCCATCGGTATTGTCGGCCTCATTCTCGTGAGGCGTTATCTCCCCGATTACCGCGAAGAGGTGAGAGAACCGCTGGACTTTCTGGGCTTTATCCTGTTCGGAGTCGGCATAGCGCTGATGTCTCATGTGCTCGAAGTGTTTGGCGATCATATCATGGACCATCAGACCGTGATCGCCTTATTCGCCCTGTCGGTTGCGCTTCTTATCGCGTATGCAATCCACTCGCTTCGAGTGCCCAGCCCATTGCTGAAAGTCAAGTTGCTGCGCATCCGCACGTTCAAGGTGTCAGTGATCGGAAGCTTTGTCACTCGCCTTGGCGTCGGCGGTGTACCATTTCTTCTGCCGCTTCTGTATCAGTTGGCCCTTGGCTACAGCCCCATGACATCGGGTCTTCTTATCCTGCCCCAGGCCGTATCCGGCATTCTGGCAAAGCTGGCTCTTCCGTTCCTTCTCGATAAATTGGGCTTTCGCAATATGCTGATCATCAACACGGTCAGCCTCGCGGTATTGCTGGCCCTTTTCGCGACAGTCGGTCCAGGCACACCCATTTGGGTGATTGTCATGCAGGCCGCAGCCTACGGAGCTTGTTCATCGCTGCAATATACAACCATGAACACCATGGCTTATGCCGACGTGGACGATCATAGCAAAGGCGGTGCGGGTTCAATTTCGAGCACATCGCAGGAGCTATCCATCAGTTTCGGTATCGCTTCGGCGGGGCTGATTACGGCCATGTTCATTCCGAGTTCGGGCGCGTCGAACGAGCTTATCAGCATCGGCCTTCATAGCGCTTTCCTCGTCCTTGGCGCCATGACTCTGGTGTCGACGCTTGTGTTCAGCCAGCTTAAAGCGAACGATGGCGAGGCTGTCAGTCATCACCATCAGGTGCGCTAACGCCGGGGTTATCGGTGACCTTGGTCTTATGTAGAAAAACGGATCGCGACGATCGTTGCGATCCGTTCATGTTTGCGTACCAACAAGTCGCGGCTAACGCAGCCCCTTCTAAGGATGAGGTCGAGTTAGCGCGCACCGACTGATGCCGAAGCACCATGGGGCAAAAACGTGCGCGGGGTTTCGGCCTGAACCGCAGACTTCTGCACGGCTTTCTGAACCTTTTCAAAGGCCCGCACTTCGATCTGGCGTATCCGTTCGCGGCTAACGCCGAACTCCGTCGACAGTTCCTCCAGTGTCATCGGATCGTCAGCAAGTCTGCGCGCCGAAAAAATACGCCGCTCCCTATCGTTCAGGCTTCCCATCGCATCTTCGAGGTATTCCCGCCGACGCGTCAGCTCCTCGCTTTCGGCGAGGGTGTTTTCCTGGTTCGGGCCTTCATCCACAAGCCAGTCCTGCCACTCGCCGCTTTCCGCGTCAGCCCGCAGCGGCGCGTTCAACGATGCATCGCCACCAAGGCGCCGATTCATTGAAATAACGTCTTCTTCCGGCACGCCGAGATTGGTTGCGATCTGGGCGACCTGATCCGGGCGCATGTCACCTTCTTCGAACGCCTGAAGCTGGCTCTTCGCCTTTCGCAGATTGAAGAAAAGCTTTTTCTGGCTCGCCGTGGTCCCCATTTTAACGAGGCTCCAGGACCGCAGAATATATTCTTGGATGGCGGCCCTGATCCACCACATGGCATAGGTTGCCAGGCGAAAGCCTTTGTCGGGATCGAAGCGCTTTACAGCCTGCATGAGACCGACATTGCCTTCGGAAATCACTTCACCGATGGGCAAGCCGTATCCGCGATAACCCATGGCAATGCGCGCCACGAGACGCAAATGGGATGTTACCAGCTTCTGCGCCGCAGCTGAATCTTCATGCTCTTGCCAGCGCTTGGCAAGCATATATTCTTCCTGGGGCTCCAGCATGGGAAACCGGCGTATCTCTTCAAGATATCGCGCCAGGCCGCCGCTGGTTGCTACTGATGGCAATGAACTCATAATCTTGAACCTCCGCAGCGATCGTTCCCGCTACTCGTGGAGAAATCGTTCACCTTTTTCGAACGACCGCAGAACAATACGCCCGTAAACTCCACACTGCATCTTAAATCTTCGCCATATTGAAGGTCATAGCCTGTAATCCGTCACGCAGGCCTGACATGTCCTCGGGCAACTCGCTTTCGAAATTCTGAACCCGCCGCGTTTTCGGGTGCTTGAAAGACAAAACCGCAGCATGCAATGCCTGTCTGTCCATTAACGCAACCTGAACGCGTGCGGGTTCATCCAAGGCAGAAATTTTTGTTTGAAACCCGGTGCTGTAAAGCGGATCGCCGATAATCGGCGTCCCGAGATGCGCCATATGCACTCTAACCTGATGGGTGCGTCCCGTCTCAAGCCTGCAACGCACCAGGCTTGCAACAGGGGAGGTGTAGATTGCGCCGTCCTGCATGCCACCACCTGACCGATGCATTTTCTTGGAGATAGCCGTATAAACAATTTCCATATCATAGTGGGTGATCGCGTTCCGCCCCCCGACCGGGACGACCGCCATGCGCAGGCGTGACCCTGAGTGCCGTGCGATTTGTGTCTCAATGCGACCGGATCGAGGTTTCGGTTCACCCCATACAAATGCAAGGTACTCGCGGCGCAGCGCACCGGTGCGGCCATGATCCGCAAACTGTTCACTCAGATTGCGATGCGCCATGTCCGTCTTGGCAATCACCATCAGACCGCTTGTTCCCTTATCGAGGCGATGCACGATGCCTGGCCGCGCGACGCCGCCGATGCCCGACAAACTATCGCCGCAGTGGGCCAGAAGCGCGTTGACCAGGGTATGATCCGGGTTTCCGGCACCCGGGTGAACCACAAGCCCCGCCGGCTTGTTGATGACGAGCAGAAATTCGTCTTCATAAACAACGTTAAGCGCCAGCGGCTGGCTTTCCAGCCACGATGCCTTCGGTGCCGGGATGGCAACCGTATATTCATCCCCAACGCGCACCCTGGCATCGGTTTCCATGACGGCGAGCGCGCCTTTGCGAACGTGACCGTCACGAATGAGGTCTTGCACTCGTGCCCGGCTTAACGTTGAAATGCGCGACGATAGGAACCTGTCCAGCCGGTCACCCTGGTCGGCTTCACTCACAGTCGCGGAAAATTGACCTGGATTGTCCATTGCCATCACTTCATCATTAACAGAAGAAATGCAAATGCTCCAAGACTCCACTGCCCCATCGAACGGGTTCACGCCACGTCAGGTACGCATTCTGAAAATCAGCGTCATCGTTATGGGCGTTATGCTCGTTCTGGGGATTATAGCCCTGATTTTCGGCATGGCCCGTCAAGCTTCCCGCGCGGCGACAACCGGCATAACACGCGCCACCTTTAACAGCGCGTATGATATTGCCTCATTTGAAAAAGGAGCGGAAATAAAAACAATTCTGGCCACGCCAGCTATCGTCGTCCTGCACATCAAGACGGCCAGCGGTGACGTGGTTCTCAGCTACAACCCTGAAACCGGCAAAGAATACGGACGCATGCGGTCACGACCGCAATAAGCCGGGCAGTCGTATCCCGAACGTCGTTTCAGCGAAGGTCCGGACTCGGCATTCGTTTACTTATTAAAATAATCCAAATAAAAAATGTCACGCGAAGGCAACTCGGTCCGCATTCCCGGTTTTTTAACCCCATGAACCGGCTGCCGTTTTTAAGACATTCGAAGGCAAATGTCCCTACAACTCCCAGCAGGCCAACGCGACCAGCGTTTGTCTTGCTTTGGGAGACACATGCATGAGTGTCACAGCGAAAGTCTGGCAGTGGTTCTGGTGCCGAAGGCGGAGGCGATCATGAGAGAAAATAAAGAAAGTATCAGAAACCAGGCGACCCGCCTTCTGCAGGAATTCAGGGCGGATTACGACCGCGCCAACAAAGAAATACAGCATCGATTTGTCAACCTGAATGCCTCTCAGTCCGAGCACGGCAGATTGCTGCTTGAATACAAAGATTTGTTGGAGATCCACGGAGATCAACTCACAAAACTCAAAGACGATATCTCGCTGGTGCTAATAAAGCTTGGGCGTCATGAGACGCTTCACGCCGATCAAATTCACCATCTTGAAGAATTAAAAGCAATCCAACCAGACAAACTGGCTCAACCCGCTGTTCTGCGTGTTGATCCCGCGACACAAAAGGAGATACACATGTCTGACATAACCAACGATAACCACACTGAGCGGCAGATCGAAGACTGGCGCTCGATTTCCTGGAGTTCGATTTTTTTCGGTACGATGGTCGCGCTTGCCATTTCCATAATGCTGCATGTTCTGGGCCTTGGGGTCGGAGCAAGCACCGCCGATACAAGTGCGCGGGCGGGCGACACGCTTGCAACCGTTGGCGGCGTGACCGGGATTTGGTTTCTGGCATCGACGGCGGTAAGCCTGTTTATCGGCGGCTTTGTCGCCAGCACCCTGGCGCATACGTTCACCGGCCAGCGCGCTGCAATCTACGCTTTTGGCGTATGGGCGTTGTCAACGCTGATTACCATGTCGGTATTGGTTCCAGCTCTCGTTAAAGGCGCTGGAAACGCGGTTACGGCAACCGGCACAATCGCAGATCGCGCCGGTCGTATTATCGGCTCGGCTGGTGGTGGTGCCGTAAACCTTGGACAAAATGCACCATACGGGCTTGTTGACCGGCTACAATCGACCTTGATCGGCACGCCGTCAGGGCAGGTTGATCAGAACGCCGTTCAGGACGTGAAAAGCCTTATTGGACAGCGGTTTATTCAAGGTGAGTGGACTTCGCAGCAGCGCGACCAATTGGTATCGTCCATTGCGAAAATTGCCAACATCTCGCCAGAGGATGCACGTCGCCGCGTGGACGAAGCACAGAACACGATCAGTAACACTGTAGAACAAGCTCAGCAAAAAGCCCGTCAGGCGGCTGAAGTAACGCGCCAGGCCATTGCAACCGCAGCTTACTCGGCATTTGCAGCCATGCTCGTCGGATTGCTCGCCTCGTTCTTTGGTGCCCGTTACGGTGAATTGGACGAAGAGCATCTTCCACCGTTTGCGCGGATTCGCTTTCAGCGTCCGGAACCCCTTCGCCGCTAACCTTATAGTCTTGCGATCAATAGCTTAATAAAAAACAGGTATCCTTGGTACGCAAAGGGATACCTGTTTTTTTATTGTCTACGCTTCAGCCTCCGCAGTTCAACTAATCCGCAAGAGACCAAATTTTACCAGGCTGTATACTAGTGGATTGACTCCAACGTTTGGAACCCACGTTTAACGGCGGCGATGATGTCATCGGGGTCCTTCTTCCAGACGAAGGGCTTCGGCTCCTGGTTATGGTCCTTGACAAAGCGGTTGATGGCCGTTTGCAGATCGGTGACGGAGCAGAACACGCCGTGTTTCAGCCGCCGCCGCGTGAGTCTCGCGAAAAAGCCTTCGACGGCGTTGAGCCAGGAGCATGAGGTGGGCGTGAAGTGAAACGTCCAGCGGGGGTGGGGGGCAAGCCAGGCGCGGACGTGTCCGTGTTTGTGGGCGGCGTAGTTGTCGAGGACGGCATGGATCGCTTTGTTTTTGGGAACCTCGCGTTCGATGGCGTTCAGAAAGCGGATAAATTCCTGGTGGCGGTGACGCTGCATGTTTCGCCCGATGACCGAGCCGTCGAGCACGTTTAGAGCCGATCCCGATCAAAAGGAATCGGGCCATCGGCTCTAAGTTATTTATACGAGAGCGGTTCTTATCCGAAAACCGCGTCACACTTTTCGGGAACCGCTCTAAGGCCGCGAAAAGGGTCGTCGTGCCATGACGTTTATAATCGTGGGTCATGGTCCGGGCGCGGACGCCGAGGGCTATGCCGGGCTGAAGGACGGCGTCGATTATCATTGGTGGGATCTCGCCAAAGCCGCCGCGCTCTCGACGTTGCTCGGCGTTGGGGCGGAATTGGCCACCGACGACAACGACCGTCTCGTGCAGGCCATCCGCGACGGTGGCCAATCGACCATCACCGACGCCGGCCAGCAGATCGTTCGTCGTCAGCTCAACATCGCGCCGACATTGACCATCCGGCCGGGCTTCCCGGTCCGGGTAATCGTTACGCGCGATCTCGTCCTCGAACCTTACGGAGGTTGACCATGGCGAAACTGAAGCTATGCGAGCTCGATGACAACAAGCCAGTAAAGGTCTCGATCGACGTGCCTGCAACCGTTCACCGAAATCTGGTCGCCTATGCCGAGGTTCTGGCCCGGGAGACCGGGCGACCCGTCGGGGAACCGCGGAAACTCATCGTGCCCATGATCGAAAGGTTCATGGCGACCGATCGGGCATTTACAAAAGCGCGGCGAACCGAGACGAATTCCTAGATGATCGCGTCAAACGACACCGGTAGCTCATAGCCGGACAGCCCAAAGAGAAGGAGCAACGTCGGTAAAACAGCTTTTGACATACTTCGGGCCAGGCTCAGCAATCGCCGCAGTGCCGGATTGTCGCTATCCGGTGCCCATATTGCACTGAACGGAAGCAAGTTATCGCCATCAGCCAAGGGGCGGAATGCGACGTTTGGATAAGTAGGCGCCGATCCCGCGTCGCTGATCAAGCTGACTCCAAGCCCCAGGCCGACCAGAACCATGAGCGTTTCGCGACCCACTTGATATCGTTCGACATTGGGATGATGACCCAGTTCTGAAAGTTGTTTGACGATAAAGTCGTGTATCTCGGGTCCGGGTTGATCGGAGCTGACGATGAAGTGCTCATCCTTCAATGTTGACCAAACCACACTCGTTTCTCGGGCGAGAGAATGGGCAATGGGAAGCACAGCGAACACCCGCTCGTGCCAAAAAAGCTCGCAATCGAAACTTGGTGCTGTCGGGATGCCGGTGACAAAAGCCACGTCGAGCCGACGCTCCTTGATGCGCGCCATTTGCTCGCGCGGTGCGCACTCAACCACATCGATCGCGACGTCTGGATGCTTAGCCGAATATGATGCAAGAAGCTCGTTGACGAATCCTGAGGCAATCGACGCAAAGATGCCAACGCGCAGGTGCCCTTCCGCGCCGCAGCCCGCGCGACCCGCGCTCTTCACAGCATAGTCGAGCTCGAGGAGTGCTTTTCGAGCGCGATTAATAAATGTACGACCCGCTGCGGTGGTGCGCACACCTCCGCTATGTCGTTCGAAGAGAGAAACCCCCAATTCGTCTTCTAGGTCGCGAACACGACGGCTCACGGCGGACTGAGGTGCGTCAAGCATTGCTGCTGCTCTCCGAAAACTAAGCTGCTCCGACACCACAATTGCTTGGATGATGGAGGTCAGATTTAACACTGACCACCTCCGGGCCTAAACATTGCGGTAAGTCCGCGCCATGACGCTGTTTCCCATCGGCAGGCTTGTTGCTGCAGGAGGTATACGGGCGCCTAACTGACAATTCGCGGCAGTTGGGTGATGGGTTGGGGACGGATCTTGCCACTGAGTGAAACGCTCACGCCTTGGAGAGATCAAACGACTGCCGGCGACGGGTGCCGCCGTAGCAAACGAGACGATGACGAGATGACGACCGGAAAATCAATTCGCGAGCTCGGTCCCGCCACCGAGCCAGCAGCGAATCTCTAAGGAGGCCTTGAGCACCAGCGCCAGAGGCCGAAAGACAAATCTCAGCGCGATACCGTCACGCGGTAGGCACCTTGGCAGCACCTTCAATTACTGGGCTGGCGAACAGCATTCATCAGGACGGCGCCGCAAGGCGCGCTATGAGGCGATCATGCACTGGCGGTATTGAGGTCATCAGTCCGACCAGTCGCGGCGCGATCCAACGAGCGACCGCCCCATCTGCCGTGGCGACCCTCTGCAACGTCGCTCTCGCGGATCGTTGCCGTCCTCTTGGCATGGCGCTCCGTAGCCCAATCGCCCAAGCTCCCCTCCGCAATTCGGCGAGCAAGCGTTACGCCGTCCTCGATGCCAAGATTCATGCCGCGTCCGCCAGCGGGCGAGTGGATGTGCGCGGCGTCACCAACGAGCCAAATCCGACCCTCGCCGAGACGCTCCGCCTGGCGATGGCTTACCCGGTAGCTGCTTTGCCAGTGAACCGCGCCAAGCTTCCAGCGCGATGGCGCGCGGTCTAGCACATCTGGCCCATTGGCGAGGATCCGGTGCCGCCCCTCGCCAATCGGGAAGCGCAGTACAATCGGCGCATGCGCATCCAAGATCATCTCGCCGCGATCGGCCTCGGCGTCGCCGAGATCGACGTCGGCCAATGTCCACTCGAACGGATAGGCCTCGCCAGGAAATCCGATGGCGAGCGTCTTTCGCACCGTGGAATGCGCGCCGTCCGCGCCGATCAGCCAATCTGCGGCGACTGTTTGTATTCCGCTCTCGTTTGTCACCAAGATCTCGGCGCCATCAGCTAGAGGAGTGATGCCGGTCACACGATGCCCGCGCTCGACCTCGACGCCGCGCTCGGCCAAGCACGATGTCAGAATCGCTTCCGTTCTGCTTTGCGGCAGCGACAGCATGAAGTTGAAGCGATGCTTCAGACGTGTCGCCTTGATAAGGGCTCGCGTCTTATCACCACTGACGACACGCACACCTTTCAGCCGCATGCCGGCGGCGATCATGCGCTCGGTAGCGCCGGTCGGCTCCAGCCAGTCCAGCGTGCCTGGAAGCACGCCGGTGGCGCGGCTCTCCGTCGTCGGAGCGGCTTCGACAGCGAAGACCCGAACGCTTTTCCCGAGCCGCGCGAGTTCCAAAGCAGTAGCAAGTCCAACCGGCCCCGCGCCGACGATAATGGCGTGCGATCTCATAATCGATTGCTCCGAGCTAGATCCGCAGGCACGCGGGGGATGACCCTATTAATGGGATCGCTGAGTTCGCCGTGATTCAGTGTGGCCAATGCCCCTTCTCGTGAGGATGCGTGTCACGTTCTGGCGATGAGGGTGCTGTCGAGGGTCGGAATCAACGCGGCCCGCCACGCGCTTAGGTGTTCAGTCCCGGAGTGTGATGGAATCAGTCTAACTGACCCGAAACTTCGGGAGAGGTTATGGGACAGATACTTCACGGCAGCGCCACGACGTCGCGCTGGAAGCGCGCATCTCCGACGCGACGCACGCCATCCGAACTTCGATACAGCGTGTCGTATGCTTCGCTCAAAGATCTGAGTGAACGTTATGGGCTGAACTCCAGGACGGTCGCAAAGTGGAAGAAGCGCACCTTCGTAGAAGATGCTCCCATGGGGCCGAAATCACCGCGTTCAACGGTTTTATCGGTTGAGGAAGAAGCCATTGCGGTTGCTGTCCGCAAGCACACGCTCTTGCCGCTGGACGATTGTCTTTACACCCTGCAAGCAACGATCCCGCATCTGACCCGATCATCGTTGCATCGCTGCCATCAGCGTCGTCGCGCCAGAGGCGCGCGTAACCGCGCGACGCATAAGCCGGCTGTACGGCGCGTGGACGGCGATAAGCCGGCCAGGAAAGCTTTCAAGAAATATCCCATTGGGTATTTTCATGTCGATATTGCCGAGGTCAGAACCGGTGAAGGCAAGCTCTATCTCTTTGTAGCCATTGATCGGACCTCTAAATTTGTCTTTGTGCGCTTATGCAGGAAGGCGGGGAAGATGGAGGCGGCGCAGTTTTTGCGGCGCTTGATCGAGGCGGTTCCTTATAGAATCCATACCGTGCTGACCGACAACGGGATCCAGTTCACCAACCGAAAACAGGACCGTTACGCTTTCGAACACATCTTTGTCCGAACCTGCCGGGAAAATATCATCGAGCACAGGCTGACAAAGATCAGCCACCCTTGGACCAATGGTCAGGTCGGGCGAATGAACCGGACCCTGAAGGAAGCAACCGTCAAACGCTATCACTACGACTGCCAGGATCAGCTTCAAGAGCATCTCTCAGCCTTCGTGGACGCATATAACTTCGCCAAACGGCTGAAAACCCTGCGCGGGCTTACGCCCTATGAATACATCTGCAAATGCTGGACAGAAAACCCGGATCAGTTCAGGCTAAATCCATTCCATCACACTCCGGGACCGCACACTCCGCCTGTCTCGCAATGTTGTCCATAAAGGACGGATTGGCCACTTCGCGGATGGCGGCACCCGTGTCAGCTAGCAAATCGTCCATGTGAAACGACCCGGTGACATAGCCCGCGGTGAGAGATGGCGGGCAGGTTGTGCCACAGATACCCCGCGATCACGCACCAACTTCACTGCTTCACGCTAGCCGAACAGCGAGAAATTTGCCAATCGCGCCAATTCCGCACGTAAATCATTCTGGCGCCTATGAGATTGGCGCACCCGACACGATTCGAACGTGTGGCCTCCACCTTCGGAGGGTGGCGCTCTATCCAGCTGAGCTACGGGTGCATTCGCCGTCTTGCCTACCCCGATCTACCTCGAACGGTCAACGGATTCGACCGTCTTCAATCTGTCCCCTCTCACAAATCGTGCAGCGGGCGCTGTCGATCTCTCCGCAATATCCGTTTGCCCTCCAACATTTTCCCGAAACTGCTTACGTGGAAAATTCTGCCGCTGCGGATCGAATGATCGAAGCCTTTAACCTTCTGTTTCTACGTTCCTTTCTACGCCAGATCCAGATGCAATCACCCTTGACATCTGCCTTCGGAGTATTTTTATTTCAAATCGCCTCAGGTCGCAGCGCAGTGAAATGCGTCTGTATCGCGCGATCTGTTACGAAGAGACCGCTGCATAACGTTATTCGCCATGGCCGACTTGACCCGGCCATCCACTGCAATGACAAAGTCGCTATGTTTCGATTGCTTTTTTGCTCGGATGGATGGCCACCTCAAGGTGGGGAATAACAAAAATGATACGCGTTATAGCGTCTTCGGGTGTAGCATTTTAGCGGCCCCGTTTCACCGTCACAGAAAGCTGAAATGACATGAGGCACCCGATACCATGATCCGCGCAGGGATCGGCGGCTGGACATTCGAGCCATGGCGCGGCACGTTTTACCCGCAAGGGCTGCCACAGAAACGCGAGCTTGAATACGCGAGCCGCAAGCTCAGCACCATCGAGATCAACGGGACGTTCTACCGGACGCAGACGCCGGCAAGCTTTACGAAATGGCGGGACGAGACGCCGGACGACTTCGTGTTTTCGGTGAAAGCGCCACGCTATGCGACGAACAAGAAAGTGCTTGGTGAGGCCGGCGAGTCCATCGACCGGTTTATGCAAAGCGGCTTGAGTGAGCTTGGCGATAAGCTTGGCCCGGTTTTATGGCAGTTCGCGGCCACTAAAAAGTTTGCGCCTGATGATTTCGACGCGTTTCTCGCACTTCTGCCGCGTGAACTCGATGGCACGCCGCTTCGGCACGCATTGGAAGTGCGCCACGAGAGTTTCAAGGTGTCCCAATTTTATGAAATGGCCCGCAATGCAGGGGCAGCCATCGTGCTTGCCGACTCCGATGAGTATCCGTTCATCGACGAGAAAACCGCGGATTTCACGTACGCGAGACTGATGCGGACCGTGGAGGACGAGCTTGCGGGCTACGCGCCGGGGGTTCTCGCGGAATGGTCCAGACGCGCGAAGGACTGGGCTTCAGGCAACCGCGATGTCTTTATCTACTTCATCAGCGGCGCGAAAGTCCGCGCTCCAGCCGCTGCGGAGGCGTTTTTGGGCATTGGCTCGCATCAACGTTAGCGCGGTTTTTGAAAGTAAAGCCGAAATCATACTGCGTTAATAACAGGCGCGCAGATTGGTTATGGCCCGCACGTGGAAGGCATCCGGTGGGCTTACGAGCCGCGTGTTCGCCGGTCCCGCCGCAGGATTGGATTGCGGTAACGACAGAACCATGCGTCTCTTCTAATCTCCCGGCAAACACTTAGGCGTTACGCCGACGTCGGGTTTAAGCCCAGACCTGCTTGCTGCGACGGCAATGGAGTCCGAGAAAAATTCGCGGCTCGCCGCTGAGGTCCACAGACGAGTCCGTCTTAAGGGAAGAGAACGCCAATCCGGACGATCCATTCGCCAGTGCCATAAGCTGATCCACCTGGTAACAGGCATAAAACCGCCCGGACCCGTCGCGATAGTCGCCTTGTCCCTGTTTGACGCTCGCAAAGATAATACCGCCGGGCTTCAACGCCATGCTCATGATGCCAAGTATCGTGCCCGCCGACTCACGTGGCACGTAATGCAGGGCGTCGCAGGCGAAAATGCCGTCGAACATCTCCGGGGCTTCAACCTCGTCGAAGCGAATCGCGTTGGCGGGGCGGGACATTTTCGTGGATGCGATTCCGGCTAATTCTGAAACGGCATCCACAGCATAGGCGTCGAAGCCGTGGCGGCTCATCACCATCGACGCCCATCCGGAGCCGCAGCCGAGATCGAGCACACTCGCGCCCGGCGGCATTTTGTCCATGAAGGCTTTCAGATAAAACTTGCACCGGTTCTGCACCGGCATGGCCGCGACCCTCTGGGCCTGTTGTCGATAAACCGTCAGAGTCTGTTCGTCGTAAAGCCTCGCCATGATGGACGACTCCAACTCTTGCATACAAAGTTCGTTGTATGTTCCATCGTCCAATATTTGATGGTATTGTGGCAAAATGCAAACGAAGATGACACATTCGCCATCCTGGTTATGGTGTGTCTGGGTTTTAGCGCGTCCAGAAGCATCATTCTGAGAAGCGGTTCAACCGCGTCCCTAAGCATCATTCTGAGGAGCGGTTTAGAAGCGTCCCGAAGGATGCACCTGTTGTTCGCCAGACAAGTGCTGGTGTGCTTGCCTGTAGTTCAGAACAGCGTCAGACTGCAATTGATCTCAGACGCGTGCACGGCTTTGTACGTCAAAAATGCGAAAACCGAGAGCGCTTACAAGCGATAGTCGTTGGGGGAAAGAATGCTTAGTCGGCCAGTGAAACGGACTATGCGCCAAGCCGTCCGCTAACATGTGCCAACACGAAATAGATACGGCCGTTGTCGGAGGCGAGGTTGGTTTGAACGGCGCCGCCGCGCGGGTCGTTGCGGCTCAAATCGTGCAACATTTTCTCGAAGTCCGTGCAATAGCGTTCCGTTATGACCCGAAAGGTGGCGTCGGTCTCAAATCGACGTCGGACGCGATCCACAATGGTCTGGCCGGGTCTTGAATAAAGACCGCGTTGATTGAGGATATCGGTCTCCCCGTGCTTAAGCCGCTGCCATACTTCCATCACGCGCCGTTCATCGATGGCGGCTGCGATATCGGACATATTGAAATCCATTGCATCATTGGGCGCAGAACGCCCCGGCGACGCAGTCACGGCGGGACTGGCAGGTGGCGCGCCGTAATCATCGCGAGTGGGGAATGGCGCGCTTTCGTCCTCGGAAGCCCGCGCAAGCAAATCCCCCAACGACCATTGGGTCTGACGAGCGACCGGTGCCTCGTCCTGAAATACGGGCTGTTGCGGAATCTCGTCATGATACGAACGCGGCGGCTGATCCTGAGTTGGGCGCGGGGTAACCGCTTCGGGTTGTTGCCACTGAGGCCGCTCAGGTTGCCCGTATTCGTAACCGGGCCGAGGACTTGGAAACGACGCGTCATGGGGCGGTTGGCCCTGTGAGGACGCTTCGCGCTCGCGATCACGTCTGCGCTGCTCCACCTGAGGATCAGGTGCGGACACGGAACTGGCATAAGAATGTCGGCTGGAAATATCGGAAAGCTGGTTCAACGCGGACAGTTGGTCGTTCAAAGCGCGGCGCATGGCTGTCGCGCTTTGCTTTGCGGTTTCCGGCAACCCCTTTGCATGGCGCGCCAGTTCGGTCTGCGCGCTCTCCAGGTCGACGGTCGCACGTCGTGTGGAATCGCGGACTGTGCGGGTCGTATCTGCAAACTTGCCCGATAGCGTCGTGAGTTGTGTCGAGACCTGATCCGATAACGACGAGAAGTTTGTCTGAAGTTCCGCCACCGCTTTTGCCGTATGGGTCTGTGCCTCATGACGCATGCGTTCGATGTCGCGAATGGCCGCCTGGGATTTCTCCGATGAGTCTTTGGCAAGCATTTCGGTGACTTTGCGCGCCCTGATCTCAGCCTGGCTGAGCGACTGTTCCAGCATGTTCGAATAGGAATTCATCATGCGGTCGAGTTCGACCGCCTTGCCGCCAATGCTTTCCATGAGCCTTGAAAGGCCCGCCTGGCGCTGCTCCATGACGGCGTCGATTTTTGAATTCGACATTTCGAAGGTCCGCGCCGCGCTCATGATCGCTGATCCCTGATCTTCGAACCGCTTCGTCAGGCCGCCAAGCTGGCCCATCAGTCCGGCGGAAACCTCCTTCAGGGTTCGCGCCTGCGAAGCCAGCGCATCGGAACCGCTGGTCTGACGTTGAGCGAGTTCTTCCACCGTCCGCTGAATGGCTGCAGAGTTGTTCGCCACGACCCGCTCGATCTGTTGCGCCTGGCGGCCGAGTGTCTGCTCCATCGTCGCTGAATGGCGCTCCAGCGTATCCCGAATACCGGTTGCCTGCTTGGCCACCGTCGCTTCGATAGCCTGGGACCGTATCGAAAGCGTCGACTCAAGCTGTTTGGCGCGTTCGCCGAGACTGACATCGAAGTGCTCGGTCCGTTTGCTCAGAATGGTTTCAAGGTCGTTGATCCGCTGAGTGAGGGTTGCGTTCATCCTGTTGGACTGATCGGACAGAACCGTCTGCAAAACGCTGGTGCGCTCCTGGAGGGTCATACCAAGCGACTGAGTTTTCTCAGCCAGGGCCGTTTCAAGGGCGGAAAGATTGCGGGTTGCACCGTCGATGATCCTGCTCAGGTTCGTCTGCTCGTTGCCGAGCTTTTCGAGCAACGCCGGAACTTCGCGCCCGACCTTCTCACTCATCTCGATCACGGACGAGACAAGCTTGTTTCCCTTTGCCGATATGGCAGCCGCTGACCGGTCGGAGGTTTCCTGAATCTGACGCGTTACTTCGAGACTGGACTGACGCAAGGTCTCGGCGGCCTGTGCGCCATGCTTCACGAGTTGCTCGGTAATGCGCGCGCCACGTTCGGCAAGCTTTTCGTCGATTGCGGTTCCAGCCGCTGTGACGGCAGCCGTGATCTTCTGACCGCGATTCGTGAACGTCTCCGCCATCGTCACGCTGGCCTGCCCAAGCGACTGCGACGCTTTTTCGCTTGCCGCCGTGATCTCGCGGGTGACCTGGGCACCGATTCCGCGCAGCGCCTCGCTCACGCGCTCACTGTTGTTTGCCAGCGCCTCGCGCTCGCTTGCCAGTTCGCTGACAAGGTTGCGGATCCGATGCTCGTTTTCCGTATATGACCGCTCCAGGGCCGCGACCTCGTTGTGCACGAGCGCTTCCAGTTCCCCCGCGCGCCCCAGAGCACGGGAAATGGCGTCATTCATGGCGGCAACCTGCCGGCGCACAGTCTGCCCCAGCGATGCAACGGATTGCTCCGCCATGCGATCCGGTTCAGCCAGCCGAACGGCGACCTCGGTCATTGCCGACGACATCAGCCGCAGTTCCTGAGCGCGCCAGACGAGGATCGACAAAAACCAGAACAGCGCAATGGGAACGACGATCGTCGCGATCACGGCAATGATGGACGGGTTTGCCATCAGATCGGACGCGCTGCTGGATTCACTGAAATTCTTCTTGAACACGGCCCACGACACGAGCAGCCCGAGCACGAACCAGACGCCGGATGCCACGAGCGCAATGATGAACGGTGACCTGGAGGGTCTTTGCTGGAGCGCGTAAATCAAGCCGCCGATCGAAGGCATATCGTCGTTTGCCGGAATATGACGCGCCGCTGCCGCTGATCGCTTTTGCTGAACGGCTGGCCGTGACGGGCCGCCATCGCCGCTGTCCGGTATCCGCCTGGCCGCGACACCGCGAACCGGCGAGGCTGTCCCGTCGATGGTCTTCGTCTGCGCCACGGTCTCAGGTCGGGTCGCCGTTGCCCTGCCGTCCGGTGTAGCCTGAGCTTCCGCCTGCTTTGACAGCGGATCCTCAGACACTTTCGTATCGAGGGGCTTCGACGTCGTTCCCTGCTTCTGAGTCATTAAAGCGTCCTGACCCCACGTCTTGTACTTGATTGACCGCCCTCAAACGGACGATTGCAAGAAACACGCCACTGCGGCGCAAGTTTTACTGACGTTACCGACAGCATTCCAATTAACACACGGATCAAAATCACTGGCATCCCGACTGCATTCAACCGAAAAGCCCCCTCCACAGTCACCGGGAGCTAATGGAATTTTGAGGCCAAAAAAAGATTGCAAACGGCAGGTGACCATCGAGGCGACTCACTGAACGCGGGTAATGTGTTGTTTATATAAAGGTAAGATTAACGATTCGGAAAATGGAAAATCGCCTTCGGGTCAGTTGCAAACAAAAAACAATCAGGAATACCGAAATGTCGGCCTGTGACGCCGGCTTGAAACGCTGCAAGGCCGATGAGTTGGGATCAGGTTCTTTCCCGCACCCCTCCGGGGAAAGGATTTGCGTCAGGCGTCGACGAAAAACGGCACGTCGAGACGGGTGACAAATTTTGCTGTTTCAGAATCCCACGCTTTCGCTTACATACAATCCGCACCGGAGATGAAAGCAAATATGGTCAAAGTCACATACATAGAGCATGGCGGAACCGTGCACACCGTTGACGGGGATGCGGGCCAGACGCTGATGGAAACGGCCATCAAGCATTCCGTGCCGGGAATCGTTGCGGAATGCGGCGGTGCGTGTTCCTGCGCCACATGCCACGTCTATGTGGACGAGGCATGGAAAGAGAAGACCGGCGCGCCCTCTCCCATGGAAGAAGACATGCTCGATTTCGCTTTCGAGGTGCAGGCGACAAGTCGGCTGAGTTGTCAAATTCGTCTCAAGCCTGAGCTGGATGGCCTCGTCGTGCGTATTCCAGAACATCAGAACTGAGCTTCTTTAGCAAGCTTTCCCGAACGGAAGACCTATGGACCAGACATTACAAACAGATGCGCTCGTCATTGGCGCAGGCCCCGTGGGCCTCTTCGCCGTCTTCGAGCTTGGCCTGCTCGACATCAAATCGCATGTGATCGATATCCTGGACAAACCGGGCGGGCAGTGTTCGGAACTTTATCCCGAAAAGCCGATCTACGACATCCCGGCCTTGCCGATCGTTACAGGACAAGAGTTGACGGATCGCCTGCTGGAGCAGATCAAGCCATTCAGCCCGCATTTCCATCTTGGCGAGCGCGTGGAGGCCATCACCCGGCAGGATGGCGGCTTTCACGTGCAAACCGACGCGGATCGCAGTTTTTTCACGAAAGTGATCGTGGTCGCGGCGGGCGGCGGCTCGTTCACGCCAAAGCGACCACCACTCGCGGGCATCGAGGCTTATGAGGGAACGTCGGTCTTTTATGCCGTTCGCAAAATGGATGCGTTTCGCGATAAGAACATCGTGATCGTCGGTGGCGGCGACTCGGCACTCGACTGGACTCTTAATCTACAGCCCATCGCAAAGAGCGTGACACTCATTCATCGCCGCGACCAGTTCCGTGCTGCACCGGATTCCATCAACAAGATGCGGGACCTGGTCACACAGGGCAAGATGCGGTTTCTGCTCGGGCAGATGACCAGGCTCGAAGGTTCGGCTGGCGAACTGTCAAGCGTGCATATCAAAGGGCCGGTGGATGGCGGCGCGGAGGCGGAGTATTCGATCCCCTGCGAACGCCTGCTGCCGTTTTTCGGTCTGACGATGAAGCTTGGCCCGGTGGCAAACTGGGGCCTGAACCTGAATGAGAACCTGATTGCGGTCGATACCGAGAAATTTGAGACCTCGGAGCCGGGGATATTCGCTATCGGCGACATCAACACCTATCCCGGAAAACTGAAGCTGATCCTGTCCGGGTTCCACGAGGCGGCGCTCATGTCTCAACGGGCATCGAAGTACATTTTCCCCGACAAGCGTATCGTCTTTCAATATACGACCTCGTCGTCGAGCCTGCAAAAAAAACTCGGTGTGATTTGATTTGGTCTTCAATTGTTTTGGCATGATCGCCGTTATCATGCGCGGGGGCGCAGCATGGCAGACGAGTATGAAACGCCCCGTCACTGCAACACGATGCCGTGCGATGACCTGCGGCACCAAAGTCAGATGATCCGGTTCGTCGACCATGCATCCCTCATAAGCCCAACATCCCGAAGCGGAGGCCGCCAAATTCAGGCAGCGCCCGCGTTCATGGTTTGTTTACGCCCCGAACCTTGCGCGAGGCTTACGTGACCTGACATTTCACCGTCGCTACATCCACGCGCGGGTTCAATTCGCACATCCCTTTCTCAACCCGCGAACAGGCTGCCGACGCGCGCCACCAGATCCCAGACATTGGTGCCGGTCTGCGCCAGCGATCCCGCCTGATCCACAAAGCTTGCCCATGCGGACTTCGCTTCTTCTTTCGACCGCGATCCGCCTGCCAGATTGCTCCGCACCGTTTCGAGATAGGCTTTCATCATTGCGGCGTTCGCGGTGTTTGACGCTTCCACGAGGCCGATCAGCGCCGAGATATCCTGCAAGCCCTGTGAGATCGCCACGACGTTCGAGGTCTGGTTTACTTGGCTGGCGTTGCCGCCGATGGTGTTCGCACCGGGCGAATGGGAAACGGTTGTGGTGTTGGCTTCGATCTTGTCCACCGTCATTTCCGTCCGATTGATGTTATATGTGGCAGCGTCGGGAGCCTTCATGGCTTCTTCAAGTATGCTCTTGACCCTAAATGCAAATGTACTTGCGTCCTCGACTGTTTTCCCGAACACAGACCAACGATAGGAAGAAGCAGCATTCGTTAAAATTGCCAACTGGAACCACGTCACATGCTTTGATTTAGCGAAATATAGGACCGTAAAGAATACTGCAATGATTGCTACCAACCACACTCCAAACGCATACGACATTTTCATGTTGTATATGGTTCCTCCTGCAATTACCGCCCATATGAGCGAGATAACAAATGCCGCCGCGACGGCATTATCCCATCGCTCGTGGTTGTCGTCATGTTGCGTGATATGCAACGAAGCAATATTTCTGAGTTGAAATGAGATATTCCCCGCGTCGAGAGATCCATGCGAAATCTTGAGCTTATTTGCGGTAATTTCTTCGAGCTTCGGCCCGGTCGGCGCTTCTTTTTCGTCAGCCATAATGAAAATCCTTTTCGTACGAATAATTTTCCGAAGTTCTGCCTTTCGCGAGCGCATTCTCAGAAAACAGAATGCCCATATTAAACAGTCCCAGAAAAGCTCATAACACCATCAATAGCAAAGGCAAAGCTGAGATGAGCAGACGACACCGATGTCATTCCCGCGTAGGCGGGTGTGAATTCATCTTCAAGCTATCGCCAAACATCGTCATGGCCGGGCTTGACCCGGCCATCCAGGGAAAAAATAAAGATCTGTTAAGAAAGACTGGATGTCCGGGTCAAGCCCGGCCATGACAACGAGGTGGAAAATTGATTAATTCACGCGCTCGACGGCGACAACCTCTTGGGCAGCATTATAGAATTCGCATCATACCCCGCCGCTTACGCGGTGGCTACGTTAAATGATCCCCATTGTCCTGATCGCAGGGCCAACCGCAAGCGGCAAATCCGCGCTGGCGATGGAGCTTGCCGAGACATTCGGCGGTGTCGTCGTCAACGCGGACTCGATGCAGGTGTATCGCGAGTTGCGCATATTGACGAACAGGCCGACGATGGAGGATGAGGCGCGTGTTCCGCACCGGCTTTATGGCTTTCGCGCGGCGGCGGAGCCTTATTCAATCGCGTTGTGGCTCGAAGATGTGGCGCGCGAGTTGGCCCCGGCGGAGGCTATGGGGTGGCTGCCCATAATCGTCGGGGGCACGGGGCTGTACTTCACCGCGTTGACGGAGGGGCTGTCGGCGATCCCGGTCATTCCGGTCGCCATCCGGGATGCGGTTCGCGCCCGTGCAGCGTTGCAACCGGCGCGCGCGCTGCACGCCGAACTTGCGAGGCACGATCCCGAGACGGCGGCAAAGGTGCGGCCCACGGATACCCAGCGCATCGCCCGCGCGCTGGAAGTCTGGGAGGCGACGGGTCGGCCGCTGGCGCACTGGCAAGGCTCGCGTCAGCCCCCGCTCGTACCGTTGACGAATGCGTTTCCCATCGTGCTCGACGACGATCGTGCAGCACTTTACGCGCGGTGCGATGCCCGCTTCGACTGGATGGTCGGTAACGGTGCGTTAACGGAAATAAACATGCTTAACGCGCTCGGTCTCAGCCCCGATTTACCCGCAATGAGGGCCGTAGGAGTGCCAGAACTGCTCGAATTTGCCACCTCGAGAATGTCGTTAAATATGTCCGTTAACGAAGCCAAGGCCGACACGCGCCAGTATGCAAAGAGGCAGCAGACATGGATTAAGCGCAATTTTATTACTTGGAATATGCGTAATACGCATGAACATGAAAGAATAAAGCGGGAACTCAACATTTATTTACGAGATCGCTTGACGGATAGGCAATAAGGCGCTATCGAAGGCATATAAGAAAGATAACGGTATCAAACTGACGGCGGCTTAAGCCGCCAATTTTTTGGGGTTAACCATGTCGCGGGTCATGTCCGGCGCCGAGATCGTTTTGCAGGCTCTTTCCGAGCAAAACGTGGAATATATTTTCGGATATCCGGGGGGTGCCGTACTTCCAATCTACGACGAGCTTTTCAAGCAGACCACGATTAACCACATTCTCGTCCGTCACGAGCAAGGGGCAGCACACGCAGCAGAAGGCTACGCAAGATCGAGCGGTAAAGTTGGCGTTGTACTTGTCACGTCCGGGCCTGGTGTCACGAATACTATAACCGGCCTTACCGATGCTTTGATGGACTCGGTTCCTCTCGTCTGCATTACTGGACAGGTGGCTACGCACATGATCGGCTCGGACGCTTTTCAGGAGTGCGATACCGTCGGCATCACACGCCCCTGCACGAAACACAATTACCTCGTCAAGGACGTAAACGACCTCGCGCGCATTCTTCATGAAGCATTTTACGTGGCAGCTAACGGGCGGCCCGGCCCTGTGGTCGTCGACATTCCGAAAGATGTTCAGTTCGCGAAGGGCACGTATGTCAGCGCAGGCAAGGTCGTTCACAAGACGTATCGCCCGCAGGTGAAGGGCAGCCCGCAGGCCATCCGGGATGCCGTGGACCTGATGGCGAGCGCGAAACGGCCTGTGTTTTATACAGGCGGCGGGGTTATCAACTCCGGACCGAACGCGTCTAAGTTATTGAGAGAGCTAGTAAATCTCACCGGTTTTCCCGTCACGTCCACACTAATGGGTTTGGGTGCATACCCGGCCTCAAGCCCGCAATGGCTGGGTATGCTCGGCATGCATGGGACCTACGAAGCCAACCTCGCCATGCACGACTGCGACGTCATGATCAATATCGGCGCGCGCTTCGACGACCGCATTACCGGCAAGCTGTCGGCGTTTTCGCCTGGATCGAAGAAAATCCATATCGACATCGACCCGTCGTCCATTTCGAAGACCGTCAAGGCGGATATCGCGATCATCGGCGATTGCGCCAATGTGCTTGAAGAGATGCTACGGGTCTGGAAGGCGCGTGCGCCTCAGACAAATACTCGCGCACTAAAGACGTGGTGGGGTGAGATTGGCGCGTGGCGAACGAAAGAAAGCTTGAAGTATAAAAATCGCGACGATGTCATAATGCCGCAGTATGCGATCCAGCGGCTGTATGAACTGACCAAGGACCGGGATACCTATATTACAACAGAAGTTGGTCAGCACCAGATGTGGGCCGCGCAGTTCTATCGTTTCGACCAGCCGAACCGTTGGATGACGAGCGGGGGCCTCGGAACCATGGGGTACGGCCTTCCGGCAGCGATCGGTGTTCAACTTGCGCATCCGGAGAGTCTCGTAATAGACATAGCCGGCGAAGCTTCGATTCAGATGATGATGCAGGAAATGTCGACTGCCGCACAATATAACCTGCCGGTAAAGGTTTTCATTCTGAATAACCAATACATGGGAATGGTTCGCCAGTGGCAGGACTTGCTTCATGGCGGGCGGCGGTCGCATTCCTATTCTGAGGCTTTGCCTGATTTCGTCAAGCTTGCGGAAGCTTATCAGGGCGTCGGCTTGCGTTGTGATAAACCCGCCGACCTCGACGATCTCATCATTGAAATGATCGATACGCCGAAACCGGTGATTTTCGACTGCCGGGTGTCGCAGATGGCCAACTGTTACCCGATGATCCCGTCCGGGCAGGCACACAATCAGATGATCCTTGGCGATGCTCCGCCTGATGATGCCAAGTTCGAGATTACGGCCGAGGGAAAAGTCCTTGTCTAACAACAGCTATTAAGAACTAGAACGCTTTCAGCATAAGTGTGAGCGGTTTTGCCTCGAAAGGGCGATAAAACAAAGAGTTAGAGCGCTTTCATGATTCTGATTAAATCGAAAGCGCTCTAGGTGTCCTGTCTCGTTAGTATTCCTGAGATGATCTTGCCAGATGCTCAGATTTACGACACAGAACAGTTTAATCTCCGAACATTTAAGTATGATTACCGAACAACGGAAAAGATGCAATGATCGAGGATGGGCAGGCTGCATCAAAACCGGAAAAACACACAATCGCTATTCTTGTGGATAACGAACCAGGCGTTTTGGCGCGCGTGATCGGAATGTTTTCCGGACGCGGCTATAATATCGACAGTCTGACCGTTACCGAGGTAAGCCACGAAAACAGCCACTCGCGCATAACTATTGTAACCCAAGGGTCCCTGGCTGAAATCGAACAAGTCAAAAGTCAGCTTGGACGCCTCGTGCCGGTGCGTGCCGTCACGGATTTGACCGTCAAAGGCAATCCCATCGAGCGTGAACTGGCCTTGGTCAAGGTCGCGGGCAAAGGCGAGAAGCGCGTCGAAAGCCTGCGCCTCGCCGAAGCTTTCCGCGCGTCGGTGGTGGATGCGACCACCGAGCATTTCATTTTTGAAATCACGGGTCGGGTGTCAAAAATCGAGACTTTTGTCAATCTTATGAAAGGGTTGGGTATGGTTGAGGTCGCGCGAACTGGCGTCGCTGCCATATCGCGTGGCGCGGAGCCGATGTAAGCGGTTCTACTTTAGTATCTTAGAAATGCATAGCGGTTGCTGAATGCATGCGTAGCTATTTGCCCGACGGCAACCCTTGTGTAGAAGGAACTTAGCGTGACGCTGCAAACCTGGCTTACATTTGTGCTCGTGGCTATTCTCCCGGCGGTCAGCCCGGGGCCGGCAATCTTGATGGCTTTGTCCAACTCTTTGAGATTCGGCCCCCGGTCGGTCGTCTATTCGGCGCTTGGGAATGCACTCGGTCTGATCGTCCTTGGTTTTGGCGTCGCTTTCGGCCTCGCCGCAATCATGAAGACTTTACCAGCCATTTTCGTGGCGATCAAAATCTTTGGTGCGGCATACTTGTTTTATCTCGGCCTCAAGCTTTGGCGTAACGAAACGTCGTTTCAATTTGATGAGAGCCAATCAGCCCCATCAAAAAGCCACAGGCTATTGTTTTTTCAAGCACTTCTTCTGTCACTCACCAATCCAAAGGGTCTTGTCCTGTTGGCCGTGCTTTTGCCGCCATTCGTCGACCAGGATAAGCCCGTCTTGACCCAGGTCGGACTTCTATGCGTCACGTTCGCGATCATGTGCTTCGGCAATCACATGTTTATTGCCTTTACCGGTGCGAAAGTTAGAGCGTATCTCGCGTCGGCAAGGTTCGCACAAGGCCTGAGACGCATTCTTGGCGGGTTATTTATGGTTTTCGGTGCGTCGCTTGCACTAAGCGCCCGCTGAGTCGGAGGTGAGTATGGAGTTGAGTCCCTTTCTATTTTTGCTGACTTTTGCCGGTATTCAAGCAATCGCCGCGATCAGTCCCGGCCCCGCGTTCGCGTTGCTTTCCCAAAGGTCTCGAACACGTGGCCGAACGGGAGGCATGGCAGTGGCGACGGGATGCACGGTCGGTATCTGCATCTTTGGTGTGGTCACACTTCCGTCGCCGGAAATCCCCCCCTATGGATGAAGATTGCGATTTCTGCAGCGGGTTCGGGCGTAGAGTGGTTGTGATGGATGTTTGTCGCCGTGGCCTTCTCGACTGGGGCGTTCCACTGAAAATATTGGAAGGTAAAATCCGATTCCGTTCGCCTGACAGGAGCAATCTTGGGAGGCCAAAGCGCCAAACCCCTTTTCGATGATCCGTCAAATCGAGTTAGAGCATTTTCAGCAAGAGGGTGCCCGGTTTTTCTCATTGGAATGCGATGAAACAATACCTTAGAGCGCTTTTATGGCTCTGACCGGATCGAAAGCGCTTCGGTCTGACAATAATTCCGTTGACCTCATTTCTGACGCTGCTAAGCCGAAGGAACCAGAAGAAATAAAAGCACCACAAGAAGGGTTAAGATAATGCGCGTTTATTACGACCGAGATGCCGATATCAATCTCGTAAAGGGCAAGAAAGTGGTTGTCATCGGTTATGGCAGCCAGGGCCATGCTCACGCGCTGAACCTGCGCGATTCCGGCGTTGCGGACGTGGTCGTTGCTCTTCGTCCCGGGTCAAAAGGCGTTGCAAAGGCGCAAGGCGAGAAGCTTCGCGTCATGGATGTGGCCGAGGCTGCCAAATGGGCGGACGTGATGATGATGCTCACGCCGGATGAGTTGCAGGCGGGCATCTACAACGACCACCTGCATGCAAATATGAGGCAGGCAGCGACGCTTTTGTTCGCGCACGGCCTCAATATTCATTTCAACCTCATCGAGGCTCGTCCCGATCTCGACATCGGAATGGTTGCTCCGAAAGGGCCAGGCCATACAGTGCGATCCGAATATGCGCGCGGCGCGGGCGTTCCGTGTCTGATCGCGGTTGCGAAAAACATCAGCGGCAACGCGCAAGAACTATGCTTGTCGTATGCGAGCGCCATCGGCGGCGGCCGCGCAGGTATCATCGAAACGAACTTCAAGGAAGAGTGCGAGACAGATCTGTTCGGCGAGCAAACCGTTCTCTGCGGCGGGCTCGTCGAACTCATGCGGGCGGGTTACGAGACCCTGGTGGAAGCCGGATATTCCCCTGAGATGGCATATTTCGAGTGCGTGCACGAGGTTAAACTGATCGTGGATCTCATCTACGAGGGCGGCATCGCAAACATGAACTACTCCATCTCGAACACGGCTGAGTTCGGCGAATACGTTTCGGGGCCTCGAATCGTCGACCGCCACGTGAAAGAGCGCATGAAAGAGGTGCTCGCCGACATTCAGGGTGGGCGCTTTACGCGCGACTGGATGCTCGAAAACCGCGTCAATCAAACAAGCTTCAAAGCCATGCGCGCCGCATGCGATGCCCATCCCATCGAAGAAACCGGGAAGCGTTTGCGGGCCATGATGCCGTGGATCGCGGAGCGCGCTCTTGTTGATAAAGCGCGGAACTAGAGCATTTTCAGCAAGAGTGTGAGCGCTTTGCTTCCCGCAATGCACTAATATAATGCTTAGGGCGCCTTCAGGACTCTGATTTAGTTGAAAGCGCTCTACAGCTTTTTCATCTTGTCAATCGCGGCGCATCTTGAAAAAGTTTGTCAGCAGCGATGATGCTTCGGTTGCGGCTATTCCGCTGTAGACATCGGGTCTGTGGTGACATGTGGCCGACGAATAAAATCTGACGCCGTTTTCAACCGCGCCGCCTTTTTCATCGCTTGCGCCAAAGTAAAGGCGGCGTATTCTTGCAAATGAAATTGCCGCCGCACACATGGTGCAAGGCTCAAGCGTCACATAGACGTCGCATTCTGGAAGGCGCTCGGTCCGCAGTTTTGTGCAGGCCTCGCGGATTGCCAGCATTTCAGCGTGGGCAGTTGGATCGCGACGGCTTATGACCAGATTGTGCGCAACTGCCAACACCGTCCCGTCAGCGTTCGTGACGACCGCCCCGACAGGCGTCTCGCCAAGAGACGCCGCAATCCGCGCCTGGTCCATGGCCAAGCTCATGAACGTGGTGCGTGCACCCATCAGGAACCGACAGTTTTCATTGAACCCTGAACAACAGACCGGACAAAGTGTGCCCCCGGTGAATAGTGAGAACGCGAACGATAGAGCACTCTCAGCAAAAGAGTGAGCGGTTTTGCTGATTGAAAATCGCTAAAACAGTAACTTAGAGCGCTTTCGTGACCCTGATTTAACCGACGGCACTCTAAACGGGACATGTTCGTGTCAAACTCGGCTTCCCATCGTTCCTAAGAAGGCTCTATTCTTGTGTCAAAAATCTCGGACGATGCTTGCTTCTTTGACGCCGCCAAGGGTTGAGCTTCTTCGATTTCATTTATCGTTGTTTGAACCCGAAACTCATTGTAACGCGAGGCTAGGCGTATGCGAATGAGGTTGATGTGCACTTTCAAGGAGAAAAATGAATCCGCGTATCGGCCTGGAAGCCTGAGGGTACTTGCTTCGCGGTCGATCGTCTCCAACTCATTGCTCAGATATGTCACCTGCTCTGCGGAAAGTGCCGACTGGGCTTCGCGTTCAAGAATCCGAAGACGACTGTAATAGGGACGAACCCGTTCCCGAATAATCCACCGGTAAACTTGAGGTTCGCCGCCGATCACGAGAAACACAAGGGGGACGATGGCAGCGATAAGAACAATGATTCGTTGAACGTAAACATTCAGCCACAAGGGCAACTGCCGGCGAAGGAATGACGGGCCATCCCTATAAAAATCAATCGCGGTCTGAGCCATGGGATATTCCGGATCGCTGCTGGCGGGAAAATCGCTTCCTCGTTGAAAAATCCCAGGCTTTGAGTGGATTTGCGTCATAACCTTCAAAAGAAGGTTTGCGATTTCGGGATGCAAGTCACTTCGGACCAGAACACGCGCTCTTGCCCCTACGACAGCGATATCAGTGGGCGGGATGTTTTCGCCGATATTGATTGCGCCTTGAGGCAAATCGAGTCGAAAGAATTCTGGAGATGTTCTCGATAGGGCTTCGGCACTTTTTATATTCAACAGACGGACATTGGGGTTCCTAAAAACGCGCTGAATTGCGGGAAGGTCTGGAGCAGCCGTGGTCCATACAGCATCCACCTCACCTTTTTCAAGCGCGTCGTATGCGGCATCTCCGCCGACTGGAATAAATTTGGTATTGTGACCGTTGATGCCGAACGCACCAAGCACTTTTTCTCCCACCACCCGGATTCCACTTCCAACCGGAGCCACCGCGACACGTTTGCCTTTGAGTTGGGTCAAATTGTCGAGCGTTTCGGAACGAGCGTAGAATACCCAAAACGCAACATTATGCGTTGTGCCAAACGATAATAAGCCGGGCGAGCGGTCGCCGTCTGAAATGCCACCCAGCACGAATGCGATCTGAATGCCGGACGCTGGAGTTTGAAGAAGTTCAAGGTTTTCGACTGCTCCAGTCGTCTCGCGTAGGTCTAAATCCACGCCCACGCGAGCGAACGCTTCCCGGTATTTCAAGCCAAAATAATGAAAGCCAGTTCCTTTGAAGCCCGTAGCCATTAGGACGCGGACCGGTGGAGTAGGAAGAAGATAGATAATCCCGACGATGGCAACGGCGCTGCACATCAAGATCAATAATAACGCTTTGATGCTTGTCCAGCGGCTCAGCCCAAACATGTATAACCCCCGTCCAGCGAACACTGACTTCAAAAACTTTATCATAGTAAATTATCAAATTCAGCACGAGCCTGGCCCATGGTCATGCTGTACTTCGTTCAAGCTCGTCTAGGTGTACAGTCCCGGAGTGTGATGGGAATCAGTTTAACTGACTCGAAACTTCGGGAGAGGTTATGGGACAGATACTTCACGGCAGCGCCACAGCCTGTCCTCGGGCTTGACCCCGGGGAACCACGCACACCATTCGAACAGCAATACAGCGATCGAAGGCTTCGCTCAAAGAGTTGAGCGAGCGATTTGGCCTGGACCCGAAAACGGTTGCGAAATGGAGGAAACGGACTTTCGTCGACGATGCTCCGACGGGGCCGAAAACGCCGCGTTCGACAGTATTGTCTATTGAGGAAGAGGCCATTGCCGTGGCTTTTCGCAGACACACGCTTCTACCGCTGGACGATTGTCTTTACGCCTTGCAGGCCACAATCCCGCATTTAACCCGTTCGTGCCTGCATCGCTGCCTGCAGCGTCGTCGCGCCAGAAGCGCGCGTAACCGCGCGACGCATTTCCAGGCTGCCCGGGGTGGATGGCGACAAGCCTGCCAGAAAAGCCTTAAAGACATACCCCATCGGCACCTTTCATGCATGTCCCACAGCGAAGGCAGGGATCATATCGCCGAAGCGGCGAAACCGGAGAAGGCAAGCTCCATCTCTTTGTGGCCATTGCTTGACGCTCGCGCTGAAGCGCAGCCTATGATCGAACCTCCAAACTCGTCTTGCACAGTGCAGGGAAGGGCCGGCAAAATGGAGGCGGCACAGTTTCTGCGCGCCCTCATCGACGCTGTTCCCTGCACGATACACACAGGGCTGACCGGCACGAGCGAACGTTTAACGTGAGCGACAAGCGCTCACTATGGGCATCCCGTTCACCCACCGGAAGCAGGACCGTTACGCCTTCGACCACATCTTTGTCCGTGTCTGCCGGGAAAAGACGATTGAACACAGGCTGACAAAGATCAGCCATCCCTGGACGAACGGTCAAAGCCTGCCCACAGCGAAAGCAGGGGTCGAACGCATGAACCGGACGTTGAAAGAGGCGACCGTTCGCCGTTACCACTACGACAGCCACGACCAGCTTCGAGATCACCTCTCCGCTTTCCTGGCTGCATACAATTTCGCGAAACGGCTCAAAACACTCCCCGGATTAAGCCCCCACGAATACATCTGCAAACGCTGGACAGAAAACCCGGATCAGTCAGGCTAAATCCATTCCATCACACTCCGGGACTGTACACCCCCTAAGAGATCTTAAATCAACACCAACAACGGTGGCTTGGAGAAAAAGTGGCTTAAGGTAAACCACACACCTACGGTTAAGCCACACCAACAGCCGCTCAACGTGCCGGAAACTTTGCTTATAAAAGAGTGTTTAATCAAATTGGTATCAGGCAGTTGGCGGAGGGGGTGGGACACGATTTATGTAGGCGTGTCAATGGCTTAGGGTGTCAAACCCATGGCATAGCGTTCGTTGAAATCTCTACGGTATTTTCGTTCGTGTCAAACCGTGTTTTGCGTTCCCGGTCTCCGGGGGCGTCTTATGGCGGATGAGGATGAGAACAGCGTCTCGGCCGGTGCGCGGCGCATTTCCGCTGAACTGCTCGGCTTTCCCGGTTCATTCATTGAAGACGCGGGCGAGATACCTGACGATGAACTCACGGGATCGCTGCGAGCTGCGGGATATCCGCCACCGCTGTTTCCTTATGGGGCATATCGTTATAAACGCCACGGCGCGCAAACGGTGCTTGGTACTTTTGAAAAGGCTGAGCGGCTCGATCGCAAGACCAATCAGCGCGTCGCGGTCACCGACGACAAAGGCAAACAACGCGAAGATTTCTACCGGATTGCCTCGCCGTTCGCGGTCACGCATTCCTTGCGCTATCACGGAGAGCCGGACCTTGAAGGCTTGCGGATCGCGGTGCAGGGCAGCCGCAATAAGAAGATCGAGGTCGACGTGCCTCGTGGCGATTTGGTGGAATCAAAGCTCTATCTTCGCCGATTGATGGAGTGTGGCCTTCGGCCTCATGACAAGCGTGCGATCGCGGCCATTGTCGAACTTGCAAGCCCTCGCGATGAAATCCTGATCTTGCCTTCCGCAGGCTGGCACAGGATTCCCGGCTGGTCGTCTGATTTCGACACAAAAACAACGCCTGTGTTTGCCTGCCCTGGCGGTGAGATTATTGGCGGCACGGACGTTCTCGAAGCCGAGATCAACCGCTTGCTCGTGATGGATAAAGCGGTGGCCAAACGCGGAAGCCTCAAGGCATGGCAAGCGGCGGCTGAACTCGTGTTCGCCGAAGCCGATGCACCACATTTGCAGATCGGCATCCTTGCCGGTTTTGCTGGCGTGCTCTTGTCTTTGGCTGGGCTTGATTCCACGGGGATCGTCTTCACCGGCACGAGTTCACGGGGTAAATCGACGGCACAAGCTCTTGCGGCATCCGCTTGGTCGACGCCGGACACGGGGAAGCCCGGGTTGTTTCAAAATGCCCGCTCCACCAACAATGCCCTTGAGCCGCTGATTGCGCGCGGCGACGGCACCGTTTTTGCCCTCGATGATCTGGCACACGTGGCTGACAGCGGCAAGCTGGGCGAACTCGTGTTCATGATCGCGGGCGGAACCGGCAAGCAACGCATGCGGCCCGAAGGAGGGCTGCGAGCCGTGCAGTCGTGGCACACCTATGTGCTGTTGTCCTATGAGAAAAGGTTGTCCGATGCGGTCCGTGAAAAAGGCGGGCAATGGACGCCGGGGAGCGGAGCTTCGAATCCTTGACATCGATATTTCCACTATCCCCGACAGTGATGGTTTGAAGACGCTTGCGGAGCGCGTGAAGGCAGAGATACACGCGCACTATGGAATGGCCGGTCCGGCCTTCGTGGCCGGTCTCTTTGAGCACGGCCTTGTGAAGCGCGCAGATGAAATCCGCGATACCATCCGAAAACGTGCCCGTGATCTTGCCCGCTCAGCACCGTCTGGCGGCGAAGGCAAGGCGGCGCGTGCTGCCACCGCACTCGCGGTGCTGAGCGTGGCTGGGCATTTGGCAAAGAAGTTCGGCCTGCTACCGCGATTCGCGAAGCCTGAGATCGCGGTAAACTGGGCCTGGACGCGCTTCATCGACGAGTCGGAGGTGATATCGAGCAGCCCCGAAGAGCGGGCCATCGGCGCACTGCACTTGTGGATCATGCAGCGCTGGAATGTGAGCGTGCGTGATTGGCAGTCAAGCCGCGCGGGCGTCCGCGAAGCGGAGGCCTGGTACGACGACGATGCGATCTATATCCCTGCAAACTCGCTGGCAGAGGCCGCAGGAGGGTTCCTTCCGCAGAAGGCTTTAGGACTTGCACTCGATGAGCGCGGGCTGCTCGCGAAGAAAGACAAAGACGGGCGATTGACGTACCGTTATGGTCCACGTGAATCGCGATTGCGGTTTTATGCTCTCGATCGCAAAGTGTTTGGAGCGATCCGAAGCGATGTTGTCGATTAGCCGGTCGTTTCCTTACTCCAATTGCTGATCGAAGATTTGCCGAAAGAAATGCCCGCACGCGCAAGCGGGCTTATTTCGTTTCCCCTTCAACCCCCAAGCGTGCCCTGTCCCGTGTTCTATGGTTCAAAAAAGAGCGGCCATAGGGTAAGGCGATCACGCATTCCGTGGTACGACGCCGTGTCCGGTGTCCCGTTCGCCATCGGTGTCCCATTTTTAGAAATCCACCGGGACACGGATTCTCGATACAGAACAAATACTTGCGAGGCCGTGTCCCGGTGTCCCGCGTGTCCCGGTGATTTTCGCGAAAATCCATTTTGCATGTGCAAGGGGGGGTACATGCTGCGCGCGTGCGCGCACGAGAAATGAGCGGGACACCGGGACACCAAGCCTCTTTTTATGATATGACTATCCAAAATCTATATCTATAACAACAGCTTGCCTTGGCGAAATCCGTGTCCCGGTTCTCCGAAACCAACGGGACACGAGCGGGACACCATAAAAGAACCGGGACACCGACACATCTCACGGGCTTGCACCGAAATCTGCGGCGCAACCCTTGCGCGAATCGCCGGGTTTCAATAAAGTAGGGTATGGGGGGTCATTTTCATTCGAAAGACCGGCCCGCAACCGCGCTCTTAATCGAAAAGTCCGCTGCGCCGATTTTTCAGGAACTTTTTTCGGCATTGGCTTTGATGCTTTAAGCTTCATGCTTTCCCTATATTCGAATGCCCTTGTGGATGTCGCTTGCCGCCTGACGGTAATGTTCGGTAATATCCGGCGGTGTTCTGCACTCTTGATTGTGCGGCTTCGCGGATCACCCCATCGTTCTCCCATGACAGCGGGTAAACGATAATGGCATCTCACGTGAAGCTTGGACGCGGCGAACCTGGTGAGCGTTTTCAGCGGGCCGCCGATCAAGCCGAACTTATCGCCGAAAAGGCCAACACCGGGGCCGCAGAAATCTTGCAGCGCGAAGTCGTGGCCCGTGTGCCGCGCCGGACCGGGAAACTCGCCGAAGTCTTCGCCAGCCCTGATGCAATTCAGCCCTCACGCATCGGTGGGGGCAAAGTGGTCTATGGCCTGGTCACTCCGGCATTATGGAAACGCGGCTACTATGCCCGCTTCGTCGAGTATGGGACCAAAGGCTATCGCAAAGGGGGCTTTCGCGAGGAAATCGACAAGAAGACTGGAAAGCTTAAACGCCGCAAGATCCGGCGTGACATTCCAGCCCGTCGCGCCCAGCCCTTTTTCCGGCCTGGTGTCGACGCCGCGAAGCCGCAGATTCGAACGCTTCACAAGCGTATTCTGGACGCGATCGTAAGGGCGGCAGAATGAGACACAAGTCTTCGCCAGCCACAAGCCCCTCAATCGAAGCGCGCGCATGCTGAACGACTTGCGGACACGCCTCGCCACGATGATCAGGCCTAAGGCGCTGGGCGCGAGCGTGCTCCCGCTTTGGTGGGAGAGCTACGGCGGCGCATCCATGTCCTCATTTGCAGGCTTGGAAGTCTCGCCAAGGCGAGCGTTTCGATGCACGCCGATTTATGCCGCCGTCAAGGTGCTCGCCGAAAGCGTCGCCCAGTTGCCTTTTCACCTTTACAGCAAGGATGATCGAGGCGCACGAGACCGTGAAATTGAGCACCCGGTTGCACACATCCTCACCGATGCCGCCAACGAGTACATGACGGCTTTCGAGTTCCGCCAGCAAATGATGGTTGATGTCCTGCTTTGGGGCAACGCTTACGCTTACCTCATTCGCGACAGCCGGGGTTACGTTACCGAGCTTTGGCCCATCCCTTCGGAGATGGTGGCGGTTGAGCTTGACATGGAAACGCTGGCACCTCTTTACCGGGTCACGATGGCTGATAATCGCCAGCGCGTCCTCGGTCGCGGGGACATTCTGCACCTGAAGACGATTGGTGCGCGCCATCACCTGGGCGAAAGCCCGATCATGATGAACCGTGACGCCATTGCGCTCACCATCGCGATGGAGGAGCACGCGAGTCGTATGTTTGGCAGCGCGCCCGGCCATCCGGCGTTCTCGAAACCCATTCGGTGCTCTCGCCAGAAGCCGTGAACCGAATGCGTGATCAGTTCGATTCCACGTTTTCGGGGAAAAACTCATCGCGCACCGTGGTGCTCGAAGAGGGCATGAAGTGGTCTCCGACGCAATTCACGTCGGTCGACAGCCAGTTCCATGAACTGCGAAAGTATCAGTTTTCGGAGATCGCCCGGATTTTTCGCGTGCCAGCCATCCTCTTGCAAGACCTGGAAAAAGCATCGCTGAACAACACCGAGGTGCTTGGCCGACAGTTTCTGTCTTACACGCTTCAGCCGTGGTTGAGGAACTGGGAACAGGCCATTTCCATGACGCTGCTGACGCCCCTTGAACGCAAGCAGTATTACCCGCAATTCGACCTGAACGATTTCACCAAAGCGGACACACAAGCCCGCTGGCAGTCCTACGTTGCAGCCGTCACCAACGGATTGATGTCGCCGAACGAAGTGCGCGGTTTTGAAAATATGCCGCCTTACGAAGACGGCGACGATTTCCACCGCCCGCTTAACACGGGCAAGGCCGCAGGCACGCCCGCGACGCAAGGCGCGCTGGCCCATGTTGTCGCCCCGACGAACCCCATGCAGTCGCGCGCCCGTGAACTTGAACGCTACCTCGGGTCGGGACGAGGCGCGACGCAGCTTCGCCTTACCCGTCCGCGAGCCGAAACCATCACCATCCATCAACCTGAGAAGGACTTGCCCCATGCCTGACACCGTTGAACAGATTATCGCCAGAAGCCGCGAAACACGCGAACGGATTCAGGCGTCGCGTGCAACACGCGGTGGACGTTCACCGGCGTCACTCGAAGGTCGGGCTCATGCTGCGGTTCGTCGCATCGAGGGCCTCGCCGGTGATCGCGAACGCGAAACCCGCATGGCTTCGGTGCGTTCTGCGCGGCCCGCCTTCCTTGCGGGTTCACAAGGTGCGGACGACAGCATTCGCTTCGAACGCCGGACAGCGTTCCAGGCTTTCATCCGCTACGGCGATCAGCGCATGCGACCGGAACAGATCAAAGCTCTTCGAACCGCCGACGATAAAAGTGGCGGCTTTCTTGTTCCGATGGACATGGAACGCCAGTTGGTGCGCAACCTCGTTCAGGTTTCTCAGGTTCGTCAGGTAGCGCGCGTCGGCACCACGTCCACGGACACGGTGCGGGTGCCGAAACGCACAGGCGCATCGACCGCGTCCTGGGTGACGGAAGTCGAGACGGCCTCAAGCACTGCACCGGTTTATGGAGCGGTCGACATCTCGATTGCCGATGCGCGTTGCTACATTGACCTTTCCAACAACCTTCTCGACGATGCAGCGATCAACATCGAGGAAGAGCTTGCGATGGAGCTTGCCCGCGAGTTCGGTCGCCTTGAGGGGGCCTCCTTCATTAATGGGACCGGCGTCAAGCAGCCCATGGGCCTCATGGTTTCAAGCGATGTGGGATATTATCCAGGCGGCGACGGCTCCAACAACCTCGTCGCTGACGCGATCATCTCGCTGCCATTCCAGTTGGCGGACATGTATGGGCGAAACGGCGTCTGGCTCATGAACCGCTCCACGATGGCCGCAGTGCGCAAGCTCAAAGACACTCAAAATCGATATCTCTTCGATGCCAACCTGGACAAGGACGGCCTGCCAACCATCCAGGGGCGTCCGGTTTACGATTGCCCGGATATGGATAGCATTGGAGCAAACACCTTCCCGATCCTGTTCGGCGACGTTGCCAGCGCATACCGCATCTATGACCGCCTGCAAGTTTCAATCCTGCGTGACCCCTTTACGCTGGCGACCACCGGCCAGACGCGCTTCCACGCCAGACGGCGATTGGGCGCCGCCGTGGTTCTGGGCGAGGCCGTGAATGGCGGAAAACGTTATCTGAAGGTGCTGGCGGACTTTTCGGGCACCCATGCGACCGGCACGCCGATCGGCGTGGTCGTAGTGAAAGGCAACCCGGATATTATGCCGGCAAATTAGTCCGCCGCGCATGGACCAGCGAGTCCGCCGCGCGGTTCGCTGACGCTCCCGGCCCGCTCTGCCTTCGGCATTCATCCGGGCGGGATAGACCTCCAGCACGCCGAACTGGCAGGCCGCCCGGCGTACCGCTGCACCGCCACGGATCGGGCGGCTGCGCATTCCACTTGCGAGCTGTTTAGTAGAGACAGTGACCCGCGCCCGGAAAAACTCCGCGCGGCTCAAAGCGCCACACGGGTTGACTCACGCTGCCAAGGGACGATAATCTTGCGGATCATGACCATCGATATCGATCGGCGTATCGCTTGCGGTGGGGATTGACCACTCTGACAACTGGCTTACCGTTGCGACTGAACGAATTTGAAGACGTTCCATTGCAAGTATCCGGATTAAGACCTGCGCCGTGCTATCGATTGGATGTTCGCCCCGTTCCCATCGGCTTACGGTTAATGGCTCACGATGAACCACCGTTGCAAGCTCCGCCTGTGTCATCCCAACTTCTGTGCGCAGAAATTTTAATTCCTTACCTGAGATACTGTTTTTACGACGTAGGATTGCTTCAGCAATGGTCTTGTGAAGACCATTGATGTTGGGGATGCTCACAACCTCTTCGCCATCATCGTCAATGACAAACTCGACACCGTGAATCATCACGTTATCGAGGCCGCATTCTGTGTATCTATAAGGCGTCATTGTTCTCTCCCACTTAACGGCAACTTAAACAACTAACTCTGCTCGTCGACCCACATCACTGTAATAATTTTTATCTCGGGGGGTTTGACCTCAGGAATAACCACGACCCGAACGCTCCTTTGGTTTGAGTTTGGAGTGCTATACTCTATAGAATACTTAAAATATCCCGATCTTGATGAGGGGATTGGGTCCTCATACACAAAACCGTTCTTCAAAATAAAAAGAGCGTCGCTTGTTGTTAACCCTCTCTGCCTAAGGCGGTCTGCCGAATGCTTTTTCCAGGTCAACTGAAACTGTTCTCTGGCAATGCTCCTTATACTGTCGGTAGCGTCTGCTGGTTTCCAAGGTTGCGGCCGTTGGCTGACTGGCATTCCGCTTTGTTCCCACAAGCTTCACTTATCACCATGATAAGTGAAGCTACCGTAGATATGAACCGTTATTGTTGTGTCAATCCTTAATTTCGTTTCTTAGGCAAAAAAAGCCCCGGTCGCGAGTCTCGCGCCGGGGCTTTCGTCTTCCGTCAGCATTTCGCGGCCTTCGCTTCATGTCCTTCAATTGGACGCCTCGAACCACATAACCCGATGTGCGGGTTTCAACCGCATCGGGGCCGAGCAAGTCGCTCAGGATTGCCCGAAGCCCTCCGGATGTCATGGTTTTAGCCATGTGCCCCGCGTAACGCTTGTAGCCTTTCAAGGCCTCACCGCCGCGCATCTCGCCACCCGTCGCCGTGCTGCGATCAAGCCAGGCTTTCACGCTATGCTTGGCTGCATCCAGCGGGATCACGTTCGCCGGAAGCTTCGTACCGCCGGTAGGAGGGCGGCCCGGCTTTTCTTTCGCCACGGGCTTGGCTGCTGCTTTGGCGGCAGTGCGGGCGGTATGGCGTTCTACGAAGCCGTTCCCGATCAACGTCGCGGCCTGACCGCCCAAGAGCGCTATAAGCTGCGTGATGGCAATGCCGAAACCCGTCATCACGAAATCGAGAAGACGGGCAATGTTACTGGCGTCGCCGCCAGCGTTGCGCGCAATAAAAGTTGAAATAGATGACGCTTCGGCGGGTCCGGCCTTGGCTTCCTGCTTTGCGGTCGCGAGGGCTGCTTTCGCCGCGTCCCGCGACTTCGCATTGCTTAAGCGATCGGTGAGCAGCTTTTCGTCCACTTCCGCCAGCTTGCAGACATCGAGCCAGGGTTTCTTGCAATCCTTCGCCCGCTTCACGGAAGCGGCCGACTGCATCTTGCCGAGTTCGACAGCATCGCCAACTTCCCTGATCCGGTTAAGAGCCTCACGCGCCGACTTTTGGTCCGCTTCTGCGGCCTCATACTCTTGCTGTCTGCTTTGAGCCTGAAGGATCAGCGCGCCCTGTTTCGCCGAGTAGGCGTTGATGGCCGCCCACACAGTCACGATCACGCACACCGTCGTCGTGATCCTGAGATGCCGCGACCATCCAAGGATGCTTGCGGCCGTCGGTAGCGCAACGACGCCGATCGCGGCCAAGATCGTCGCCAATTCACTCGATACGGTCATTCCGTATTCGAGGTTGTTAAGGATATCCACTCGGACAGCCGCGAGGGCCATCGAAGCAAGGGCGATGCCGGTGCAAAGTTGCACCCGCCACCCAATGCGGGTAGTGTTCATGTCGTGATTTCCTTGTCGAAGGGGGTTCACATTGCCCGGCGGCGTGCTTCCAACACACCGCCGGGCGACCATCGAAAATGGCCTAAGTATCGGGTCTACAATATTCGTGAGCGCCCTCGCGGGTGAGGCCGGGGATTGCTCCCCAGCCCCGGTGGTTACATGACCATCACGTCGCTACCGCCTTCCTTGCGGATGCCGCGCTTGATGTTGAAGCCGCGCTCGGCTCCGTTTATTCCCCATGCGACGCCATCCCTATGCGATAGGCATAGACTTCGGTGCCGTCTGGGAAGGTTTTGGAGTTTCGTGAGCGGTCCGCCCAACATTGGGCGATGACAAACTCAAGGGCTGTCTGGTAGTCTGGTTTCGTGGTCATTCGAGCCTCCGAGGTGCGGCCCCGATGCTGATACATCGGGAACAAGCCGCACCCGGAAGGGCGCTTTTGTTACGGCCCGGCGATCTTCCCATAGCTTCGCTACAGGCCCGCTTCTGGACTGTCTCGGGAGGCCGCCGTTTCCGGCGTTTTATGGATGTCCCAAGTCTTTGTTCCTCCACTCACCTTCCCGGTTTCCCGGACCTTTTCGGCGCTCGTATTCTTGAGCCTTGGCTTGTGGCACCTGTCGGGCCAGCTCTCCGTCTATGGCCCTAATATAGACGTCCTTGGACGTATATATATCGCAACAACCCACGCCAAGTAAATTATGCGATAATTTAAGATTTAAGATCGGATAAAAGACGCTTCGCAAGTAAAACTGCGGGACCGGGTATTTTTCTATCGCCAGCTTCCCACCGTTGATAAGCCCGGATAAGAACGCCCAGCTTGGTAGCCATTTCGTCTTGCGTTGCGCCAAGGGCTTCGCGAATTTCGCGCATCTCATGGGGCGGCATGGACGGTAATTCTTTTTTCATGAGTTGACATTACGTCCATTGGCCATTAGGGACAAGATCGAGGTGGGCTAAACGCTAACATTTAACCAAATTTCACCCTAGCGATCGGGGACGAATCATGGCGGCAAGTTACCTTCCAGCGAGCGAGAACGCAATTCAACCCTCTCGAATCAAAACCTGGAAGGCGTATCTTAAAGCATTCGCCCGAGTTGGGTTGCGGCTGAAAAAGCAAACGCATCCGCGCAAGCCTGATGCCTGTTTTTCCCTTTGCACCGCCGACGGCTTCGTAGCCGGAATCTACATCCCCGCTCATCTTCTGGAACAATGGCTTTCCGTTGCGCAGATGCGTCATAGGGCGCGGCGTGCAGCCTCGCAAGATGAGGCCACCGGGGGAATTGCTTTTGAGGTCCGTGGTGGCGTCTTATACCCAATTTCCTGGGATTAATCCGATGTCGTATGGCTAAAAGTGTCGGCGCAGGCATGATTGTGCGAGCGCCGTCTTGCGCACTGCGCAATATGGGTTGCGCGAATCAAGCGATCGTGTTGTCTTATGCGCAGAACGGAGATCGACACATGCTTGCAGTAGCTACACCCGGACAGATCACCAAATTAGCCGCCGTCGTGCTTGGTGTCGAGGCAGCAACAATGCACCTTTACGATCGAAAACTTAAAGAATCCGGTGCTCGTGTGCTGAAGTCATCCGGCTTCGGTTCCGCTAATTACGACGATCTGAGCGCCGCTCGCCTCTTTATAGCTGGCATAGCTCAACCGCGACCATCTGATGTAGTTAACTTTGTTCGTACCTATGGTTCGTTAAAACTTGGCCGTGTTAGCACCCTCCTTCCGGCAACGCGACGTGAGACTGGTGTCCGCAGTATTGAACAAAAAGTCCTTTTCGAGAGCTGCATTATACCGGGGATTGTTCAGGACTTGCCCGAAGGCACCACGTTTGAAGAGACGGTTGCAAGTATTTTTCGATCAATCCGTACCGGTGAGTTTGGCGCGTTACAATCAGGTTTTGCGTCGCATCCAGCGGAGATTTGGATAGAGCTCATGCTTGTCGAGCCGCATCCTTACGCCTGCGTGTCATTTTACCTCAACCAGTTCGATGACCGCCGACATGCTTACTCTATTGGCCATTTTGGCGATGCCGAACAATACGGCATCGATGCGCAACTTGCTGGAAGAGTCGGTGCTGTCCGTGAAAGTAAGGTTGCGATGCCCGCGATAATGGCAGTGGGTGAAGCGCTTCGAGGAATCGATTGATACATGAAAGAAACCGAGGAAGAACGAAACCGGCGTCTAACGGAAATGGTTGCGGCAGATTTCAAGCATATGCCCGATCCATTCGCAGACCCCGAGAAGCCTCCGAAACATGACCCAGTCTGGGCAATGCTCACGCGCGCATGGTTCCGGCTAACTGGTAGCGACGGCAGCGGGCATACTAAGCACTAACGAACCCAACGGCGGATTCACACAATGCGGATTGCGAATCAAACGCGTGCATCGCATGCCACGGATGCGGCTTGGCTTAACGACGGGATCCATGGCGATCTGTTGCGCGGTGCCGAAGCGATTGCAGTTTTCATGTTCAACGATCCGGCAAAAACTCGCGCTGTTTACGCCCTTCGCGCTAAGCGATGGCCGTTTTTTAAGCTTGGCAGGGACATTTGCGCGCGCCGCTCCGCGATTATCGAGCATATCCAAAACGAGGAAACCCGCCGCGCGGCTTGATGATGAGCGCGAGATCGATCAATCGGAGGCCTCTATGCTTGCGCTCGCAGATAGCTTTTTTGAAGACGCCGACTTCATAGAGCGCGTCTTTCTGGCTTGTGAACGACACCCGCCGACATTGGTCATCGCAGCCTTGATCCTACCGCGACTAAACCACGGCACCATCGCGACAACACACGACGACCGGATCGCCGCGATGCGAGTCGTGCATCGAATAGCGGAAACATTGTGGTCCTTTGCGTGCAATGCGCCTCGACCCCAGCGACGCCATCGCCTCGACATTGCGAGACGATGTGGTTCCGCGTCGTTCACCGCGGCCGTGGTGCGCCATGTTCTCGCGACGCGGCAAATAAACGAAATCGGCGTGCGATTGTTGTGGGATTTCGACGATGCCAAAAAATGACCGTAGGCTAACGATCGAACCCTTGGCGCTGAGGCCGGACAACGCCGCCGCTGCGCTTGGAATTTCGCGCGCCAGCCTCATGAAGCTTGTAAGCGAAGGCCGGATACGCGGCCCCGTCGTTATCTTACGCGGCGTTGTCCTGTTCGATTTTTCTAATTTGCGCGACGACTGGGAAGCGCTGCGGGATGCAGCTGGGGCTGCCGCAAGCGAGGGCGATAAGGAACCGAACCCGTGGGATCGCGTGCTTCCGTCATGATGCGAAAACCGCCGAAATGGACTCAGGGCTTTGTAGACCGCCACGGCAAGCCGCGCTGGTATTTTCGTCGGCCTGGCTTTCCTCGTGTTGCGTTAAGCGGTTTGCCATGGTCGCCGGGGTTTATGGCGGATTATGAAAATGCGTTGTATGGCCAGAAAAGCGCGATCGGCGCAACGCGGACTCCATCAGGAAGCCTGGCGGCGTTGATCGTTCTCTATTACGACAGCGCGGATTTTAAGAGACTGCGACCATCGACGCGCGCAACTTACACCAATATCATCGAGCGTCTTAGAGCTTACTACGGTGATCTGCCTGTCAACAAAATTGAGCGGAAACACATCAAGGCAATTGTAGAGAAACGGGCCGCAGATACGCCCACCGCCGCAAACCGGATTCTATCGCTTTTCAAGATTTTGATGGCACTGGCGGTTGACCGCGAGTGGATTGCCCATGATCCGACGATCGGGATTAAGAAAACGAAAATCAAATCGGGCGGGTTCCGAGCCTGGACCGAGGAAGACATTCAGCACTTCGAGGCTAAACACGCCGTCGGTTCGCGTGCCCGCCTAGCGCTTGCGCTTTTGATTTTCACGGCGCAGCGGCGATCCGATGTGGTTCTCATGGGCTGGCAGCATGTCAGGGCCGGTCGTCTCGCCATGAGACAGCAAAAAACCGGAAGCGATTTCAACATTCCCCTGCACCCGGAACTCTCGACAATTCTTAATGCCACGCCGCGTGGGCAGATGACCTTTCTCGTGACCGCACAAGGAAAGCCATTCACGCCTGCGGGTTTCGGAAACTGGTTTCGTGAGATGTGCAATCGGGCGGCGTTACCGGAATGCAGCGCTCATGGCCTTCGAAAAGCCGCGTCAAGGCGACTAGCCGAGGCAAACGCCAGCGCACACGAGATTATGAGCGTCACCGGCCATCGCAGTCTGAAAGAGGTGACCCGCTACACCGAATCGGCCAACCGCGCCGGTCTGGCTGATACCGCGATCGGGCGTCTCGCACCCCGATCAAGGCCCAAAGAGTGAACGAAAACTGTCAAACCGGTATCGAACGTTTAACAATTTGCCGCGTAAATCATTGAAAAATAAGGATGTTCTCATGGTATTGGCGGAGGGGGTGGGATTCGAACCCACGGTGGACTTGCACCCACGCCGGTTTTCAAGACCGGTGCCTTAAACCACTCGGCCACCCCTCCACATGCACTAGGAACCGATCCCAGTCTTAGCGACAAATTAATTGGCCCTTTTCGTAAGGGCGATCCTTACACGATAACAGGCAATACCTCTGAGTTAAACTGGAGGACATCCCATTCGGATGCAGCGCTAAAGGCAAACCGAAATCGCCCATCGCGTCAACTCTATTCGACTGGAAGCGGCCTACGAAAACGGAGGGAAGGAGATCGAAACCGTTCGCGTCGGCATTTTCACAACAAGCGCGCCATTTGAAACAGGCCATCCTTCGCCTTTTCTCCCGGGTCGCGTCACACTGTTGCGGGAGGCTATCTCATGATCGAACCGCACATTCGCATACCTCATCGAAGATGGGACCTGGCGACCTTGATCCATGCCTTATCCTCGGGCGTGATCACGATAGCTCGCGCCTGGGAGGCCCGCACCGCTTCCGAAAACAAAGGCTGCGCTTTGTCTGGAAAGCCCTGTTTCAGGAGCAGAACCGCATAACGAACGCGCGCTTCAAAACCTGGATAATATCGCGATACGGCTTCGTATTCCTGAATGGCCGCGTCGGTCTGCCCATCCGTCTCCAGAGCGCGGGCACAAAGCAAATGGGCGTCTGCCTTCCTCAAATCGGGATGAGCATGTCTCAGTTTATCTAGCGTTTCAAGCGTTGCCTTCGCGCTCCCGTTCCCCAGTTGTGCGGCGGCTAGGCCTGTCAGAATAGCGGCATCATCCGAAAAGACGCCATGAGCTGCAGCTTCGTACAGCCGGATCGCATCTGCCCACATGCCTTTGCGCATGCATTCTTCAGCTAAAGAGCGCTTCGCATCCACAGAATCCACAAGTTCGGCCTGGCGCACCCGCTCGCGCCACTCGCGATTGGGATCGATGATGGTGCCAATGTTCGTCTGGACCGTCCTTGCCCGCCGCGTCCCGGCAAGTTCCGGCACGAGTTCGAACAAGACATAAGCGATCGCACCAAAAACCGGCACAAACACAAGGATATAAAGCCACCATTGCGGGCGGCCTGTTTTCATGGCGTGAACGGCCAGGCCGATGGCGATCAGAATATGCAATCCCCCGATTGGAATCATGTGCCCGCTTCCGTAATTGGTGACGTCACGGAATGCTTATCGGAGGACCCTGAAAAGGACAAGGCCAAGCAGCTTCAAAACGTACCTGTTCGGGGTTTGGGACGACGCGATCACGGAAAATCAACGCTACATTGCTGCCTGACTTCAGACTGGATGTCACATATGCCACCAAAGCCAGACTCAACCATTCCGCAATTTTTGCCAGAGTGTCGGGCCGGGCTTAGAAACCGGCAAGTTGTCCTTTACGGGGACGAGATCAGTCCATTGTTGCGCGATCATGCCGGCACGCAAGAACATGACTTCGGCAGCAACCCCGCCTAAACGCTCGACCTCCTCATGGAACCCGGCTCCGTGGTTCATATTGCGCGCGTGTGCTGCTTCGTGGATATGTATCGAGAGCGCTTTCGCGCCAAATGGATGGTCCCAGAAGCAGTCGCACTCAAGAGCGAGCGTCAGTCGGTTGTCATCGCTCCAATGGGCGAGGAATTTACTTACGATTGATGCAAACTGCCTGGGTTTGTCCCCGAGTGCGACGCCACCGGTCACGGGCATGGCTGTCTCAGGCGTAGAATCCACCAATTGCTGACAGAACCAGACCGCAAACGAAAGGCAACGACCAACCCGTTCGCTGCCGCCGCGCTTCTCGATCCAGGCAACACGTTCAACGGTTAGGTCCTCGGGGTCTGCCGCATCGAAGCGGGCTTGTGCGATCTCAAACGCAAGGCGTTTTTCCTCACGCACCACGGTTTCCTTCGCCGTCGGCAAATGCGCTTTGGCCATTTCCCTGAACCCGCCGGACATCTGGCCGGTTTTTATAATGCTCGCACCTATCCTTGAGGCATCGTCATCAAAATCTCGCTTGCCCATGGCCGGCACAGAGCGGACCGCGTTTTCGCCGAAGGCTTTGACCATGATTTTCTTCTGTACATCCGGTTCCACGCTCAATCCGGCCGCCCCGACCCAATCTGCGGTAACAGCCTCGCTGTCGAGATCGGCAAGCAGCGTTGGAAGGCATGCGGTGTGAATGCGCCTCGCGTATCCCGACGCGACAGCGTCGCGATTAGGGTTCATGGGAACGCGTTGCAGAATATTTGCGTGAAACGGAACCGACCATTCGGCCGATGCAACAGGGATGCCCATTTCGTAGATGAATGGCTCTTCGGCATCGGCCGTATCTATCAACTCGATCCTGGTCTTACGCCGTGGCTTTTGCCAACTGTGCGTATCGGCGTTATAAATTTCGGTGGTGAGCTGCGCCTCGACGACGTGCCGCGCGCATTTTTGTCGAGCCTTGCTCCCGTTTATGAAAAAGCTCACATTTGACGGCACCACAAATCGTTCGAAATAAGCATCGAACTCACGGCATGTCTCCTCGGGCCAATCGAACGTCATGGTCACTACGGAGCCGACGATTGCAACCGGCGGCAAGCTTCGCCGCGTTATCTGCTGACCGTTCTCGACGAGAAACAGGATCATCTCCGAACCGCTCGTCACGACGGCAGATTTGGCGACCGACAGAATTTCCTTAAAGCCGCGCCCGAAGCGCCCACGCTTTAGATGACTGTCCGTCTTCGATGTGAGATAGACAACCCGCATGATCGAAAGATCGGCGATCCCGCTGCCACTATCGGTACAGCGAACGTGGAACAGGCCGCCATCGTGGTGATAATCGAGCGAAACCAAACCGGCGTCATCGCCGGTGGCGTCGAATGCGTTCTGCAGCAACTCCTTTACGAGGTGGCCGGGCGGTCGCGATTGATTGAACGAGGCAAATCCTTCGGTTGAAATTTGCAGCCAACCCGCCTCGTTTGCCATCGCGTGACCCTGTGTTACCTGTTCCTTACAATGCCACAAATTTCCTTTCGAAACAATCAGATAAAGCAAAAACGCGCACGAAAAGGCAGGCTGTTTCAAGGTGTAACGGGCATCAAAACGAGAGGCGCGCCACCCGCTTCACGTGTGGCAGCTCGCGTACCTTTTGCACGATATGGTCGGCGACGCGGTCATCGACGGTGACAAGCGGCAGGCCTTGTTGCCCGGCTTACAACGGTCGATCCCGTTGATTGACGACGCGCAACTTGTGGTCTGGAAGTACGCCGTGTGACTTTAGGGGCGTTATACCTAGTTCTCTTGCGTGATACCTGTGCATATTTGCAACAGGTGTAACTGGGTGTTTCGGTTCCACTTCTGGTTGGTGTCGTTTTCTGTACCGCGAAATATTGTCGATACAGCCTTAGGTGGGTATCGGGCAAGTTTATCGTGGGGTTTACATGTTTCGGAGTTCAGTTTTCGGTCTCGTAAGCGCTGTCGCGCTGATGGCCTCGGCAAACGCAGCCGATGTATATCGTAAGGATGAGGGGGGCTATAAAGATGGCCCGGTTTATCTAGCTAACACGTGGACTGGTTTTTATGTTGGTGCGCATGGCGGTTATATTTGGGCTGATCCTGATTTTCCAGGTGCGCCTTCTTATCCAGCCGGTCCACCTCGTCCTAAACTTTCCGGTGGATTTGTTGGCGGCCAAATTGGTTATAACCATCAATTTGACCGCATCGTCCTCGGCGTCGTCGCTGATATTTCTTTCGCGAACCTTGAGGAAACCGTTCGCGATGGCAATTATTTGACTGAGACTACAAAAATCGACCGTTTTGGTACTGTGCGCGCGCTCGCAGGTTACTCCTTCGGTCGCTGGCTGCCTTATGGAACCGTTGGCTTTGCATGGGGCGATACGTCGTACAATTTCGCCTGTCCAGATCAGGCTGCGGCGCCGTTCGGTCTGTGCTCTAAAGCGGGTCCTCGCCGCACAGGCGATAGCCAGACATTAACTGGTCTTGCTTATGGAGGCGGACTAAAATACGCCATCGACGGTAATTTTTCGATTGGCGCAGAATATCTTCGCCTGGATTTAGACGAAACGACTTTCTCATACAGCGGCTTGGCAAGCATACCGGCCTTTAAGGGAAAGATTGATGGCACGGCCGACCTTGTTAAAGTACAGGTCGATTATAAGTTCGGCAGCACCGGATACGAGCCGCTGAAGTAATCGCTATCGATTTCCATGGCTTTGTGTAAAACGGCACCATATTGGTGCCGTTTTCGTTTTAGAAGGATCATCGCGGTCCGACGTAAGCCGAGATACCCTCTCCGGCCCAACGCAAGGTTAAAAACTAAGGCGCGCCACCCGCTTCACGTGTGGCAGATCGCGTACCTTTTGCACGATATGGTCGGCGACGCGGTCATCGACGGTGACAAGCGCCAGCGCTTTGCCGCCAGGCGCATCGCGGCCAAGGTTGAACGTTGCGATGTTCACGCCCTCGTTGGCGAACAGCATGCCGAGCGCCCCGATGTGCCCCGGCTTATCCGCATTCTCGGTGTAGAGCATGTGCGGCGAGAACTCCGCGTCGAGGCCGATGGTGTTTATCTGAATGAGACGGGGCTTGCCGTCGGAAAACACGGTGCCAGCCACGGATCGCTCCCGTTTGTCCGTCTTAATCGTGACCCGCATGTAATTTTCGTATGCGCCTTCCTGGCCGCGTCGCACCTCTTCAACCTGAATGCCGCGCTCTTTCGCGATCACGGGTGCCGAAACCATATTCACGTCCTGAAGCAAGGGGCGCATCACGCCTGCGAGAGCGGCCGAGGTCAGCGCGCGCGTGTTCATCTCAGCCACGTCACCCGCGTATTCGATGCGAATCAGCTTCGGGGCGCTTTGTGTGATCTGGCCTGTAAACGAGCCAAGTTGCTCGGCGAGTTTGACGAAGGGCCGCAACTTCGGGGCTTCCTCAGCCGAAATTGATGGGAAGTTGACGGCGTTCGATATTGCACCGGACAACAGATAGTCGGACATCTGCTCGGCGATTTGCAACGCCACATTTTCCTGCGCCTCGTTCGTGCTGGCTCCAAGATGGGGTGTTGCGATCACGCCCGGCAGGCCGAACAGCGGGTTCTCTGTGGCAGGTTCCGTCTCGAACACATCAAGCGCTGCACCGGCCACGTGCCCGCTCTTGATCGCATCCGCAAGAGCTGCCTCCACGATCAACCCGCCACGCGCGCAGTTCACGATGCGCACGCCCTTTTTCATCTTTGCCAGCGCGCTGGCGTCAATGATGTTCTTGGTCTTCTCCGTCATGGGTGTATGCAGGGTGATGAAGTCGGCGCGGCGAACCGAGTTCGTCCAACTCTACCTTTTCGACGCCGATATCGATAGCGCGCGCCTCGGACAGGAAGGGATCGTAAGCGATCACCTTCATGCGTAACCCTTGCGCCCGGTCGGCCACGATGGAGCCGATGTTGCCGCAACCGATCACGCCCAGCGTTTTGGATGTCACTTCCGTGCCCATGAAGCGGGATTTTTCCCACTTGCCGGCTTGCGTGGATTTGTCGGCCTCGGGGATTTGCCGCGCCAGCGCCAGCATGAGCGATATGGCGTGCTCGGCCGTGGTGATGGAATTGCCGAAGGGCGTGTTCATCACGATCACCCCGCGCGCTGTGGCTGCCGGGATATCCACGTTATCGACGCCGATGCCAGCGCGGCCGACGACCTTCAACCCGCGCGCATGGGCCAGCACTTTCGCCGTGACCTTGGTGGCGGAGCGGATGGCGATGCCGTCATAATCGCCGATGATTTCTGCAAGCTGATCCTTGTCGAGACCGATTTTCGTGTCGGTTGCGACACCGCGATCCGCGAAAATCTGGGCGGCGGCGGGGGAGAGTTTGTCTGCGATGAGAACGCGAGGGGCTGTCATGGGTATGTTCCTGTTGTTAACTCGGCGTCATTTCCGCAAAGGCGGCAATCCATCGACAAACCGAGACATGGTGCTGTTGAGGTATGGGTTCCCCGCCTGCGCGTGAACGACGTTTCATTCGTCATGGCCGGGATCGACCCGGCCATCCAGCGGTCCAAAAATAAAGTCTGGATGGCCGGGTCGATCCCGGCCATGACTGAGGGTGTTTATGCCGTATGAGCTTGGCTGAGCTTTGCCTTGTCGAAAGCCCAGTCGAGCCATGGCATTAGCGCTTTCACATCCGCCGTCTCGACCGTCGCACCCGCCCAAATTCGCAAGCCGGGTGGAGCATCGCGATACGCGCCGATGTCCATGGCAACGCCCTCTTTTTCGAGCATTGCGGCGATATCCTTCGCCACGGTAGCCTGGGCTTCGGCTGAGGAAAGGGCCGGGTCGACAATCTTCAGGCACACGCTCGTGTTCGAGGCGCGTGGCGGGATCGGTGGCGAGGAAATCCACCCAAGGCGTGCGCGTAACCCACGCCTCGATCACGGCAAAGTTCGCGTCGGACATCGCTTTTTCAGCGCAGGCTTGCCCGCCGAGCGCTTCCGCCCAGGTCAGCGCATCGAGATAATCCTCAACGCACAGCATCGATGGCGTGTTGATGGTGGCACCCTCGAAAATCTCGGCATTGATCTTACCGTCCTTGGTCATGCGGAACAGCTTTGGCATGGGCCACGCTGGCTTATAGCTCTCCAGCCGCGCTACGGCGCGAGGGCTGAGGATCAGCATGCCATGCTGCGCTTCACCGCCGAGCACCTTCTGCCAGGAATACGTCACCACATCGAGCTTTGGCCAGTCGAGGTCCTGTGCGAAAGCGGCCGAGGTCGCGTCGCAGAGCGTAAGGCCGCCGCGATCCGCAGCGATCCAGTCGCCGTTCGGCACACGCACGCCAGATGTCGTTCCATTCCAGGTGAAGACCACGTCGTTGTCGAAGTTCACCTTGCTGAGGTCAGGCATCGCGCCATAAGCCGCGTCCAGAACGCGGGTATCGGGCAGCTTGAGCTGCTTTACGACGTCGGTGGCCCAGTCCTTGCCGAAGCTTTCCCAGGCGAGCACATCCACGCCGCGTGCACCCAGCATGGACCACATGGCCATCTCGAAAGCGCCCGTATCGGACGCGGCGACGATGCCGATAAGATAATCCGCTGGAACGCCCAAGACGGTGCGGGTTTTATCGATGGCGAGCTTGAGCCTCGCTTTGCCGGGCTTCGAGCGGTGAGACCGACCGAGTACGGCTTTGCTAAGGTTGTGAAGATCGTAGCCGGGGCGCTTGGCGCACGGGCCAGATGAGAAATGCGCGCAATTCGGGCGCGAAATAGGCTTGGAGGTCGTCATAGCGGTCTATCCTTTCAGATAGTTGCCTGCCGTTGGGGGCAGGTGTCCCGCTCCTGCGTTTATCCTACGTCGCATACGGCGTCAACGGGTTTTGCCCCCGCGAAATATGCCGTAATGCCGATAGCGTTGAGCGTCAAAAGCGTTGGCAACCAGGCTTTCAGGAACCGTTCATACGTTAGCCCTTAATTTGGGATGGCCGAGGATACGAAAGGATAGCGTTTATGAAACACCTGAAATCCGCCTGCTCAATCGTGGCCTTCTGTACTGCGTTTTATGTCGCCACACCGCTTACCGTGGCTCAAGCATTTCCTGGCAGCGACAGCCAGTTGCAAAGCAACGGGATCATGAATGGCGCAACACAGGTCCAGTACGGACGTTGCAGATTCTGGCTTCGCGAGTGCCGCGTTCGCTGGGGCTACGGTCCAAGATTTCGCCGCTGTCTGGCCCGTCACCGTTGCCTGTAAAGCAGGTCGCATTACGGTAAAGGCAGACCGTCGATTTCATAACTGAAATTACAGAGTTATCGTGGCCGGGCCTGACCCGGCCATCCAGCCAAACAACTGCGTGTTGAGAGAGAAACGGAATGTCCGCGTCAAACCCGGACACGATACCAGGTCTTCAAGTTTCCGGTCGAGGCCGATGAAAGTTTATGACGGATATTTCCCGCCTCTATTCCGCCATCCGAACTTCAGGCCCGACAGGCATCGTGAGCGTCGCCCTCGTGCCCTTGTATGCCGGGTCGTACACCATCTGGCCTTCGAGCTTATCGGACATGCCAGCGATGATGCGCTTGCCCAAGCCTGTGCCCTGAACCCCTTCGATGGTGCCCACGCCATCGTCCTCTACGACCAGAACGATGTGATCGCCAGCCCCTTTCAACCGCACTCGAACTTCGCCTTTCCGATCGGGATAAGCGTGCTTCAGCGAATTAAGAACAAGTTCCGTGGTAACGATCCCAAGTGCAACCGCGAGGTCCGGACCAACCTGAACCGGGTCAGCGTCAAGTGAAATGGTCCGGCTTCCGTCATTCGTAGACGATACATCGGCGAGATCGTTGATGAGTGTGCGCAGATAATCGCGCATGAGAACCCAACGAACGTCGTGGGACGTGTACAGCGATCTGTGAACGCGAGCGACCGCCAGAACGCGACCGCTGGCCTCCTTCAACGCTGTCTTGATTTCCGGACTGGATGAGATTTCCCGCTGAAAATGCAAAAGGGACGCAATAAGCTGCAAGCTGTTGCTGACCCGATGATTGACTTCGCGCAAGAGAAGCTGACGCTCGTCGGCCAAAGCCTTGAACTGGTCGCGGGCTGCAATGACTTCGGCTTCCGCCTTTTCCTTCGCGCGGCGAAACGAGGCCGCGGCGACCGCGCTGTTGATCGCGGACTCGAGCAGGATCAGGAAATCGCCGTGAATATCTTTGACCACATAATCGGCGGCACCGGCCTTCAATGCCGCCACGGCCACCCGACTTTCAGAGCTGCCGGTCAGATATATAACCGGCGGAGCGTCCGACATCGTGTGCGCCGTTTGCAGAAGAACGAGACCGTCGTACTCCGGAAGCACATGATCCATGACGATCGCGTCGTAGTGATCGTTCCTGATCCGATCCAAACCGGTTTCGGCACTGTAAGCGCACGTGACATGGAACTTGGAACGCTCCAAGTGTCTTGTAACTAAAGCGCAAAAACCTTCATCGTCATCAATTATGAGAACACGTAGATTGGTATTATCCATGCTGATCAACTTCCGGAATCTTTATAACGGAGAAAAATAGACCCAGTTGCCGGATCGCATTGGCAAACTGATCGTAATCAACTGGCTTTGTAATATATACATTACAGCCAAGCTCGTAACAACGTTTAATCTCCACCTGATCGTCCGTAGTGGTCAAAACAATGACTGGAGCAAGTTTCAGGTGCTCATCGGCTTTGACGATCTCAAGCAGGTCGATTCCAGATACATCGGGGAGATTGAGGTCGAGCAGGATAAGGACTGGTCCGCTATTTTTGCCGGCCGCCGCATACTGGTAAAAGTAATCTTTCGCGGATGCGCCATCTGCAAAATGCTTGATCTCGTTCATGACGCCAGCGCGGCGGATATTTTTTTCGATCAATCGGGCGTGACCGGCATCATCTTCGATCATGACGATTACAACGGCGTTATTCATGCGGCAATCCTTCGCTGAGCGGCTGCGGTGTTTGGCAAGGTCAGCTTGAACGTACTGCCTTTTCCAAGCTCGGATTGAACCTCGACCGAGCCACCAAGCCTTCTCATAAGCGCTGTGACATACGCAAGTCCCATGCCTTCGCCGGGGACATTTTGCGGCCCGGATCTGCGGAACAATTCGAAAATGCGTTGATGGTCACGCTTGTCGATGCCACGGCCATTGTCCGTGATCGAATACACAACTTCATGGCCGCGCCCGGCACCCTCCACCCTGATCAGCCCATCCACGCCAGGACGCAGAAACTTCGTTGCGTTCTCGATCAGGTTTGAGAATATCTGCTCCAGGGCAAGACGGTCCGCAATAACATTTGGTATGTTCCCGACCTCAATCGTCACACCTTTTTCTTTTGTCTGATGCGCCATCGCGCCAAGAATTCCATCGAGCATCGCGGTCATGTCGACAATTTCAGAATTGAGCGGCCGGTTGCCTTCGCGGGAAATCCGCAAAATCGCATTGATGAGGCGGTCCATCCGCGCGATGGAGTTTTTGATAAAGCCGAGAGCTTCATCGAAGTCCTTGCCCAGCGCATCGGTTTCACTGAGTGCGTTTGCTTCCGCAAGTTTACCGAACAAATCTTTCCGCAGATTTTCCAGTTCGGTCGTAAAGCCCATGATGTTCACGAGCGGTGAACGCAGATCATGGCTCACGATATACGCGAAGCGCTGGATTTCCTCGTTGGCACGGGTCAGCGCCGCTGTTCGCTGGGATACAATGGACTCCAGTTGAACGTTCGACGACGCCAGCTCTTCTTGAGCTTCCCGCAGCGAATTGTTCGACTGCATAAGCAATCGCAGAGATAGAAATGCGAATGTCAAGATGAGCATGGCACCAAGAGCGTCGACATAGAATTTTACCCGCTGAAGCCACGCGGAACTCGCCATGTTCTCGCCAACGATCCGCGATGTTTCGCCTTCAAGGGCGTTGATGTTGGTTTCGATATTTTTCGTGAGTTCGAAGCCTTGCCTGTTCGCGACCCTGATAAACGCCTTGGTAGTCTGCCCCATCTGTGCAAGGTCCAGGGTTTCCTGCATTTCAACAAGTTTACCTTTTAGCGCGGGCTGAACAGCAGCCAACCGTGCGCCTTCGGACAGATTACCCGGCAACGTGTCCATCAGGTTTTTGGCCTGCATCGGCAGTTCTCGCACCAAGCCTGCGTAAGGTTCAAGGAAAACGGCGTCAGACGTGAGGAGGTAACCGCGCTGGCTACTCTCCGCAGTACGGAGCATTTGCACGAACTTCGTAAGCTCGGCATTAAACCTGTTTAATCGGTCGGCAATTTCTCCGTCCCGGATCGATCTTTGCGCGAGATAAAATGAGAACCCGGTCAACCCGAGCAGGATGACAGAGGCCACGAGCAAAAGGCCGATCTCGCGAGCGCTGCCCCGCATGGCGCGTGGCACATTGTCAAGCAATTGACTGAAACGAATCATTATTTGCCTCGACCGTTAGCAATCTCGTTTGAGTGCTGAGATCAATACACCAACGAGTGCGATATCGCATGCGATACGAGCAGAGATCATTAAATCGATTAAGGTGCTATAGAGCCGCCTCACACGACAGGGCGGTTAACCTGGCAACGGCATGCCCTGATCGTAGGGCAGCCGTGCAATCTTTTCCGGCAGGTCAGCCAGTCAAAACGGTGGCCTGCATACCACTCGCCTCGGTCATGGACTTCGTTCCTGTCATAAACTCTTCGAGCCGAGCTCGCGCCCTGCTCAACCGGGATTTCACCGTTCCAACCGGACATCCGCAAATCACGGCCGCTTCTTCATACGATAGACCTTCAGCCGCGATCAGGATAATAGCCTCACGCTGCTCGGCCACCAGACAGTTCAAGCCGCGCATGACATCCTTGTATTCGATATATTTGTCCTGGGTCGCCTTCGTCTCGAGGCTCATGGGCGACACATCGTCCAAAGCCGATGTCTGGTGGTATTTCGTATAGCGGATATCGTTGTAGAAACTGTTCCTCAAAATTGTGAACAGCCAGGCGCGCATATTCGTGCCTCGCTGAAACTTGTCGAGATTCGACAACGCTTTCAACAAGGTATCCTGCACCAGATCGTCCGCATGATGACCGCTTTGCGTCAACGACAACGCAAACGCGCGCAGATTTGGTATCCACTTCACGAGATCGTCGCGAAGGTCCACATCACCCGACTCACTCATATTACTTGCTTTCCTTGTTTTTCATTTTTCGTACAAGCTCAAGCATCTGGTCCGGAATAGGTGCGTCCAGCATTTCTTTATACAAGCCCTTTACACGCGCCTCCACGCGCGCGGGATCGATGTCGTGATCAGCGTCAGACGTATCTTGATCCACGTCATGGGCACCGTCAAAAGCCCTGGCCCGCCCATTTTCAGGTTTCGAACCAGGCTGAGGTTGCGCCTGCTGCAGGAGATACCGCGTTTCATCGTCTGCGATGTCGCTCATTATTTTGATCCTGTTGTGAGATGCGTACCGTTGCGCGGAATTCTCATTGATTTTATCGGTAGGATTGGAACACACTGCGAAAAGTTTTGTTGCAATCCGTAACTAAGTCTAGACCGCAAATTCGAGGTAAGACAATGCCCGTGTCAGAAAGCATAGCTCCACATCTACCGTCGCTTAGACGCTTCGCCCGCGCGTTAACAGGCTCTCAGGAAAGCGGTGACGCTTATGTGGTTGCTCTTCTCGAAGCGCTGGTTGACGATCAAAGCATGTTTCCAAAAGAAATGGAGCCGAAGGTCGCGCTTTATCACGTGTTTCTCAAGATCTGGAATTCGGTCGACGTCAACGCCTTTCCCAACTTCAACACCGAGAAATCGGAAGCGATGCGCGGCCTGCAGACATTGACGCCAAAACCTCGGCAGGCTTTTCTGTTGCTGTCAGTGGAAGGGTTCGATCCACAGGAAATTTCGAAAATTCTAAGTGTGGACATCGGCGAAGTCGCGGTTCTCGTTGCGGCGGCCGACCACGAAATCGCGGATCAGTTGGATCCAGCCGATATTATAATCATTGAAGACGAGCCTCTGACCGCATCGCATCTTAAGGAACTCGTGCAGGCGTTGCGGCATAACGTGGTCGGCGTCGCCAGAACCCATGCGGAAGCCACGAAACTCGCAAAGGAAACCAAACCGCAGCTCATTCTGTCCGATATCCAGCTCGCGGATGGAAGTTCCGGTGTTGAAGCAGTTAATGAAATTCTTGGCGGTTTCGAAGTTCCAGTGATTTTCATCACGGGTCATCCTGAAATCTTGTTGACGGGTATGAAACCTGAGCCAACATTCCTGATCGCAAAACCGTTCAACGCGGAAACCGTTAAAGCTGTGATTGGGCAAGCGCTGTTTTTTGAGGTACGCTCCAAACTCAAGGGCGGCATGACCGCTGCGGCATAGGCTGGGAGGACTGCATTATGAAGTGTCCGGTTGATAACACCGATCTGATGATGACCGCGCGCGACGGGGTCGAGATTGATTATTGCCCCAAGTGCCGGGGCGTATGGCTTGATCGGGGCGAGCTGGACAAAATCCTGGATCGCGCCATGGCCGAAATGGAAGGCGGCGGGCAGGGTTACGGTGGTTCCGATGGGCCGGGGCCTGATGGCCGTGGCGGTTATCGTGATGGTCCGCGCGGCGGCGGGCGGTTTGACGATGGTCCCGATGGGCCGCGCGGTGGCGGACGGTTCGATGACCGTCGTGATGGTCCTATGATGGATCGTGGCGGTGGCGGTTCCTGGAATCAGGGCGGTGGCGGCGATCCCCGTGGCATGGGACCAGGCGGACCCGATCCACGCGATATGGACCCGCGCGGCGGAATGGGCGGCCCACGTGGCGATGATCGCGGTCCGGGCCGTGGCGGTTCGATCTTCGATATATTCAAAATCTAGCGCGTTCGTGAAACGCAGACTGTGATCGCTTCGCGCGCCGACGAAAGAGAAGAGAGCCTCACGGTTGCCGATTATATGGCGACCGTGGGCGTAAGCGCGCGCGCCGCTGCGGATCAATTACGAAATGCCGAAACCCGTGCGAAAAACCTCGCGCTCGAATATGCTGCGATGGCCCTTCGCGATACAGGTCGCGATATTTTAGCGGCAAACCAAAGCGACGTGGACGCGGCCCGAACGGCTGGTCGCGATGCATCGTTTGTGGATAGGTTGCAGCTTACGCCAACACGCATCGACGCGATGGCCCGGAGCTTTCGCGATATCGCTGCACTGCCGGATCCGGTCGGCGAGACCATCGCGGCGTGGGACCGTCCCAATGGTCTGGATATTTCACGCGTCCGCACACCTCTCGGCGTTATTGGCATCATCTATGAAAGCCGTCCCAATGTCACCGCAGATGCCGGTGCCTTGTGTCTGAAGTCGGGCAATGTCGCGATCCTGCGCGGCGGCTCTGAATGCATGAAGAGCAATAGGGCGATCCACCATTGTCTCGCCGAAGGACTGCGTCAGGCTGGCTTGCCCTTAGACGCGGTTCACCTGATTTCAAGGCCGGACCGCGAAGCCGTGGGACATATGCTCATGGGGCTGAACGGCTGCATCGACGTCATCATCCCCCGTGGTGGGAAAAGTCTTGTAGCCCGCGTTCAATCGGAAGCGCGCGTTCCGGTGTTCGCTCACCTCGAAGGCATTTGCCATGTCTATGTCGACAGGGATGCCGACCGGCAAAAAGCACTCGATATCGTCCTCAACGCGAAGATGCGACGCACCGGCGTCTGTGGTGCGGCCGAGACTTTGCTGGTCGATAAAAAGGCAGCGGTCCTTCTTGCACCGCTTGTCCTTGCGCTGCTCGATGCCGGATGCGAAGTGCGCGGCGATGTCGAAACGCAAAAAGTCGACCCACGGGTCAAACCTGCGACGAAGGAGGACTGGTCGACGGAATATCTGAACGCGATCATCGCCGTGAAAGTCGTCGATGGCGTGGACGACGCCATTGCCCATATCGCGCGGCATGGATCGAGCCACACGGAATCCATCGTCACCGAAAATACAAAAACGGCGGAGCAATTTTTATCCCGTGTCGATAGCGCCATCGTCATGCACAACGCGTCCACGCAATTCGCGGACGGCGGTGAGTTTGGCATGGGTGCCGAGATTGGCATCGCGACGGGCCGGTTTCATGCTCGCGGGCCTGTGGGCCTCGAACAGTTGACCACGTTCAAATATGTGGTTCGCGGCCACGGGCAGACGCGGCCTTGACGATTGACAAGGCTTTATTGCGCGAAGACTTTTTGCCGCCGCCGAATTCGCCCGGAATGCGGATCGGGCTGCTTGGTGGATCGTTCAATCCTCCTCACGCCGCACATCGTCTGATCAGCCTAACCGCGCTTAAACGCCTTCGGCTCGCACAGGTCTGGTGGATCGTCACACCTGGGAATCCGCTTAAGGATCATGCGGAACTTGCCCCTCTCGCCGAACGCGTCGCGGCGTGCCGCAAAGTCGCAAACGACGCGCGCATCAAAGTGACCGCGTTCGAAGCTCACCTGTCGTCCGCTTATACAGCGGCGACGCTTTTCTATCTCAAGCGCCGCTTTCCCGAGGCCTGTTTCGTATGGCTGATGGGTGCCGACAATCTCGCGTCCTTTCACAAATGGAATGAATGGCGCAACATCTTCGGCATGATGCCGGTGGCGATTGTGGACCGGCCGGGCTGGAGATATCGGGCACTATCGTCAAAGGCCGCGCTCGCGTTCGCGAAGGTGCGGGCGAGTGAGGATGTCGCCGCCGGATTGCCGTGCGCGCGTTTGCCGGCCTGGTGTTTTCTGTCGGGTCCGCTGTCGCCTTTGTCATCCACCGCGCTGCGTCATGCTCACGAACCTCATCGCTCTTCTCTGTCATCACCGGGCTTGACCGGGTGATCCAGACTTTCCTATTTTGAGGACAGAGGTTTTTTCTTCTGGATGGCCGGGTCAAGCCCGGCCATGACAGTGGAAAGAGTGTGAACTGCCGCGTTAAGGATTTAGGAGTTTGCGCTTGGGATCACCCAACCCGCTCTACGCCGCCCATATAGGACCGTAGCACGTCCGGCACCGTAATGCTGCCGTCCGCCTGCTGGTAGTTCTCCATGATGGCGACGAGCGTACGGCCAAGTGCGAGGCCGGAGCCGTTCAGCGTGTGCACGAATTCGGCCTTGGCTTTTGGGCCGGAAGGCCGATAACGCGCGTCCATGCGGCGGGCCTGGAAATCGCCGCAGTTCGAGCACGACGAGATCTCGCGATAGGCGTTCTGCCCCGGCAGCCACACCTCGATGTCATAGGTTTTGCGGCTGGCGAAGCCCATGTCGCCCGTGCAGAGCAGCATGGTGCGGAACGGCAGGCCGAGACGGCGCAACACTTCTTCCGCGCACCCGGTTTTGCGTTCGAGTTCGGCGTCCGATTGCTCCGGTGTGGTGATGGAGACGAGTTCGACCTTGTGGAACTGATGCTGGCGGATGTAACCCCGCGTGTCGCGGCCCGCAGAGCCCGCCTCCGCGCGGAAACACGGAGTCAGCGCGGTGTAGCGGTGCGGCAGTTCGGCTTCCGGTACGATGCTTTCGCGCACGAGGTTCGTGAGGGGAACCTCGGAGGTGGGAATGAGCCACTTTCGGGACTTCAAGAATGGTTCAATCTTCTTTAAGGTGCCGTTCTTACTTGGAAAGTTATCTAACTCGGTTTGAACAAGTTGCTTTTCATCTAAGGTCAAGTTTAATTCTTCACCCGAAGCCTGTTCCCAGGAACTTGTCGCAAACAAATCGTCCGCGAACTTCGGCAACTGACTCGTCCCGAACATGGCGTCATCCTTGACCATGTAAGGCGGCTGAACCTCCAGATACCCGCCGATGTCGACGCCGTCCGCCGTCTTGTCCGCTGGCCCCGTCGCGAGATCGAGCATGAACTGACCCAGTGCGCGCTCCAGCCGCGCCAGACCCCCCTTCAGCACCGTGAACCGCGCGCCGGACATCTTCGCCGCCGCCTCGAAGTCCATCAGGCCCATCGCCTCGCCGATCTCGAAATGCTGCTTCGGCGCGAAGCCCTCGGCGGCGAAATCGCGCTTGATCGGCCCGCCTCCAGTCCGCTCCCCCTCGTTCGCAGGCCATTGGAGGATCAGCTTGTTGTCGTGCTCGTCCTTGCCATCGGGCACATCGGCGGCGGGCAGGTTCGGGATGCCCGCCAGCACCCCGCGCAGCAACTCATCGATGCGCCGCTCTTCGGCCTCGCCCGCCGCGATGCCGTCCTTGAGCGCCGCAACTTCCGCCATGAGCGCCTCGACCTCGTTAGGAGCTTCTAACTTAGCACCCTCGGCTAATGGCATATAAGCCTTGTCACGCGTCTTAAACCTTCCCAACGCTTTCGGGGAAGATGACGTTTGCTGTTTGCCCTTCGCCTTGCCTATGTCCTTCGAGGCCGCGTTGCGCCGCGCCTGCGCGTCCTGCAACCGGCCCGCGTTCTCGCGGCGTTGTGTGTCCAATACCAGGATTTGCGCCGAGCGCGCGGTTTCGGACGGTCGGCGCGTTAGCGCATCGTCGAAGGCTCTGGGATGTTCGCGAATGAAGGTGATGTCGTGCACGGCGGCTCTCCGGAAGGCGTCAAGCCGTTGTGTTACCCGCGCCGCGACCCGTTGTCACTCTTTCGTAGGCGGGGGGAAGTAGAAAGTGCGAAGAGGACGAGCAAGCCCATGCGCAACGTTTGCGAGGTTGCTTTGCGCAAGGGTGCGAATATAAGTCCGGAGCGGGTTGCGCAGCGCAAGCGTACTCATTCGTCGCACAGATATCAGAGGCCGAACTTGATCGCACTTCTCCGTTTTCTGATTGTGGCCGCGTGTCTTTCGGCGTCCGGTGCCGCATTCAGTCAGCAGCAGATCGCCATCGGGTCGAAGAAATTCACTGAGTCCTACGTGCTCAGCGAAATCGCAAAAATCTTGCTGGAACGGGCCAGGTTCGATGTCACTCACCGCCAGGGTATGGGCGGCACTGTCATCCTGTGGCAAGCGCTGCTCCACGGCGATATCGCGCTTTACCCGGAATATACGGGCACCATCAGCGAGGAAATCCTGAAGACCACGACGCCGCTAACCCTCGACGAGATGCGCGCCGCGCTGAAAAACCAGGGCATCGGAATGACGAGCGATCTCGGCTTCAACGATGGTTACGCCCTGGCCATGCGCCGCGACCGGTCGCAAAAGCTCGGCATCAAGACCGTGAGCGACCTGCGCAATCATCCCGACCTGAACGCCGGGATGACGCCGGAGTTTCTCGGACGCAAGGATGGCTGGCAACCGCTTTTGGCGCGTTACGGCCTGCGCTTTTCGAACATTCGCGGGATCGAGCATGGCCTGGGGTATGCCGCGTTGTCGAACGGCCAGATCGATTTCAAGGATTGTTACACCACGGACGCGAAAATTGCCGAACTGGACCTTGTCACGCTTGACGATGATTTGAGCTTCTTTCCGCAGTATCGCGCGGTGTTTCTGTATCGTCTTGACGCGCCGCCTACCGCGATTGAAGCCATACGCGCGCTGGAAGGGCAAATCGACGAGGCGAAAATGATCGATCTGAACCGGCGTGCTGAACAAGCGAAGAACTATGCGTTTGCGGCGCGGTCGTTTTTCGAGACCGGCACCGCGAAGGCGTCCGCGAACGGCGCGAAGGACCAGATTTATACGTTACTCGCAGAATTGCCGCGCCTGACACGGCAACATCTGACGCTAGTTATCATTTCGTTGCTGATGGCGATCCTGCTCAGCGTGCCGCTCGGCATTGTGGCCAGCCGTGGCGGCTTGCTGAGCCAGCTCATTCTCGGGCTTGCAGGCGTCATCCAGACGATCCCGTCCCTCGCCCTGCTGGCGCTCATGATCCCTGTGTTCGGGATCGGACAACTGCCGTCTATCGTCGCGCTGTTTCTTTATAGCCTGTTGCCGATCATCAGAAATACCGCCATCGGCCTGGAAAGCATTCCGTCGTCGTTGCGTGAGGCGGGCGAAGCCTTGGGATTGAGCGGGTGGACGAGATTAAGGCTGATTTATCTGCCCATCGCCTCACCGGCCATTCTCGCCGGGATCAAGACCAGCGCCATCATCACGGTGGGCACCGCGACGCTTGCCGGGTTGATCGGCGGCGGCGGTTTCGGCGAACCCATCCAGAGCGGGCTGCAACTGAACGACAACGCGACGATCCTGCAAGGGGCCATCCCCGCGGCGCTTCTGGCTCTTGTCGTGCAATTCGCCTTCGACCGGCTGGAGCGGCTCATTACCCCGCGCGGTTTGCGGATCGCAACCGCGCGGGCAGGTCGTGCGTAACGGATTTCAGGAGCGAATACGACAGGACGGGATGAACTGGCGATTGTAGGCAGCCCGCATCTTGGTCGCGCGGTCGGAATACTCGAGGGGCGTGTCGTTCGGCGGCGGCGGCCATGTGAAAAGCTTGTTTTCACACTTTCTTGCGACCGCCCAACAGACGAGGCTCCGTGGATCGGACGCAAAGCCGGTCGCCAGCGTGCGTGCATAATCTTCGGCTTGGGTTCGAGCGGCCACCGCATCGAACTTCTGGGTGAGAACCGTCGCCCCATCTGGCCCCACGATGCGGTTTGCGACGCGATAACTCAACGCGCCGCCGGTCCGGCATACGACCCGCTCCACGTCCACGGACCGGCTACCTTCCGGAATGGTAACTTCGGGGTGCATAGCGCGCATATCCCTCAGCGACCCTAACTGCAAAGGCCAGGTGAGTTGCGCCTCGATGGCATCGTCGACCTGACGAAGCGCGCCAATATCCACACGTGCATTGATGATAGCGAATTCGGGATCGGTATTGGAATCGACCATAAGCGGGGTTCCGGCTGCCACCTGTGACGGTGGAACGGACTGTGCGGGTTTCGCAACGGCGTGTTGCGCCGCGACAAGCAGAAAACAAGAGATGATCAACATGCGCATAAACATAGGGATGTTTAAGCGCAGATTTCCCGTCGAGACAATAGGCTTGCAGGTTCTAAAACTCGTGTTGCTGGCGGCGAGATCGTGGTCGCGCGTTCCGATTCCGATACGCCCCGCCAAACCGCCTGTGAACGGCATAACACTTCTTTTTTCGATATATCGCTTGAAAGAGTGTGTCGGACGATATATCTTAAAGGAAAGGAGAACTGAAATGTTTATGAGAAAATTCTGGTCCAGACGGAAAAACCACGGGCAACGATGTCACGGTATGCGACGCGGCCCAGAACGCGGCGAAATGCCGTTTCCGGGACAACGCGGGCGCTTCGGGCGCGGAGGTGGCGTCGGTCGCATGTTTTCGGCGGGCGACCTGCGTCTTGTCCTGCTTGCCTTGATTGCGGAACAGCCCCGGCACGGCTACGAACTCATCAAAGAGATCGAGGCGCAGTTCGGTGGCAACTATGCGCCAAGTCCGGGCTCGGTGTATCCGACTTTGACGCTTCTGGAAGAACTCGGTCAGATTGCAACGAAGGCGAGCGACGGCTCCAAGAGGCTGTTCGAGATCACCGGCGACGGGCGCAAGCATCTGGCGGAAAATCAGGCTATCGTGGATGCGGTCCGCAAGCGGATGGCCATCGCGGCGCGCGCCATGTCGGGGCATCGGCCGCCGGAAGCCATATTTGAAGCCATGCAGGTGTTGAAGACTGCGCTGCTTTTCCATTCGCGGGGGTGGAGCGAGGACGAGGTCGCACGGGTGCAAAAGCTTATCGAACAGGCCGCGTCGGATATCGAGAAAGGCTAGAGCGCTTTAAGCAAAGGTGTGAGCGGTTTTGCTTATCGAAAATGCGATGAACAATAGCTTGGAGCGCTTTCATGACCCTGATTCAATCGAAAGCGCGCTCGCGCTTTTGGCAAAAGCATGCTCTCGGGTTTCACCCCGAGGGTATGAGCGGTTATCCTCCTCAAGCGTGAAAAAACAGATAGATAGAGCGCTTTCGTGGCTCCGATGAGATTGAAAGCGCTCTCGTTCGAGATAAATGCCAGCGGCAACATCCATTTGCCGCCATGACGAGCGTCAAGCCTTATGGAAGCAATGTCAGCGATCTCGTGAGGCTTCGTAGAAGGCAATCGCGGCCGCGTTTGAGATGTTAAGGCTGCGAATGGCGCCGGGTACTGGAATTTTGCATACGCGGGTGCACCGTTCACGAACGAGACGGCGCAAGCCCTTGTCTTCAGCGCCGAATACCAGAGCCAGACGACCGCTTTGCGCGATGGCGGGGCTAAACGGGTCTGATGCGTCGGAGTCAAACCCGATGCAGGTGAAGTCATGATCTTTAAGCAGGCTTAAGGCCTGAGCAAGATTTACCACCTCGATCATGGCCACGTGTTCCAATCCGCCGGACGCCGTTTTAACCAGGTTGCCTGATAGCGGGGCGGAGTGTCGCGACTGCACGATCACTGCCCGCACGCCGAACGCGGCCGCAGATCGAAACACAGCCCCCACGTTGTGGGGATCGGTGACTTGATCGAGAACGGCAAGCACATGTCTACCCGTCTGGGAGAGCGACGCTAGAAAGTCTTCGAGAACGGGTTGATCCAGCGGCTCAACGTGGAGAACCACGCCCTGGTGTATGGCCTCGCCGCCGATCAGGGTGTCGATATCGGCGGGGCTTGATGGGACGACAGCAACCCCGCACTGGTCGATGACAGCGCGCAATCGCGTGAGCGCGTTTTCGGTGATGTACGCTCTGTGAACTTTCCGGCTCGTGTTCTCCAGCGCGGCTTCAGCCGCATGAAGACCGAAAATGATCCCGTTCACCGGTAATCGCGACAGACCTCGCGTCACAACAGTCCCAAGGTGCGAGGGAGCCAAAGCGATAGCTCGGGAATGAACGTCACCGCGACGAGAAACGCCAGCATGGTCAGAAGCCACGGCAGCACCGCGATTGTCAGTTCGGTGATACCCATCTTGGTGATACCGGACGCGACGTAGAGGTTCAACCCGACCGGCGGATGGCACATGCCCACTTCCATGTTGACCACGATCAGAATACCGAAATGAACCGGATCAATGCCAAGCCGCACCGCGACCGGAAAGAGGATCGGTGCCATTATGAGCACGATGGATGAAGGTTCCATCACGTTTCCGGCCATCAGGAGGAGAAGATTCACGAACAACAGGAATTCGATCCAGCCCAGCCCCGTCCCGTTGATCCATTCCGCCATAGACTGCGGAATGTTTTCATGGGTCATGAGGAACGAAAACAACACCGCGTTCGTGATGATATAGAGCAGCATCGCGCTCATGTTCGCGGACTGCAGCAGGACGCGCGGAACATCCGTCAGGCGCATATCCTTGTACACGAACACCGCAACCACGAAGGCATAAACTGCCGCCATAGCCGCCGCCTCCGTAGGCGTGAAAGCACCGGTGTATATTCCCCCGATCACGATGATAATGAGGAGCAAGCCCCAGAAGCTTCGGCGCAGCGTGCTGAAACGCGTGGCCCAACTCGCGCGTGGCAATCTCGGATAATTGTTTTTTCGTGCGCGATACCAGGTCGTCAAGCCGAGCATGACCGCCAAAATTAAGCCGGGAACGACGCCCGCCATGAAAAGCTGTCCCACGGAAGCGGACGTCACCCGCTGTCCGGCCGGGCCGATGGCGTTCATTCCGCTTGTAGAGACGGCGTACATGACCATGACGATGGACGGCGGTATGAGAATGCCCAAGGCACCAGCGGTGGTCACGACCCCCGCGCCGAAACGCGGCGGAAAGCCTTGCCGTACCATGGCGGGAAGAATGACGGAGCCGATCGCGACCACGGTCGCGGGGCTCGATCCCGAAATTGCCGCGAACAACGCACACGCCATCACGGCGGCAAGTCCGAGCCCACCATGCCAGTGCCCGACCATGGACGTCGCAAAATCGATCATGCGACGCGCCACGCCACCATGGGTGAGAAAATTCCCCGCCAGAATGAAGAACGGGATCGCCATGATCTCGAACTTTTCGATGCCGGTAAACAGTTTCAGCGCGACCGATGCAACAGGCACATCCGTAAGCGTGAACATGAAGGTGAGCACAGTCAGACCAAGCGAGATCGACACTGGCATGCCCGTGAGCATGAGCGAAACGAGCAGAGCGAAAATCATCGCGACGCGGGCACCGCCGCCCAGCGGAAACACACCGAGCTTCGCGAGCAGGCAAATGGAAAATAGAAAAACCGGTGCCGCGATAATAAAAAAAGCAGCCGCAACGCTTCGTCCGCGGAAGTCGCCGGTCTCGACCTGAGTGGATGCGGTTGTCATCGCCTATGGCCTCGCCGGTTCGGAACGGAGCGCACCAGCCTGCGTGACCTGGGCGTCTTCGAGACCCTCAACATAACCGTGATCGTGCTTCGGCAATGAACCCGTTCGCGCAAACGTCCAGGCAACCTGAAGAAAACGGAAACACATCAGGTACGATCCAAGAGGGATTGCGAGATAAACGATCCACATGGGAATTTCGAGGTCGGCCGAGACCTGTTCCGTATGCCCGATATTCCAGACGAAATTGGCACCGAGGGTTCCGACAATTGCGGTGAACAACGCGCCGGACATGAGGCCAAACAAGATCACTGCATACTTCGACCGGTTGTTCAGTTGCGTTAATGCCACGTCGACGCCTACGTGAATGCCGGTCCGAACACCGTAGGCCGCACCGAACTTTGCCATCCAGATGAAGAAATAGATGCAGAGTTCCTGCGCACCGGTAAGATTGAACCCCTTGAGAAAGGTGAATACGGCGCGACCCGCAGCAGCCAGGGCCGGCATTTCATGTGCCCGCCCCCAGTTGAAAATATCGATTGCCGCAGTCATGCTGTATCGTTGCACCACGGCCACGAAGATGAGAATGGTCGCCGCGCCGATCAGGCTGCCGATCAATATTTCTTCGAGCTTATCGAGATACTTCAAATTCATGGAGATATCTTCAGCGCTGGCTTGGGCTTATTTCTATTTTAATCCGGGTGCGGCTCGCGCGGTGAACCCGATCAGTTCGTCGCAACGCCGGTCGCATCGTAGATGCTCTGGATCAGGTCTTTGCCGATACGGCTCGCCATTTCTTTATGAATGGGCTTCATGGCGTCGATCCAGGCTTTGCGTTCCTTGTCCGACAGCGTAATGAACTGGGTTTTGCCGGACTTCTGCATTGCGTCAAGCGACTCGTCGTTTTCTTTTTGCGCAATTTCGTTGGCGTACACCGTCGCCTCGGCCAACGCTTTGTCGAGGGCCTTGCGAACGTCCGCAGGCAGCCCCTCCCAGAACGCCTTGTTCACGATCACGGAATATCCGAGATATCCATGGTTGGTCATGGTCGCGTACTTCTGAACCTCATGCATTTTCTGGGTGTACATATTCGACGGGGGATTTTCCGTGCCATCCACAACCCCGGTTTGCAATGCCTGATAAACTTCCGAGAACGCCATAACCTGAGGCACCGCACCCAGTGCACGCATCTGCGCTTCCAGCACTTTCGATGACTGGATTCGCATTTTGAGACCGAGCATGTCGTCCGGCGACTTCAATGGCTTGTTCGCGGACATGATCTTGAAACCATTGTCCCAGAAGGCCAGCCCCAGAATGCCTTTGTTGTCGAGCTTGCTGAGCAACAGCTTGCCGACCGGGCCTTCTGTCACTTTGCGAAGTGCGGCCTTGTCGGCGAAGATGAAGGGCAGGTCGAACGCCTCGAACTCTTTCGCGCCGAGTGGCCCGAACTTCGCCATGGACGGTGCCAGCATCTGCACGGCACCAAGCTGAAGGGCTTCCACCTCTTCTTTATCTTTATAGAGTTGCGAGTTCGGATAAACCTCGACCTTGACACGGCCTTCGGTGTATTTTTCGGCGAGTTCCTTAAACCGGTTCGCGCCTTTTCCTTTTGGCGTATCAGGCGCGACCACATGGCTGAACTTGATCACGATGGGCGCTTGTGCGAGCGCGGCGGTCGCTGTTAAGGCAAAAATCGCTGCACCTGCCGCGAAGGCTCTCCGTGATAGTGTCATGCGATATCCTCTCCACTTAACCCGTTGACAGGCACCGTATACGAGAAATACGCCCGGTTGTATTAGACGCACGTCGCGTTTTTTCTCACATTGCATCATGGAAGATGATCCCGAGCGTGAAGCGCTGTCCCGAGAGAATGCGGCTGACGCCGTGACGCATGGCCGTGCGGTAAATGCCGCGCGTGCCGTGAACCGGTCTGTGACGCACAGGGAAAATGACGCCCTCGCCTTTGTGCAAGGGAGCAACTTCAGCGCGCGACTGCATCCGGGGACGCTGCTCCGTCAACACGAATGCGCCGCCGGTAAAGTCCCGCTCAGGCTCGGACAACAGAAACGCGACCTGAAATGGAAACAGAAGATCGCCGTACACATCCTGATGCAGGCAATTGTAATCACCCTCGGCGTATCTGAGTATCAGTGGCGTGGGCCGTGTCTGACCTGCTGCGTGGCAGACGGCAAGATAATCCTCATGTGCGGCGGGGAACCGCGTCTCGATGCCGAGCATGGCGTTCCACGCATTGGCGACAGGCGCGAGTTTCGCGTAGAACGCCGGTCTTAAAGATTGCACCACCTCAGGCAGCGGATAGGCATAATATTGATATTCGCCGCTGCCGAACCCGTGGCGAGCCATGATCACCCGGCTTCGATAAAGGTTCGCTTCGCCGTAAGCGCCCGACAGGCGATCACATGCGCTAGGAGTTAAAAGCTCACCTGTCGTGGCGACGCCGTGTTTGTCGAGACCGTCGGCGATGGTGTTCCAGCGCAGGGCGGAGACGCGAGCCTCAATCGTTGCCTCAGGCGCGTCGGAGGCGCTTGTTGCATCGTGCATCATGCAGAGGCTTCCGCTTCTTTTGCAAGCAAGGCTGCTTTCCGCTCCACGCCCCAGCGATATCCCGACAACGAACCGTCGGTGCGGATCACGCGATGGCAAGGGATGGCCACCGCGAGCTTGTTCCCTGCACAGGCGCTTGCGACGGCACGGACTGCACCAGGACTGCCGATAGCCGCCGCCACCTTGCCGTAAGTCATCGTTTTTCCCGCCGGGATATCCAGCAACGCTGCCCAGACGCGGTGCTGGAACGCTGTCCCGCGCACATCGAGGGGAAGATTGATCCCGCGTCCTGGATCTTCAACAAGGCCGACAACCTTCGCCACCGTTTGCTCAAACGCGGTGTCGGCACCGATGATTTCGGCGTTGGGAAAACGGTCTTGTAGAGTGAGCACGAGGCGTTGCGGATCGTCGCCGAACTGAATGCAGCAAACGCCTTTGTCCGTTGCAGCTACAATGATGCTGCCAAGCGAGCATTGCCCGACCGCAAACCGGATAGTCTCACCCTTGCCACCCTTCGCGAACGAGCTTGGTTTCAGCCCGAGTTTTGGCGCGATACCCTCATAAAAACGGCTCGATGAGCTGTACCCTGCACCATAGATCGCTTCGGTAACAGACCCGCCGCGTGCCAACTCATTTACAACGCGCCGCTCGCGCACCGCTCTGAGATATCCACCTGGCGTCACACCCATGATTTCCCTGAAGACCCTGTGGAAATGAAACCGGCTCATGCCGACACCGGCTGCGACCTCATCAAAGCTCACGCCCGCTTCCGCGTCCTCCATCGCCTTGCAGGCTTTGGCGATGGCCGCCGTGTGCGCGGCATTGGAATGGTCCGCATCCGGTTTGCATCGCTTGCAGGCACGAAACCCGGCCCGGATCGCGTCTTTGGCGGTCGCGAAGAAACGCACGTTTTCCGGGCGTGGCAACCGCGCCGGGCAACCCACGCGGCAATAAATTCGTGTCGTCAACACGGCGCAAATAAAAGTGCCATCGTAAGACTTATCGCGGGCTTTCATCGCGGCCCACCGGGCTTCGTGACTCTCATCGACTATCATGTCACTGGTCATTGTCAGGTCTCCATGCATTTTGCTTGCATGGATATCGCGCAAGGCTGACGGCCACACACTCCAGTCCTTGCTTTCATATTTGCCATGGCTGCTACATTATGCTTATCACGGTTATGAAAAACTGCGGAGACGGCGATCATGAGCCACGCCACATTGCACCAGCATCTTAGCGCGTGGGCACAAAAAGACGCAACGCGATCTGCTGTCGCCGACACAATCGTTCATCTTGCCAAAGCGGGGATCGAGATTGCAGCCATCGTGCGCCGTGGTCCGCTTGACGGCGATATGGCCGGATTGTCCGGCGGCGACGGGGGTGGCGATGCGCAAAAAGCGCTCGATCTGGTCACAAACGATATCATGAAGGCCGCGCTGAAAGCGTCGCCGGTCGCGTGGATGGGTTCCGAAGAGGACGCCGAGGCGTCAGAACTGAACGCCGGTGCGCCCCTGGTGGTGAATGTGGACCCTCTCGACGGCTCATCGAACATCGACGCCAACGTGTCCATCGGCACGATTTTTTCCATTCTTCCGTCATCAGGCGAGACGCCGCTTTTACAAGCCGGGCGACATCAGCTTGGCGCAGGGTTCATCGTTTACGGTCCCCAAACGTCGCTGGTGCTGACGGTTGGTCAAGGCACACAGATGTTCTGGCTTGACGATGTGAGCGGTGAGTTTGTGCTGGTCAAAGAGAATGTGAAGATCGCTTCGACGACGGGCGAATATGCGGTGAATTCATCCAATTTTCGTCATTGGGACGACCCGATCAAGGCCTATGTCGTCGATTGCGCTCTCGGCACAGAAGGGCCGCGCAAAAAAGATTTCGGGATGCGCTGGGTGGGCAGTCTCGTGGCCGATACGTTTCGCATTCTGACGCGTGGCGGGATCTATCTTTATCCAGGCGACGCGCGCAAAGGATACGCGCATGGGCGCCTTCGCCTTCTGTATGAAGCAAACCCCATTGCAATGCTTGTGGAGCAGGCGGGCGGTGCTGCGACCACGGGCGTCGGCCGCGTCCTCGACGAAGAGGCGACGTCGCTGCACCAGCGGGTTCCGCTCATTTTCGGGTCGACCTCTGAAGTGGATGAGGTTCACCATTATTATCGGCATCCGCATTCTCTGGGCGACCGGTCGCCTCTGTTCGCCAATCGCGGGCTGTTTCGCGCAGTGATCGGATAAGTCATGTCCGCGCGTCATCCAATCATATCTGTAACAGGCTCGTCCGGGGCTGGGACGACGACGGTGCGGCATACCTTCGAACAGATTTTCCGCCGTGAAAAAATTCGCGCCGCGTTTATCGAAGGCGACGGCTTCCACAAATACGACCGCATGGGTATGAAAACTGCTGTTTCAGAGGCCGAGGCATCGGGACGGCCCTGTCTCAGTCATTTCGGCCCAGATGCAAACCTTTTTCACGAGCTTGAGACCACGTTCAAGGAATATGCGAAACAGGGAACCGGCCACACGCGTGCTTACGTTCACGACCCTGCCGACGCGATCCGGCTGAACGCCTCGGAGGGCACTTTCACGCCCTGGCAACCGCTGCCCGAGAACACGGAGATTCTGTTCTACGAGGGGCTTCATGGCGCGGTGGTGACGCCAAAGGTGGATGTTGCACAACACGCAGACCTGAAAGTCGGGGTTGTGCCCGTTATCAATCTCGAATGGATGCAGAAAATACATCGCGACACGCGGCTCCGCGGGCAGAGCACGGAAGCCGTAACTGACGCGATCCTGCGCCGTATGCCGGACTACGTGCATTACATCTGTCCGCAGTTCACGCTCACTGACATTAATTTCCAGCGCGTGCCGACGGTGGACACATCCAATCCATTCATCTCGCGGTGGGTTCCGACGCCCGACGAGTCCCTGGTCGTCATCCGATTTCGCGAACCGCGCGGCATCGATTTCGCCTATCTCAAAACCATGATCCACGACAGCTTCATGTCCCGCGCGAACTCTATCGTTATACCGGGCGCAAAACTCGATCTGGCCATGCAGCTAATCCTCACGCCGATGATCATCCGCCTCGTTGGCCACCGGCGACGCCTCCTGGAAGAACAAGGTCGATAACGATGCCCACTCACAATGAAATGGCGAACGCGATCCGCGCCTTGTCCATGGATGCCGTTGAAGCAGCAAATTCCGGTCATCCGGGAATGCCCATGGGCATGGCCGACGTGGCGACCGTGCTGTTCACGAAGTTCCTCAGGTTCGATGCAAGCGCGCCGCAATGGCCCGACCGGGATCGCTTTGTGCTCTCGGCCGGTCATGGATCGATGCTTTTGTATTCTTTGCTGTATCTCACCGGCTATGAGGATATGACGCTGGACGAGATCAAGCGCTTCCGGCAACTCGGGGCCAGGACCGCCGGTCATCCCGAGTATGGCTATGCCGGCGGGATTGAAACGACAACCGGACCGCTAGGCCAAGGGCTTGGCAACGCGGTGGGTATGGCCATCGCGGAGCGCATGCTCAACGCGCGATACGGAGACGCGATCTGCAATCATTTCACTTATGTGATTGCAGGCGACGGCTGTCTGATGGAAGGCATCAGCCACGAAGCCATCGACCTTGCCGGGCATTTACGCCTAAAAAAGCTCGTGGTCCTGTTCGATGACAACTCGGTCTCCATCGACGGCAGAACCGAGATTTCCACGTCGATCGATCAGTTAAAGCGGTTTGAAGCAAGCGGCTGGGCCGTGGTTCACATCGACGGACACAATCCCGCAGAGATCGAAGCGGCGTTGTCAGCGGCACAGACACGCGACCGGCCCAGCCTCATCGCCTGCAAAACCATCATCGGGTTTGGCGCACCGAATAAACAGGGCACCGCAGGCGCGCACGGGCCGGCGCTCGGTGAGGCAGAAGTTGCCGCCACTCGCGAAAAGCTTGGCTGGCAGTACCCGCCGTTTGTGGTGCCCGAAGCGATTTTGAGCGGATGGCGGAAGGCAGGCGCGCGAGGTCGAAGTGCGCGTGACACCTGGGATTCCGCGCATCGGAATATGCCGTCCGAACAACGCGGCGAACACGACCGGACCATTGCATCGGCTCTCCCTGAGCATTTGCCTTCGGTCATCGGCGAACTGAAGTCGAAGTGGATCGCCGAAAAGCCGAAACTCGCGTCACGTCAGTCGAGCCAGTTGGTTCTTGAAGCCATCACTAAGGTCATGCCGGAGTTGATCGGCGGTTCGGCAGACCTGACGAGTTCCAACGGCACCAAGGTCAAGGCGCAAAAGCCGGTCACACCTGAGGATTTTTCCGGCAGCTACATTCACTACGGCATTCGCGAGCACGGCATGGCCGCCGCCATGAACGGTCTCGCCCTGCACGGCGGCGTGGTGCCTTATGGCGGCACATTCCTCGTTTTCTCCGATTATCTCCGTCCGGCGCTGCGGTTGTCAGCGTTGATGCATCAGCGCGTCATTTATGTTCTCACCCACGATTCCATCGGCGTCGGCGAGGACGGTCCGACCCATCAGCCGGTGGAGCATCTGGCCGCGCTTCGTGCGATCCCGAACTGCCTTGTGTTCCGTCCCTCCGATGCCGTTGAAACCCTCGAAGCTTGGGAGTGCGCGCTTTATGCGACGGACCGGCCATCGATTTTGGCGTTGACCCGCCAGGCACTGCCCGGACTACGCGACCGCGCCACCAACGAACGGGTCTCGGCTCACGTGCAGGAACTCGCGGACCGCGAAGCGCCAGCCACCTCTCAGCCCGATGCCGATCACGCGGCTTCCTTGCATCGCCATCTCACCCATCCGTGGCAAACGAAGCTCCCTCCGGGCAACGCCACCGCGCGCGGCGCATACGTTTTGCGCAAACCCAGTTCACCGCGAGCCATAACCCTGCTTGCCACCGGCTCTGAAGTTTCAATCGCGTTAAGCGCGGCCGATGCTTTGGTGGCTGACGGGATCGCGGTTGCAGTCGTGTCAATGCCAAGCTTCGAACTGTTCCGCATGCAGTCGAGGGCTTATCGCGATGACGTACTCGGCGCGGTACCGCGTATCGGAGTCGAGGCCGCCGTCAAGACGGGCTGGCATGAGTGGTTACGCGAGACGGACGCGTTTGTGGGCATGGAAAGCTTCGGCGCGTCGGCACCCATCGACGACCTCTACCGGCATTTCGGCATCACGCCGGAGGCAATCACAACCGTCGCCCGCAAGCTTCTGCGATAGTTTGCGATGAATGGGCCAATCAAAATCGCGCCGTCGATCCTGTCTGCGGACTTCGCCCGATTTGGCGAGGAAGTTCGCGCGATCGATGGGGCGGGGGCGGACTGGATTCATGTGGATGTCATGGACGGGCATTTTGTGCCGAATATCACCATCGGCCCGCGTCTTGTGGAATGTATCCGCCCGCACACGGCAAAACCGCTCGACGTGCATTTGATGATTGCTCCTTGCGATCCCTATATCGAGGCATTCGCGAAAGCAGGCGCGGACATCATCACTGTCCACGCCGAGGCTGGGCTGCATCTCGATCGCTCGCTGCAACTGATCCGCAGCTTTGGAAAAAAGGCAGGCGTGTCGCTGAACCCGGCAACTCCGGAGAGCGCTGTCGAATACGTTCTCGATAAGCTCGACTTGATCCTTGTGATGAGCGTGAACCCCGGATTTGGCGGGCAAATCTTTTTGCCATCCGCGCTCGACAAGCTTCGAAAGCTGCGAGGGATGATCGCGGATCGCCCGGTGGAACTGCAGATAGATGGCGGCATCACGGTCGAGACCGCGCCGTTCGCCGCCGCCGCTGGAGCGACCGTTCTGGTGGCAGGAACAGCCGTATTCAAAACGCCGGAGTATGCAGCCAACATAGCAGCACTTCGTGAAATCTCGCAGCCCAACAAGGCAGTCTCACTTTCTCGCAGACGCAAGGGTGTCGCTTAGAGCCGATCCCGATTTGAGGGAATCGGGCGATCGGCTCTAAGTTATTTATACGAGAGCGGTTCTTATCCGAAAACCGCGTCACACTTTTCGGGAACCGCTCTAAACGACCACCTTTCGATAAACATGCCAACTTGCATGGCCGAGTACCGGCAATACAACCACCAGACCAAGAAGAAACGGCAGCGATCCCAGCACCATCGCGGCCGTGATAAAGATTGCCCATACACCCATCGTGACCGGATTTTTCGCAATCGCCTTGAGCGAGGTCACGATTGCAACAGGGGCGCTCACGTCCCGGTCCACCAAAAGCGGGAACGAGATCACGCTTGTGGCAAACGACACGAGCGCGAACAGGAAGCCCACGGCATTGCCGACAACCATCAAGCGCCGTCCGTTTTCCGTATAGAAAACCTGATTGAGAAAGTCGCTGATGGATTTAGGCTTCACGCCGCCAAACAGATCAGCGTAAATTTCACCGGCCGCCCAAACCCAAACGAAGAAGACCACCATCAGAAGCGCGCCCAGCGTCAGGATTGCGCCAAACGATTTTGCACGCCGCAACTGAAAAACCTTCCACCAGGACGCGTCCTCGCCCCGTTCGCGTCGTCGGCTTAAATCGTAAAAACCGATTGCTGCGATGGGGCCGAGCAGGGCAAATCCCGCTGCCAACGGAAACAAAAGCGGCAGGACATCGTAGCCGAACGCAAGACGCCCGAGAATGAGGCCCAACACCGGATACATGATCCCGAGAAAAAAGACATGGCTTGGCCGGTGGCGAAAATCGTCGAACCCTTTTGAAAGAGCATCGCGCAGATCAGCAAACGTTATTTTCCGGACTTCGGGCAGCGTATCCGGAGCGTGCAAATCCGCAGTGGTTTGATCGTATGTCATCGTCGCACTCCTGACGTGGGGATGGCGAACGGCCTCGCCTGTGACACCATACCCTACATCGGAAATCATTTTTTGTCTTCTCAGAGGTGCGGCAATACTCACGAAGGCATAACAATCTCGACCGGCGTCGCATAGGGAACAGTTTTGTCGAAGTAGGTCAGGAGCGGGCGTCCCTCGACGAGAGCGCAGATCACACGGATCGGCCCGGCATGGGTGATGGCCATCACGGGTCTGTCAGCAAACGCAATTTCGTCCAGCCAGATGCGACATCGATGCGCAAGAGCCGTCAGACTTTCGCCGCCAGGTGGTGCCGCATCCGGTAATCCCACGCGCCAGTCGTTGATCGCGGCACGGCCAAGATCGGACCAGCGTCGACCTTCCCAGTCTCCGAAACTCAATTCCTGCAAGCGCGGCTCGACCGTGATCTCACGAGACAACCCCTTCGCCAGATCAAGCGCGCGACAGGCCGGGCTGCTCACAAGCGCGTAGCCGCGAGCGTCTTTCAAAAGGAGCCCTACCGCGGTCGAAAGTGCTCGGGGATCGCATGGCAAGTCGAGACGACCGTAGCAAAGTCCCGGCGGACAAGATGGTTTGGGATGGCGAACCAGAACTAAACGCAAGACGCTATACCGAGGGCAAAACCGATCTCAAAACTTTGTTCAACGGCACCAAGAACATCGCCAGTGTAGCCGCCGAGCAGGCGCTTTGCGCACCCCGCGAGTATGGCAGACACAACCACGCCAAGACTTAAGGCCACGATCGCCGCAAAGACAGGCAAAAGCAATAAAGGTGTTAGGGCGCAAAGACCCGCAAACAGGAGCGGCATCGGTTTCACGCCGCTCGACAGTGGCGTTACTTTAGCCAGGTCCCGAACGCCGGCGTAGGGCAACACCGGGATCACGCACAACGCGGCGAAACGGCCTCCGGCATGGGCAGCGATCAGGGCCACTGCCGCGATCCAGACGGGCATAGACGAAAGCGCGATGACCTTTGCCGCGATACCGAAGCCAAGCGCAAGCGTGCCAAAGGTGCCGAGCCGCGAGTCTTTCATGATGCTGAGACGCTGGTCGCGCGATGTTCCGCCTAGACTATCGAAAAAATCCGCAAAACCGTCCTCGTGAAAGGCACCGGTGATGAGGACGCCAGCCGCCACAGCGATCAACGCTGGCAATGCACCTGTCCAGACCATGTTGCTTGCAAGCAATACGCTGGCACAACATGCCCCGACGAGCGCGCCGACGAACGGGAAATATTTCGCCGCGCGGTCGATCCAGACGCCCTCAAAAGTTTCGAACGATTGTATCGGAATGCGTGTGAGAAACTGGACGGCGGTAAAAAAATATCGAACTTCGGCAAACACATCCCGACCGAAACTGGATCGGTGGTTGGATCGTCCCGGCTCCAGACCGGATTGGGGCGTTTCCTTGCTCGCGATCACGGCAGGTCGGCCATGGAGTTCAGCAGCCCTTCGGCCGTTCGCACCAGTGGAATCGCCATCGCCGCGCCCGTGCCTTCGCCCAGCCGCATGCCAAGATCCAGCAGCGGGTTCGCATCAAGATGATTAAGCAGACCGCGATGGCCGGGATCCGGCGACAGATGCGCATACACAAGGTAATCGCGTAGGTTTGGCTCCATGGCAATCGCCGCACACGCGCACGCCGTCGCAATGAATCCGTCCACGAGTACGATGGCGCGCATCCTTGCACCACCGATCATGGCACCCGCCAGCATCGCCATCTCAACGCCTCCAAACTCGCGCAAGGCGTCTAAACCGCCACGCACGGGCGCGCGTGAATAGCTGCGCGTTAGCACATCGAGCTTGTGTGCAAGGCCTTTCGGCGGAACACCGGCGCCTGGTCCTACCAAAGCGTCGAGGGAAATGGACGTTACGGCATGCGCCACCAGAGCCGCGGCGCTTGAGTTTCCAATCCCAATTTCGCCCAGCGCCAGGATGCCATAACCGCGGGCAACAAGATCAGCAGCCGCGTCCGAACCCGCCTGAACTGCGCGCGTCGCCTCATCCAGTGTCATGGCAGAGTGCTGAAGCGCATTCGCCGTCCCGGTCCGAATTTGCCTATCGATCAGATTTGGATGCGGATCGAGCGTTGTCCGCAGCCCTGCGTTCACAAGAAACACGTCGGCGGATACGGCCCGTCCCACGATGTTGGCCCCTGCGATCCCGTCGAGGATCATCTGCGCCACGATGGAAGTAACGTCGGAGGGGTACGCCGTGACGCCCTCGGCAACAATACCGTGATCGCCAGCAAACACGATCAGGGCCGCTTTCCCGAGTTGCGGCTTCGGCGATTGCGTGATGAGACCGATTTGTATCGCGAGGTCTTCAATGCGACCGAGCGACCCGAGTGGTTTTGCCTTCCCATCGATTGCAGCGCGAAGATGGGGCATCATCTGGTGATTGAGGACCGGAAGCGTCAGCATGTTTGACTGAATGCAGGGGATTTGGTTACGGCAGTCAAATTCATGGTGAGCAAAACTCCGGGTTTTGGCAACTCGTTCACACCAATGACCGTGCGCGCGGGCCTGCAGTCACCCATAACTTCAACGTAAGCCAGGTTCATGGCGTCGAAATCCGCCATCGACTTGAGGAACACATTCACATGCAGAACGTGATCGAAGTCTGACCCGGCTTCCAGCATAATTTTGAACAAATTGAGTATTTCTCGCGTCTGCGCGCCGATGTCCGGCCCGGCAAGGTTGCCCGTTAGCGGGTCGACACCTGCGGTTCCACCGATAGCCATGAACTGTCCGGCTTTAGCCACGTGGTGATAAGGGCCAATTGGGACCGGCGTGCGATCGGGCGTAAACGTTTCAACCTCCATGCTCAAAACCTTTTTGCTCTCATTCGATACCATCCACTGTTTTAGCGAACCAAATTAATGGGCTGGAGCCGGAATAAACTCCGCATGATCGTCAGGCGGCAAATGAAACCGGCCATGCTGCCAATCGCCTGCGCGCCACGCTTCTTTCGCAGCCTCGATTTTCTCCTTTGACGAGGCTACGAAATTCCACCAGATATAGCGCGGGCCATTCAGCGTTTCGCCGCCGAGCAGCATCAACCTAGACGGTCTCAGAGCCGTGATCGTGATCTCGTCGCCCGGGCGAAAAACCATCATCTGCCCCGATGCATAGGCCACGCCCGCGATCTCGATCCCGCCGGAAACGATGTAAACTCCGCGATCCTCATGGTCCGTCGGCAACGGAATTTTCGCGCCCGCATCAAGGATCGCATCGGCATAGAACATGTCCGAGAACGTTTTCATGGGGGCTCGCTCTCCATAGAGCGAGCCGAGGATGAGACGCACCTGCTTGCCTTCGCCTTCGAGAAAGGTCAGGGCGCTTTGCGGCTGATGCTCGAAGTCGGCGTCAGTTTCTTCAGCCTTATCGGGCAATGCGACCCAGGTCTGAATGCCGAACAGCTTCGATTTCGCTTGCGCGCGAACATTTGGCGCGGTTCTTTCCGAATGCGTGATGCCACGGCCCGCGATCATCCAGTTGACGGCGCCGGGATGAATTTCCTGAGCCGTTCCAAGGCTATCGCGATGAAAGATCGATCCTTCATAAAGGTAAGTCACCGTCGCGAGTCCGATATGCGGGTGCGGACGCACGTCGATGCCCTGATCCGTCAGAAACTCCGCAGGCCCCATTTGATCGAAAAAGATGAACGGACCGACCATTTGTCGTTTTGGTGCAGGCAAAGCGCGACGCACCTCGAAACCGCCGAGATCCCGGGCGCGCGGCACAATCAAAGTATCGATGGCATCCACCTGGTCGCCAGTCGGGCAATGGGGATCGAGGGCTGGGTTCCAACTCATATGTACTCCTTCCGGCGATCCTTTAGTTGTCCTGGCTTTACACCATAAAGAGTAGACGGAAATACTCGATAAGGCATACGGCGAAGTTACTGGCCTGCAAGCTCTGGCACTGGTAACGTTTCTTAATGAACGGACAACACGTAAAGAATTTCGCGATTTGGCCTGTGCCGCCGGTCATGGCCGCTCTGTTCGCGCTCGCGGGCTACGGTCTCAATCGCATTGCGCCCCTTGTCCCGGTGCCCTATGTCCCGAGTGAAAGCGTGGCCGCTGGCAGCGTCCTCATCGTCGTTGCGGTCACTATCGCAGGCCTTGCGGTACGCGAGATGGCCCGAGCTCAAACTGCCGTTTTGCCCGGTGCGAATGCAAACGCGCTCGTCGCCACGGGTGTGTTTGCCCGAAGCCGCAACCCCATTTATCTCGCGTTCATTCTTATTTTGATTGGCATCGGAATCGCAACCGCCAATGCCTGGATGATTATCATGGCAGCATGCCTTGCTGTTTATCTTACCGCGCGCGTGATCCGGCGCGAGGAGCGGTATCTGCAATCGCGGTTCGGGCCGCAATACGCAGACTATCGAAAGCGCGTCAGGCGCTGGTTCTGACCCATTTGCTTTACCATCGATAATGGGCCTCGCCTCCCATCCGACTTTACGTCTACGGAGACCTTCCGCGCGTTTACCAACATGTAAGTTCCGCTCGCCGACGACTTTTGGGCGTGAAACAATTACAAGATTCAGGTCGTGAACGAAACAAACGTCATCGATTGAGATTGCGGTCAGGGTCACTGGCGGCTCCGGGTCTTGTGAATTTGTCGAAAAAAGCGCTTGCACATTCACTCGCGCTTAAGTAGAACAAAACAGGAATACGGTCAAGAGGCGAAAAAAGTTTTTGGCGAGAAATTTGCTGCTCAATACCAGATGCCGAGAGCGAACGAGACGGCTTTTGAAGATGTAAACTACTGTTTGCAAAAAAAATTCTAGTACAGTTTCGTAGCGCTATGGGTTTGACGAGGGAGATGAAGCCGGCCATGACCACGGACTTGCAAGAAGTCATCAATACGGCGTGGGAGATGCGCGCTGAAATCGTGACCGGCACGGCGGGCGAGATTTCCGATGCCGTTGAAGCGGCGCTAACGCTGCTTGATACGGGGCAGGCGCGCGTTGCAGAGAAACGCGGCGATGAATGGATCGTGCATGAGTGGCTGAAAAAAGCGGTGTTGCTCTCGTTTCGTCTGAGTGAAAATCGCATCATGGGACCAGCGATTGGCGTGCCAGTGACGGGGCCGACGTCGCCGGGACCCTGGTGGGACAAGGTGCCAACCAAATTCTCCGGCTGGACTGCGGACACGTTCCGTGCGGCGGGGTTTCGGTGTGTGCCCGGAACAGTTGTGAGACGCTCTGCTTACATCGCGCCGGGCGTCATCCTCATGCCATCGTTTGTTAATGTGGGTGCCTATGTCGGTGAAGGCACCATGATCGACACGTGGGCGACCGTCGGCAGTTGTGCTCAAATCGGTAAGAACTGCCACATTTCCGGCGGCGCGGGCATAGGCGGCGTGCTTGAACCGTTGCAGGCCAGCCCTGTGATCATCGAGGACAATGTGTTTGTCGGCGCGCGATCCGAGGTCGCTGAAGGCGTGATCGTGGGCGAGGGTGCCGTGTTGTCCATGGGCGTATATCTCGGCGCATCCACCAAGATCATCGACCGGGCAACAGGTGAGGTAATGTATGGTCGTGTCCCGCCTTACTCGGTTGTCGTGCCGGGATCGGCCGCTTCCACGACATCCACGTTTTCGGCAGGCGGTAAAACGGGTCCGGTTTCGCTTTATTGCGCGGTGATAGTGAAACGTGTGGATGCAAAAACGCGAGCAAAAACATCGTTAAACGAGTTGCTTAGAGATTAACTCGTGGCGATAGCTTTGCTATGAGTTTCGCCATTCGGATGGATCCGTGTTCCATTCCACACCCATGGCCAGCATGTGGTTATCTGAAGTTGATCTGACTTGCTTTATTGGCGCATCTCGCGTCCGGGTGGTGCGGGAATTGAGATTACCTGAGGACAGTGGCATATAAGCAAGTTTAATAACTAAGCCAACAATCTTGGCGGCCATAGATGGCGCTTGCGTATGCATGGGTCACATCGCGGTGTTTATCGTGGCCGGTCTCCCTCAGCGCTCGCCTTTGCTTATCTGGACGCGCATCCGCCCTCGTGTCTCATGCCCTATGTTGCGTCCGTTTTAAGGAGCATGTTCCTCATCATGAGAACGACTTCATTCAAACAGAACATGCCAATGCCTCCCAGCACGGCAACTTCTGACGTCGCTCTCACTCACACCCTAGCCAAAGGACGAACTGGACAGGATGCACGCCATTTGTTGTATGATGTCTTATGACGAACACACCTCTACCCGCTCGCGCTCGCCTTGCCGATGAAGTCGCCGCCGACCTTCGAAAGAGGATCGGTGCCAGGCGCTTCGTTACCGGGGAGCAGTTGCCAACGGAAAAGGTGCTCGGCGACACGTATGGCGTTAGCCGGTCGGTGGTGAGGGAAGCCATCGCGCAGTTGAAAAGCGAATCCATCGTGACGGTTCAGCAGGGACGGGGCGTATTCGTGGCGCAGGCGCAGACCGCGCTGTTTCGCATGCCGGATGCACTCAACGAACGGGAGGCCCTTCGCGAAATTTACGAGCTTCGCCGCGCGGTTGAGGTCGAGGCCGCGGGCCTTGCGGCCCTGCGCAGGAATGGGGCCGATCTCGATTTTCTTTCTCATGAACTGGAGCGAATGGCCGACGGCTCAGTGCGCGCGTCCGCCGACGTTGCTTTTCACGTGGCTGTCGCGCGCGCCACCCGCAACACGCTGTTCGAGGCGTTTGTCCGGTTTTTGGGGGCAAAGCTCGAAAGCGCCATCGAGAGCGCCGTCTGGAACACCATCAAAACCCATCCCGACGCCATCGGCGAGGTTCTGGCCGAACATACCGCAATCGTTGCGGCAATCAAAAGGGGTGACGCACAGGAAGCTGAGGCTGCGATGGCCGATCACCTCGACCGTGCATGCCTGCGTCTTAACCTTCTAACGGCTTTCAGCAGCGCTGTCCCGGGAGCGGACGGCGATGACGAAAACACCGGATTTCCAAGTCCACGTCGGGCCTAGATGTCAATGCAGGAATAACCAAAAAAGGAGCACGCCATGACGACCGTCTCGCCGACCAAGGAAACCACTGTTGTTCCGATCGACGACGCAAGTTTGACTGCGTTTTATGGCTCTATGACCCCGCCGGAAAAGAAGACGTTCTGGGCGTGCTTTTCAGGCTGGGCTCTGGACGCCATGGATTTCATGATCTACCCGCTGGTCATCGGCACGATCATCAAGATTTGGGCGGTCGATAACGCGTCCGCAGGTTTTGCGGTGACGGTTACGCTTCTGGCGTCCGCATTCGGGGGCTGGATCGCCGGATTTCTGTCGGATCGTATCGGACGCGTGCTCACCCTGCAGATTACGATTTTATGGTTTTCGCTCTTCACGGTGTTATGTGCTTTCGCGCAGGACTTCAATCAGTTGCTGATATTCCGAGCGTTGCTCGGGTTCGGCTTCGGCGGCGAATGGGCGGCGGGGGCCGTGCTCATGGGCGAAACGATACGCGCTCAATACCGTGGTCGCGCCGTGGGAGCGGTTCAGTCGGGCTGGGCCATCGGATGGGGCTTCGCGGTCATCATGCAGGCCGTGCTGTTTTCCGTGTTTCCCGCCGAAGAGGCCTGGCGCTACATGTTTGCACTTGGTGCATTACCGGCGCTTCTGATTTTTTACATACGAAAGAATGTGAAGGAGCCTGCGGTATCCACCGAGGCCCGCGCTCTTGAGAAAGCACGTGGAGATCAGCCAGCCATCTGGGAAATCTTCAAGCCTGGCATCGTCGGCACGACTTTACTCGCGGCGTTGATGTCGACGGGCGCACAGGGCGGATACTATGCCATCACAAGCTGGCTGCCGAGGTTTCTGACCACCGAACGCAAACTGTCCATCGTTGGATCGACCGGCTACCTCGCCGCGCTGATCATCGGCTCATTTATCGGCTATCTTGTCGGCGCATGGCTCGCGGACAAGATCGGACGGCGCAAGCTGTTCCTGATCTTCTCGCTGGGTGCCATTGGTGTCGTGCTCGTCTACACTCAGGTTCCGCTCTCGAACGAAGTCCTGTGGTTCCTTGGCTTTCCGCTCGGCTTTTTCGCGTCGGGTTATTTCTCAGGCATGGGTGCGTTTTTGACCGAACTGTTCCCGACGCGCCTTCGCGGGTCGGGGCAGGGGTTCTGTTATAACTTCGGACGAGGGGTCGGCGCTCTGTTTCCGTTCCTGGTCGGATATATGACAGCGACCACAACCCTTGGGAACGCTATCGCCATGTTTGCAATCGGTGCCTATGCGCTGTTTTTCCTATGTGCCTTTGCACTACCGGAAACACGGGGAAAGGTGTTGCGCGCCGATGCATAGCGATACTGACACGCAAAAAGAGGCGCCGCCGTGTGCGGCGCCTGATCCGCATCCGGCTGGCCCGACCCGGTATCGTGTTCCAGCCGGTGCCGTCGATACGCACTGCCATGTGATCGGCCTGCCGCCCTCCTATCCGTTTGTAGGAAACCGCAGTTACACACCACCGCAAGCGCCTCTCGAAAACTACATCTCCATGCTGGACGCCACCGGTATGACTTATGGCGTGCTCGTGCAGGTCAGCGTTCACGGCACCGACAATCGGGTGTTGGTGGAGGCTTTGAAAGCGCAGCCACGTCGGTTGCGTGGTATTGCTGTTGTGCAACCGGACGCTCCCCCGACCGAGCTCGATGCGTTAAAGGACGCAGGTGTCGTTGGTTTGAGGCTGAACGTGCTGTTCGGTGGCGGGATTGGCTTCGATCAAATGGATTGGTATGGCGATCTGTGCCGCGACATGGGCTGGCATTTGCAGTTCCTGCTTGACGCCCGGATGCTGTCAGACCTCAAGGACAAGCTGCTATGTCTTCCGGTGCCATTCGTGATCGATCACATGGGGCATATGCCAGTGTCAGGGGGAATCGATCATCCAGGCTTCCAAACCCTTGTCAGGCTGATCAAAGATGGCGCTTATGTGAAGCTGTCCGGCGCATTTCGAACATCAGCCGACGGCCCGCCCTACGCGGATACGATCCCGTTCGCACGGGCATTGAACGACGCGGCCCCTGACCGTTGCCTGTGGGGATCCGACTGGCCCCATGTGGCCATGCGCGCCCCGATGCCAAAACTCGAAGACCTGCTCAATCTCATGGCGGACTGGGTTCCCGATGAAGCGAACCGCACCAGGCTTTTTGTGACCAATCCCCACCGTCTCTATGGATTTTCTGCCTAGCAGGTGCTTGCACACGGGCGAATTTCCCGTTACATGTTTGACTTCTGCATTCGGCTTGCCGTTTCCAGATATCAGCACCCGTAGCTCAGCTGGATAGAGCACCAGACTACGAATCTGGGGGTCCGAGGTTCGAATCCTTGCGGGTGCGCCAATTTTTCGTATCGCCAGATGGGCGTTTTAGACGAGACGATGGGAATTCCAATGTACGCGGTGATACGCACGGGCGGTAAGCAATACAAAGTTGCGCCGCAGGACGTCATACAGATCGAGAAAATCGACGGCGCGGCTGGCGATACTGTCCGTTTCGCCGATGTGCTCATGGTTGGTGGCGACGAGCCTGTTTTCGGCGCGCCGACTGTCGCCAATGCGTCGGTTTCAGCCGAAGTGGTTGAGCAGGGCCGGGGCGCGAAGGTGATCATTTTCAAAAAGAAGCGGCGGCAGAATTACCGGCGCAAGAACGGTCACAGGCAAAGCCTGACAACGGTGAAGATCGTGGATATCTTATCGGGCGGAAAGTCCATGTCCGTGCATCAACGCGACGACAACGGCGATCCGAAGTCCTCATAAGCCGCGACGACACATATATATATGCACGCCGAGGTAAGACCCGTGGTGTGAATTCAGCGCTCGTATTCGAATTAATTGGGGTTTAGCTGTGGCAACAAAAAAAGCAGGCGGTTCGTCTCGTAACGGTCGCGACTCCGCGGGGCGTCGCCTCGGAGTGAAGAAGTTCGGTGGCGAGCAGGTCATTCCCGGAAACATCATCGTTCGCCAACGCGGAACTCAGTGGCATCCGGGTGCAGGCGTCGGCATGGGCACCGATCATACGATCTTCGCCATGCGCGAGGGTGTGGTGCAATTCAAGGCGAAGGCAGCCGGAAGAACATTCATTTCCGTCGTCGGCGACTAAACCCTCACTTTTACCGGGATCCTCATCCTTGCCGTGCAGTAAAGCTGGCGCGGCTGGGACGCCTTCGCGCGTGAAGCGATTTTACCTCGGCTTCCATCTCTCCCGGACGGCGCAAAGGTAGACCGGCACATCTCAGGATCGCCATTCCCTGACGACTGAAAACCACGATCAAAACATCGATTGCGCTTACAATTGCTGGGGATTCCGCCTGCGCGCGCACGATGACCACAAGTAAAGTAAAATTCTTTGGGGTCAGACTGAGTGCAGAACGTAATCCCTGCTCGAGTTGGGAGCGATCAATTATCTGGTGGGGTCTGGGAATGTGCATCAAATCCCTGCGCGAGCGGCCAAAGAACCACAGGATCCGCATGCATTTGCCTCACAAGACGCTTGGTCGTCTTTACCGATCCGCGCATGAAAGAGGCGATCACGACATTTTCTTCCCCACAAGCCGACTAATTGACAAGAGAAGCCGCCTTAAAAAATCTATAATACTCCATCTGGATATCGCTGCGTGGCGGCGAGAGCCATTACACAGTCGCGCGATGTCGACCGACGGCTTGGCCAGACAAAAGCTATCCACCGGATCGCATAACCGGTGCGGGTAAGCCTGCGGGCAAAACGAGAAAGTTCAGGAGGAAAATTGATGAAGTTCAAAGTTTTTGGCGTGGCGTGCGCCACATTGGTCGCGGCCGCGATGCCATCGCAGGCGCAAACCATAAATATCGGTGTTTCAGGACCGTTCACGGGCGGATCGTCGTCCATGGGCGTGAGTATGCGCGATGGAGTCCGGTTGGCGGTCGAGGAAATCAACGCCAAAGGCGGCGTCGATGGCAAGAAACTCGTTATCATTGAGCGCGACGATGAAGCAAAGAACGAACTCGGCGTTCAGATCGCACAGGAACTGATCAATAAAGAAAAAGTCGTCGCGACACTTGGCTACATCAACACTGGTGTCGCCCTGGCATCACAGCGGTTTTATCAGGACGCGAAAATTCCGGTCATTAACAACGTGGCCACCGGGACTCAGATCACCGGGCAGTTCAAGTCTCCGGATTTCGATGCCAACTTCATATTCCGTGTTTCAGCTCCGGATAGCATTCAGGCAAAGATGATTACGGACGAAGCCGTCGACAAACGCGGTTTCAAGAAAGTGGCCATCCTTGCGGACTCCACGAATTACGGTCAACTCGGGCGTGCCGATCTCGAAGCCGCGCTGAAAACAAAAGGCGTCAAGCCGGTCGCCGTCGAGAAATTCAACATCAAAGATGTTGACATGACCGCGCAGCTTTTGCGTGCGAAAGAAGCGGGTGCCGAAGCTATTTTGACGTATGCGATCGGGCCTGAACTCGCGCAGATCGCAAACGGCATGTCGAAACTGGGGTGGAAGGTTCCGCTGGTCGGAAGCTGGACGCTGTCAATGTCGAGCTTTATCGACAACGCGGGACCGAACTCCGAAGGCGCTCGCATGCCGCAGACGTTTATTCAGGAAGGCACGACGCCGAAACGCGATTCGTTCATCAAAGCCTATCAGAAGAAGTATAACATCGACCGGATGCCATCGCCGGTTTCCGCAGCGCAAGGGTATGATTCCGTCTATCTGCTGGCCGCCGCGATCAAGCAAGCTGGAACGACCGATGGTGACAAAATCCGCCAGGCGTTGGAAAATCTCAATGAGAAGATCGAGGGCGTTGTCCAGTTGTATGACAAGCCTTTCACTGCAACCGATCATGAGGCCGTGACGTCGAACATCCCGGTTGTTGGCGAAGTCAAAGGTGGTCGAGTGGTTTTCGCCTACGAAACTGACAAAGCCGCGGCGGCAACGCTTGCATCTAAATCAAAAGCGACGCAATAACGTCCATAAGTTTATAAACTTACGAACCCGCAGACTTGGCGAGTATACAAAATGCTCGTTCGGTCTGCGGTTGTGTCGATTTCAGGCAGGGTGGCGTCTCTTCATGGACATTTTATTGCAACTCGTGGTCAGCGGCGTGGCCCTGGGCATGATTTATGCGACGATTGCATTCGGTTATCAACTGACGTTCGCCACATCGGGCACCTTGAACTTCGGTCAAGGCGAAGCTTTGATGCTCGGTGCCATGGTTGGGCTGACACTGGTACTGATCGGCGTTCCTTATCTGATCATCATTCCGATTGTGCTCGTCTTCGGCCTCATTCAGGGTTTTGTTGTTGAACGCCTCGCGATCAGGCCCGCCATGAAGATCAAATCCGAATTCGGGTGGATCATGTCCACAATCGCGCTCGGCATCATTTTTCGCAACATGGCTGAAAATATCTGGGGTCGCGACGACTTGAAGTTCCCCTCCCCCGTGAGCGAGACGCCGCTTCAGTTCGGTGCGGCCCGGGTGTTGCCGATGGAGATCATCGTCGTGGTCGGCGCATTGGCGATGATGGCCGCCGTGGAGTTTTTCAACCGCCGATCCATCTACGGCAAGGCCGTGATCGCCACGTCGAACGACCGCGACGCGGCCGGCTTGATGGGCATCAATACGAGCCTCATGATTTCATTGTCTTATGCCATGTCATCCATGACGGCTGCCTTTGCGGGGATCCTTGTGGCTCCGGTGACATTGACCGGGGCGAGCATGGGGGCGGTTCTGGCCCTGAAGGCATTTGCCGTCGCCATCATTGGCGGGCTTGACAGCGCAATCGGTGCCATCGTAGGCGGGTTGCTGCTTGGCGTGGTCGAGACGCTGACGGGTTACTACGTCTCAACCGGATATAAGGATGTGCCTGGTCTCGTCCTGTTGCTTATTGTTCTCGCGCTAAAACCCGCCGGTCTGTTCGGCAAGACAGCAATCAAGAAAGTCTGAGCCACCGATGCGGAACATCATTGCCTCAACGCTCCTCATAGCGGCTCTCGCTGCCTTTCCCCTGGTGGTTCAGAACCCTTATTATCTGCATCTGATGATCGTGATCGGCATCTACGCCATCGTGCTGTTCGGCCTCGACATCGTGGTCGGCTACACAGGCGAGGTGTCACTGGGGCATTCCGCCCTGTTTGGCATCGGCTGTTATACTGCCGGTGTCATGCTGTTTCAGTTTTCCGATGCGTCAGCCTGGACGAAGATCTGGGGGGCATTCAACGGTGGTGCCGGCGCGCCCGAATGGCTTTCCGCGTTCGGTACGGCGTTTGTGCCTTGGTTGAAAACTTGGGGTTTCTTCCTTCTCGTGCCAATGGCAATCGCGGTCACGGCTTTCTTCGGCTTGATCCTCGCCTTGCCCGCCCTGCGAGTGACCGGCCCCTATCTCGCCATGGTTACGCTGGCTTTCGGCACAATCGTCCAGATTCTCATCAACGAAATGGATTTCCTCACAAACGGGCCGCTGGGCATCGCGCTTCGCAAGCCTGATTTCATAACGATGTTCGGACTGAAAGGCACCGTCGATGCAAGTCGCGACGTTCAATTTTATTACGTCGTGCTGATCTGTGCCGCCTTCTCCGCCCTCGTTATTAACAGGATCGTGAAAAGCCATTTCGGTCGCGCCTTCGAAGCCCTCCGTGACAGCCCGATCGCGTCCGACTGTATGGCCGTCAGCGTTTACCGCTACAAGGTTTATGCGGTCGTGATCAGCGCGGGTCTCGCAGGGCTGGCGGGCGCGCTCTATACCTATTCGGAACAATACATCTCGCCGAACACCTACTCTTTCGAACTGACGATCCTGTTCCTGCTGGGCGTCATACTGGGCGGTCGAAAGTCGCGTCTGGGGCCAATCGTCGGCGCGGCGATTATCGTTTATCTGCCCAACCTACTGAGTGACATCGCGCTGTTTCGAATTCTGACCGGCATAATCGCAGCACTTGCAGCCGTCATGGTTCTCTGGAGTTTCATCCGTAACAAGCCGAACAAATACGATATTCTTGTTCCGGCTGGACTTTGCATCGCGTTCTTCCCGTTCGCGCTGTTGCTCAACTCGGTGACGGACTATCGCTTATCCATTTTCGGGCTGATGATCCTGTTTGTGGTCTATTATCTTCCCGATGGAATTATAGGCTACCTCACGAAGACGTTCGCGGCACTTCGGCCCAAGTCGGATGTTGTCGACGCCACGATCAGCATCGACGCGTCCAAGGTCTGGTGTCCACGACAATTCGAAGCACCGGACGGTGTGTTGTTGAACGTCAACGGACTGCTGATGCAGTTTGGCGGTTTGAAAGCGCTGAACGATGTGGAGGTTGTGGTCAAGCGCGGGACGATTCACGGGCTGATCGGTCCGAACGGCTCGGGCAAAAGCACGATGATGAACGTGCTCTCCGGCGTTTACCGCCCAACCGCAGGTTCGGTGAAACTGCTTGGGCAGGAAATTGCAGGCCGCAAGCCTGCGTCCATTGCAAGTCTCGGCATCGCGCGAACGTTTCAGAACGTGCAACTTTTCGGAGAAATGACTGCGCTGGAGAATGTGCTCGTGGGATTGCATCATACCTATGAGACGACACTTGCGGGCGTGATGGTGAAAAGTGGATTTTCGACCCGGGAAGAAGCAGCGGCACGGCAACGCGCCATGTCGATCCTCGATTTCGTCGGCCTCGCAAACGTCAGCGGCGAACAGGCCCGCAACCTGGCCTATGGTCGCCAGCGTCTGCTTGAAATCGGACGCGCCCTGGCCCTCGATCCTGTCCTGTTACTTCTCGATGAACCCGCGGCAGGGCTGACCGCGCCCGACATCAAGGATTTGATCGAGATCATCAAGCGCATCCGCGACGAAGGTGTCACCGTGATCCTGATCGAGCATCACATGGACGTTGTGATGAGCATCTCGAACGTCGTCACGGTTCTCGATTTTGGTCAGAAAATCGCGCAGGACGTGCCGTCGCGCGTTCAGAACGATCCACGCGTCATCGAAGCCTATCTCGGCGCACCCGCAGAAGAAATGGCGTGAGGACATATCCATGTTGACCATTACCGACCTTCATGCAGGCTACGGCAAAGTCGAAGTGCTGAAAGGCATCAACTTCAAGGTCGAAAAGGGTCAGCTCGTGACTTTGATCGGTTCGAACGGTGCCGGCAAGACCACCACCATGCGCGCCATATCCGGTATTGTGAAGCCGACAGCAGGGCGTGTGGAGCTGAATGGCGAGAACATTGCCGGGATTGACAGCCATCTGGTCGCGCGGCGCGGCATCGCCCATTCGCCAGAAGGGCGGCGCGTTTTTGCGAGCCTCTCCGTCACCGACAATCTCCGTCTCGGGGCTTTCCCCCGGCTGACGGGCCACCGCACGAAGGGCGATATTACGGCCGACCTGGAACGCGTGTTCACGATCTTCCCGCGTCTGAGGGAACGCCGTCCGCAGTATGCGGGAACGCTGTCTGGCGGCGAACAGCAAATGCTTGCCATGGGGCGCGCGCTCATGCTTCAGCCCGAGGTGTTGCTTCTCGACGAGCCCTCGATGGGGCTGGCACCGCGCCTTGTTGCGGAAGTGTTCTCGATCATTCGGGGTTTGAAAGCACAGAACATCACGATGCTTTTGGTGGAGCAGTTCGCAGCCGCAGCCCTCGAGGTGGCCGATTATGCTTATGTGATCGAAAACGGGACGCTGAAATATGAAGGCCCAGCCCAACAGTTGAAAAACAATCCGGCCGTGCGCTCAGCCTATCTCGGCGGAAGTCATTAGCGCGCGTTCGGTTAAACCAGAGTGACGAAAGCGCTCCAGCTCTTTGTTTTGTCGCATTTTCGAGAAGCAAAATCACACACCCCCAGTCAAGCCCGAGGTATGCTTTTCTCCCAAAAGGTTCTGGCGCGTGACGAGTTAGGCCGCAACGTCTGCACTTGTCGTCTCAGCAAAGCGGGACCCATTTCTCAACCGAACAAATGTTGTCGATCCTCAACGCCTTCGCGGGGCAGGCTTTCGCGGGAACGACCGTCACCTAAACCCGTTTCAGTCTGAAGCATTATGTCAGCTTCGCAACACAATGCCGCGATTGATCGCGGCCAACAGGCGTTTGATCGTCTCTGGAAGCCCGAGGAAAATTGCTTCGCCAACGATAAAATGCCCAATATTCAACTCGCGAACCTCAGGTAACCGAGCCAGCTCAGCCGCTGTTGCAAAATTCAGGCCATGCCCCGCGTGCACCTCGATGCCAAGGGCGTGTGCGGTTCGCGAGGCATGCGCCAGGCGTGCAAGCTCCGCCGTAGCCGTACGGGCGTCTCCGCGTTCGACGGCATGACAATACGTTCCTGTATGCAGCTCAATAACCGGAACGGAGAGCCGGGCGGCAGCTTCGATCTGCGGTAACGACGGATCGATGAACAGCGAGACCCGGATGCCAGCATCTTTAAGCCGTGATATCTGCGGTGCAACCGTATTATAAGCCGCCGCGACATCAAGCCCGCCCTCTGTCGTGACCTCCTCGCGGCGTTCCGGGACGAGGCAGCAGGCATGCGGCTTCGTCGCAATCGCAATCGTCACCATTTCGTCCGTGGCGGCCATTTCAAAATTCAGCGGGGCTTCGATTTCGGCGGCTAGTCGTGCAATATCGCGATCCCGGATATGCCTGCGGTCTTCGCGCAAGTGCGCGGTTATCCCGTGCGCGCCAGCCTCAATCGCCATGCGCGCCGCAGCGACGGGATCCGGGTGGGTGCCGCCGCGCGCGTTGCGGACGGTTGCCACGTGGTCGATGTTGATGCCAAGCCGTATCGGAGATGAGAGCATAGTCGAGCCTCACGATGTTTACTGCGTTGGTAGAATAAATGCGCACGCGTCCAATGGACCAGAACTTGGAGCACGCATTTCGGATTTGAACGATGCCCGTAACGAATTTACTCGTTAAGGGACCTACATCAAGTCCTGGTCCGTTGGGACAAATTCCAAGCGGTTGTGTGGTAACCCGCAACTCAATGGTCTAGCATCATCTATCGTCTAAACTAGGGTCAAAAACCTGATGCAGGGAACGATCCTCAATCAGCGCCAGTTCGACGAGCTGATCGAGTCTATTTTGAGTGAAGATGTCCATTGCGTTGTCGATACCGGCAAGTGTGGAGTGGGTCTAGGGCACCGTGGTCACCGGTTGCACGGCCGGAGCAGCAGCTATGAGGGCTTGAGCGGCCTGGAACGGGGTATTGGGCATGACCGCCCCCTCGAAGCGTCCGGTGGTGATATAGTGTTTGACCGCGAACAGGCGGATGTCGCCTTCGGACGGCGGTACGGGTGTGGCCAGAGCATTGATCTGGCTTTGCGTATAGGAGATCCTGGTTTCGTTGGCGTTCGAGCCAGCCCATATGACTTCGCCCGTGTTATCGTCCGTTCCTTGCGCATAAAGGCGAGCCGGGCCGTACTCATTAGGCTGAGGGACATCGATGTAGCCAGGAGTGCCGTGAACGCCGCCCGCGTGAATCACAACATTGCCCGGCTTGGTCAAGGCTGCAACAGCGGCGGCCCGCACGTCGGGACGAGATGCCAAATATGTGTCGATGTTGAAGGTGGTCGCGCGTTGTTCCCAGCGGCCGTTTGCATTCCAGTGGGCTTTGCCAGCCTCAGCATTGGTGCCAAGTCCATTCATAAGGTCTGGATAGGACGCAATATAGTCGAGCGCTTGCAACTCGCTCCAGCCCGTGGACTGCGGCTGCCATTTCGGCAGGACGAGACCTGCGTCGTTGACCGCGCGCCCTTCGGCGTTGCCGTGAGCGATATAATGATTGAGAAGAGGCAAAGTATTGTGGTTGAAGGCTGCAGCAAGATCGGGGTTTGCATCGAGCATAAATGGGTCGACGGTGATGCCAAGTTCCTTCTTCAGTTGCGCAATCTGCTGACCGCGTTCCGACATATTTTGCAACTGCTCGGCAGCCGTCGTGCCTAGTACCGGTCCTGCCAACGTGATGAGTTGATCGAGCTTTGGTAGGACGCCATTGGTTTGGGCCCACTCGTAGATCAGAGCGATGTTGCCTGACGCGTTAGCCTGCGGCTGGCTGAAATAGAGATCGTAGAGTTCTGGGTGGCTCGCCAGGTAAACCATCAGCACGTTTGATCGAGCACCGACGGCGTAAGCTTCCGCCTGGCTATTGGCCGTACAAGAGAACTGAGACGTGTTGATCGAACTGTTGATGGTCACCTCGAACTTGCCGTCGGCGCTCACCCACAACTTCTGCAGAATCCCCTGGCGCATCATATCGGGGACGCCGTCGCCGTTGAAATCGTCGTAGGTGTAGACGTTCGGCGTGGTGTGATCGGTTTCCCACGTAACAGTGCCCATCTGGTTAATCCAAGGCCGGAAGTCCTGAATGCGGGCGTCGGTAAACGGCGCATAGCCAGTATCACCACCGAAATCGGCCCGCAGCTTCGTTGCCTGATCCGCAGATATGACTAAAGTCTGAGTTTTCTGAACCGGCTTTACATCCGGGTTAATCGCGTGGAAGCCCACGGCAAGATCGAGAACGTAGTTTCCGGTCTGCACCGCGACTTGCTGCAATGCCTTCGTCTGCGCATCGGTCAACGTCAGGGACGATCCATACTCTCCATCTGATACCCAAGCCATCTGCGTTGGCCCACGACCGCCGATTTCGCGGTAAACCATCGAATAAATCTCATGAGTGGTATTATCGCGGATCGTCATCGTTGGCGGAGTTCCCCGTACACCTGCTGTCGTGCTGGAGACAATGGTGTATTTGGCGTTGGGAGAGTTCTGCATCACGGTTTCGGGCTTAAGCGTGAAACGCGCGTCGAATACCGGTGCCTCACTTGCTTGGCCTGTGTAGCGCACGCGGTTGCGGCTTTTGTCTGAGGTCTTTTGATCGACAGTGTCGTCCTGCAAAACCTGGCCGGTGATCGGGTTCTGGCCTCCGTCCACGCTGACGTTGCTGAGGATGGTCTTGTATTTCGTCCAATGCTCATCGTTGCGGTGCAACAAACCGAACACGAACATGCCGATGCTGAACACCCAACCGGCCACCGGCACAGCGCCCGCCACGGCCCCCGCGCCGAACAGGGAGAAACCCTTGAACACGAGCGACGCCGCTTGCAGCGCGTCCGTGAGTGCCTGGGGTGCATGCACCAATCCCGAAAGGCTCGACGCCAGCGACGAAACGTTGGTGCCGGCCGCGGCGCCTGTCAATGTGCCGCTTGTCAACCCGGTGATCACGTCTGCGGCTTGCTTACCCGTGTTCACGTATGGCGCAATCTTCGCAATCTCAGGTGAGAACGTAGCTGCCAGGTTGAACAAAGCCAACGCGGCGGCGTCGAGCTTTCCCGATGCAACCTTAGGATTGCCGCTGAACGCGCGGATGAACTCGCTTGCGGTTGTGGCGAGGTTTACAGCCTTGTTGATCTCGGCCCCAACGGCAGGGTCGATCTTTGAGGCGACACCGCCGATCCAGTTAAGAAATGTCGCCGCATTACCCAGGCCCTCGGCCACTTGCAGATCGGCTGGCTTGTCAGGCTTCAGGGTCAACAGGCCAGCGCTGTTTGGCGCATCGCCGATCGTGCTGGAGCCGAGCGCGGTTTCGGTCTGCGTCGAAACCGCCACCGTGGCCGCCCCGTCACCAGCTGATTTCGCGGTCGCCGCGTCAATCGTTGCGCCGTGAGCGAGTTCAGTCTTGAGGGACTCGAAATACTTGTTTGCGGTTGCGGTGAAGGTGTCCGGGTCTTTGCCGTCGAGGCTCGTCGCCAAGGATTTCGTGATAATGTCCCGCTGCGCGGACGATAAAGCGCCGCCGCCAGGCAGTGTGTCTATCATGCCGCCCGCATAACCGCCAGCATAAGCAATAACGTTTTGCGGTAACGAAAAGACGGCCTTTGACCCCGCGGCGCTGGCCTCGCCTTGCGTTTTGCCCGAATCGAGGGCGGCGGTTAGCGCGGTATTGTAAACACCGGCCACCGAGTTCGGGTCTATGACGCTTGTCTGATTGAACAGTTCAGGGAAGCGCTGCCGGATTTGACCGGTGCCAAAGGGTCTGCCGGGTGCAGTCGTCGTGTAGGCAGGGGTGGCATTTAGGTTCAGCGGCGATGACGTCGCACTCGATGTGCCTATGACAGAAGATGCGACTGGCTGACCAGCGGCATTGATGCCTGAGCCGACAGGCACACCATCAATGTTGTTGCTGGAATGTGGGGCAGGCGGAGGCGATGGTGGTGGCGGCGATGATGGTGCTGCGGGGGTTGATCCATTCGCGTTTGGCTTGAAATTAGGATTAAGAATAAGACGGTTTCCCGTCGGTGTGCGCTCAACTCCAAACAGTATCTCATCAGGAAAAATGTGGGACAAAACGCGGACTTCGCTATCCTCGTAAATAGCTCCACCGACAATACCCATAAGGGCGTCATAGCTTGACGGCGGCAAATGTGTAAAATTGAATTTTGATATCGATGATAAGTCATATTGACTATCAATTATTTGCATGGCTTGTTCAACAGGCATTCTAAATAATATATCCGGACCGAGGTCTAATCCACCCCATGTAAAAGCTGGAACCTCGAAGCCAAGATCCGAATATAATTTGTTTAGATTAAATGAATATGGCCCTTTGCCAACTTCGCCACTGAATGGAATTACAGTATAAATATAAGACCCAGCCTCCGGCGACCTAAATAAACGTGCGGAAGAATACTTGAATGCCACACTTGGGTCTGTAGAAAGATATATCGCTGAATCAACTGGAAAATTGTTGTTTGGTTTGCTCGATAAACCGGTTGTAAACACACTATCAGGGATAGACTTTGCGTCGCCTCCTACTCCACGAAACCATAAATTTAAGTCAGCCGCCCTTCTGAAGGTCGCCTCAATAACGTCAGAGTTACCAAGTGCTTCTGGTGGAAGCGCGTGCAGAATTTCCGCCAATTCTTGCGGTGATTTTGCCTTAGCAAGTCGCGAGATCGTGGCTGACACCGAAGTGCCTTCAGCCAGCGTGTTAAGCCGAGATCCAAGGGGCGTTGGTGCAGTCACAGTTCCGGCCGTTTCTCCGCCATTGCCTGTTGGAATAATTGCGTTCCCGGTTTGTCCGTCTGCGGCACTAGCCGTTGAATGCAGCCCGATCTCATACTTTCCTGTGAGCGGATTGAGGTGCAAGTCCAGTGTCGGCACGGGATCGGCGCTCAGATTGACACCTGCTTCCGTCGTCGAAGGTCGCGCGCCGTTAACGGCTTCCACGATGGGAGGCCCAGCATAATGGAAGATCGCCCCCAGGCCAGCCCCAGTCGCAGCACCCCATGCTATATTCCCGGGAGATGGCGCTTTGCCGTCATTGGCGTAGGAATTCGCAACAGTCGTTCCAGCGCCGTAGAGTGCATTTTGACCCAGAACACGCGCAAGAGATGCGCCTTCTCCTGGTCCCGGCAAAAAGAATAGCGCGCCCTCAACAACAGGATTTGGTACGACTGCGTTGACATCGGACTGGCTCACACCCTCAAGTCCTGACAAGCCGCGCACGAGGAGGTTTGTCGCGACGGAATACGTCGCACCCGCCGCGGCACCGCCTTGAGGCCCTGCTACCGAACCCGCCAGGATCGTGGTCGCCAACGAGCCGCCGACGCGCAAAACCGAAGCAAGTCCCGCGGCGTTGTTCCATGCACCGACATTCGTTTGGATCGCGGACGTGTTCCCGGCTAATATTTGATTATTAGCCCGCGCGAACAAACGCGGGATGTCCTGTTGTATGACGGTGTTTATGCTAGACAACAGGACCTGACGCTGCGTCAAACCAAGGCCTGCATAAGCACCCGATTTTAGAAAACCAGCGGTTCTATCTAAAAACAATGTTGCATATTTGAGTTCCACAAGTGTCTGGCGGGCCTGCGCTTGCTCCGATGGAGTAAACACCCCCAACGCCTTTGTCATGTTATCCGCTTCGGTCCGCAGTTCATCTTGAAGCTTTCCAAACCCGGCAGAAAATCTGGCGAATTGACCGGCCGCAATATCGAGTAGTTCCTGATTGGCCGCCGCCCCCGAGTGCGCCGCGTTGAACTTGGCAATGTCTAAAGGAATGCCATCGAATGTTGTGACCACGGTTCCATCGGGATCGACCGTAATTCCGTCGGCTGGCGCGTAGACAGGAAAGGCTATACTAATTCCCAAGATGGGGTCCTTGTAAAATTGCCCGGGTCCAGAGAAAACGGCTGGATTGATCGTCGGTGTTAATAATGGACCACTGACGTTTACAGGCTCTGACGGTAGCTGCGCGGCGAGAGCACGTTCAAAGGTCTGGATGTCCTGCGCCGTGGGTGAGGGAGTGGGTGGAACCACATCCACGGACGCAGATCCATTGACCGAATTCGTTAGCGCCATGATGCTTCCCGGAAAGAGGATTTGATAAGACTGGGATCAACATACAGGCGTTTCCTGACCAAAACCTGTCCAGGCGAAATTTATAGCTTCTGTGCGGTCTCAGTTTTCTGGAAACGGACAGGCTTTGGTCAGGTTGCCGTGCTAATATACCAGAGGGTAATATTTTGGGGGCTTCTATGGCATTAAATCCGGTTATTTCATCCATCACGTCGCCATCGGATTTTCCGAGTAGTCCAACAGTCGGCAGCGCGGCCACCTTCTCTGCCGCATTAGACGCTGGCAATCCGGTTATTGCCAGCGCTGCGCTTCCCGGTGGCTTATCGTTTGTGCTTGGCGGCGTTTCTTACCAGCTGGGCGTTAACGGCGGAGGCGCGTTATTGTACGAAGCCGGTGCTTTAGTGCAGGACGCCGGTCGAGTTGCTCAGGTCATCCTGGGAGCTTTGGAAGCAGGCGTGGTTACGGCGGCGTCTCTTGCAACGGCAGGACTTTCTGCTGTAACTATCTTAGGTGTTTTGCTAACGGGGCAAGGCAGCAGTACGAACCCACAACAAGGGTTCGAGGATGCAATAAAGGTTCAGCAGCAGCTTCAGGCGTTCGTCAAAGCTTATCCAGTCAGCTATGACGTTGGCATTATCAGAGGTAGCATAACTGGAATCACACTTATTCAGGATGTTGGCCGTAGATATACTATTGCAAGCGTGCAGCCAGACACGGGTCGACTAACCAGAAATGAAGGTGTGGCTGCGGATGGCTCTTTGACATCGCTTGACGGTTCAAAAAGGTTGAACATTGACGGAAGCACCACGGTCCTGATACCGCCGCCGACAGTCGCAGCGCCTCCATTCACCGCGCCTCCAGCCGTCGATACCAAAGTTTCCGATCCTGCGAGAGTAGCCTCGACTCCAAAATCTGCTGAGCAACTTATACATGAACTGGTCAATCTCTATAAGGACCAGCCTCAGATTTGGAGGGATCGACTCCACACGTTTCTGGAGACTTATGTTTCGGACGCCGCCAAACAAGCGACTGCCGTGGTGCAAAATCCAGCGCTGTTAGGAAAAGTCGAAGCCGAAATTGTGATGTTCCTGTTGCAGGCTAATCCAAACGGAAACGATACCGCTAAAACTGCGTACACTTATATGCACTCTCTCCTCCAGCAAACGAACGATAGTCTCAACCCTGTAGCTCGGGCTCGGGATATTATAGCAAATTTGGGAATAAACGATGAGGAGCAGGCACTCTTCAATCCGATTCTTTTCAATGCCATTACGAAAGGTGGCGCAAGTATCGCCGATCCATCCGGAATAACCTGGATTGATCAAAGTCGTTATATCGTAAACCTTGTAGGTACCGGCGGCAAGGCTGCGGCGGCCGCAATTTGGGAAGACTTCGCGAAGGCTGCTGCAGGAAAATTTGTCGATGAATACGCCCATGGTAATGGTGTTACGCTGACGGCTTCCCAAAAAGAAGATTTCACAAATCGAGCCGTGAACTGGGTTTTCAGTGAAAGCGTACCGGCTCTACGAGCGATCGCGGATGGGACCGGGATTACGCCTGACTCTACTTACAACGCATTGCAAGACGCGCTTCTTGGTTCCAACAGGAATGCGGTGAGCGGCGTTGCGGCCACGCTATACGCCGCAGTTCTTGCAAATACCGGTGGCGTCACGCCAATTCAGTCGGGACAAAAAGAGAGCATCGCCTCGTATTGGACCCGAGAATATAATAATACCACAAGTCCAGGTGGTGCGCCACAGCCGCCGGAAGACCCATGGGATAAAGTTAAGCAATTTATTGTGGCAACCCTCAAAACAGCTGCATTTGCGATCCAGAGGCATCCTGGCACAGTGGGCACAGTTTCTGCACTTATAACTGGTATTACGGGTATTGTTATCGGTCTCAATTGGCAGAATCTTACGACACAAAACATTTTGAACGGGACTGAGGCAAACTTCATGTCCCAGGCGACGGCGGTGCTTGCCACTGAGTCGCAGAACATAAAACTGCTTAGCTCTGCGCTGGCCAACGTGATTCCGACTGAGGATGTGCTAAAAGGAAAAGACACAGCTTCACGACAAGTCGCGGCTAAAGCTTATGATGACGCTTATACAACATACAGAACGGCGGTTCTCAACTTTATAGATCATTTGCAAGGCACCAAGCCGATCCCCAACGTCGACAATCCAAACAACTCGCTTAATATTGTCGATGTCGTGAAGAAAATAAAAGAAAAGCCTAATGTTACGGACGCTATAACTGCGACGCAATTGAAACAACTGGATGCATTGTCGTCCCAAGTTTTGAATTTGAATAACGCTCTGTCAACCGCAGATTATCAACACACGACTTTGATGAATGCTTTTAGAAATACCGATATTGCGCTAACCAACCAGGAGTTAAGCAAGAAAACTTTCGAAGCCGCCAAAGGCAACAATATTACGGATTTCACGACCCGGATTAATAGTCTCACAAATGCAAACACCGCGTTAGACCAGCAACTGGCTGATGCGGGGACGAAATTAGCCGGTGCCCAGTCATCATACAACGAGTTGCAGCAATCTTTAACTGGCGGCAGCGCCCAAACCGCGTTTATCCAAGCCAGAGCGGCCACCATTGACAGCAACCCAAATAACCGAGCCGCGTTAGGTGTTTGGGGAGGATCGGGGGTGTTGCAGGGTATTGCCGTGGATACGGTGCCACGCGACCCCGATACGGGTGATGTCGCTGCACCCACCAGCCCCGAGGGCTTTGCTTTTGTCATAAAGCTGAACGGGGTCGCGGGAGCAAAAATCTCGGATGGAAACGGTGATCTTAGGCCGCTGACAGCCAGTGAAATCAAAAGTGGACAAGATTGGCTCTCTGCACACAATAACGAGATTCCAAACCGGAGTACTTACCTGCAATCAGTCTGGAATACGATAGGGTTGCCGGACTTGACGCAAAAGGTATCTGACGCAAAGCAGGTTCTGGATTCGTCGAAAACCAGTTACGATACTCTCGTCAGAGATGTGCCCACTGAAAAAGCAAACAACAACAAGTCTATCGAGACATTGCAAAAGCAGATCGATGCTTTGAAAAAGCAACAGGCTTATATCGATACGAACAGCGATACCTTGATAGCCGGTAATTTTACCCGAGATTCCATTGAAACGGATCCGTTAAATCTTGGCGGAGTTGAGGTTGCAACCGATGGACCGCTTCCCGCCGGAGAACTAGCCGGGATTACCTCGACTGAAATAGCCACACTCGTTCAGGCGGGGCGGTCCGCCGAAGCTTTGTCCCGCATTACATCCGATGCCACAAAAGGTCGGGTGGATTTGCTGACGGGTATCGGATGGCTGAAAGCCGCTGACCCAGCCTCTGCAAACGATCCGGCTGTCAAGGCCATCGTACAGTTCTACGCTGATCTCAAGGATCTGGTGACGGCTCCGCTGACCTTCCGGGAGGGGGATTATCGCGGCCACACCGTTGTTAACGGGGAGCTTACGAACAGCCCCGCCCCGCCGACAGACGTCGTCGATACTGTTAACAAGCGAAATGCTGCCATAACCGGGCTCGACCTGAGCACATCGGACGGTATCATTCATGCCTTGCGGGCGGTTATTCAAATAGAGCCGGGCCGAGCGGACCTTGTCGCTGCCTACTTCAAAAACCGCGCCGTGGACCTTCCCGCAGCAGGGGTTTTGGGTGCCGGCGTGAACGACAAGGTTATATCAGATCCGTCGTTAATCCTGCTCACTATTCCATCGACATATAAGGACCCCGACACGGGAGTTATCTCCAACGAATTTGTCAACTCCGACATGTTCAAGGCGCTCAACGCATCGCAATCAACGTTGGATACTCTTTCAGCCGTCATGAAACAGTTTACGATTATTCCTGGTTCCACCGAACTTGCGGTTGTTGCGCCCGTAAAGTGGGATCCGGGTGCGGTATCTGCTGACTTTTCGAAATTCACGGTCGATCAGCCAGGCAAGCCTGTTAAACCAACTCCAACACCACCGGGACCTCCAACTCCGGGCGACCCGACCCCGCCGCCACCTACGCCTCCCGGATCGTATTGGCAATACGATCACGCTGGCCCGGGCAACACTACGACTTTTGTCACCCGTAATATAGCTGGGGGCCTCACTGGTTCGACGTATGAGTGGAATCCACCTGCGCCTACGCAGCTCGCGAGGTATGGGTTTTCTGGCTCATCCGCGGGAGTCGACTTTTATGTCGACCGATGGGTTGATACAGGCACTGCGGACCGCTATGGCGAGATATATAATTATATAGGACGAACGACCCTGTTCTCGCTTCCTAGTCAGCCGGCGCCAGGTACGTAACTCATTCGGAAAAGGTAGGTTCGTGCGATACATTCCTATCCAACATAGAAAACCAACCAGGCAGGCAGCCTTAAGGTATTTCGGTTGAAAGAACCACTGGTTCTGCTTTGTCTGGAAGGCGGGTCCGGCATGGGGCACGCAATGCGAATCAAGCGCATTGCCGCCTCCCTGTCCCGCCGGGGCGTTCGTTGCGTTGTTGCATCCAGCCGGAAAGCCTTGTTGAATGGTTTTTCGACAGAAACTCTTCAAGCGCCTCAAGAAAGAAAAGGAAAAGACCTTCCGCCCCCTCTCAACCGATCATTCACGCCGCGCGATCTTTCGAACTTTACCAGCCTGATGTGGGAACTTTGTTTCTGGCGGCGAACAGCAGTTCTGCAAAATCTCCAGGGATGGGATAAGATATTTTCTTCGATAAAGCCTGACGCTATCGTTGCTGATCTGGCTCCGTTCGCTTTATTAGCCGCCGCAGGACGAATTCCAACCGCTGCCGTTGGAAATGGATACTTTGTTCCAGCCTGTGTCGACGGGTATTTAACACCCGACGGTCTTCCGGCTTCAAACGCGGATAAGACGGTCCAGGCTCAATACTTCGCCAATATAAAATGGGCGTATAAGAAATCAAAATTGGAACCCCCATCGAGCGTAGCCGCCGCGTTGTGCGGCGACGTACAATATCCCGCAACATTGCCCGCTCTCGATCCGCGTTACTCACTCCGAACCGCTGCCCTCGTTCCGCCAGAGATGGATGCATTGCCGCCATTAATTTTGAGCCGGGGACAAGACGTTTATATTTATATGGGCGAAGACCCTCAAGGCCATAAACGCGCCATTGAAGCGGTAGCAACGGTGGTACCGCATGCCGTTTTGTATGCCAGTCAAGATGCACAGAAGCACATGGATGGGACTTGGCCATCAAACCTGGAGATCAGGCTCGCCCCATTTACCCCCGAAGAAATATCGATACGCGCTGCACTTGTCGTGCATCATGGAGGTGCGGGCATTACTCACCTCGCCGCACTTTCAGGCGTACCGCAATTGATTGCTTACCGTGGACACGAACGATGGCATAATGCCACGGCGATCTGGAAAAAAGGGGCCGGTGCCGGGTTTCCAATTGATGGGTTCGATGCTCCGACATTCAGCGAGCATGCGTCTCAGTTTGCGGCTCCTTCCCCGCAGCGCGAGGCATCGCTGGCCTGGGCCCGTGAATCGCAAGACTGGATACGTGGGCGCCTTGGACAAGACGTGATAGCTGCGGGAGTTCTTAGAGCGGTTCCCGAAAAGTGTGACGCGGTTTTCGGATAAGAACCGCTCTCGTATAAATAACTTAGAGCCGATGGCCCGATTCCTTTTGATCGGGATCGGCTCTAGTACCCTGAAGCAGGGCCCGAGCTCGAAATCTGTGTCAAATCATTGTCACCGCTCATGCCCTGAGTTCGATGCGGTATCATGCACCTTGAAGTCGAGCGCCGTCAAAGTGGATGCGGTGACACCTTGCAACGTGACGCTGTTCGCGCCGCTCGCGATCACGGTATCCATCCCCACCTGATGGGCAGCACTCAAGGCAGCGCCAGGAGTCGCGAAGGCACCGATGTCGAACTGGAGCAGATCGTGACCGGTGCCAATCGCTTTGAAATTGGTGACGCTATCGGTTCCGAACCCGCCTTTTAAGACGAAGGTGTTCGCACCTGCACCACCCGTCAGGATGTTGTTGCCGGTATTACCGGTCAACGTATCGTTGCCTCGCCCCCCGTCAGGTTCTGACGTTGCTCAGGTGATCTACGGTGCCGTTTGCCTTGGTCACGGTCCCTGCGAGTAAGTCTGCGGTGACGCCGGGCATGGACAACAAACTGTAGTCCACCGTGTTGACGCCAGCCCCGCCGTCGATGGTGATCGAACACGCCATCGCCGTCGATGTCGGTCTGCGTGGTGCGGCTGAGCCCGTCGGCGCTAATCGCGGTCACGGTCTTGTCGATCAGCGTGCCATTCCCGGCTTTGTCCGTCACCGTGGACGTGGAGCTGTGATCGGCGGCCAGCACGATGGCGAGCATGGTGGTGAGATCGAAGACGCCGTCCCCGTTCCGGTCCACGCTCGTGGTCTTGGTGGTGCCGTCGGCGGAGGTGGTGGTCACGGTCTTTCGGATCAGGCTCGCGTTGCTGGCCTTGTCCGTCACCGTATCGGTGCGGCTCTGGTCCGCGTTGACGACGGTGGCGTCGGTGTGGGTGAGATCGGTCGTGGCGTTGCCGTCGAAGTCGCTCGTCACCGTGCGGGTGAGGCCGCTGGCCGCCGTCACGCTCACGGTCTTGTGCACGAGGCTGCCGTCCGGGTTGAAATCGGAGACCGTGACCGTATTGGTGCCGTCGGCGGCGGTGACGCGCGTCTCCTTCTGGTCGGCGAGGCCGTCGCCGTTGGCGTCCCTCGTGATGGTGATGGTCTTTTTGTCCGCGCTCGTCACCGTGGTCTGGGTGTTCAGCACCACGCCGGCGCCGGTCCTGTTGGTCAGGGTCTCGGTGACGACGCCTGCGTTCGTGGCCGACACGATGGTCTGGATGCGGTCCACGACGCCGTCGCCGGTGTCGTCGAAGGACAGGGTGCGGGTCCTGCCGTCGGCGGAGGTGAGGAGCACCGTGTCTTTGGCCACGCTGCCGTCGGGGTTAAGCGCCTTGTTGTCGATGGTGGTGGAGCCGTCCCCGTTATGGGTCACGGTCTGCTTCAGGATGTACCCATAGGCATCGCTGTGCAGCGTCACCGCGGCTGCGATCCCGGTGGTGCCGTTTGTCCTGGTGTAGCTCGCCTGCCCGTCCACGGTGGAGCCGTCCGGCAGCACGAGCTTGCTCGCATCCGGGATCAGGTTGATGGACGCGATGCCCGCCGCAGCCAGGGTCTGCAGCGACGTGGTCCCGTCCGCGTTGGTGACGAGCAGCTTGAATTTCGCGAACGCGGCGTCGCCGGCGTCGAGCTTGCCGTTGTGGTTGGTGTCGAAGACGTCCTGCAGCGCCTGCATGTCGGAGGTTGCCGTCGGATCCCAGTCGGTGAACACCACCTGGTTGCGCTGGGTGATCTTGCCATCGCCATTGGTGTCGTAGACGAGCACCGCGTTGCCGGCCGCAGCCCACGCCGTGCGATGCTGGCGGCCGTCCCCCGCCATGTCGTAATACTGGTTCGACGACGACAGCGGCGTCACCGCGAGGCCGTTGCCGTCGAGGTTCAGGAGCACGGGGGCTGAGTAGTCGCCGCCGAAATCGCCGCCGCCGTCGCTGAAGCCGCTGTCGTTGCCGATGTTGGGATACGGATCGTTGTAGGCGATGTCGCTGCCATTATTATTGAAATAATCGTTCACGGCAGCGTTCGTGGTGTCCGTCGGGATGTAGGACTGCTGGCTGTCGCCCTGCTGGTTGCCGAAGTTGATCTGGTTGCTGCCGGACTGGCCAGCACCTGCAATGCTTGCTGCGGACCCGTAAGTGGGAGTGGGTGCGGTGATATATCCGTAACTGCCTGTTTGACCATATCCGAGATCAGAGGCTGACTGAAAGGGACCGCCGCCCAGATCCGCGCCTTGGCCTTGCGTTCCGCGTTCTGCAGTATGTCGTTGTAGTTCGTGCCGTAGGTCACCGACTGGGTGAACTGCTGCAAATTCTGCGTATCGCCGCCCACGTTGCCGCTGTCCAAAGGCCCGGTGTTGTAGGGCTGGCCGTCGAAGGGATTTACGCCGCCCTTGCCTTGAAGGTCCTGACCGTTGACGCCTTCGAAACGGTAACCGGGAATGCCATTAAAAGAAGAGGGTGCGCCGTTAACGGTTGTCGGATCCCGAAATGGATCTGCAATGTAACTGGAGCCTAAACCTTTACGGGACCGCTCTCCTTCGGTAAGGTTCTGACCTTCCGCCTCGGCTCATGCACGAAGTTCCGGTGATACATTAAGAGTGCCATCACTATTCCTGCTCAAGCCTTCCGGCAGCGCGTCAGGGCCACGGTTGGACGCTCCCCTTGCAGCCGCGTCCATGCCTGTGCATTGAAAGGACGTGGATTTCTCCGGTTTGATTTCGATGGGATTACCGCCTCAATCTGTCGTTTCTCAAGTTCTCCGCGAATGGCGTCGCTATCGTAGCCCTTGTCGGCCAGAAGGCTTGCACTTTGATCGCCGATCATCTGCAGCAGCCCCATAAAGCCTTGTGTATCATGAACTTGACCGGGCGTCAGGACGAAGCCGGGAGGACGGCTCCGCCTGTCGCATCCTGCGTGAACCTTGGTCGAAAACCCACCGCGCGAACGCCCGAGGCATTCCTGATCCTGGGTCCCTTTTTTATGCCGGCCGCGCAATGATGCGCCCGGA
>CBDFGZ010000008.1:0-75987 GCA_965247345.1 Rhodomicrobiaceae bacterium | reverse complement strand
GCCGCGACCGAAGCCGACGCTTCGGCCCGAGCGCGCATTGGAGCGTCGATTTAACGGGCCTGTCGCAGGCGTCGATGAAGCCGGACGAGGGCCTTGGGCTGGCCCGGTGGTGGCTGCCGCCGTGATCTTCTTCAAACGTCCACCGGCGGGGATTAACGATTCGAAAAAACTGCGGCCGCAAGCGCGTGAGGCCCTCTACCCTGAAATCATAAGTCACGCCCATGTCGGCATAGGGATCGTGGATGTCGCCGTCATTGACGCGATCAATATCTATCACGCGACCCATGCCGCCATGGCCGAGGCGATCCGAAATTTGAGTTGCTTGCCTTCTGCCGTTCTGATTGATGGCAACCGATGTCCCGAGATCGACATTCCGACGGAAGCACTTATCGGCGGCGACGCGCTTTCCATCTCCATCGCGGCTGCGTCCATCATCGCGAAAGTGACGCGGGATCGCATCATGCTGGACGTCGCGCGCGCTCATCCGGACTACGCGTTTGAACGCAATAAGGGATACGGAACACGCGAACACGCGACCGCGTTGAGCGTTCATGGTGTGACCTGTCATCATCGACATAGTTTTAGGCCGGTGTGGGAACGGGCGGCGTTAAGTGTTTTGACGTGAATGCGTCGAAAAAGTGGTGTATGCGTGAGTCGCAGTCTGGCTCTTTGGGGGACTACCCATGAAATTGAACTCACCATCTTTCGGCATATGGCTCATCTCAGTGATCATTGTCGCTGTCATCGTATTGACAACTTACCTTCGCGTGACCATCCCGGTGCTTAGTCCACTTTTTGCAGACCCGGGCAAACAGTTTTACGCCGTTCTTCTCGCCTGGATTTTGCTCTTCATCGGTACGACCTTCAACGTATAGACATCCTGGAATTGCCCCGGCACGCTGATTTCGACTTCGTGCCGGGTTATTCGTCTGAAAGAGTTTTATATGCGTTCGCTCTCTGCCTGGACCTTGACCTGGATCGCTGTGTGCGGACTTATTTTTCCTTCTGTTCCCCGTGCCTTCGCGCAGGCCGCGCTCGTGACCGTCGATGAATGCCGAAACCTGAGCGATGCCGATGTGCGCGATAAGATCCGCGATCTGGCCAGCACGAGCCTCCGGACAGAGTTGACGGCCATCGATTACTCGAACCTTGTGACGATCCACTGGGCGAAGGCGAACGTCAGCGGGCGTATCGACCGCGAGGTGGATCTGGCCATCGAAAGTATCCGCGCAAATTCCAGTTGGATCGACCGCGCCTATTCCACGGTTAGCCAGTCTTCGGCCGCGCGCTATGCGACTGCGGTTGCCGACAAGGCTTACAATTCCGAAGGTTTCAAGGCCGCGTTTGGAGGAAATGGCGACCGGCGTCGCCAAAGACGCTGGCAATCAGATCGAGAAAGCCACCTCTCGCGTCGCCAACCCGGTCATTTCGTGCGTTCAGACGGCCCTGCAATCGCGCTACGGCGGCGCAATCGCCCAGAGTTTCGCGCAGGAAAGCGCCAAATCCCTGGATAAGACCGGCGATGGCACACAGATCAAGATCGAGACTTCCGACCTCGCGCTGAATAACTCCGCGTCGATTGCAGGCATCGTTCTGATCGTCACGAGGCGTGTGATCGCGCGCATCGTGACCTCAATCGGGCGTCGCGTTGCGGGCCTCGTCATCAGCCGGGTCGTGGCATCCGTCACGGGATTGATCGGCCTCGCACTGATCGCCAAGGATATTTATGAGGCGGGCGAGGGCGTATTCCCGATCATTGCCGAAAAAATGAAATCCGATGAGACCAAGACCCTCATAAAGGATGAGATTGGCAAAACCATCCAGACTGAAATCAGCCAGCAGATCGGGACTATCGCTCAGGAAACAGCCGAGCGCATTTATGCGGTCTGGCTGGATTTCAAGCAGAAGTATACCCGGTTGCTAACACTGAGCGAGAAAAGTCCGGCGTTCGCGGCGTTCCTCAAGGATCGCAGGCTGGAGCAACTGGGCAAACTGGGTCAGATCGTGGATGTGGTTTACGCGAGCGAAGGCGAAGACCGCATTTTCACTCGCGTAGCCGACGGGTCGCTCAATCGCGCGCTTCTGGAATTACCCGATGCGGCATTGGTGATCGCCACAGATCAGAAGTCCATCAACAAAGCGCTTCTGTGGACCGACAAGGCCGGGCGCGATCTTGGCCGCGTGGTCGAACTGGGGCTGTATCGCTGGCTTGCGCCAGAGAACCTTAATCGTGAGGTCTTGCAGAAAATCCTGAACCTCAATGATCCTATTGCCGTGTCGCGCCTCGCCGCACTTCAACCGGAGGCGCGGGATTTCATTCTCAATCTCCCGTTGGATCGGATGCGTGATTTCGCGCGACGCTTGACGGACAAGCAACTGAGCGCGTTCGCTGATTATCAGCGCAGGCTTGAGCCGAACGCTGCACGGCGATTGCTGCGTGCCGCGTCTGAAAGCCCGGCCATCATGCAGGACCTTGCGGGCGACGGCGTTCGCCAAGCGGTACTCGACAGCCGCGATCAGACCGCGGCGCTGGACATGCTGTTACGCGAGGATGCGTCGCTGATCAGTTACGGGCGCATCCTCAAGGACGTGGAACAGGTTCGCGACGGCGCTGTGACTTACCGTGTGTTCTGGGAGCGATACTGGTTGTCGGTGCTGATCGCGGCCTTCGCTGCGCTGGTGATATTGTCATGGTTGCGGCGGCTCTTGTTTGGTCGCCTGGCGGTGGTGATACGCGACGGCGGTTCCAGCCGGCGCCAGTGATCGTCGACATACGTTTCACCCAAGGAATTATCGATGCAGCTTTACACCGTCGAAAGCCTTAACGGTCGCACGATCCGCGAAGGCGAAATGCTCTACGCCAATGCGGTCTCCGCCGCCAATCTGCTACGCGACGTCCGGGAGATGATCACCAATGCCGTCGGCGGCAAAATGCGGCGCTACCAGCGTCTGCTCGATATCGTCGCCGAGCAAGCCATCGAGCAACTGAAGGAAAAAGCTGCATCCCGTGGCTATGACGGTGTTCTTGGCATTCGCATTTCACATCCGTTCATGGTCGAGGGGAGTGCAAGCATCACGATTTACGGAACGGGCTTCAACTTTGTGGCGGCAGACCAAGGAAATGAATGTGCAGGGAGAATGCAATGAAACTCGGAAACGATATCGCAGCAATCGTCACCGGCGGCGCGTCCGGTCTCGGAGCGGCGACCGCCACGGCTTTGTCGCAGGCGGGCTGCAAGGTCGCGATTTTCGACATGAACCGCGACGCGGGGCGAGGCTTTGGCGCAATCGATCGGCGGCGTGTTCTGCCACTGTGACGTCACGAGCGCCGCTACGATTTCGACGGCGTTCGAGACCGCGCGGGAAGCCCATGGCCCGGAGCGCATCCTGGTCAATTGCGCAGGAATTGCCATCGGCCAGAAAACGGTGTCGCGCGACAAAAACACCGGCGCGATCACGGGGGCACAGCCTTGCGGCCTTCGAAAAGGTGATTGCGGTCAACCTCACCGGTACGTTCCACATGATTGTCCGCGCGGCTCAGTCCATGGTCACGCTCGATCCAATCACTGCCGATGGAACGCGCGGCGTGATCGTTTGCACAGCGTCAATCGCGGCGCAGGATGGTCAGATCGGACAGGTTGCCTATGCCGCGTCCAAAGGCGGCGTTGCGGCCATGACCCTTCCCATTGCCCGCGATCTCGCCCGCGACGGCATTCGCGTCAACACGATTTTACCCGGGCTTTTCAACACGCCGATGTTTGCGGGTGTACCGGACGATGCGCGCAAGGCTCTCGAAGCGACGGTGCCGTTTCCGTCGAGGCTTGGCGACCCGGCCGAATATGCGGCACTGGTCCGTCATATCTGCGAGAACGAGATGGCCAACGGCGCTCTGTTCCGGCTCGATGGCAGCCTGCGCATGGGGCCGCGCTGAAGCCCTCTCCCCGTGGGAGAGGGTTGGGTGAGGGAGGGACTACCGATCAATAATTCTGCGGTTTGGTATCATATCGATCAATACGCGCTTGGTTGCCATTTACCGTGTAAACAGGCAGCGCGTTCGCTGCCCATATAGACACTGGGAGTTTCTCGATAGGCCGCCCGTTACTGAGATGTCGAAATCGTCGGGGAATTCCCAGGCCCGTAAAGCTTGCCGCTGGACAAAAGCACAAACGCCTGCTGTCCGAACCGACTGAGCAATGCCCGTTTCTGGGCCGTGTCGAACCGGGTGTCATTTTCAAGTATCTTACAATATCCCGTGGTCAACCCGTTCACGAGATCGGCGTTCGACGCGCTGGCGGCCGAGGTTTTGACCATTGGAACCACTGTACGAACCGTGGTCGCGAGATTCTGCAACGTCGCGCCGCGTAACAGCGTCTCCACCTCGCCCGTGGCTTTGGATTGAACGTCTTTCTCAGGCTCGCTCAGATCGTCAGGACATGTGGTCAGGCCCTCCCCCAGCGTCAGCATGACCTGCGTCCCCTTTCGTAAGCTCCGCACCTGCTCCGGTGTGGCGTTCGGCGTGGCGTTATTGCCCCAGTTCACACGCACGTAGTTCGTGATCCGCGCGATGTCCTCGTCGTTCAGCGTGTCCGCAAAAGATGGCATCGGGCCGTAGGTGCCCGTCGCGCGAAGGCCGCCGAGAACGACTTTGATGACGTTGTCGCCGGTGGCCGCCGTCACACTGCCGTTCTCGGCAAGCGCCGGAATTGCGCCTGGAATGCCTCGCCCGTTTGTCCCATGACATGATGCACAGCGGTCAAGATATTGCTCATCGCCGGAAAACGACGCGGTGAGCTTCGCCGGTGGCGATGCGCTGGCATCCACAGCGGGCACCGTGGATTTGAGGTAGACAGTGATCGCGCGCACGTCCTCGTCTGTGAGCTTGGCGAGGCTTCCATGCACGACTTCCGCCATAGGGCCGACGGCAATGCCGCGACGTGGCGTCGATCCGGTTTTGAGGTAGGAAAACAGTTCGTCCTCGGACCACTGGCCGATGCCTGCGTTCATGTCCGATGTTATATTCGGCGCATACCATCCCTGCACCGACGATCCCTGTAGCTCCTTGCCGCCCACGGCTCCGCCGAGCGCATTGCGCTTTGTGTGACATTCGCCGCAATGCTCAAGTCCCTGAACGAGATAGGCCCCGCGATTGACTTGCGCCGATTTCGTGGGATCGGGTTTGAATTCGCCGGGCTTGAAAAACAGCTCGCGCCAGACGGCGAGCGACGTGCGGATGTTGTAGGGGAACGGAAACGCGTTGCCCTCGTTCGGCGCGTGGACGGGCTTGAGCGAAAAGAGATACGCCTTTATCGCCAGCACGTCGTCGCGCGTGACGTTCGTATATGAGGTATAAGGCAGCACCGGATAAAGATATTGCCCCTTGCTATTCACGCCATTGTGCAGCGCCTCATAGAATTGATCGTCTGTGTAATTGCCGATCCCGGTTTCTTTGTCCGGCGTCAGGTTCGGCGATGCGATGGTGCCGAACGGTGTCGCAATAGGCCGACCGCCTGCGAAAGCTTCCCCACCAGGCTTGCTATGACATGCGACGCAATCACCGGCGGTGACGAGATACTTGCCGCGTTCAACGGCATTATCGGGTTCAGCCGCGCTGGCATTCGCTGCCATGATCGAAAGAACGGAGCCGACAACCGCCGTCGCCCGGACAGCAAATATTCTTTTCACCGCATGCTCCTTGTCAGTTGGTTTCAAGTCAAGGAGCCAACTCCGAAGAAAGTTCCGCTAAAGCAATAACGTTGTCATGAAAAATTTACGCTGCGGACGTCATTTCCGCGATTTCTTCTGCCATTCCCGCGCGGGCGAGAATCCATCTATCTACATCGGCGAAGTTGAAACATGGGTCCCCGCTTTCGCGAGGACGACATCGTGTGCAAATCGGACTGGCGCGAAAAACCATCCCGATATAGAATTACAGGCATATTCTGGCGGGAGACTTTTTCATGCGCGCGATATTGGTTGCGATTGGTTTGATGTTGGTTGGGTGCGGCGTTGCTTTCGGTGCAGCATCAGAAGCGGAACGGAAGCTTTGTGCGTCTAACGAGAACAATGATGCTGGCATCGCTACTTGCACCAGAATAATCGACGCAAACCTCGAGACAAAATCCAATCTTGCTGTTACATATGCGATGCTTCCTGCTGTGCAGTATTATTTTAGACCACCTGTCGATAAGGCGAAGTAAACGGGTTTCGTGACTCGAACACACGCCCAAACGCCACCCGCTACCGTTGCACCATTAGCTTCGCGTTGTCCGCCATTTTCTGCGCCGTTTCCGGGTTTCGGCGCGCCGCTTCGGTGTCATGGGGCACGATAACCCCTTTCTGCGCGGCTGGGCGTGCGGCCATCGCAGCCATCCACCGCTGTAGCCCGTCGAGGCCGTCGATGGACACGCCGGACCATTCGTGAATGCGAACCCAGCACCAGTTTGCGATGTCGGCGATGGAGTATTCGCCCGCCAGCCACTCCTCATGCTGTAGACGCCCATCGAGAACCGTGAACAGGCGTCGGCTTTCGTTGCGGTAACGGTCGATGGCCGGCTGATAGGTCTCATGCCAGTATCGTCCGAAGATGTTCGCCTGTCCCATCATCGGGCCGACCCCGCCCATCTGAAACATGAGCCATTGCAGCACGAGGCTGCGGCCCCTGGCGTCGGCGGGCATCAGGCGTCCGGTCTTTTCGGCGAGATAGATCATAATCGCGCCGGATTCGAACACGGCGAAGTTGTCCGCGTCGCGGTCGACAATCGCCGGAATGCGCCCGTTCGGGTTGATTTTCAGGAACTCAGGGGTTTTCTGATCGCCCTTCGCCATGTTGATGGCATGGACCTCATAAGGCAGCGCCAGCTCTTCCAGTGTGACGGACGCTTTCCATCCATTGGGCGTCGCGGCGGTATAAAGGTCGATCATGCATTTACCCTATAGTTCGCGTTTATCGAACTATAGGGTAAATGTTTTTATAAAGCCAGTCGCTTCGTTATTGCTCAATGACTAGGCCGCGTTGGTCATCACTCTTGCGGCTCTTAATGCGCCTCGGACGCGCCGAACATGGCGCTGGCATATGTGATGCCAAGGCCGTAAGCGCCGCCGTATCGCTTGGCGATATCCGTCGTCATGATATAGGTTTCGGTTCGTGCCCAGTCGCGTTGCAATTCAAGCAGGTATTGGAGGCTGGTTATCGGCTGCACACCGGCCTGCGTCATGCGATCCATGGCGCGGTCGTGCGCTTCCTTGCTCACGTCGCCACACGCGTCGCAAATCACATAGACCTCGAAGCCCTGTTCAACCGCGCACAGGGCTGGCATAACGATGCAAACGCTGGTCCACAAGCCCGCAAATACGATACGCGGTTTACCGGTGGCATTCACACGCTCCGGAATATGCGGGTCTTCCCACGCGTTCATACTCGTGCGGTCGATTGCCGCTTCGCCGGGAAACGCCTCCGTGATCTCCGAAAAGATCGGCCCGCTGAAGGTCTTTTCCGCAACCGTGGTGAGGATGGTGGACACACCAAAACCCGCAGCAGCCTTCGCGACCATGGCCGTGTTGTTGCGCAGCTCAATGGCATCGATACTTTTCGTGGCGAACGCCATCTGAGATTGGTGGTCGATCATGATCAGCGTATGATTTTCAGGGGTAAGGAGGGATTGGCGGGCGTCGCGCTGGCGTGGGGCATGGCAATCTCCTTTGCGGCTTGTTGTGCCGGTATCGGCTTTCGCTACAATGGGATCTCACAGCGAGGTTTGAAATACTTACTCAGAAGTTACTGATCAGATTATCGAACGTGGAGAGCACGACATGGACATCGCACCCCACGCAAACATAACGAGCGATCCTGAAACCGTCGAGGCGACGCCGTTTCCGGCGGGGTGTCCCCTGGATCTCGTGCTGCAATTTCTCGCGCAACGCTGGCTTGCCCATATCGTCTGGACACTGGGTCGCAATGGCGAGATGCGGTTTGGACAGTTGCAACGGGTGTTGCCAGGCGCTGTCTCCGCACGGCTGTTGTCATTGCGATTGAAGCAACTGGAGGCGCTGGGCTTTGTCTCACGTCGCGATGAGGGAACAGCGGTTCCAGCAACCCACTATGCGCTCACAGACGAAGGGCACGGGTTCAACACGATGCTTCACCAGATTGAAGTCTCGGCGGCCATCTTGCCGCTCGGCCGTCTCCTATCCAGTCCGCCAAGCGTCCTAGACGAGAGCGACAATTAAGCTTCATGCTCCATGAGCCGTGGGATGATTTCCACCATGTTACACGGCATATGCCGGGAATCGAGCTGATGACGCAGGATCAATGTCCAGGCATCACGGCAGGCTCCGGGTGAGCCGGGAACACAAAAGATATAAGTCCCGCCCGCGAGACCAGCCAGCGCCCGCGACTGAAGCGTGGACGTGCCGATCGTCTGAAAGCTCAGCATGTGCATCAGGACCGAAAACCCATCGATCTCTTTCTCGAACAGGGGGCGAACCGCTTCGGGTGTGACATCGCGCCCGGTTAAGCCAGTGCCGCCCGTTGTAATAATAGCATCTACGGCGGGGTCCGCGATCCAGGCCCTGATTTGCGTCTGGATCGCCAAAACATCGTCCCGAACCAGTGCCCGCGCTGCAAGCTCGTGTCCGTCGGCTCTCAGCATCTCTTCAAGCAGTGCACCCGACTTGTCTTCTTTCGGCGTTCGCGTGTCGGACACGGTCAGGACGGCAATGCGAACCGGCCTGAAGGGAAGGCTTTCGTCGATGCGGGACATGGTTTTAGCCTTTGACTATGGACAATGCCTTCTACAGCACGATTCCGGTTGATTTTGACTCTCATATTCAGGCGGCATCCGGGTTCGCATCAAGCGCCTCGCGGATGAGGAGCAGGTCGCGCCACGCAAGCCGTTTTGCAATTGGAGTCCGCAACAGGTACGCGGGATGAAGCGTCGCCATGGCCCGGATTGGAGTTTCGTTCGCCATTGTTTCTGCCTTATAACTCAGCCAACGACCGCGCAGCTTCAAGATACCATCCGTCGCCCCGGTTAATTGCTTGGCGGCAGCGTTTCCGAGAAACACCAGGATTTGCGGCTTCACCAGGTCGATCTGACGTTTCACGAACGGAAGACAGACCTGCACCTCCTCAAGCGATGGCGTGCGATTTCCGGGCGGTCGCCAGAATACGAGATTGGTGATGTAGCAGTCCGCCTCGGAAAGCTGGATCGACGCGAGCATGCGGTCGAGAAGTTGTCCGGCGCGGCCGACAAAAGGCAGGCCCTGGTCGTCCTCGTCCTTGCCCGGCGCTTCGCCGATCAGCATGACACGCGCATTTTCGGCGCCACGGGAGAAGCAAAGCCGTTTGGCGGTCTTTTTCAGGCCGCAACCGTCGAATGTTTCGAGAATCGCGCGCAGGTCCGAGATGGAGCTTGCCGTCGATGCGAGGTCCCTTGCGACCATTGCGTCAGGGTTGGCTGGAACGACGCTCGTCTCGCGGACTTCGTGAGAAGCATTCAATGGCAGAGGTGAAGCCGTTTCCATCGCGCCGCGTTGCGCAAAGGGTTCGTGCACCATTTCGCAGTATGGCGCATCGCCGATAATCTCGTCCACGCCCATGGCGCGATACCAGGCAAACAGGGCCGCAGCTTGTTCCGCATTCATCTCCATGCTGCGACGATGCAACCGGCTGACAAAATAATCAAGTTGGCGCGTGTGTGCGTTTCCGTTACGAAACAGGTGCAGGCTGGCTTGCGCCGCCTTCGCGGGGGAGAACACGATGGTGCAAAACGGCGCTGGGATAAAAATCGAGGACTTGCAATTGCCGCCGCGAGAGGTGTTGGACTTCGACGTGGTGATCGTCGGAGCGGGGCCTGCCGGGTTATCGGCAGCCATCCGCTTGAAACAGCTCGCGGCTGATGCCGGAGGCGAAATCAGCGTCGTCGTGCTCGAAAAGGGGTCTGAGGTCGGCGCTCATATCCTGTCCGGTGCCGTGATCGATCCCTCGGGTCTCGATGCGATCTGGCCCACTTGGCGCGACGACGGGGCACCTGTGACGCAAAGTGTGGCGGAAGACCGGTTTCTGTATCTCGGCCACTCGGGCGAGATGCGCATCCCGAATTTCGTCATGCCGCCGCTTATGTCAAACCACGGCAACTACATCGTGAGCCTCGGCAATGTCACGCGCTGGCTCGGCGAAAAGGCCGAGGCGCTCGGCGTCGATATTTTGCCGGGGTTTCCAGCTTCAGAAGTCTTGACGGGCGACAACGGTGCGGTGGTTGGCGTTGCGACGCGGGACATGGGCCTCGACCATGAGGGCAAGCCCCAGGACGACTTCGCGCGCGGCACTGAAGTGCGCGGCAAATATGTGCTGTTCGCGGAAGGCGCGCGCGGCTCATGCACGAAGCGACTGATCCGGATGTTCGACCTGGATCTCGACAGCGAACCACAGAAGTATGGCATCGGTATTAAGGAACTGTGGCAGGTCGCGCCGGAGAAACACAAGCCGGGCCTTGCCCAGCATACCCTGGGTTGGCCGCTCGACAACCGCACGGGCGGCGGCTCGTTCATGTATCACTATGGCGAAAACCTGGTTGCCGTCGGGTTCGTCGTGCACCTGAATTATGCAAATCCCTATCTCAATCCCTATCAGGAGTTTCAGCGCTGGAAGACACATTCGGCCATCGCGCCACTGTTCGAGGGCGGGAAGCGCATCGGATATGGCGCGCGCGCCTTGACGGAAGGGGGATGGCAATCCATTCCGAAGCTCGCGTTTCCCGGTGGTGTGCTGATCGGGTGTGCGGCTGGGTTCATCAACGTGCCGCGCATCAAGGGGTCGCACAACGCGATGATCTCCGGCAAGCTCGCCGCCGAGGCGGCGTTCGCGGCGTTATTGGCTGGACGGGCCAACGATGAACTGGACGCCTACGAGCCAAGTGTCCGCGTCAGCGCAATTGCACGGGACCTGAAACCGGTTCGCAACGTGAAGCCGTTGCTGTCGCGGTTCGGCACGTTTGCAGGCACCGTGATCGGCGGCATCGACATGTGGCTGAACACGATCTCGCCACGCCTCACGTTCACCTGGAGCCACGGAAAGGCCGACTACGCCGCACTCAGGCCCGCGAAATATTACAAGCCCATCGCCTATCCGAAGCCCGACGGTAAACTCACCTTCGACATCGCCTCGTCGCTGTTCCTTTCCGGCACGAACCACGCGGAAGACCAGCCCGTTCATCTTGTGCTTGCGGATAAGAAAGTGCCGATCCGCGATAACCTGCCGGTCTTTGCCGAACCGGCTCAGCGGTACTGCCCCGCAGGTGTGTACGAGGTTTTGCAGAATGGCGACGGCAAACCGCGCTTTCAGATCAATTCGCAGAACTGCGTCCACTGCAAGACCTGCGATATCAAGGACCCGGCCCAGAATATCAACTGGGTTACACCCGAAGGCGGCGGTGGGCCGAACTATGCGGGAATGTAAACGCCAGTTGGTTTCGCGCTGAGTCCGGACCGGGAAGCTAACATTGAAGCGGAACCTCTGTGCATAAGATTCGTTCAGACATGAGTAATCTCGCGGCACTTTCAGCCACAGATCATTGCTTATTTTTGGAGGAATCATGAACAAGGTATTTATTTTGAGCGCGGCCCTTCTGGTTGGGGCGAGCGGCGCAGCATTGGCTCAGGGGCAGGATCGTCAGGGCGGCGGACGACAGAACGAGCAGGCTCCGGCGACGAAAGAGACACAGACACCACCGGTTCAGAAACCTGCCGAACAGAAGGAGCCAAAATCGCAAGGTACAACCAAAGCCCAAGGCGAAACCACTCGCGATAGTGGAAAACCGCAGGCTCAGACGCAGCAGCCTGCCCAGGACGCTCCAAAAACGCCACAAACCGGACAGCGCGAAACGCAACAGCAACCAAGCGCTCAGACACCACGACAGACGGGCGAGCAGCCACGCTCACAAACAACAACTGACACACGCAAACAGCCTGAGACCACAACCCCTACACAGACGAAGGATTCTGCACAGACGAAAGATCAAACCAAAACCGATACAACACAGCGCAACGAAAGCCGTACCAACGTAAAAATCAACGTGACACCTGAGCAAAAAACCCGTGTTCGCGAAGTTGTCACGCGCGAAAGCAGCATCAAACGCGTGCGCCGGAGCGATATCAACTTCACGATCAATGTCGGCACACGGGTTCCTGAAACCGTGGTCTATTACGACGCTCCGCCGACCCTCGTCAGCGTTGTTCCTGACGTGCAGCGCTACAAGATTATCGTTCTTGACGACGTTATTCTGGTCGTCGACCCGGGTACGCGCGAAATCGTGGACGTGATTGAGATATAGAGCTTTTTCCAATTACGTGGAAATACGAATGGATTTTCGTGGAGGCGGGAATTCATTCGTGACTTTGCGCGTGGTTGAGAGATCAGTTACGGCTTCCTGAGACGAACCCTGCAATATCTCAACGCGAACGCGTCGCTATATTAGAGCCGATCCCGATTTGAGGGAATCGGGCGATCGGCTCTTAGTGTCCATCCGGAAACAGCTTGAGTCCTTTGGATCATTTGTGATTCCCTATCGGTGGCTGATTCGGGGGAGCCGCCTATGTGGACGAACGAGAACCGCGCTCGCTATGACAGGAGCAAGCTTCGCTATCCGAGCGATCTGACGGACGAGGAATGGGCGGTGATCGGCCCTATGATCCCGCCCGCGAAGTGCGGCGGCAACAAACGCACGGTCAATGAACGCGAGGTGGTGAACGGGCTGATGTACATCCTCAGCACCGGATGCCAATGGGCCGCCCTGCCCAAGGACCTGCCCGCCCGGAGCACCGTCAACGATTACTTTCGCCTCTGGGACTATGACGGCACGCTGGATCGCATCCATCACGCGCTTTATGTCAGATGCCGCGAGCTTGCCGGGCGCGAGGCCAGCCCAACGGCGGCGATTATCGACAGCCAGAGCGTGAAGAGCGCGGAAAAAGGGGGCTTTGCATTGATCCGCCGGGGTATGATGCCGGCAAAAAGATCAAGGGAAAGAAGCGCCACATCCTTGTAGATAGCCACGGCTTGCTGCTGTGCGCCATCGTTCATGCCGCCGATATCCAGGATCGCGACGGCGGGGTCCTGCTGATGAGCGCGCTGTTCGGACTGTTTCCGTTCCTGCTCAAACTCTACGCGGACAGCGGCTACCAAGGAGAAAAGTTTCAAAAGGGACTGAAACGGGTCTGCGGCCGGATCAACGTCGAAATCGTCAAGCGCTCGGACGCGGGTAAGTTCGTTGTGCTTCCAAAACGCTGGGTCGTCGAAAGAACGATCGCCTGGCTCAACCGCTGCCGGAGACTGGCCAAAGATTGGGAATGCCTCAATCGAAGCGGCCTTGCTTTCCTCCGCTGGGCGTCCATCCGGCTCATGCTACGAAAGCTTTGCAGGAAAACATGATGATCCCGGATGGACTCTAAGTTATTTATACGAGAGCGGTTCTTATCCGAAAACCGCGTCACACTTTTCGGGAACCGCTCTAGGCAACATAAACTGCGATCTGTTGCGTTGCCTGATGATCTTTCAACTCATAATATCTTTCTTTTAGTTATAAGCATATCAAACGTTTGAATCGGGCACTCAGGCAGTCCGTCTGGTCATACCAGCAATGCCGGTTGCAAAACATTTGTGCATTCCCGGGTTGTCCGTGGCCTGATATAACGCCCTGGCGGCGATCTCCGCTGCCGGACAACATTTCATGAAAGACCACTTGCCTTACATCCGCGATCATTTCGCTGCGGGAAGTTCAACGCGAACCGTCGCCGATGATGTTGCGGCTGAGCGTGCAATATACCTCAAGGGTGCGGCCTGGGCCCTTTTTTCCATCTCGATCTGGGCGGCGTGGTTCATTTCGACCCGGTTTCAGGTTGTATCCGGCCTTGGCACTTTCGATATGGTGGCCGTGCGATATACCTTCGCGGCGGTCATTCTGTTTCCCCTGGCGTTGCGTATCCGCGTAAAGCTTATGCAAGTGAGCCCGCTGAACGCGTTCGGGCTTTTTGCAGGGTCGGGCGTACTTTATGCGCTCACGAACACCGGCGGCGTCGCGTTTGCCCCGGCTGCGGAAGGTGCGGCGCTTACGCCGGGCGTGATGCCCATGTGGGCCGCACTGCTGAGCTTTCTCTTGCTGGGGGAACGGCTGTCGCGCTTTCGTTTCGTGGGATTCGTCTTCACGCTGTCCGGCGTTATAGCGATTGCAGGCTCCGGATTGTTTAACGGGGCACATCTCCAGTGGGTTGGACATCTTCTGTTTTTGACTGCAGCTCTTCTTTTCGCAGGGTATACCCTTGCGCTGCGGCAATCGGGATTGACGGGCCTGGAGGCCGCCGCCCTCGTGTGTGTGCTTTCAGCAGCGAGCTTTCTGCCGGTTTATATTCTGGCCCTAAAGCCGCACATCATGGATGCGCCGTGGTCATCTCTTGTCATGACCATCGTCTTTCAGTCCATACTGGCCAACGTGGTCTCGCTTGTGGCGTTTGGTCGGGCGGTAAGGCTTATTGGTGCGTCGCGTGCAGCCGCGTTCGCAGCCCTCGTGCCCGCGATGACACTTTTGCTGGGTATCCCGTTCCTTGGTGAGATCCCGTCGACGCTTGACTGTATCGCCATCGTATCGATCACGATCGGAGTTTATCTCACCTCAGGCGCACCACTCCCGAATTTCCTCACGCGCCGAACTTCTCGCTAGCGCCAGATTTCCTGGGACCTGTGCGATCAGTGTGCGCCGTGTTAGCCATGAGTTCACGGGACGGCTGAGTCGGCACCCGCGATCTCACCGCATTCGCCGCCACACGCCCGTCCTGCAGACTTGCGTTGAGGCGCTACTTATCGGCGCCAGGAACCTTCGGACCCGCCGTGCCGATATTGCGGAATAATTCTTTGATCAATCCCTGATCGCGACCGTAGGTCTCTGTGGTGCGACTGTTGAAGTCAAACACTTTCCCGTCTTTCAAGCCATAGTTTCCGATGCGCTCGACTTTATCTTTCTTATCGAAATAAATCGCAACCACCCGTCGGTCCTGAACCTCGGGGTTCATGAACGCCATACGCTGGACCGCCGTGGTTGAAATATAATAGTAGACGCCGCCGTTAGCCGCCGATTGCGTATCCGGCGTGCCGAGTGCCAGAACGACCTGATCCTTGCCCATACCTTGTTTGACCTGGGCTAAATCTTCTTCCTGAAACAGGTGGCCGCTTTTAACCACGTTGCCACTGCACCCGGAAAGCGCCAGACCACCCGCAACGATGACCGAAGCCAGACCTTTGCCGAGCGTTCGCTTGTAGGATTGATTTGACATTTGCCCCTCAACCTTGCTTGTTCAGTCAGTGCTTCGCGCATTGACGTAACTTTGCCGCAACGTGATTGCAACCTTTTGATACCATATTGCGGCTTTATCTGGGTTGCCGTGGTCGAGGCGCGTGAGGGAGTGCAAACGTAAGAATGTTTCGCTGGTTTGCTGAGCGCGCAGCCCGTCGAGAGGCTGCGGAGAAAATATATGACGCGATTGTCACTCAATCGCGCAATCCCGTATTCTATGTGCGATGCGGGGTGCCCGACACTTTATCCGGGCGCTTCGATCTTCTCGTGATACACATGTTCGTTGTCATGCAAAATCTCAAGCTCGGCGCGAACGAAGGCAAGTTGCTCGGCAAGGAGATAATCGAAGCGTTCGTTCGCGAGATGGACAGCATGGTGCGCGATCTCGGCGTGGCAGACCTCTATGTGGCCCAGGAAGTGCGTAAGATCGCCGACCTGTTTTACCGCCAGTTGGTGGTTTACACGAATGCCGTCGATCATAAGAATAAGGCGGCGCTTTCCGAAGCAATCTGGAAAAGTTTCCAGTCAGGGGACGAGACAGCCAACGTGTCTGCGGATGAAATCGCAACTTATGTGTTTCAGGCCATAGGAAACGTGAGCGAAATGCCTTTGAACATGCTGTTGCAGGGAAACCTGAATTTTCCGGAAGTGCAGTCGATGAAACAAGCGGTTTGACGTAAGGATGACATCGGACGCTATACATCCGCTTCCGCTTTCATGGTCAATCGACACCACCGGAATCACCGGTGCCACATCGTCGTCATCCTATAAAGCGTTGCCTCAGGACTGTGTGGCGCTTGCCGGGTACGCCGCCGTGGAATCGGTGGAAAATTTCGAAGCCAGAGTTCTCGTCAAATCCCTGCCGCAGGGAAAATATGTCGTGTCAGGCACATTCTCGGCTGTCGTCCATCAGTTGACTGTCGTCAATCTTGACCCCGTACAGACGCAAATCAACGAAGATTTCACCGCGAATTATTGGCCAGCCGACCGCGCCGCAGAACTGGCTGACGACAGCGAGCTTGAGGTCGACGCGTTGATCGACGGACGCATCCCGATTGGTATTTTGTTAAGCGAACTGTTTGCCCTTTCGATCGACCCTTATCCCCGGGCAGAGGGCGAAGCGCTGCAAATAGCCGACGAAGCCGCCGTGAAACCATTCGCGGCGCTTGCAACATTAAAGCGGACGCGAGGCTGATCGAACGTAACCTGAGTTCAGGACACGTTTTTGTGGCAATGACGGTCCAGGCTCGGATGAGCGAAAAAAGCGGGGATGACCTGCTGCGGGGGATGCTCCGGCAACGATCATGCAGATTTTGCTCGAACTAAATTTATTGAACGCGATCTGCAAGTTGCCGTTGGCCTAACCTTCGCCGGCCTCCCGCGCAACCGGCAGTAGAACGATCTCCTTACTCCTTATCCCCATGGCCAGCGTTCCATTTTTCAGGGCAAGAGCCTGATCGCCAAAATGCTCCTTTCGCCAACCTTTCAAAATAGGCGCATCTGCATCGTCGGCCATCACCAGTTTCTCCAGATCGTCGGACCCCGCCAGCAGCTTCGGCGCAATATCGAGTTTGGCGCAAACCGCTTTAAGCAGAACCCGCAAAAGCTCGACGCTCGCCGCCATGGACGCCGGAAAATCGGCAGGGGACGGGTCTTCGATGTCGTTCGACTTGCGGGCCAACCCGGCGTCGATTGCCTTTATGATGGCGTCGCCGCGACCCTTGATGCCATCGCGAACGGCGCGCAGACGCGACAGTGCTTCGAGTGTCCGCGGAGCGTGTTTTGCGATTTCGTAGATGGCTTCGTCTTTAAGGATACGCCCCCGGGGCACGTTTTCCGTCTGTGCTGTTCTTTCACGCCATGCCGCAAGCTCGATGATGATGCCTCGCGCGCTACGGGACTTTCCTCCTAATTTGAGCCGCTTCCAGGCATCGGCGGGATCGAAGGCGTAGGTCTTCTGATCCGTCAAAAGCATCAGTTCTTCGTCGAGCCAAGAGACACGGCCTAAAGCCTCAAGCCGCGATGTCATGAATATATAGATGTCGCGCAGATGGGTCACGTCACCGATGGCGTAATCCAGTTGTTTTGCGGTAAGCGGGCGAACGCACCAGTCCACCGCCTGATACGTCTTGTCGTGATCGCGTCTCAGAATTTTGTGCACCAGCGCGCCATAGGCTATCGCATCGCCATAGCCGAGCGCCATACCAGCAATCTGCGTGTCGAACAACGGGCGCGGGATGACGCGGGCTTCCTGATAAACGATCTCGATGTCCTGTCGCGCGGCATGAAAGACTTTGATCACGCGTTCGTTCGCCATCAGTTCATAGAACGGCGTTAAGTTGGCATCCAGGCCAATGGGATCGATGATGAGTTCGATGCCTGGTGCCGCCATCTGGATCAGGCAGAGAATGGGCCGATAGGTGGTCTGCCGCATGAACTCGGTGTCGACGGCGACGAAGGGCTGCTCTGAAAAACGGTCGCAGGCGGCTTTTATGTCGTGGGCTGAGGTGAGAACGATTGGCACGTGAATCATCCACAAAGTATAGCGTAAGTTGTAACGATTGTCGAAAGTCGGGCGCAAACCTTGACAACGTCATCGTGACATGAAGTGCATAGCGCGAATAAAAAGCCCCGGCGTCCGCCAACGATTCGGTACGTGGCGGCGCTTGACGCTGTTTCCAATGGGAAATCGCTGTCGGGTCATTTTTTGAGCCTTGACTGTGGATAAAGGACATCACTGTGGAAAAGACGGGCCGACGCGCGCCAGCAGGTCGTAAAAAAGCCGACGAAACCAAGGTCAAAGCGGGCGTGGCGGCGGATCACGCGGGAACAGCGCGCGGTATGACCGAAGCCGATCAATCTCCCGCCGCCACGGCGACCGTGCAGCTTCCGATGTACCGGTCTCATACGTGCGGCGCGTTGCGCAAAGCCGACGTGGGCACGGCCGTGCGGTTGTCCGGCTGGGTGCACCGTGTGCGCGACCACGGCGGGCTGATGTTTCTCGATCTTCGCGACCATTATGGCCTGACGCAGTGCGTGGTCGATCCGGCAGCGCCCGCCTTCGCCGATGCGGAGAAAGTGCGGTCGGAATGGGTCGTGCGGGTGGATGGCGAGGTTGTTGCTCGCGAGGGCGACACGGTGAACGCGAGCCTGCCCACCGGTGAGATCGAGTTGCGCATCACCGCGCTTGACGTGCTGTCGAAGGCCGATGAGTTGCCGCTGCCGGTGTTTGGCGAGCCGGACTATCCGGAAGACATCCGGCTGAAATACCGCTTCCTCGACCTGCGCCGCGAGACCATCCACAAGAACGTGATGAAGCGGTCGCAGATCGTCGCCTCGATCCGCAAGCGGATGGTGGACGCGGGCTTTTTCGAGTTCCAGACGCCGATCCTGACCGCGAGCAGCCCGGAAGGCGCCCGCGACTTTCTGGTCCCGAGCCGCGTGCATCCCGGCAAGTTCTACGCCCTGCCGCAGGCGCCGCAGCAGTTCAAGCAGCTCATCATGATCGCGGGCTTCGACCGCTATTTCCAGATCGCGCCGTGCTTTCGCGATGAGGACGCCCGCGCCGACCGTTCGCCCGGTGAGTTCTATCAGCTCGACCTGGAAATGAGCTTCGTGACGCAGGAGGATGTGTTCCAGGCGGTGGAGCCGGTGCTGCGCGGCGTGTTCGAGGAGTTCGCCGACGGCAAGCCGGTCACGCAGAAGTTCCCGCACATCCCCTATGATGTTGCCATCGCGAAATATGGCTCGGACAAGCCTGACCTGCGCAACCCCATTGTGATGCAGGACGTGAGCGAGCATTTTCGCGGCTCCGGCTTCAAGGTGTTCGCCGGCATGCTGGAGAAAGACCCGAAGGCCCGCGTCTGGGCAATCCCGGCTCCCGGCGGCGGCTCCCGCGCTTTCTGCGACAGGATGAATTCCTGGGCGCAAGCGCAGGGCCAGCCGGGCCTCGGCTACATTTACTTTAGAAAGCCCGATGAAATACCCGCGAATGCTCAGCAAAAACCTTATGACAGGAGCAACAGAAAGGCGTTTGTCGCTGCCGTAGTAGGGGCGCAGAATATGCAGGCTGTCAGCGACGGAAATATGTTTGCCGCGCTATTTGATGCGGGCGGACCCGTTGCTAAAAACCTCGGACCAGAGCGCACAGAGGCACTGCGGGCACAGCTCGGCCTGAAAGAAGGCGATGCCGTTTTCTTCGTCGGCGGCGATCCGGCGAAGTTCTACAAGTTCGCGGGCGAGGCGCGCACCAAGATCGGCACCGAGCTTGGTCTCATAGCCAAAGACCGCTTCGAATTCTGCTGGATCACCGACTTCCCGTTTTACGAATGGAACGAGGACGAGAAGCGCATCGACTTCTCGCACAACCCGTTCTCCATGCCGCAGGGCGAACTCGCCGCCCTCGAACATGCCGAGAAAGAGGGCCGCGACGCGCTGCTCGCCCTGAAGGCGTTCCAGTACGACATCGTGTGCAACGGCGTGGAACTGTCGTCCGGCGCGATCCGGAACCACAAGCCCGAGATCATGTACAAGGCCTTCGAGATCGCGGGCTATGACCAGGCGACCGTCGACGCGCGCTTCGGCGGCATGATCCGCGCGCTGAAATTCGGCGCGCCGCCCCACGGCGGCATCGCGCCCGGCATCGACCGCATCGTGATGCTGCTCTGCGGCGCGGAAAATCTCCGCGACGTGACCATGTTCCCGCTGAACCAACAGGCGGAGGATCTGCTCATGGGCGCGCCGAGCGAGGTCAGCGCGAAGCAGCTTCGCGAACTGCACATCAAGCTCAATTTGCCAAAAGCGGCTAGTAATGCCTGACGCACCGGTGGACAATCATGATCCTGTTCATGGCCCCTTTTATCACGGCACCCGCGCCGACCTTCGCCCGGGGGATTTTATTACGGCAGGCTACACCTCCAACTACGGCAGCCGCCGCAAGGCAAACTTCGTCTATCTAAGCGCCACCATAGACGCAGCTGTATGGGGCGCGGAACTGGCGAAAGGAGATGGCCGGGAGCGCATTTATATCGTCGAGCCGACTGGCCCGGTCGAGGACGACCCCAACCTGACCGACAGGAAATTCCCGGGCAATCCGACGAAGTCTTACCGCACACGCGATCCCCTGCGCGTAACGGGCGAACTCACGGAATGGCAGCCGCACCCACCAGACCAGTTAAACAAGATGAAGGACCGCGTCGAAGAGCTTCGCCAGCAGGGGATTGAAGCCAACGACGAGTGAAAGCCGGCGCCGGGTCCGGACGCAACGCGCGGCATGTCGGTCAAATCGGTGCGGACGCGAAATGGTGCTTGAATGATAGCAGTCGAGATGATATGTATGGTTCATGGAAACGGATGGCAAAATCAAACCGGAGCAGGTCAAGGCCGCACGCGCTCTACTGCGGCTTGAGCAGGAAGAACTCGCACGCCGTGCCGAGGTGTCCGTCAGTACGGTGCGGCGTATGGAGATGCCCGGCGGCGAGTATCTCGTGGCCGATGAGACCGTGGAAAGTGTGCATGGTGCATTAAGGGAGGCGGGCGTGGAATTCATCTATGACGGCGTGCGAAAACGGTCTGGAGTGGCGTTGGACCCGGTTCTCCTGCGTGATCTCAGGTCCATTGCAGAACAAAGCGCCGCAATCCAGGCAAACCTGGCACCGTGGACCGAGGCCGACCTTTACGACGAACACGGGTTGCCGGTTTGATCGCCGTCGATACATCGGCATTGATCGCGATCCTCAGGCTTGAGCCGGAAGCCGATGCGTATCTGGAGATCATGTCCAGCACCGAGGGCCGGATCATCTCGGCCATGACGCTGTTTGAAACGTCAATGGTGCTGGCCGGGCCTCGGGGCCAGCATGCGGATTTGAGACCGCTGGATGATTTTCTAAAGCGCGCTTCCATCGCGACAGTGCCGTTCGACTTTGCGCAATCCATCGCCGCCCGGTCTGCTTTTTTAACGTATGGTAAAGGACGGCATCCGGCAGCCCTCAACTTCGGCGACTGTGCGTCGTATGCGCTGGCTCAATCGCGCATGGTCCCCCTGCTTTACAAAGGCGAGGATTTCGCAAAGACCGACGTGACCCCAGCCTATACCGTACGGGAGTGACCACTCGCGCCGCGTCAGACTTGACGTTCAACAACCTGGCCGATTTCAATTTCGCCGGCGTCCACGACCGCAACGGCGGTCATGTTTACAAGCCCGCGAACGGTAATGGCGGGCGTTACAATGTGTGCCGGTTGTGCAGCCCCTAACAACATGGGACCGATGGCGATCCCGCCGCCGAGCACCTTCAGGGCATTGAACGTGATATTGGCCGCATCGAGGGTCGGCATGATGATGAGGTTGGGTTCGCCCGCGAGTTTCGACCGTGGAAACAGGTCGTGGCGGATCGCCACCGACAGAGCGGCGTCCGCCTGCATTTCGCCTTCCGCTTCAACACCGGGGTTGCGTTCCCAGAACCTGCTCAACGCTTGCCGCATCTTGCCAGCGGTGGGTGTATGTCCACTGCCAAAGCTCGAATGGGAGACGAAGGCGAGCTTCGGTTCGATGCCAAACCGTCGCACCTGCGCCGCCGCAAGGGTTGCGATTTCGGCGGTCTCGTCGGCGGTGGGATCGTAGTTCACCTGTGTATCGGCGATGAAGAACGTTCCCGACGGCAGCACCAGCCCGCTCAGCGCAGCAAAAGTGCCGACCCCCGGCCTCCGCCCGATGATGTCGCCAATATGCGCGAGGTGGCGGTCGAATCGCCCGACCGAGCCACAGATCATGGCGTCGCCCTCACCGCGCTTCAGCAGCAACGCGGCGATCACGGTGTTCTGCCGCCGCGTCGCGGCTCTGGCGTCGGAGCGGATCACGCCTTTGCGCTCCGTGAGAGCGTGGTATGTCTCAGCGAACTCATCCACGCGGGCGTCTTCGGTGGGGTCGAAGACTTGAAAATCGTGGTCAACACGGATCGGCAGGGCCAGCTCCCGCAACCGGTCTGCGATGAATTTGCGGCTGCCCACCAGCACCGGCTGCGCGATGCCCTCGCTCAGTACCTGATGAGCCGCCTGAAGCACGCGAATGCGGTCGCCCTCCGCGAAAATCACGCGCTTCGGAGACTTTCGAGCCGTATCGAACACCGGCTTCATGACAAGGCCGGAGCGGAACACGAACCGCGACAGCCGTTCGCGGTAGGCGTCGAAGTCGACGATGGGCCGCATGGCAACGCCGGAGTCCATTGCGGCTTTCGCCACTGCGGGGGCGAGTTTGGTGATGAGGCGCGGATCGAAGGGTTTTGGAATGATGTAGTCGCTGCCAAACGCGAAGGTTTCCGCGCCGTATGCCGCCAGCACGATGTCCGAGGCCTCCGCCTGAGCCAGTTCCGCGATGGCCATGGCGCAGGCTTTTTTCATCTCCTCGTTGATGGTGGTGGCTCCGGCATCCAGCGCACCGCGAAACAGAAACGGAAAACACAGCACATTGTTAACCTGATTGGGATAATCTGATCGCCCCGTGGCGATGATGGCGTCGTCACGGACAGCCTTGACCTCTTCCGGCATGATCTCGGGCGTGGGGTTTGCCAGCGCCATGATGATGGGACGCTCTGCCATGGTGCGCACCATATCGCCGGTCAACACACGCGGCGCCGAAAGTCCAAGGAAAATATCCGCGTCCGCGATGGCGTCACGCAGCACGCGGTGCGATGTGGGTCGGGCGTATCGTGCAAGATACGGGTTCATCTCCTCGGTGCGGCCCTCGAACACCACACCGAAGCGGTCCGTCACCATGATGTGTTCGCGCGGAAGGCCCAGACTGACCAGCAGATCGAGGCAGGCCAGCGCCGCTGCTCCGCCGCCGGAAGTGACCAGCCGTACCTGCGCGATGTCCTTGCCGACGATTTTAAGCCCGTTCAAAATCGCGGCCGCGACCACAATGGCCGTGCCATGCTGATCGTCGTGCAGCACCGGAATTTTCATGCGCTCACGCAAGCGCCGCTCAATCTCGAAGCATTCGGGGGCCTTGATATCCTCAAGGTTGATTGCGCCGAAGGTCGGCTCCAGCGCCGCGACCGCTTCCACGAATTTATCCGGGTCAGCGGCGTCCACCTCGATGTCGAAAACGTCGATGCCAGCGAACTTCTTGAACAGGACCGCTTTGCCTTCCATCACCGGCTTTGCGGCAAGCGGGCCGATATTACCGAGACCAAGAACCGCCGAGCCGTTGGTGATGACGCCCACGAGGTTCGCGCGCGCGGTCAGGCGCGCGGCGGCACTGGCATCCGCGACGATGGCCTCGCACGCGAACGCAACGCCAGGGGAGTAGGCAAGCGACAGATCGCGCTGTGTGGCCAGTGGCTTTGTGGCCACGATTGCGAGCTTACCGGGCGGATCGGCCTCGTGATACTCGATGGCGCTGTCTTTGAATTCCTTCGCCATGGACAACCCCAAATCAGTTCTGCCCGCCGAGCGGTTCTCAGAAGCATGTCTGGGCGTGACCCGGATGTTCTCAGCGTGCTTCGGTGCACCACCGCGTCACTCAAACACTGATAGCCTGCCGCCTCAATCGCGCGACGGGTTCTAAAGGCCATATCCTCGCGCCATCGCGGCGGCAAAGCTCAATAACGGCACAAATAGCAGCACTTCGATCCAAAGTATCCTGCGAACTTCGTTGTACCTGCCCGGAAGACGGGGAAAAATCGGTTTGTTTCGACCCGTTGCGACCACTGGATATATCGCACCGTTGGATAGATCGACAGAAGTCCGATGATAACGAAAGTGCCGATCTTCGCCCAGAAAAACGCATTGGCCTGATAGTATGCCCAGCCCTTCGCCGCATACCCCGCCCTGACGGAGCCCACAGCAACGATGGCTGCTGCGCCCAAACCATACCAGAGGTCGACGAATGCCAACCGTTTTATTTCGAGCGGCGGTTATTCCGATCCGAACCAAAATCAGTTCAGCCGCGAGGATTCCAAAAACCGCGAAGATGAGCAGATGATGAGCGACGGCGAGGGTGAGATCAAACGCCATTTCAAACCTTTAGTAGCCATTAGATCCGCGGTCAAACCTAAAAACAGAGCGTTTAGGTGAAATTGTCAGGCATCGATATCATACCGCATCACTTCGAGACGTTTGGTTATCAAGACCGCTTTCGCGGTTCTCAACAGGATGACGCCTCGTAGGTCGATATCTAAAGACCACGCCTTAGGATGAAGACCTGCGTCTAGCATGGCTAAGATCCGTTCCTGACTTTCGGAGCAGCGCACAACAGGCTTGACCGCAGCTGCGCGTTCAAAGTGCTTTGCAGATGTCCGCGTTAATGGGACAAACGGCTTCATGACGGGACAGCCTTCAAACTTTCGGCGATGTCAAGAGCGTCTTCACGAGCGCGCTCGCCTTCGTCATATCCATTTGTCCGGCGTAGGTTGCTTTGACCGTGGCCATGACTTTCCCCATGTCCTTGATCGTCACGGCACCGATGTCGGTGATGATAGCCGTGGTCGCCGCCTGCACCTCGTCTTCGGACATCTGCTTTGGCAGGAAGCGCTCGATAATCGCGATCTCGGCTTCTTCCTTGTCGGCGAGTTCAGGCCGCCCGCCCTTGGTGTAAAGCTCAATCGACTCGCGTCTTGATTTGATCATGCTCTGCAAAAGGCTCAGGATTTCATCATCGCTGATTCGCTCGTCCCCTCGCGCCCTGGCAACATCAATATCTTTCTGCTTGATTGCCGCGTTCACCATGCGCGCGGTGGACGTGACAGCCTCATCGCGGGCGCGCATCGCGTCTTTCATGGTCTGCGTGATCGTGTCTCTAAGCATGTTTTGAGTTACCAACTATCTAAATCATTGCAATATTGAAATAGGCATCATCCCGCATTTTGCAACTTGACCTGTGGCCGACCCTTGCGCACGCGGATCGCCCAGTTCCACAATGCCGCAAACGGAAACGGCAAAACAAGGAAGATCAGTTCGACAACGGCAAGGAGCAGGAGCGTGAAATAGAACGTGCTGGTTACTGAGGTAAACGACGAAACCGTTTGAGAGAAAGCCACTTCGCCGACTTTGATCGTGACGCCCGCCGAAACGACGGCCGCAAACGGAAAGAACGGATTCATGGGCCGCTCTTTAAGAAAGCTGCGCAGGTACATCAGGTCTTTCGGAAAAAACTGTGCGTTCAGGTTTCTGACGCCAAGAACCACATTCACTTTCGCGATGAGATGCATTCCCCACAAAATGAAATAAGTCCAGAACGCCGTTCGGTTCGCGGCACCGAAGCTGATTCCGTACAGCGCCAGTGCCAGCCCGGCCGCTGCCAGTTCGTGATAAAGGCACGTCTCAACCGCATGCCAGTAATGGCGAATGCCCACGCACTCCGCGGCACAGGCCTTCCGTCTCGGCCCAGTCAGAAAGCCCATATAAAAAGTCAGTTGCGTCCACGCCCAGACCAACAGTGCGCAAGCAAAGCCTGCGTAAGCGGCAAGCAAACTTACGTCCCAGCGCAGCACCATCGATACGATCAGCGAACCGACCAGCAGCACCGTCGCTCCGGCGACGCTCCACCTGTATGTGTGTTTGGGCCGATGATTGAGATAGATCGCCAAACCGGTGCTGAACCACCACAAGAACAAAACGAAAAGAACCGGCCAGCCATAGTGGGTCACGCAGCAACCTCAATTACCAAGCCGGGGAAAGGCGCACGCTCGCGGGAAGCTCGTTTTTTCGGCCCGCAGCATGAACAGGCGCAGGAATGTCGCCCCAGCCGCAACAGCGAGACCCGCAGACTTCATCTTACCCCAAACGCCGCCCTGGGTTCGTGCTGCTTCCCGCGCGACGGTAATGCGAAACAGCCGATGCATACCGCGCTGCAAAGCGGGGTTATCGAGATCAAGACCGACAGGAAACACTTGGCGGGCAATATCGCTCGTAATGCGGAAAACACGGAAATCGTAATCGGTCGGGTCCATGCCAAGGGCCGCGTGGAAAGCGGGCCTCGAATGATCGCGCACGTACATGGTGGAGAAAACAGCAAGCACGAAGAACCGCACCCAGAGTTTGTTGAGCCCGGTGAGCATGTGCGGATTGGCGCGCATCAAAAGCGCGAAGGCTTCGCCATGGCGGAACTCGTCGTTGCACCACTCTTCGAACCACTTGAAGATGGGGTGGAATCGCAGTTCGGGATGCCGCTGAAATTGTCTGAAGATCGTGATGTAACGGGCATAGCCGATCTTTTCCGACAGGTATGTCGCGTAGAAAATGAACTTCGGGCTGAAAAACGTATATTTCTTGGACTTGGTCAGAAAGCCAAGGTCTACCCCGATGCCGAGGTCCCTTAAGCGCATCGTTGATGAAGCCGCATGACGTGCCTCGTCGCGGCTCATAAAACCGAACAACTCAGCGATATCTTTGTTTTTTGCGCGCTTTTTCATCTCGGCGTAAAGGACGCAACCTGAAAACTCTGCCGTCACCGAGCTCACGAGAAAATCCACCAGCTCTTTTTGCAAAGCAGGCGGCAGCGTGGAGATATCGACCTTGAACTCGTCGGTCCGCAGAAAATGGCCGCGATTGGGATCGGCGCGCATTTCAGCAATAAGACCGTCCCATTCGGCGCGAACCGAATTCACATTCATCTTGTCGATTTCATCGAAATTTGTCGTGTAGAAGCGCGGACTTAAGATCGTGTCCTGCTGCGCGAGTTTGGTCGACTCGTTCGTGGCGGGTTGCAAAGCCCAGGTTGTCATAGCTGTTTCCTGTGAGAAAAGCTCACTTCATAGAGTTCAGTAAGCTCAAGACCGGCGGACAATTTTGTGGCAAGTCTGCCAAGCCAGTTCGCCCGGATCACGGTGGCGTGCCGCCGCTCAACGATACGCTGCCCGAAAGCCGCATGGATCGGAGCTCCATGCAGAATGACCTCATCGCCGGGACGGATCTCAATATTTCCATCGAGATCCACATGGGCATGCAGGCTTTCGGCTGTGTGCTCGACTTCCACGGTGCAAGGGACATCGAACCTTTTCCGTCCGCCAATCCATCCGATTAAAGAATTCTCTGTCATTGTGATGGGCGTCCCTGCGGAAGCAATCGTGCAAAGGTCTGTGCATTCGTGGTCCCGAACGCGTTCAGCTCTGCCTCGCGCTTGAGATTTGGATCACTCAACGTCAGACGACCATCGGCCCAGCGGGTCAGGACGAACGGCCCTTCCTGCGATACGCCACCGACAGCGCGCTCCCGAATGAAAAGGCGTATTGCTGTGTTCATGAAGGAGTTTTTTTCCCTGTCGAGTTCTGCAAAAGGTTGCTGCGAGCCTGCGTCGTAAACCGCGATGCCCCCAGATGGCGCATCGCGAAACACGATCGCGCGAGTGGAAACCGGCACGCGGGCTTCGGAAAAGCTGAGCCTTCGTGTGCCGAAACTGATCGCGAAAACGAAGGCCACCGCAATGCTGAGAACGACCGTCAACCCCATAAAGTCGGTCTTGCCGTCTGCGGTTCGAAACAATTGCATTAGCTACGCCGCCGCCACTTGCGAGGGTGCACTTTTCTTTGGAGACGCTGCGGTTTCCGAGGCGGATCCCCGACCGTGTGATGAAATATTTTCGCCAGCAAGCGGCGCGATTGCACTGACGGCGTTTTTGAGGATGAGCGACACGCGAGCCGGATCGGAAATGCCGCGAAGCATGGGCTCAGGATTGCGGAACGACCAGGGGCGAGCGTGCGGCCAAAGGATGAGATAGGCGAGTTTGCCGTTGACAAGCGAGATCGCGATATCACCGCTTCCGTCGCCGTAGAGTCGAAGCCCGGCTGTTCCGACCGCGTTGAGGGGCACGTTGACCGCTTTTGTTAGAGCTATGCCATATCGTAACACGATCCTGCGGTTCGTGATCGTATAAATCGTGGTCCCGCCGACAGCCCAGGCGAATAGGCAAAGCAACCCGACCATGATGCCCGCAAACATGGCGAGCAGGCTGACGGTCGCTGCCGCTTCGGCAACTGGCACCTTATCGGTGTGCGCAACGATAAGGCGCCACGCGATGAGGATTGCGAAATAAAGCGTTATCGAACGGACGTGACAGAAATGCACGGCCAGCGACTGCCAGCGTGGCGACCCCTGCCACAATATGATCTCCCCATCCGGCAATTCGATGGGGAGACCGCGTGTTGGCTCGTGATCGTATTCACTCATATAAGAGGCTCCAGCCGTGACGGTTCGGCGTAGAGAATACCACCGCCATAATATGCCGCAACCTTATCTTCCTCAAGCAACGTGACCTGATCGGCATTTCTCAGCATAGGGGCTTTCGTGAACTGACTTCCAAGGATGGAAACAACTTTCACCCGCCGACGCTTCCCGTCGATTTGCGCGAACGGCATGGGTAGCAGCACTGTTTTCAGAGCGCCCGCAATGTCGGCGACTTCAACCTCAAGATAGCGGATCAGAAACTCGGACCGATCCACCCAGATGTCACGCACGGTGCCGCCCACGACGCCGTCGGCGCCGACGACTTTCATGCCGCGCGGGTCCGGGTCGCGATCGTCAAGATAGAAGTCGTTCGCAACGCGAAGCGGCGCAATCCGGATTAATCCGTGTGCCGTTTTTTCGGCGATGTCAGCGCGATTGACGTATGAACCGGGTCCCACATTTGCCAGCATCGGATCGCCGATGGGTTCGATGGGCGATCCGCTCCAAGGCTCAATCGCACGCGCCTTCACCTCTGGCTGACCACGCTCCTTGCGGGGTGCCTGTTCGATACGACCGTCGAAGAGGCGGAAAATCTTCGGCGTCGGCATCGCGATGAAGCCCGGATTTTCCGGCTTGCCTGAGGGTTCCGACTGCAATGGATATCCTTCACGCCGATCTTCACGGCGTAGATACAAGATAAGGCCTGCAAAAAACACCCAGAACGCGTATAGCGCCACTTGGGCGAAGTCGATATGGTTTGTTACTCCACCGATCATGATACTACCTCCTTATGCTCGTTATTGTTGCAAGACCTGAGTGAGCTATCTCTTCGCCGGCTTGTCGTGACGATCGCACGAGCGGTCCAATGGCGATAAGTGTCGCAAACAGCAATCCAATTTCGATATGATAGACCATCATGTATCCCGTCTCAGGGCCTGTCAAAGCCGGTCCCAAACGGCCTGACACCGCAAGTTCCGCAACCACATCGCGAATGGCACCGCCAAGCGCAATCCCAAGACCTGTCGCGGACGTGGCAACGGCTCCCCACGCGCCAAGGGCCAGCCCGGTTTCCTTGCCTTTCGCAAGTGTCATGGCGGCGGTCAAGGTCCCCGCACCGAACAGCGCGCCGGAAAAACCCAGTGCGAAAACACCGGACTGAAACAGGGAGACCGACTGCAACGGTGCGGAGAACACGAATGCCGTCAACGCCGCCAAGCCGAGGACCACCCCGGCACCCGAGAGCCGGTAGGGGTCCATGGGGCCTTTGAGCTTGTGTGAGGCGAGCGCCAGACCCGCCAGCGCACCGGCGGCAAACAGCGCTGTCAGGATCGTCGTTTGCCCGATGCTCATGCCGAGGACTTGCCCGCCATATGGCTCAAGCAGAATATCCTGCATACTGAAGCCAACGGTGCCAAGTCCGAGTGCCACAAAGATTCGCGTCCACCGTCCACCTTTGACGAACGCCCGCCATGAGGCAGCGAACTCGGGTTTCGGCTCATTCGAATGGGCACGGGCCGTATCGCGCGGCTCCTGTTTCCAGAGCGCGATCACGTTCAGAACCATGGTCAGCACGGCAGTCGCCTGAATGACCTGGATCAGTTTGACCTGGCTGAATGTCGCCAGCAATTGCCCGAGAATGAGCGCGCTCACGATCATGCCAAGGAGCAGCATGACATAAAGGAAAGCGACCACGCGGGGCCGCACATGAGGCGGGGCCAGATCTGTCGCAAGCGCCAGACCGGCGGTCTGTGTCGTATGCAACCCGGCACCCACAAGCAGAAACGCGAGCGCCGCGCCGATATCGCCGATGATCACAGGGCCGGTGGTATCGCCGGACAGGATGATCAGCGCGAAAGGCATGATGGCCAGCCCGCCAAACTGCAAAAGCGTGCCGAACCAGATGTACGGTACACGCCGCCAGCCGAGAAACGAGCGGTGATGATCGGATTTGAAGCCGAGCAACGCGCGGAACGGCGCGAATACGAGCGGCAGCGAAATCATAAGCGCTACAAGCCACGCGGGCACACCGAGATCGAGGATCATGACGCGGTTGAGCGTGCCGTTGATGAGCACGAGCGCCATGCCCACAGTCACCTGAAACAGCGACAGCCGAAGCAATTGGCCAAGCGGCAGCTCGGGCGTGGCAGCGTCCGCGAACGGCAAAAACTGCGGCCCGATCTTCTGGACCAGCGCTGTCAGCCTTGTCCGCCGCCAATTGCTCATGACGCAAGCTCCATGGCCTGCGAGGTGTAAAAGCCACTGCCGATACGCTCCGTGCGGGTGACGGCCCAGCCCTTCAATGTGGATGACTGAGCGATGTGGCGGCGCAAGTTTGTTTCGCTCACCGGTTCGATGCTCGGGGCTCGGTCCTTGCGCGGGAAAATGGCTCCGGCGGTCAGCATGACGGTGAGCGCTGGTGTGCGCGGCGCGAACGTGAACAATATCGCTGTGTCGGTGCGTTCCGAAAGGCCTTCCAGCACGCGGACCATGTCGGCGACGCGATAATGGATGAGTGAGTCCATGCCCACGCAATAGTCGAACGCGCCGAACGCCGGGCTGAGCATATCGCCCGCGATCAGGTCCACGCGACCGGGCAAATCCTGCGGCATCCGCTCTTTGGCGAGTGCGATCAGCGTCGGCGACAGATCGACGGCGATCACGCACGCGCCACGTTTCGCAGCTTCAACGGCCAACGCGCCCGTGCCGCAGCCCGCGTCCAGAACGCGTGCGCCCCGCAGATCATCCGGCAACCAGCTCAGCAATGTCGCGCGCATGCGGTCGCGACCGGCCCGCACGGTGGCGCGAATGCCGCTGACCGGTTCGGTGGACGTAAGTTTGGCCCAGGCATCGACGGCTGTGCGGTCGAAGTAGGTTTCGAGGCTGTCGCGGCGCTGCTGATACGATGTTGTGGGCATTAGTAAATATCCTTGCGACCGAACAATCGATCAACTCCAAGGTCAAGGGCCACGCTGTCATGGCCGGGCTTGACCCGGCCATCCAGCCTTAAACTTAACATTCCGGCGCTTTGCCTTCTGGATGGCCGGGTCAAGCCCGGCCATGACGGCACTTGAGTCGCGGTGTCATCTCCTCGAAGGCGGGGATCCATGTTGCAACACGCGAGATCGCCCTTGTTTAGAAATGGATTCCCGCCTTCGCGGGAATGACATTCGTGGGACGATTGCGAAATTTGATACATTGCAGACATGCCGACCAATCTCAATTGAACCCTAGAAAGTCGAAGATCTCGCGATCTTTCATCGGCGTGCCGTTCATGGGTTCGCTGCCGGCCCACAACCGCGCGGCAAGCTGCATGTATTCCGCCTGCACGGCCTCAAGCTCGGGCGAAGTCTCCATCTCGAACAGCGTCGATTTCTTGAGGCGGCTCTTGCGTATGATGTCGAGGTCAGGGAAATGCGCCACGCGCTCAAGGCCAACAGCGGCGTTGAAGCGATCGATCTCGTCCGGTATCCTTCGAGCGGTTGGCGATCACGCCGCCGAGCCGCACTTTATAGTTCTTCGATTTGGCCTGAATGGCCGCCACGATCGGTTCATGGCGAAAATGCTGTCGAAATCGTTCGCGGTCACGATCAACGCGCGCTCGGCGTGCTGCAAAGGTGCCGCGAAGCCGCCGCACACCACGTCGCCCAGCACGTCGAAGATCACCACGTCGGTGTCTTCCAGCAGGTGATGCTCTTTGAGCAGTTTCACCGTTTGCCCGACCACATAGCCGCCGCAGCCGGTGCCCGCAGGCGGGCCGCCCGCCTCCACGCACATCACGCCGTTATAGCCCTCGAACACGAAGTCGTCGGGGCGCAGTTCCTCGGAATGAAACTCCACCGTCTCCAAAATATCGATGACCGTGGGATCATCTTTTTCGTCAGCGTGAACGTCGAGTCATGCTTCGGGTCGCAGCCGATCTGCAACACGCGCTTGCCAAGCTTCGAAAACGCCACTGACAGGTTCGACGACGTGGTCGATTTGCCGATGCCCCCTTTGCCGTACACCGCGAAAACCTTGGCGCTGCCGATCTTCATGGCCTCGTCCAGATGCACCTGCACGCTGCCCTCACCGTCGCCGCCCTTCGGCTTGAACTTGGGCGTGGGTTGGGACGGGACGCGCTCGGGGCGGATCGGGGCGGGACGTTCGGCCGTGATGGTCATGCTGCGATCTCCGCTGGAATGCCTTCTAATCTGTCTTCGAGGTCGTCGCCTGCACGGCGCAGCGCGTCAAGCGTGGCAGCGTCGGGCGTCCAATACTTTGCGTTCATGCGCTTCGTTCAGGCGGTTCACCATGCGAGCCGCTGACGTCGGGTTGAGCGCCGCGAGCCGCTCACGCATCTTTTCATCAAGCACATAGGTTTCCGTCATCCGCTGATAGACCCACGGATCGACCTGTCCTGTCGTCGCGGACCAGCCCATCGTGTTCGTCACGCTGGCCTCGATCTGCCGCACGCCTTCATACCCATGAGCGAGCATCGCTTCAAACCATTTCGGGTTCAAGGCCCGCGTGCGGGTTTCGAGACTGACTTGCTCGGTGAGGGTGCGCACCTTGCCTTCGCCGCGTGTCTGATCGCTGATATAAACAGGAAGCGCGATGCCCCCCCTGGCGCGCTGCACCGAGCGCGTGATGCCGCCGAGCGTATCGAAATACTGGTCGATGGTCGTCACGCCGAGGTCGACCGAGTCGAGGTTCTGATAGGCGAGGTCCACGTCTTTCAGCATGGACTTCATGAGCGCTGGCTGCGCGGTCGGTGTGCCAGCCCGGCCATAGGCGAAGGATTTGCGGCGCGAGTACGTCTCCGCCAGTTCGTCCTCGTCCTCCCATGCGCCGCTATCGATGAGCAGGTTCACGTTCGCGCCATAAGCGCCGTCGCCGTTGGAGAACACGCGAAGGGCAGCCGTTTCCATATCGCAGCTATGTTCGGCCTGATAGGCCAGAGCGTGCTTGCGTATGTAATTCTGCGACGTTGGCTCGTCGGCGATGGCGGCGAGATACGCCGCTTCGGCAAGCAGCTTCATCTGCAACGGGAGAAGATCGCGGAAGATGCCCGACAGCGTCATCACCACATCGACGCGGGGCCGGCCAAGATCGCGCAGCGGCACAAGCGTCGCGCCACACAGGCGACCGTAGCTGTCGAAGCGCGGGCGCGCGCCCATCAGCGCCAGGGCCTGCGCAATCGGCCCGCCCTCGGTCTTCAGGTTGTCCGTGCCCCACAGCACGAACGCCACCGACTCCGGCAGTTCGTTGCCCTCGTCCATGTGGCGCACGAGCAGTTTCGCGGCCTGTTTCTCGCCCTCTTTCATGGCGAACACGCTCGGGATGCGGAACGGGTCGAAACCGTGGATATTGCGGCCGGTGGGCAGAATGTCCGGATTGCGGATGAGATCGCCGCCAGCGACCGGGCGGATATAGCCGCCGTCCAGCGCGTGAACAATGGCGGGAAGCTCGCTGTCGCGGCCAAGATGCGTGGCCATCTCGGCAAGTTTGCGCTCGCGTTCGGGCGGGGTAAGATCGGCAAGCGCTTCGGCGGCGAAGGTCAGAAGATCGGCACGCTCGGCATCGGACGCCACGCTGCCTACTACATGCAAACCGTGCGGGATCAGCGTTTCTTCCAGCGCGATGATCTCATGGCTAAGCTTTAATACGCGCGCCTCGGCGCTATCGGCATGCCACGCGGGTTCGGCTTCGGCGAGATCGACCGCGGCAGCCTGTGCCTGGATCAGCGCCGCCAGCGCGTCACGTTCCGCTTGGCCAGTCCCCGGCTCGAACTCGCGCCAGCGCTGCACGGACGCCTTCAAGTCGAGCAAACCCCGATACAGCCCGGCCTGCGTCACAGGCGGAGTCATGTAGCTGATGAGGGTCGCAGCGCTTCGCCGTTTCGCGAGCGTGCCTTCGGACGGGTTGTTCGCCGCATAGAGATAAAAGTTAGGCATATCGGCGATCAGCCGGTCGGGCCAGCAGTCGGCTGACATCCCCGTTTGCTTGCCGGGCATGAATTCCAACGCGCCGTGCGTACCGAAATGCAACAGTGCATGCGCGCCGAAATCCTCGCGCAGCCAGCGATAGAACGCCGAGAACGCATGGGTCGGCGCGAAGCCGTTCTCGAACAAGAGCCGCATGGGGTCGCCTTCGTAGCCAAACGCTGGCTGCACGCCCACGAACACGTTGCCGAACTGCGCGCCGAGCACGAACACGGTCGCGCCGTCGCTTTGCTGTTTGCCGGGGGCCGCGCCCCAGGCCTTCTCGATGGCTTTCAGATGCGGTTCGCGGCGGATGTGATCGCTGGCGGAAATGCGCGCATGGACGTTGGCGGGCGTGCCGTAGCGCGATGCGTTGCCGCCGAGGATCGCCGCGCGCAGGGCATCCACCGAGACAGGCACATCGACTGCGTAGCCTTCGGCCTTCATGCCGCGCAGCGTGTTATATAAAGACTCGAACACCGCCAGCGATGCCGCCGTACCCACGTTGCCTGCGTTCGGGGGGAAGTTGAACAGCACGACCCCAACTTTGCGCGTGACACGTTCCGCGCGGCGCAGCGCGATCAATCGTTCGACACGCGATGCCAGCATGTCCGCTCGCTCCGGGCATGAATGCATGTCGCGTGCCTTCGAGACCGGGAATGTGCAGGCGCGCGCGCACCCCGTGCACGGCGCGTTCGTGCCATCGGAGCGCCCGCCGAACACGGTCGGCCCTGCCGCGCCATCAAGCTCGGGGATCGCCACCATGATGGTGCTCTCCACAGGCATCAGTCCGCGTTTGTCGCCGCCCCATTGTTGCAGCGTCTGAAATTCCACCGGATGCGCCGCGATGTATGGGACATCCAGCCTGGCAAGGATATCCTCGGCGGATTTCGCGTCGTTATAAGCCGGGCCTCCGACGAGGCTGAAACCGGTCAGCGAGACAAGCGCGTCGATGGTCGGCTTGCCGTCGCGCACGAAAAACTGCTCGATGGCGGGCCGCGCGTCGAGGCCGGACGCGAACACCGGGATCACGTTCAGGCCACGCTTTTCCAAGCGTCTCGATAACACCATCATAGTGTAACGAATTTCCCGCCAGCACGTAGGATCGCATGACCAGCAAGCCCGACGGTACCTGCCTGCTTTGCCCTTCGCGCTCGGCAAGGCGTCGACGGTCGCCGACACGCGGTTCTTTCAGGCTCGGGTGATACACGCCGATTTCAGGATAGTCCACCGGCTCAGCTTGCCGCGAACCTTGCCGCGTAAGTCCGCGCGCTCGCCGCTGGCATAACGATTGACGAGAAAGCGCACCATGTGCGCCATGTTGTCGTCGGAGCCAGCCAGCCAGTATTGCAGCGTCAGGAAATACGCGCGCATGTCCTGCGCGGTGCCGGGAATGAACCGCAAAATCTTGGGCAAACGGCGCAGCATGGCCATCTGCTTCGATCCGCCGGTGGCGTTCTGGCCGCTCGCGTCTTTCTTTTTCGGCTTTAGGCGCTTCAACAGCGACATCACGCCCTTGTCGGTGCCGTCCATGTTGAAGCCGCCGATCTTTCGTCAGCTTCACCACCTCGCCCGCCGACATGCACGCGATCATGGCATCGCAATGGTCGCGCCGCCCCTGAAGCGCTGGCAGCACGGCCTGGATGTGCTCCTCAATGAACAGCATCGTGGAAAGGATGATATCACCGCGCTCGATATCGTCGAGGCAGGCTTTCAGCGCGTTCCGCGATCTGCACGTTCCATTCGGACGCGGCATGCAGCGAGATGGTGAGGCCTGGGATCTCATTCAGCCAGCACCTCGTTGGCACGGGCGACGGCACTCGCCAAGATGGCTGTCCAGCGTCACGATCACGAATCGCACCGGCGTCACGTCCGCAGCCACGCTTCCGTCCGCGCCCCTTTGCGCGTGTCGGCTGGAAAGCATCGCGCCGTTACCGGCTGAAATGCGCTTTTGCATCATAAATCGTCTCGATTGTGATGTGCGTGATGCCACGATCGGCGGCGAAGGTCTCGGTGTTGCGGCGGGCCTTGCCGCGCACGAAAAACGGGATTTTCTTCAGTTCTTTTTCGGCGTCGGGTGCCCATTCGACAGACGCCGTTGGCGGCGCGACATCTTGGGCATAAACGGTGTTGTCCCCGCTCTTTATACTGTCATGGCCGGGCCTGACCCGGCCATCCAGGCTTGCGGCCGCAGCCCCATTGCTGTCATCGAGCATGTGCTCTCTGGATGGCCGCCTCGCGGGGCGGCCCTGACGTACCTTGTGGCGAATGCGCTGCCAAATGCGAAGGCACGGCCCCATCGTGAAACTCGAAATCCTCGCGGAACATGCCGAGCAGATGCTCTTCCAGCCCCATCATGAGCGGGTGCACCCATGTGTCGAAAATCACGTTCGCGCCCTCGAAGCCCATCTGCGGCGAGTAGCGCGCGGGGAAGTCCTGAACATGGATCGGTGCCGAAATCACCGCGCACGGGATGCCGAGCCGTTTCGCGATATGCCGTTCCATCTGCGTGCCCAGCACGAGTTCAGGCTGAAGCTCCTGAATGCGCTGTTCGACTTCCAGATAATCGTCGGTGATGAGCGCTTCGACACTGTAGAGCTTCGCGAGTTCGCGCACATCGCGGGCGAACTCGCGGGAGTAGGTGCCGAGGCCGACAACCTCGAAGCCCAGTTCTTTGGATGCGACGCGGGCGGCGGCAATGGCATGAGTCGCATCGCCGAAGATGAACACGCGCTTGCCGGTGAGATAGGTGCTATCCACCGAGCGGGAGTACCACGGGAGGCGTGATTTTTCGGTGCCGCCATCGCGTCCGATGTCATTCGCGCTCTCGATGTCATTCCCGCTCTCGATGTCATGGCCAGGCGTGACCCGGCCATCCAGACTTGAATCTGCCGAAATCGCAATTGTTGCGCTGGATGGCCGGGTCAAGCCCGGCCATGACGAACAAAGCGCTTGGATTTCCGCCACAAACTCTTCCGTTGCTCCAACCCCAATCGGCACCGTCTTTGTCGAGGGCTGCTTATGCGCCTTCTCAAGCCAGGCCGCCGCCGTGCCCGCCACTTCCGGATACAGCACCACGTTGAAGTCCGCGTCGGGTAGCCGCGCGATGTCGGCGGGCGATGCACCGAGTGGCGCGACCACGTTCACATCCACGCCCAGTTGACCGAGCAGCTTCGTGATCTCGGTGACGTCATCGCGATGGCGAAAGCCGAGCGCCGTGGGGCCAAGGATGTTACACAGCGGACGCTGCTGCGCACTCTTCGACAGGCTCAGGGTGAGGCCCGAAGCGGTTACATCTTCATGCTGAGCTTGTCGAAGCATGGGATTGCCGACCAAGGTCCGCACGACACGATAAAACGTCTCCGCCGCGCCCCAGTTCTCTTTCTTCTGATACGCAGGCAATTCCAGCGGGATAACCGGGATCGGCAGATGCAGCGCTTCCGCGAGGCCGCCTGGATCGTCCTGAATGAGTTCCGCCGTGCATGATGAGCCGACCAGCATCGCCTGCGGCTTGAAGCGCTCATAGGCATCGCGCGCGGCGGACTGGAACAGCTCGGCGGTGTCGCTGCCGAGATCGCGGGCCTGAAACGTGGTGTAAGTGACTGGAGGGCGTTTGTCGCGGCGTTCGATCATGGTGAACAGCAGATCGGCGTAAGTATCGCCCTGCGGCGCGTGCAGCACGTAATGCACGCCCTCCATGGCCGTTGCGATGCGCATCGCACCGATGTGGGGAGGCCCTTCGTAGGTCCAGACGGTCAGTTGCATTCAACCCTCGCTAACTCATCCTTCGAGATGCGCGTTCCGCGCTCCTCAGGATGAGGCCGGGCGTGATCCTTATGGTGATGAGGTTGGGCGCGAGCCACATGGTGATGAGGCACAAAGCGCCGTCTCGAACCATGCGAAAACAAGATGATCCTCAGCTTTAACGGCATCCCTAGACCTCCAGCCGCGTGCGACGGTTGAGGGGGCGCGCGAACAATTCGGCCAGGTCGGCCACCTGATCGTAGCCCTGGATCGGCGTAAACAGCAGCTCGATGGCCCACTTCGTCGTCAGACCGTCGGCTTCGAGCGGATTGGCAAGGCCAAGCCCGCAAACGGTGAGGTCAGGGCGGGCGGCGCGGGCACGGTCCAGTTGCTTGTCCACGTCCTGACCTTCGCTCAGCATCACGTCGCCGGGCAGAAGGTCCAGTTCGGCAGCCAGATGCTGGCGATGAAGATACGGCGTGCCGACTTCGATCAGGCGCATGCCCATCTCGCGGGCGAGGAAGCGAGCCAGAGGCGGCTCCAACTGCGAATCGGGAAAGAAGAAGATGCTCTTGCCTTCAAGCTTTTCGCGCTGACGGGCAAGCGCGCGCTTTGCCCGTTCGCGGGGTGCTTCGACGGCTTTGGCAAGCTTTGCTGCAGGAATTTCGAAAGCACGCGCCGCGGCTTCGAGCCACAACGTTGTCCCTTCCGCGCCGAGCGGGAATACAGCCGGGATATGGGTCGCGCCGCGCTCTTCCAAGGCGCGGGCCGTGTCGCCGAGGAAGGGTTGCGCGAGGAGAAACTTCGTATTTGGGCTGATTGCGGGGAGTTCCGTGCTGCGGCGCGGAGGGAAAAACTGAGCAGCAATACCAATCTCGGCGAACAGTCGCGCAAACTGATCCTCCACCACGTCAGCCAGCGCACCGACCACGAGCAACGATGGTTCAGCGCTTTCCGCATGCGGCAACTCGGGCACAAGCGACGCGAGGCACGCATCTTCGCCTTGCGTAAACGTGGTCTCGATGCCGCTTCCGGAATAGGACAGCACGCGCACCTGCCCCACCAGCTCCGCCGAAAGCCTCTGCGCCGCGCGGGACAGGTCGAGTTTGATCACCTCGGACGGACACGAGCCGACCAGAAACAACAGCTTGATGTCCGGTCGTCGTTCCAGCAGCCGCTTCACCACGCGGTCGAGTTCGTCCTGCGCATCCGCAAGGCCAGCAAGGTCGCGCTCGTCCAGGATAGCGGTGGCAAAACGCGGCTCGGCGAAGATCATGACCCCCGCCGCCGACTGTATAAGATGTGCGCAGGTGCGCGAGCCGACCACGAGGAAGAACGCGTCCTGTATTTTGCGATGCAGCCATATGATGCCGGTGAGGCCGCAGAACACTTCGCGCTGGCCGCGCTCGCGCAAGATCGGGCGGTCGCACGCTTCGCCGATGACTGGCATGCCGCCGTCGGCGCTCATCGTGCGGCCTCAGCGTTGATGGTTCGCGGCGAGAACTGGCCCCTTACCGCGCCGGTCTTTCCAACGGGCAGAAATGCCGCGCGAGACGCTTCGTCCAGCCGCGCGGCGCGGAGTTTGAGCACGAACTGCGTGGCGTTGATGACGTAAGTCGCGTAAGCGGCCAGTGCGAGCACCATCAGCCCGTTCGCATTGAGAAGACTGAAAAACAATGCAGCGAGATAGGCCGTGTGAAGCGCGATCACGATCATGCTGAAGGCATCCTCCCACCAGAAGGCGGGGGCGAACAGATAGCGTCCGAAGACTTTCTTCTCCCAGATCGCGCCTGTAACCATGATGGTGTAAAGCGCAAACGTCTTGACGACGATGGAGATTGTGGCCGCTTCATAACCCTGCCCGGTTTTCAGATACCGGATGACGAGCACAAGGCTCACCGCAAAAATCAGAAACTGGACCGGCGCAAGAATACCCTGAACGACCGTCCAGGGTGAGGCATCACGAAGAACGCGCTCCTGATCGGTGTAAAGGCGCTTTTGCACTTTAGCGATACGATCGCTCATCCAGTAAAATCCCGGTTTCTATCCCAAGGGGATGTTAGGGCTTCCCACCTCATTCTGTCAACATAAGTTGACGTAAACTTCGCTTTACAAACACCTCGCGATGAGCGTTAATACTGAAGTTGTAGCCGATAAACAGAGATAGACCGCAACCACACCATGAAAGTACTCCCGCTTGCGATTTTGGCGGTGTAAGCTCGACCGCAATAGGCCGGCAAAGACTGGCTAATTTCGCAGTTCGAGGGAGCGTGGAATGGTAGCGTTTACACAATCGAAGGCGACTGACGGCGTCGGCGAACGACAAGATGAGAGTGGTAACGGCGAACCGCCTCGATCCTTGCCAAAGCGACAAGCGCTTCAGCAGGATATCGATGCGCCAGACGAGATTTCGACCCTGATGCAACTGGCGAAAACCATCGAAGGGGAAATTATTCCCCGCCTGCTGCTGGCCCATAAAATGCAGCCAAACGCGACCGGCGCTCGTCGGGAACATGAGTTTGGCGCTGTACAGGTGGCGGCGTTTGCAAGAACGACATACGCGTTCGATAGCACGCTTGCTTACGCGGTTCTCGACGAGGCGCGATCAGAAGAAGTCCCCCTGGAAAATATCATTCTCGATCTATTCGCACCTGCCGCGCGTCATCTCGGCGACCTCTGGAAGACCGACGACTGCACCTTTACCGAAGTCACGGTCGGGCTTTCGCGGCTTCGTCAGATGCTTCGTGAACTTAGCCCCGAGTTTGAGGACGAGACGTCAGGCTGGCGGCACGGACGGCGCGCGCTCCTCTTGCCGGCACCCGGTGAACAGCACACATTCGGCTTGTTTGTCGTGGAAGCGTTTTTTCGGCGAGAAGGCTGGGATGTTTCGGCTGGCCCGGCCAGGACACCTGACGAAATCTCGAAACTGGTGGAACAGCAGTGGTTCGCGATTGCAGGCTTCTCGCTCAGTTCGGAGAAGCATATTGATCGGTTGGCATCAATGATAAGCGCCGTGCGTAAAAACTCGCAAAATCGGAAGATCGGTATTTTGGTTGGTGGACAAATTTTCGTGGAAAATCCAGCCCTAATTACTGCGGTTGGTGCGGACGGCGGTGCAGCGGATGGACGCGAAGCGGTTATCGAAGCCTTGAATCTCCTTGGCAAGGTTGGAGCGCGACAATGAAAGTCGGGCGCCAACGGAACGCGGTGTCCTGATGGACATGCCTGTTACTCGGTCCATAAATCCATTTCAGGCTCCTGCCGCGTCATTCAGCGCTTTGAACGCTGACGCAATCGCAAAGATACTTGCTTCTGTTGCCGATGTAACCCTGGTCTTGAACAAAGACGGGGTTATTCAGGACGTGGCATTCGGAAGCGAAGAACTTTACGATGAGGGCTTCGGGGCCTGGGTTGGGTTGCCATGGATCGAGACCGTCACCCCAGACAGTCGGCACAAGATTGAAGACACGCTGCGTGACACGGCTTTGCTACAGCCCACACGCTGGCGGCAGGTCAATCATCCTACTCCCGCAGGGGAGGATGTCCCGTTACGATACTCCGCACTCCAGATTTTGGATGACGGTGGCATTATCGCATTTGGCCGCGACCTGCGATCCGTGGCAGCTCTTCAACAGCGCCTTGTTGACGCACAGATGTCGATGGAGCGCGATTACGCGAAATTGCGTCAGACAGAGCTTCGATACCGGCTGTTGTTTCAGATGTCGTCCGAGGCCATTCTCATCGCCGACGCTGTGACTGGCAAGATCAGCGACGCAAATCCAGCCGCTGTCGCCCTTCTCGGCGAAACTGCAAAGAAACTCACCTCTCACGCGATCCTCGACCTGTTCGAGAACGATAGCGTGTCCGCCATGCGGGATATGATTTCGTCCGTGCGCGGCGTGGGCAGTGCCAATGCCGAGTTGATGGAATTTTCCAACGGACGCGGTCGGTATTACGTAACGGCGTCCTTGTTTCGACAGGCGACGGGTGCCCAGCTTCTTATCCGCATCGCGCGCGAGGAAGCCGAGCCAGTCGAGCCTGTACAGAAGGCGCGCGGCGTTTTATCGAGGATCGTCGATCGGCTGCCGGATGGCTTTGTCGTCTGCAATCCTGACCTCAGGGTTCTGACAGCAAATTCCGCTTTTCTGGACCTCATTCAATTTGCGACGGAAGAGCAAATTCGGGGCGAGTCCATCGAGCGGTGGCTGGGCCGGTCCAGCGTCGATCTCAATCTTCTTATCGCAAGCTTGCGCGAACACGGGTCTGTCCGGAACTTCGTGACCGTCTTGAACGGGGCACTCGGTTCGGTCGAAGAGGTGGAGGTGACGGCCGTCTCCGTGACAAACTCCGCGCAACCATGTTTGGGGTTTGTCATCCGCACGATGCGCGAAAAACGCGGGACCGGTCGCGAGGGCCAGCAACTCACACGGTCGGTCGAACAGTTGACAGGCCTTGTCGGACGGGTGCCGCTTAAAGACCTTGTGCGCGAGACGAGCGATCTGATCGAGAAACTATGTATCGAAGCCGCGCTGGAACTGACCGGTGACAACAGAGCGTCGGCCGCCGAAATGCTCGGGTTAAGCCGCCAGAGCTTGTATGTTAAACTCCGCCGCTTCGGATTGGGCGATCTGGCTACCGAGGAAACACCGGAGTAGGGCCAGGAAGCCTGTCAAAACAAGCCGATATTTTTTAATCGCGATCTTGACATGACACATAACTTTTACACCGACGGGCGATGCTAACCTTGCGGAGGGAGCAAACCTCCGAGGAGAGCCTCAGGCACCCCGCACCTGAGCTCTTCTCCTCCGCTTATCTCCCGACCGAATAAATCCCGCGCGTTTCATCCTGCGTTGTCTCCCCGAGCATTGCCTTGTTTTACAATAGCGCCATTTTCAGAGCGTTTCGAATGCATTCGTTTCGTCCGTCATGCACAACTTTGCAAGAATGCAGGCACTTTCCAGTACCATCTACATCTCGTAACAAGCAGCTTTGCGGTTCAAGCAAAAACAAAGGCTTGGCGTGGACGCTTTTCTATGTATAGATCACGCTCAGTAAAAAGTCTTAATAACATCAAATGAATAGAAATTATGAGTGCTCAGTACTTTAATGCGATTAATCGAACATTCGACTTAAACCATAAGTCAGTAAAATTTACTGCAAACGTGATTTTATACTGTAAAACTCACTTCAAGATTTCCCTCTAAAGTGATTTCACGAGGGGAAGTTGTTTATGCGCACCCGTATTAGAGAACTTCGAAAGCTTCGCGGACTGACACTCAAGCAACTTGCGGAGCAGGTTGGCACGACGCCTCAAACGATTCAGCGTCTCGAAACTGCGAATATGACAGTTTCCACAACCTGGCTTGAGCGCATCGCGTCGGCCTTGCGGATGGAACCGGCTGAGTTGCTCGCTCTCTCAGGCGCACGGGATGTTCCGTTTCTTGGGCGGATCGGTGAAAATGGAACGCTCTATCGCAGCGGTTACGATCCAAGCTCCTTTGCGCTCGATATCCCGGCCAAAGACCCGCTCGCCGCGCGTCTCGATTATGCGACGGGAGACTTCCAGATCGGGTCCATTCTCATTGCCGCGAAATTGCCGGACACGGACGCAAGCCCGATTAACGGTGCGAACTGCCTCGTGGCGCTGGACGCCACGACGGTACGGCTGCGGCGCGTTTTCTATACACAGTCCGGGGAAATCATTTTTGCCTCGCTCAACGCAGGCAAAAGTGTGGAAGTCAATCAGAACGTGGAATGGATTGCGCGCATCATCATGTCCATTCGCTATTTCTGACCATCGCGGGATGATTTGGGCGGGAACGCTGTAGGTGTTGATCCAGTTTATCGGGCACGCCGTTGTTATCGGGGGACGCCGTTATTGCCGAAGGGATGATCCGGCCCTGAGCATCGGTGCAGCGTCCGCAGGGCCTTCCTCATCCTGGGCGATCCTTGCCAAACGGGAAGGCACGGCGGCGTCAAAACCTAAAATTTTCTGTACGCCGTTCAGCGAATTCCCCAACGGCAACCGCAACCAGAACAGCAGGAGATGATCGCGATTGGCAAGCGGTCCGCGAACGGCACCCTGCATAGCGAGGCCCCCCAGAACCTGCGTGTAGATGGACCGCCAATAGTCACGCTTGGACCGGAAGTCGAGGCTAAACACGTCTCGACCTGTCACTTCGAGGCCGTAAATCTCGCGAACACGCGTTCCCGCAACGCGATAACGAACGGTGTCCAGTCCGTTATCCGCGTCAAGAATGCTTAAGCCGGGCAGCAGTCGTGGAAGGTGCACCGGATCGATATCGGCGCGTTCGGGCATGGGCCGCCCATTTGCGCGCGCTCGCCAGTAGTCATATAAATCTCGCTGCTCGCGCTGAATGAGCCGCGCGCGGAAAGCGAGTTCAGAAGCCATGCGCCCCTCCGGTCTTCAGGCAACATCCGGCGCTGACGCGCTTGATCGATTGCCCTTCACCTATCGGTGATTTGCAAGGTGAGGCGCAAGGCTTTATGGGCTGTGCAAGTTAAAGTACAGCGAGGAGACGTTCCGCGCTGCTGGCATCTGCCGAGCTTGGTTTGTCTTCCACGTGAAGGGCTTTCACGACGCCGTCCTCGATCAGCATCGCATACCGCTTCGACCGCACGCCAAATCCGATAGCCGAACCATCCATCTCAAGGCCGATGGCCTGAGCAAAGTCACCGTTTCCATCGGCCAGGAACAGGATTTTGCCCTCGGCACCGCTCGCCTTGCTCCACGCGTCCATAACGAATACGTCATTGACAGACGTGCACGCAATCACGTCAACGCCCTTTGCCCTGAAGTCTGCGACATGACGCACGAACCCCGGCATGTGCATTCCGTGGCAGGTCGGTGTAAACGCACCAGGCACCGCGAACAGGACGGCTTTCTTGCCTTTGAAAAGGTCGTCGGTCGTCATTTCAGATGGGCCGGTTTCCGTCATGACTTTGAAGGATGCGCGCGGCAACAGATGCCCAACTTCGATTTGCATGGAAATCTCCCTGATCGGTGTCTCAATTGTTTATCGAAGGCTTAGCGAAAAATCCACCGCCATGATTGCAATTACGTCACTGGGGAACTTTCGAAATCGTGGTATTGTTTGGCTGTTCATGAAACTCCATGGATGCCCAACGCGCTGCTTTACTCCAACACAGAACAGATGACGAAAACAACACCGGACTATCCATCGAGAAAAGTGGAAGGCTATCTGGAAGGACAGCTTCTGCTTGCCATGCCATCCATGAGCGACCCGCGTTTCGAGCGATCCGTGGTTTATCTCTGTGCGCACTCGGGAGAGGGGGCCATGGGGATCATCATCAATCAGCGCGCAACCAACATTACGGTCCCGAAATTACTTGAGCAACTGGATATAACGACTGCGTCGACGAGAGAGGAAGCTATTCGCGTGAATGCGATGGCGGTCCATCTTGGGGGACCGGTTGAGACCAGTCGCGGGTTTGTTTTACACACGCCGGACTATTTCGCTAAGAACAGCACGCTTCATATCAACGATAATATTCATCTTACCGCGACCATCGATATTCTGCGCGCAATTGCGATGGGTCATGGGCCGGAGCATGCTATTCTGGCGTTGGGATACGCCGGTTGGGCACCTGGCCAGTTGGAGCATGAAATTCTATTGAATGGCTGGCTGAACTGCCCCGCAGACCCGAAGCTCGTTTTCGACGTGGATCTGAATTCCAAGTACCGTCGCGCCTTAGACAGCATGGGCATCAACCCTTCCTACCTTGTCAGCGAAAGCGGTCGTGCCTGAGACGGCAGTCGAAAACATTCTCGTTCGCGACCTTGTCGTTGGTCATCAGCAAGCTTAACCATTCAACCCGTTCAACAAATGCAGTTAATCTAGAAAAGTGTCATATTAGCATCAGACATCGGGAGCGGTGCATGGTACGGATTTTATAAGAACGGGCGAGCGATTCTTGAAAGGGCTGACGGATGATTGGTAAACTTCGTAAAAGGGCGTCCAGCGTTGCATGCGCGATTACGTTTTCTGCGGTAACGCTTGCCTTTACGGGGTCGGCATCCGCCCTTGACATGAGTTTTCGCTGGGCCAGCGATGCAGAAATCGGCGCAGCGAATTTCAGCGGGATCATCTTCAATCCTGACTTTGGTTATGAAACGCTCGACTATGAAGGAAAAGCATCCCGCCGCCTGAAAGAAGTCAGCGGTTTTCGTGCTGGCGCTGAAGTCGGATACGACAAGCAGATCGGTCATCTGGTGGTTGGTGTCGTGGCTGACCTTTCGAAATCATTCGCCTCATCGTCGCGTAGCAATTTTGCCGATGGATCACGTCTTCAGTCAGACCTCGACCTTTTCGGCACTGTCCGCGGTAAGGTCGGGTATGCGGCCGGTCGCTGGATGATTTTCGGAACCGGCGGCTTGTCTTACGCGCGTCTTCGGATTGCAGACAGCACCGTGGCCGGTGCGTCGGAAGCGAAAACGCTCTCTGGATATGCTGCGGGTGGCGGTATTGAATACATTTATAACAAAGATGTAACGATCCGCTTTGAATATACCCATCTCGACTTCGGTGATGCCAAATACAACGCTCTCAGCAATGAAAGCATCAACCCAACCATGGACGTCATTGGTGTGGGCGTAACGACGCGGTTTTAGTTCGTCGGTTTTCGTTTCGTCCGGTCTTGCCGTGCGGTGCATCTTGCGCCGCACGTTTCGTTAATCGACCAGGTTGAACTCAAGTCCGCTTAGACGCTTCCCTCTCCACGATGGCGCATTTTTTGGTCAACAGAGCATTAAGCCGACGCTGCCACGAGCAGCCGCGCGCTTGACCGAATTTGGCCTGCTTCCACTTTGGCCTGCTTCCATAGAGACAGGCACGCAGTTTCGTGGTTATTGATGGCATGAAGTATTTATCGACCCGTGGGCAAACCGAACCGGTTTCGTTCAACACCGCGCTGATGACAGGCCTCGCTCCGGATGGAGGTCTATACCTTCCCGAGAGTTGGCCGGGTCTTTCGGCGGTTCCGCAAAGCAAGCCTTACCGTGACGCCGCACTGCAGGTTATGGCACCGTTTCTCGGTGGCGAGATTGAAACGGATGAATTTGCCACACTGTTGAGCCATGCCTATGAAAATTTTTCTTCGACTGAACCTGCCCCGCTTCGCGAAATCGGCAAAGATTTATACATCCTCGAACTGTTCCACGGTCCAACGCTGGCGTTCAAAGATTTCGCCATGCAGGTTCTCGCGCGATTGATGGAGCGGTCGCTTAAGCGCGGTGGAAGTCGCATGACCATCGTGGGTGCCACCTCCGGCGACACAGGCGCGGCGGCGGTGGAGGCATTTCGCGGACGGGAGGATATCGAGGTTTACATCCTTTACCCGCATGGACGGGTGAGCGATGTTCAGCGACGTCAGATGACGACTGCGGCAGAAGATAACATACACATCCTGGCGGTTGAGGGTTCGTTCGACGATGCTCAAGCCATCGTCAAGGCTCTGTTTAACGATCAGGCGTTTCGCACGCGGCACGCACTTTCCGCCATAAATTCCATCAACTGGGCGCGGATTATGGCTCAGGCCGTGTATTATTTCACGGCGACCGCTGAGTTGTCTGCGGCGCGGCCCTTGCAGTTTGCCGTCCCCACCGGAAATTTTGGCGACGTGTTCGCCGGATACGTCGCTCACAAGATGGGCTTGCCCCTTGATCGTCTTGTGGTCGCGACCAATGAAAACGATATCCTGGCACGCGCGCTGAAGACGGGTGTTTATGAGCCGCTTGGTGTGCATCAGACCGACAGTCCCAGCATGGACATCCAGGTTTCCAGTAACTTCGAGCGGCTTTTGTTTGAGGCCAGCAGCCGCGATTTCGGGTTTGTGCGAAGCTGTATGGCGAAGTTGCGGGACGAGGGTCGCTTTTCGATTCGTGCCGATGTTTTGACCGCGATGCGCGGGCTGTTTTCAGCCCACCGCGTGACAATGGATGAGGCGGCACTGGCGATGCGCGAACTGGAACGTGAGACCGGTTATATCGTCGATCCACACACGGCAGTCGGTCTTGTTGCCGCAAAACGTGAGCAGGCTGCGCGGGATGGCGGGCCGATGGTGGTTCTCGGTACAGCGCACCCGGCGAAATTTCCAGATGCGATACGGCGCGCGGTTGGTCGATCACCTGAGGTTCCGCACCGCCTTGGCGCCTGCATGGCGGGGATCGAGCGCTTTAAGATTGTTCCAAACTCGGTGGCCGCAGTTGAGGCGGTAATTAACGCGTGTGGTTAGTCGTATTTGTTTTTGTGAACCGGTAGGATCATATAGGTGTTAGACAGCACGACTGTTGTGGTGCCGCGCTGTTGAACAGCCTTCCAGAGTCCATTCGAAAATTAACATTTGTTTCCCACTCGCTCGCGGGAATAGTGTTTTCGAGCTATGAGGTAACCCGATGACAGTGGAAATCAGTCAACTCGCCAACGGCATGCGCATCGTGACGCACCGCATGCCCGGTCTTGAAACCGCATCCATTGGCGCTTTCGTCATGGCGGGTGCCCGTGCGGAGACAGATAACGAACACGGCGTCGCGCATTTTTTAGAGCATATGGCCTTCAAAGGCACGCCGAGCCGCACCCCGATCCAGATCGCCGAGGAAATCGAAGGTGCCGGCGGCGCGCTCAATGCCGTAACCTCGGCGGAAGCGACCAATTATTACGCGCGGGTTCTGAAGGATGACGTAGGCCTCGGGGTGAACCTGATCGCCGATATCCTGCTCAACCCATCGTTCTCGGACGACGAAATGGACCGCGAGCGTGATGTTATCCTTCAGGAGATCGCTGCGACCCAGGACAGCCCGGACGAGATCGTTTTCGATCTGGCCATGAACGAGGCTTATCCGCAGCAGCCGCTGGGACGTTCGATCCTTGGGACAGAGCGCACCATCAGCCGCCATTCGGCATCGGACCTGCGCCGTTTTCGTGGCGAGAACTATGCCGCATCGCGAATTATCTTAAGCGCTGCCGGGACAGTGGACCACGAGGAAATCCATAAAGCAGCGGAAGCCTTGTTCGCAAACATTCCCTCGGACCCGCAACGGAACGTCCGCAAGGCGACATTTGGCGGCGGTCATGCCTCGTCCGAGAAGCGTTTTGAACAATGTCACGTGATTTATGCGTTTGCTGGATACGCCAACAGCGACCCGAACGCGTTCGCGAGCCGAATTTTTTCGTCCATCGTGGGCGGCGGAATGGCCTCTCGCCTGTTTCAGGAAGTACGCGAGAAGCGCGGCCTCTGTTACGACATTCATGCCTTCGAGTGGGGCTACTCCGACACTGGCATGATCGGATTTCATGCAGCCACAAGCTCTCATCAACTCAAGGAACTGACGAGGGTTTCGCTTAGCATTTTGAGCGACCTTGCCGAACAGGGTCCAACCGAGAAAGAACTGGCGCGAGCCAAGGCGCAAATGAAAGCCGGACTTTTCATGAGTCTCGAAAGCTGTGAAGCCCGCGCGGGGCAACTGGCCTGGGACTTGATGGTATTCGGACGCCCGATCCCGAATGAGGAATTGATCGACAAAATCAACTCGATAACTCCCGAAAACGTCCAAGCGGTGGGGCAACGGCTGAAAACCAGTGGTGAAATTGCATCGGCCGTCATCGGTGCGCGCGGTGCCGCTGCGGTCGTGTCGGACACGGCCGAGGCCTTTCAGTCCGGCGTCGATTTGCACGTTTGATGAGCCTCCATGCTGGACGGGCGATGGACACTTTTCCCTGATACGAAACCTTTTGTGGAAGGGGACGGGGTTTTTCTGCGCGAGCCGCTCATGGCCGATTACAAGGAGTGGGCGGAATTGCGTGCACAGAGCCGCGTGTTTCTGGAACCCTGGGAACCGCGATGGGCGCGAGATGAGTTGACCAGACAGTCCTATCGACGGCGGGTCCGGCATTATTACCGCGACGCTCGCCAGGATGCAGGTTTCGCCTTTTTCCTGTTCAAACAGACTGACAGCACTTTGCTCGGCGGCGTCACCCTCAGCAACATTCGCCGCGGCGTGGCGCAAAGCGCGTCTTTGGGATACTGGATTGGTGAGCCTTACGCACGCCAAGGTTATATGTCAAAAGGCGTAAAGTCGGTGATGTGGTTTGTCTTCGAAGTCCTGCGTCTGCATCGTCTGGAAGCTGCCTGCCTGCCTGAGAATGCGGCATCGGCCGGACTGCTTGCGAAGACTGGTTTCCAGTATGAGGGGTTGGGACGCCGGTATCTCAAAATCAACGGAGTTTGGCGTGATCACTGGCTTTTCGCGCATATAAGTGACGATCCAGCGTTGTGACGGAACGGCGGCAGGGGTGCGGTGCATGACGGCGAGCGATAGGATGCGACGTAGTGTCGGGAAACTGATTGTGTGCGCGTTCATCTGGATGTTCGCAACGGCGGCGTTCGCCATCGATCCCATTGTCGTGGGTGCAGACGACGAGAAAATCGATATTTCCCAGCTAGGCGAATATTACGAGCGGCGCGGAGACAAAATCAGCATCGAAACGGCGTCCAGCGCGGACGGTCTCACGGGACGCATGACAGTTCCGGCAAAAACATCCGGTACTAACCCGGGCTGGGTCGTGTTTGCGCTCAGCAATCAGACCGACAAGCCGATCGTTCGATGGCTTACGGCGCAGCGTTATGACATCGTTGGATCGAAGGTGATCTGGCCCGAACTGGACGCCGCCCGGATCACGAACGTGACACCGTCGCTGGGGTTCAGACCGGAACGCAACGAAGACTTCGACTTCCAGGACATCTACCGGATTTCCGTTGAAGCGGGTACGACTGTAACGTTCGTTGTTGAACTGGCAACGGCATCCCCCCCTCGCTTATATCTTACAACGCCCGCGAGTTTCGGAAAGCGTCAGCGCGACGTTAGCCTGTTTCAGGGCATTCTTCTGGGTATCACCGGCATTCTGGCAATTTTCCTGACCGCGATCTTTGCCGCCAATCACAAGGCCATTTTTCCGGCCGCGGCGTTGGTGGCTTGGGCGGCCTTGATCTATCTGTGCGTCGACTTTGGGTTCTGGCATAAACTCTTTCAACTCCCATCCGAGGATAACGCAACCAGCCGCGCGGCAGCCGAAGCCGCGTTTGCTGCAAGCGCGGTGATTTTTCTCTACGCGTTCCTCAACCTGCGGCTCTGGCATTCGTGGATATCGGTGGCATTTCTGGGGTGGATCGCGGGACAGTTGGCGCTGATCGTTTTCGCGCTCGTGGACGCACAGGTGGCGTCTGGGGCCGCCCGCATGTCGTTCGTCCCAATCGCTATCGTGGGGAGCGCGTTTACGGCTTTTCTCGCCCTTCGCGGGCAGGAGCGTGCGCTGTCCTTGCTTCCGTGCTGGATGCTGTTCATGGTCTGGCTTTTCGGAGCGGGCATGACCGTGGTCGGGCGGCTGTCCGGCGATGTCGTGGTTTCAGTGCTCAGCGCAGGGCTCGTGGTCATTCTCATGTTGATCGCGTTTACGGTCACGCAGTATGCATTCCAGAATGCCGACCCCGGAGGCCCCTCGGAAGATGCCGGACAGTTCAAGCTGAGGGTGCTGGCACTTGAAGCGTCGGGTGCCAGCGTCTGGGAATGGGATGGCCGGCGGCAGGAAATCAACACGGGACCTGAGGTCGAGGCAGCCCTGGGATTGGCACCGAATGCACTGCGATGTTCCGTGGACGACTGGCTTCAGCACCTGCATACGTCAGACCGTGATCGCATGAAACTGACGCTCTGGACGGTTCGGGAACGTCAGGGCGGCGATCTCAATCTCGAATTTCGTATGAAGCGCCCGGAAGGCGGCTATCTCTGGTATGAACTTCGCGCCAATGCCACCCCGCAGCGATCCACACGCGCTATCCGTGGTGTAGGCCTCATGCGCAACATCACGGCCCACAAGCGCTCGCAGGAAAGGCTTCATCACAACGCCATCAAGGACAACCTCACGGGATTGCCGAACCGCGACCTGTTCGGGGATCGTCTCCAGATCGCGATGGCGCGCGCTCGCGAAGAGGCCATCAAGCCAACAGTCTTCTTCATCGATCTCGATGCACCGAAAGGCCCCGGCAAACTCCCCGATTTTTCCAACAACGATGGCGTTCTCCTGACGGTCGCGCGCCGTCTGACGCGGCACCTGTCCGGACAGGACACGCTGGCACGTCTGAATATGCTTCAATTCGGCATTCTGGTCTCGTCGGACACCGAGCCTCGGCACATCGCCATGCTCGCCGAGCGGGTCCGCCGCGCGTTGCGCACGCCGATAAAAATCGGCGGCCGCGATCTGGTCCTAACCGGCAGCATCGGCATCGCCATGTTCGATGGACAGCAGCAAACGGCCGAGGAACTGTTGCGCGAAGCTGAAAGCGCAATGTATCGTGCAAAACGGGCGGGTGCCGACAGAATCGAATTGTTCAAGCCCGAAATGCGCGCAGAGATCGACGACCGCGCGATCCTTCAGGCCGATCTGAAACATGCCATCGAACGCCGCCAAATCCGCATCCTGTATCAGCCGATCATGCAAATTTCGGATGAGCGTCTCGTGGGCATGGAAGCGTTCGTCCTTTGGGACCATCCCACCTTGGGCCAACTCAGCCTGCCGGAGTTCGAACCCGCAGCGGAAGCCGCAGGCCTGTCGTCCGAAATTTGGGCGTATGTCTTCGAGCGCTGCATCCGCCAGGGTGCGCGTTGGCAGCGCATCGTTCAGCGCGAGCAGCCGATCTACGTCAGCATCAACATGTCGAGCCAGCAGCTTTTTCACACCGATATGGTTCAGAACCTTCGGCTCATTATCGGGCGCGAAACTTTGCCAAAAGGTGCGCTGCGCCTCGAAATCGCAGAAAATCTGATCACGACAAACCCGGAGCAGGCGACGGAGATTCTGGATTGGATGAAAACGCTGAACGTCAGCGTCGCGCTGGACGAATTTGGTGTGAATTTCTCGTCCTTGAATTACTGGCACCGGCTGTCGGTCGATGCGATCAAGATCGATCGATCTCTCGTCTCTCTCAATGATAAGGATCGCGCCAACCCGTCGGTTCTCAAAGCCGTTCTCACCATTGCCCATGACCTCGACAAGGACGTGATCGCGGTTGGCGTCGATAATGAGGACGATCTGTCCTATGTGCGGGCGCTTGGCTGCGATTATGCGCAGGGGCTTTATTACAGCGAGATGATGACCGAGCGCGAGGTCGTCACTTTATTGAACGCCATCGCGCGCACGGTTAAAAAAGATGACCGTAACCATGAAAAAGAAGAGCAGAGAGCTGTTCGGCGGCTTGAGCGCGACAAAAAACGCGAGGAGAAGGAGGCAATGCTCCAGCTTGCCGCCGTTGCTCAGAATGCCGCCGCGCCCGCGAAACAGAATGGAAACAAGCGTTCGTTTTTCGGCTTGCTGAACGGACCCTCTAAACCTGCGCCAAGGGTTGGCTCCGCGAAACCTGTTCGTGAAAAGGCTCGTGCCACCCTTGCGCTTGAAGACCAGTCCGCGCCGTCATGGCAGAAGCAGAAAAGCGGAAGTCCGCCCGTTCCGCGCCGCGAAAGCTAAAGGCTGTATGGTTTAGACGGAAGCCTTGGTCGTTTTGTCATGGCCGGGCTCGACCAGGCCATCCAGACTTTTTTTCTGTTATATTATGTCTGTTCGCTGGATGGCCGGGTCAAGCCCGGCCATGACGTGATTATGTTTAACGCGGGTAGACTCTCAAGTATCTTAAGATGCGGGGCGGCAACCTCTCAACTCCCCTTCAGTTGATTAAAGTTCGTTGCGACAACGGCACCGATCCAGACGGAAACGAGACAAAGCACCACCGACAGCACCACGTTTGCGCCTGCCTGGAAAAACTCGCCGTCGCGGGCAAGCGTCAGTGTCTGCAGGCTGAACGACGAAAACGTCGTGAACCCGCCACATAACCCAACCATGACGAAGATCCGCGCATCCGGGTGTGCCATGATGCGAACATCGGGGCCTGTCAACACGGCGAAAAGCCCGATAATGAAAGAGCCGATCACGTTCACGGCCAGCGTCCCCCATGGAAACTTGGACCCCGTTGACACTGCGATGAGATTTGAGCACCAAAACCGCGCGACGCCACCGATGGCGCTTCCTAACGCGATCCAGAGATAAGTAGCGAGCACGATCTGGCTTCCCGTCGTCAAATTCAGTTCGCAGCCACGCCTCTTGTGCTAAAGCGCTTTCAATTTAACCAGAGTGATAAAAACGCTCCACTCTTTGTTTCATCGCATTTTCGATGAGCAAAACCGCTTACACTTTTGCGGAAAATGCTCTAGCGAAGGCCTTTTGTCAAACCCTTGATGCGTGCGGAAACGAGCACGTTCGCGATCAGGATCGCGAGACAGCCGAGACCCAGGACCGGCCCCTGCCACGGGTCCGACATGCCGGATCGCGGCAAACCGAAGCCGGCAATCGCACACCAGAGTACCAGCGCAATCGCAAGGCTTCCGTCATCGACGAACAAGCCCCATAACTCGCGCAGGATGGTTTTCAGGGTGCTCATGCCTGAACCTTTTGCGTGGTTGAAGCTTGCGCGTGAGCCAGTCGAACGGCGACGAGCGAGGCAATCAGGAACACGGTCGCAATGGCCACGATCGAGAAATCGGCCCCCGGCCAAGTGAAGCCCGCACCCTCACCCACCCAGAAGACACCGAAAGCCGACAACAGGACGCCCACCGTGAACTTGAGCGTGTTCTCGGGAACTTTGGCGAGGGGTTTATGCACCACCAATCCCAGAACGATAACGATTGCGAGAGCAGCCAGGGCCCCGATGCTGGCAGGCACGAGGCGATTACCGGCGGAGCCGATCGCGATCACAGTAAACACGACCTCCACGCCTTCCAGCACCACGGCCTTGAACGTGGTTGCCACCGCTAACGGGTCAAGCCTTACGGCCTTCGCGAAACTGGCGCCAGGCTGGAGCCGTGCTTTCTCCAGGGCAAATGCGTCGGCTTCATCATGAAGCGGGATGACGCCTGCTGCGCGCAAAATCGCTTTTCTCAGCCAACGCATCCCAAACAGCAGCAGTAAGATGCCCACCACAACCTGCAATGTGGTCAGCGGGATTTGCGAAAGGAGCGGACCGAAGGCGAGCACAAGGGCAAGGAGAAGGATTGCACCCAGACCAGCTCCCGCAAGGGCTGGCCGCCAGCCGCGCACCGTTCCAACCGCAAGAATGATCGTCAGCGCTTCAACGAACTCCACGAACGAGGCGAGAAATGCCGTCAAAACCGCCGGTCCGGCGTGAGCCCAAGTAGTATCCGCGAACAACATGAATTACCCTCTGAGGTTTAACGATGAAGACCGCCCACGTGAAAAGGTTTCATGGTCTGCTGAGAGTAAAAAACCAACGGTGCAAAGCCGAGGTAACAACTGAGATTCATCTGGGAGCGCTTTCAATTCAAAGTCGTAAACGCGCTCTAAGCTATTGTTTTATCGCATTTTCGAAAAGCAAAACCGCTCACACTTTGATCGTATGCGCGCCGCGCGCGGGCGTCAGCCGCTTTCATTCAACTGGTCTGCAATACGGGCAAGCGTCTCGTCCCGGCCCAAAACATAAGCCACATCGAAGACCGGGGGGGAGATCGCGCTTCCTGTCAACACCGCGCGCAGAGGCTGCGCAATGGTGCCGAGCTTCGCGTTCGCTTCGTCGGCGTATGCTCGGGTTGTCGCCTCCAGGGCCCCGGCATTCCAGGTTTCCAATGCGCCAAACTGCTTGTGCAATCCCGACAGATGGCTCCGCGCCTCGCTCGTTAACAGCTTCGCGGCCTTCTCATCTATCGTCAGCGGTCGCGCCGCAAACAGATATCTTGCGCCCGATATCAACTCAACCAGTGTCTTTGCCCGCTCTTTGAGGCCCGGCATGGCGAGCGCGAGTTTGTCCCATCCGGGCTCATCGATGGACTGCGTGAGATCCTTGGCGGACAAAATCTCGGGCAGAATGTCCCTAATGAGGGCGACGAGCGCTGCATTGTCGGTTTCCCGGATATAATGAGCATTCAGATTTTCAAGCTTGACAAAGTCGAACCTCGACGGAGATCGTCCAATGGCATCGAGATCGAACCATTGAGCCGCCTGTTGGGTGGAAAAAATCTCGTCGTCACCGTGCGCCCAGCCGAGCCGCGCCAGATAATTGCGTAAGCCGTCCGGCAGGAAGCCCATGGTACGATACGCATCGATACCGAGAGCACCATGCCGTTTCGATAACTTCGCGCCATCCGCCCCGTGGATGAGCGGAATGTGCGCAAAGGCTGGAATATCCCACCCCATGGCGTTGTAGATCAGGCTCTGGCGCGCGGCGTTCGTCAAATGATCGTCACCGCGTATCACGTGGGTCACGCCCATGTCGTGATCGTCGACTACCACCGCCAGCATGTATGTCGGCGTGCCGTCCGAGCGAAGCAGCACCATGTCGTCCAGATCTTTGCTGGCCCACGTGATGGTTCCCTGCACGCGGTCCTCAACGACGATATCGCCTTTGTCCGGCGCGCGAAGCCGAATGCTGAACGGCGCATTCGGTGACTGCGCGTCAAGCTTAACATCGCGATAAGGCGAACGGAACGGGGCCTGAAGCTTCGTCGCCTCATCGCGTGATTCCCGCAACTCGGTCAGTTCCGTCGGGCTCAATGGCTCCGCCTCGGCGTCTCCCTGCCCTACGGCCGCTTTGCCGCCCTTGGCTTCAGCATCTATCAGACTCGCGGATTTTTTTGCTTTGTCTTGCAGCGCTTTTATCTTTGCCTGCAAAATATGCACGCGCTCACGCCGCTGCTCGAGTTCTTCGGCCGAAACATAACAGCGAAACGCCATGCCGCGCGCGATCATCTCGTCCGCCACCTCGGCGTGCCGCGCCGACCGCGCAAACTGCATGACGGGTTCGCCATCCCAGTCGATGCCAAGCCAGCGAAGCCCGTCGAAGATCGCAGCAACCGCCGCGTCGGTGGATCGAACGCGGTCGGTGTCTTCGATCCGCAATAGAAACGTCCCACCCGTATGGCGCGCATAAAGCCAGTTGAAAAGCGCGGTTCGGGCACCTCCAATGTGCAAAAACCCGGTAGGTGACGGTGCGAAACGAGTTACGACTTGTGACTTGGACATTGAACGCCTGTTCGTTCGCGTCTCGCGCTGAGCCTTGCTCTTGCGTCCGCCGCGTTAACCCTTTTATACAACAAACTTCACATGCTTCGATAAAGGCAACTCGCGAATACGCTGACCTGTCGCCTTGAATATGGCATTCGCGAGCGCAGGCAAAGATGGCGGAACCCCCGGTTCCCCAACTCCGCCCACCCAGGGCGAGTTCTGTAAAATTTCCACCTGAATGGCCGGAGCCTGATTGATGCGCATGGCGTCATAATCTCTGAAGTTGCTCTGTTCCACCGCGCCATCCCTGAAGGTGATCTCCTGGCCCATAGCGGACGATAGCCCGAAGATGATGGCAGACTGCATTTGTCCTTCGATGATGCGCGGGTCGAACGCTGTGCCCACATCGGCGACGCACCACACCTTTTCCATGCGAATGGCGTCGCCTTCGCGCGCCACCTGCATCACCTGCGCAACCCAGGTTCCGAATGACAGCGTGAACGCGACTCCTCGACCTTTCCCCGGCTCCACGGTCGATCCCCAATCCGAAATCGCGGCGACCTTTTCCAAGACTTTCTGCGCGGTGGGCCATTTCGTCATAAGCTTCAACCGCATCTCGATGGGATCGATCCCGCTTCGGTGCGCGAGTTCATCCATGAAGCTTTCGTGGAAAAAGCCGTTATACGAGTTGCCGACCGACCGCCAGAATCCGACAGGTACGTTCACGTCGGCGACGGCTCCGCAAACCCGGTAGTTGGAGATGTCGTAAGGCTGATCGAACGATCCCTCGGCAATCACCTTGTCCGGCCCCCCGATGGGAACCCAAGGCCACAAACGCCCCGCGATGCTTTTTAAGATCGACGGTGCGGCGATATTCGCGTCGATTGCGACGGGTAAGCTCCCTTTCGAAACAACGCCGCGAAACCGGCCAATCGCTGCGGGTCGATAGACATCGTGGCGGATATCTTCTTCCCGCGTCCAGGTCACCTTGACGGGACGCCCGCTGGTCTGCTTTGCCACCCGCATGGCATAAATCGCGTAGTCCACCTCAAGCCGCCGGCCGAACCCGCCGCCAAGCATCGTCACATGCACGTTCGCATCGTTGGCGGCAATGCCGAATTCCCGCGCGGCCACCATCTGGACGAGGGTCGGAACCTGCGTCGGCGTCCAGATATCGAGCTTTCCATCTTTCCACTGCGCCGTGGAATTCATCGGCTCCATGCAGGCGTGGGCGAGAAATGGCGCACGATATTCGGCTTCGATCACGTCGGCCGGATCGCTGACTTTCACGATCTCTTCCGCGTTGCCATCATCGCGAAACGCAAATCCAACGCCAAAGCCCGATTTCCATTCGAGCGCGTCGAACATCGCTTTCGTGGTAGCGGGGATTTGTGCGGCACCCCAGACGATTTTGACCGCGTCCGCCGCCTGAAATGCACGCCAAGTATTATCGGCGACAACCGCGATCCCGTTCCCGATCTCGATCACCTTGATGACGCCACGCATTTTCAGCGCATCAGTCGCATCGAACGAAGTCATCGCTCCGCCGAGATGCGGGTTCATCCGAACGGTCGCATAAAGCATGCCGGGCAAGTCCACGTCGATGCCAAACCTTGCGGCACCCGTCGCTTTACCAACCACGTCAACACGCGGTTGCGAATGCCCAAGAAGCTTCCAGTCACCACGCGCTTTCAGATCGACCCTCTTCGGCGGGTCGAGCAGTGCCGCTTTGGCAGCAAGCGAACCGTAAGACGCGGATTTCCTGGTTTCCGCATCGAACACGGTCGCGTCTTTTGTTGAAAGGCGCTCGACCGGCAGGCCCCATTCCGCGGCGGCCGCTTTCATGAGCAAGGCGCGGGCCGCAGCACCCGCTTCGCGCATCCGGTCCAAGCCATCGGTGATAGAACTGGATCCGCCGGTCATCTGCAATCCAAGTGCCTTGCCTGTCGCGCCGAACAGACCCCGCGCGCCCTGCGCCATAAGCCCCGTGTCGAATTTTGCGAACGGGCCACCATCCGCGAGGCCCTCCGTGTTGTAATACGCATAAGACGCCGGACCATGCTCCACCGTGACATCTGTCAGCGCCACATCCAGTTCTTCCGCCACAAGTGCTGCAAGCGTGGTGCTCGCGCCCTGGCCCATCTCGGCACGGGGCGCGATGATCGTGATCCGCCCGTCGGTGCCAATCTTCACGTAAGGGTTAAAGACAGCCTCGTCTGGACGGGAGGTTTTTTTGAGCGGGTTTGGATACGGTTTTTGAAACTCCCTATACCCGACAGCCACACCGCCAGCGATTGCGGCCGCCCCGATCACGAACGTGCGTCGCGCGATTTTTCCGGCACCCATGTTCAACTTCCCGCCAGCTTCTGGGATGCGAGCTTGATCGCGCTGCGGATGCGCGGATACGTTCCGCAGCGGCACAGATTTCCCGCCATGCTCAGACTGATATCTTCATCGGTGGGGTGCGGCTTTTCAGACAAAAGAGCCACCGCGCTCATGATCTGGCCCGATTGACAATACCCACATTGCGGCACCTGCTCTTCGATCCAGGCCTCCTGAACCGCATGTAGTTTATCGCCCCTGGGCAGGCCTTCAATGGTGACGATTTCGCCGTCCGCCGAGCTGACAGGCATTGCACAGCTTCGAACCGGGTTGCCGTTCAATATGACTGTGCATGCGCCGCAAGACGCCACGCCACAGCCGAATTTCGTGCCGCGCAGGCCCACCACGTCCCGCAGCACCCATAAAAGAGGCATTTCCGGTTCAACGTCGACGACGTATCGCGTGCCGTTCACATTCAGGTCCAAGGCCTACTCCAGCTTGTTCACTCTACGTTCCCATGCGAAGCTTACCCGAAGCTTGCGGCGTCGAACAGCCCCTACGTGACAATCGCGTTGAAGCGTCGCAAATTTCGAAGTCACCAAGCGTCAGTTTACCCGTTGCATATACCAGGACACGTTACGATCACCGCTGATATAAATCCTCCCATCACTGCGTAAAGTGCCGACGATCCAATGCCAACTGCCGTCGCGGTAAACCTGTGTTCCCCGGAACGAGTTTGGCCCTGTTGCCTGAATGCGGATGATGGTCTCGCCCGGTCGAAAATTCCCGTTCGACTTCGTGGCTGTGCCCAGCCCGTTGCGCAAGATGTAACTATACTGCCAGACGGGACTGAACCAGTGCCCGTCGAAGACAGAGTTCGGGTTCGTCAGGCTGCGGTCCTGCACCGTCGGCACGGGTGCGGGCTCAGGCTTTGGCGGAAGGGCCGCAGTCTTCGTGCGTTTCAATTCCGCAAGACGCGCCTGCGCATAACGGGCAAACTGGCTGTCGCTGTGTCGTTCCAGAAATGTTTCCAGCATGGCCTCGCTGTTTTTGTCGAGCCCCGTCCATTCAATCGCCGCCTCGTCAACGGGTTCCGGTTTCGGCGGCAAAGGGGATGGGGCTACGACGGTCGTTTCGACCGGTTTTGCAGATGCGAGTCTCACACCCGGATACCAATCCTCAGTCAACGCGTTGTAATAAGCCGGGAACTGCTCCCGTCCGGCGCGCTGGGCGAGTTTCAGCACGCTGGACCGGACGCCCTTCGCGATCTCGTCGAGACTGAGACCGCTGTCCTTGCTCAGCAAAGGCAGTAAGCTGCGCGTGTAGATCGAGTTCGGGTTCGCATCGTCGTCGCCAAGGCGATCAAGCGCCTGCTGCCGCTCGTCGGCCGAATACATGATGAAGTTACCGCGCGCGTTTTCGGGACGTGACAGCCCCCGTGTGCCGCCAATGTTGCGCCCCCGCGTATCGGCAAACGGGTTGTCACGGCAGGCATCGATGATCTGAAAGCTGACGGTCAGACGCCTGGCTCTCAAGTCCGAAAGAAGATCGCGCAAAGGGATGGCGTCCGCGCGAAGTCCGGTCTCATCCTCCAACGCCTGAACGTCGCGGGGCATCAAATACACGCCCTCAAGATCGACGCCGTGACCCGAAAAATAAAGGGCTGCCACGTCGCCAGGATTGAGTTTCGCGATGAAGCGCGCCCAGAGCCGGTAAAACTCGCGACGGGTTACATTTTCCGCGACGTCAACCTCGAAATTCAAATCCCGCAGCGCAGTTGCAATCGCACGGGCGTCATTCACCGCTTTCTGAAGCTGCTTGTCCGCTGGCAGGTTCTCATATCGATCTACGCCGATCACCAGAGCGTGACGTTCGACAGCAACAACGGTGCCCATGGTGAAAATTAATGTCAGACAAAGTATAAAAAGGCGCATGATCCCCACCATTCGCGTCTCAAATATAAGATCGATATTAGGCTGAGCAGGCACGAAAAGCGAGCTGTTTCCCAGCGATTATTCACGACCGATGAGTGGGGCGGCGAGAAGAGGCAACCGATTGAGGGTGACTAATGCGTGTTGTTCGCTGTTGGCTTCTGGCTTTTAATGCGAGCGAGATCTCGTCGCGTTTTGATCAGCTCGTAAACGGCAAACCCGATGACCGGTCCGAAAATCAGGGACAGTTCAACAATCCCGAAAAGCTCAGACGACATCGCCTATCCCCGTTTGAAAAGACGCACGACACTAACATGGGTGATCTTAAAAAGAAAGCTGGCGGGGGTGGGGACTCCCGCCAGCCTGGTAACGCATCGCACATGGCGAAGCGTCCCATCCGTAAGCCAACAGGCTAATTATCAGATTAAAATATACGCTAAATCTAATAATATAATGCGTCAATATGACCGGGTGGGCACAAGCGCATGATTACGCTCTTCGCGCTTATTGGAGTACGCCAGTAGACTGATGCTGATCGTCCTGGCTGGTATTGGATAACCGGTCTTGAATGTTACCTCAGGCATAACCCAGATTTCCGCCCGCTTGCTATCAAACCGTTAATCGTCAAATATGCTCCCGATCAAGTGGATGATCCAATCAGCGTGCGATTGAAAATCCCTGCTGGCTGGGGGACTAGGATTCGAACCTAGGCTAACGGAGTCAGAGTCCGCAGTTCTACCACTAAACTATCCCCCAAGACTGCAGCCGCTCTGTCGAACAAGCCTCAGCTCATATCAAGCATGAGGCAGGAAAGGCGACCTGTCAAATTGCGTTTTTCCAGACGCTGTTCAAGGTCATCGACGATCCGGGCTGCCCCGCTCCATCAGAGGTTCGCTTTGATCGTTGTTGCCATCGCGTCCGGGGTCGTGCCGAAACTGAAGTGCGTGATGTACGATCCGTCGCGGTCCATCAGGTAGGTGATCGTCGAATGATCCATGGTATATCCCCCGCCTGTCTCAGCCTTGCGATAATAGACGCGATAGGCTTTTGCCGCGACGGCGACTTCCTCAGGTGTGCCACTTAGTCCAACGATTCGTCGGTCTACATCCTTAGAGTAAGCGGATGTTTTCTGCGGCGTGTCGCGTTCGGGGTCGATGGAGATGAAAACGGGCACCACTTTAGCGGCATCTGTTCCCAGGCGGTCGAGAGCCTGCGAGAAGGTCTGAAGTTCGGTGGGGCAGACATCGGGACAATTTGTGAAGCCGAAGAAAACAAGCATCAGCCTGCCTCTGAAATCCTGATCGGTGACGCGCTTGCCGGTTTCGTCGGTCAGCGTGAATGAGCCGCCGATAAGCGCCTTCGCGTCTTTCAATGCCGCGACATTTCCGTTGCTCGGCCTGAGGACGCTGACCAGAAGAAGGACGATGAGCGCGAAACTGCCCACAGATATGAGAATAAAAAATCCTAACCGTCGAAGACGCATTGTTCAACCTTGTGAGTAACCCGGGACAAATCGATGCTGGGTGATGTGTTAGCATGATTATGAAAGAGGAGGGAATAGGGCACGATGTCCGTGCATGAAGCCAGTGTGTGGCTCGAAGATTCGACTTGTTTTCTGTCCGGTTCCATGCCGCGATTATCTCGTGCGACCAGTGGATTTTCCACTTCAGATCGCAAAACGAGAGGCGACCGTCAGTGCTGTTTTCGCGGCAAATCAGTCAACTCGAATGTCTTCAAATAGCCATCAGTTGTTCAGATACAGTGCACACTATCAATCAAATTCGGAGGCCCCACCCTTCATTCTAGTATAACAAAGAACAGTTATCGCAATCTAACATATCAGTATAGTGCATTTACAATATATTGCATTATGCATACACTAATTAATCTTTGCTGGACACACATCGTGAAATTCATTTGTTTGAATTTTTTGTGAATACGATTAAACTGCTGAGCCTTCGGACCTGATCGCGGCAAATGCTTGAATATAACTCTGGCCGACGATTTTGATCTCTTTTTTGTTTCGCGTCGAGATTTGCTAAGGGGCATGGAAATACGTATGGCACGTAAACTTTTCGGAACGGACGGCATCAGAGGCCAGGCCAACAGCTATCCGATGACCGCTGAGATTGCTTTGCGGGTTGGAATGGCCGTTGGGCACATTTTCACGACAGAGGGGCCGCACCGGCATCGCGTCGTCATCGGCAAGGATACTCGCCTTTCCGGTTACGCGATCGAGTCGGCTCTTGTGAGCGGTTTCACGTCCGTGGGTATGGATGTGGTGCAATTGGGACCGGTGCCGACGCCTGCGGTTGCCATGCTGGTCAAGTCGTTGCGGGCCGACATCGGAGTCATGATCTCGGCATCGCATAACCTTTATAAAGACAACGGCATCAAACTTTTCGGACCGGATGGGTTCAAGCTCTCGGAGGCAGTTGAGTCCGAAATCGAAGCCGCCGTCGATGGAGACATGAGCGCGTTACTCGCCACGCCGGACCGGATCGGCCAGGCAAGGCGTATCGATGGCGTGGTGGATCGATATGTCGAGTTCGCCAAGCGCACGCTCGACCGCAATGTTCGCCTGGACGGGCTTAAAGTCGTGGTGGATTGCGCGCACGGTGCCGCGTACCGCATTGCACCTGCTGCGCTATGGGAGCTTGGCGCCGAAGTGGTGGCCCTTGGCGTCAATCCGGATGGACGCAACATCAATCGCGAGGTCGGCTCGACCGTGCCTGAAACCGTATGCCGGAAAGTGCGCGAGTCCGGTGCCAATATCGGCATTGCGCTGGATGGCGATGCCGACCGCGTGGTGATTGCCGATGAAAACGGCCGCGTCATCGATGGCGACCAGATTTTGGCCGTCATCGCCGGAAGCTGGCACAACGGAGGCCGCCTTCGCGGAGACGGCATCGTGTCCACGGTGATGTCCAATCTCGGTCTCGAACGTCACGTGAACGGGATGGGCCTCAATCTGGCGCGAACTCGTGTCGGCGACCGGTTCGTTGTCGAGGAAATGCGGAAGGGCGGATATAATCTCGGCGGCGAACCATCGGGACATGTCATTCTGACGGACTATACGACAACGGGCGACGGTCTCGTTACGGCCTTGCAAGTGCTGAATGTCGTCGTGCAGAGCGAAAAGCCGGTCAGCGAGGTCTGCAACCGCTTCGAGCGGGTGCCGCAAGTTCTGAAGAGCGTGCATTACTTGGAAGGGGCACCCCTTGAGAATGAGCGGGTCAAAGCGGTGGTGGCTACCAACAGATCGCGGCTTGGAAACAACGGGCGTGTGGTGATCAGGGCATCGGGCACGGAACCTGTGATCCGCGTCATGGCTGAAGGCGACGACGAGACAATCGTGCAGTCCGTGGTGGAGGACATCGTGGCGTCCATCGAAAGCCACGTGGCTCAGACATCTGGCGCATCCTCGCCACGCGGTTTTTCAACCTATCACGCTCCGAACTGACCGGGCTTCGCTACAATGGCTCGTTTAGGTGCTGATACCGTTACATGAAATTCCGCTTTCGCGAAGGCTTTACAAAGCTATATAGTCATGGCCGGGCTTGACCCTGCCATCCAGAGAATGACAAATAGCATTGCGAAGCCTCCCCTGTTCGCTTGGCTCGACGGTTTATGGCGGTCAAACCGAAAGCAGGGATCAGGGTCGGCTCTGATCAGACAGCGTTCCCAACCAAGCGGGCTCCTTATGACAGCGATAGAGCAGAAGATTGCATCGTCTGGCCGTCAGCGGTTCGTAAACACGGTATTCAGCAGGGTTGCATCGCGGTACGATCTCATGAACGACCTGATGTCCGCAGGCGTGCATCGCCTTTGGAAGGACGCGGCCCTGAACTGGTTGGCACCATCTCCCTCACGGGCCTCCACGCTGATCGACGTGGCTGGTGGAACAGGTGACATCGCCTCGCTCTTTCTAAAGCGGGCGGGGCCAGGATCGCGGGTCACGATCTGCGATATTTCCGGCGAGATGCTCGCGGAGGGCGCGGAACGCCTTGTGCAACAGCGGCAGAACGGAACTGCGGCCTTCGTTCAGGGAAACGCGGAGCACCTGCCGGTCCATTCGTCCTCAATGCAGTATTACACCATCGCCTTCGGCATTCGCAACGTGAACGATATGGCATCAGCCTTGCGCGAAGCCCATCGCGTGCTGCGGCCTGGCGGGCGTTTCATGTGTCTGGAATTCAGCCGCGTGACCATGCCGGTTCTCGACGCGGTTTACGAGCGTTACTCCGATAAGGTTGTTCCCGAACTGGGTCGCATGGTGACCGGCGATGCCGAGCCTTACCGCTATCTGGTGGAAAGCATTCGCAAGTTCCCCGATCAGGTTGCTTTCGCGCGGATGATCGAGGCGGCGGGCTTTGTTCGCGTTCAATACCGCAGTCTTTCCGGCGGTATCGCCGCTCTCCATTCCGGCCTTAAGGTTTAAGGAGAGACCGCGTTCTGCGGGAGATAGCCTCAGTTGCCGTGCACCGTGCGATACTCGTCCGCTACATGACCCATCAAGCCTTTGAGCATGCCGATGGCCCCACCTAAATGCTTCAGTCCGCGCAGCAGCGTCGGCGGGCCGAACAGCGGTGAAATCAGCACGAAGGCCGGACCGCTCAGGAGACCTGGCAAGGCGCGCGGTAAATAATGCCGCCATGCTGAGCGGCTCCCGTTATGCAGCCTATGCATTTTCACGTTGACGCCGGCGAAATTGATCCACCGTGAAAACCGCCAGCGCAGCGTCAATCGGGATGGCGGCACATGCTCAAGGATCGCGGCACCCGGCGCAAACGCATACACGGCACCCGCCGCGCGTGCGCGGATGAAAAAGTCCAGATCCTCGCCTGCGGCAAGCCCGAACCGCGTATCGAACCGTAGCCCAAGATCGCGAAAGATCCGCGATTTCATCAGCACGTTGTTGGTGGAAGGATAGATGCGCGGCTTTTGCTTTTTGCGGCCGCCATACCGCGCTTCGTACTTTGGTGAAGTGGTCAGTGCGTGCTGCCATGCAGGAGTATCGTCTGGCAAATCCCAATAGACAGGGCCGCCGACGGCATCCGCTTTCGTCTCAAGCAACGTCTTGAACAGAACCGATAGCCAGTCGGGCCGCATCATCTCATCATCGTCAATCATGGCGAGGTAATCGGCGTTGAGCACGAGAGTCTCGGTAAGCACCCGATTGCGCGCGTTTGCGATGCCGCGTGCGGCCTCAACACGATAATGCACCGGGATCGGCAAAAGGCTCGATGCAGCCTCAACGGTTTTTCGTGCCGATTGCTTCTCGTCGTTATCGACGATCAGCACGCCCAGAGTAACGCCATCGGGGGTCTGAAGACGTGAGCAGGCGTCGAGCAGCTTTGCAAGCATAAGGGGCCGCATGTATGTGCAAACCCCGATTACGATCAATTCACTCGCTGCCTCCGTCATGTCCGCTCTCGACCAGGTTGCGCCACATGCACAGGGCTTGCGCCAACCGGGGAACGGTGTCAATCACTGGCTGCACTGGCGCTTAATCTGGTAGCGAAGAGTGATCGTGGCCTCAATCGACTTTCTTCATGATGGTATTCCTTTCTCGGGCGCCACGCTACGTTCCGCGTCGATGGGCGGCACAGAAAGCTCCATCGTGCAGTTGGCGGAAGCGCTGGCGGTGCGAGGTCATGACGTGCGCGTTTTTAACGGCATGCGCGAGATCGTCCATGAGTTCGGTGTGGGGTGGTATCCGCTGAGTGAGGTTCATAGCTCGGCTCGCGCCGACGTGGGCATCGCCGTTGCATCTCCCAGAGTATTTCGCGGGTTGCGATTCCGGGTGCCAATCCTGTGGCTGCATAATCCGACCACGCTCTGGCGGCAGATCAAGCGCGGCAACATGGTGGAACTGATACGAACGCAACCCCATGCCGTTCTGCTTGGCCAGCATCACGATGCTCATGTGCCGCGTCTCCTTCCCTACCGCAGCCGCTCCATCATTCATCACGGGGTGCATTCCGACTTCATACGGCGTGATCCAGCGCTCACAGTGCCCGCGCCGCGTGCTTTATTTACGTCGCAGCCTTATCGCGGGCTTGACTGGCTTCTCGATCTTTGGCCGGAAGTTCGCGCTCAAGTGCCCGATGCCGAGCTTCACGTGTTCGCCCCGAAAGACCATCAAGCCTCCGCCAACGCGGCCCGTGATGCGGACGCAGGCGTGATCTATCGTGGCAGTGTCTCGGGGCCAGAACTGGCCGCCGAGCTTCGCCGGGCGAGGGCGCAACTCATCCCCGGCCATTACGATGAAACCTTTTGCCTTGCTGCGGCCGAAGCCATCGCGATGGGGGTGCCAGTCGTCACACGTGGCATCGGCGCTTTGTCCGAACGGGTGCGGGATGGCGAAACCGGGTTTATCGCACCAGATCGCGAGGCTTATGTCGCGCGAACGGTGGCGCTTTTGAGCGATGATCGCGTTTGGATTGCGATGCATACTGCTAGCATAACAGAATCCGCCCCAGCGACCTGGGATGCTCTCGCTGCGGAGTGGGAGACAAATATCAATTTTGATTTTAGCTCATTTTCCCATCTCAAGTGAGATTGAGACGCAATGATAAACAAGTTGATTCTGTAGTGCTACTTCGCGATCTCACATCTGAAGGCCTGACCGTCGGCAATATTGGAACAGTCGTTTTTGTACATTCGAGAGGACGCGCTTTTGAGGTTGAATTCATGACCCTCGCCGGAGACACCATCGCCGTAGAGACGCTGAAAGCGGATGCCGTTCGCGCTGTGAGAGAAGATGAGATTGCACATGCGCGGCAAGTCGCTTAACTCTGCATCAAGGTCTTGCAGAAGGGTTGCCAAGTGGACTCATACGACATCGCGATCATCGGCTCCGGCCCCGGCGGATATGTTGCGGCGATCCGTGCCTCCCAACTCGGCATGAAAACCTGCGTGATCGAACGCGAAAACCTGGGCGGGATTTGCCTGAATTGGGGCTGCATCCCGACAAAGGCGCTGCTTCGCACGGCGGAAGTCATGACGCTTTTCAAGCACGCGGAAGCGTTCGGGCTGAAGGCCGATAACATCACGTTCGATCTTGCGAAGGTCGTCGACCGGTCCCGTAAGGTGGCAGGCAAACTGTCCGGCGGCGTCGGTTATCTCATGAAGAAGCACAAGATCACGGTGATCGAAGGCGAAGCGAAGCTCGCAGGCAAGGGCAGGATCGCGATCACGCCCGTGAAAAACGGCAAAGGTCCAGTCGAGATCGAGGCCAGGCACATCATCGTCGCGGCCGGAGCGAGGGCGCGGGCGTTGCCCGGCCTTGAGCCGGACGGCAAACTGATCTGGACTTATCGCGAAGCGATGGTGCCGGACATCATGCCCAAATCGCTGCTCGTGATCGGCTCGGGCGCAATCGGCATCGAGTTCGCGAGTTTCTTTAATGCGCTCGGCGCGAAAGTGACGGTGGTCGAGATCATGGACCGCATTCTGCCGGTGGAGGATGAGGAAATCTCTGCATTCGCGCGCAAGTCCTTCGAAAAGCAGGGGATCAAGATTATCACTGGCGCGAAGGTCGATAAGCTGGAGAAAGGCGCGTCGAGCGTGCGGGCGACGATTACAGCCAAGGACGGCAGGGCGGAGACGACAGAGTTCGACCGCGTTATTCTGGCCGTGGGTATCGTCGGCAACGTGGAAAATCTTGGGCTTGAGGCTGTCGGGGTTAAAGTCGAAAAGTCGCACATCGTGATCGACGAATATTGCCGCACGAACGCGTCGGGGATTTATGCCATCGGCGACGTTGTGGGTGCGCCGTGGTTGGCGCACAAGGCCAGCCACGAGGGCATTTTGTGCGTGGAGAAGATCGCGGGGGGTGCGCATGTGCATCCCCTCAACGTGAGCAACGTCCCCGGATGCACTTACTCACAGCCGCAAATCGCGAGCGTTGGCCTGACCGAAGCTGCCGCAAAGGCTGCGGGCTATACCTTGAAGGTCGGCCGCTTCCCCTATCAGGGCAACGGCAAGGCCATCGCGCTCGGCGAGCCGGAGGGCATGGTCAAAACCGTGTTCGATGCCAAAACCGGTCAGCTTCTCGGCGCGCATATGATCGGCGCGGAAGTCACCGAACTCATACAGGGCTTTGGGATCGCAAAGACGCTTGAGACCACCGAAGCCGAGTTGATGGAAACGATCTTCCCGCATCCGACTCTGTCAGAGATGATGCATGAGAGCGTGCTTGATGCTTACGGGCGTGTGATCCATATTTAAGACGACGCTATGGACCGATCCGAGAGAAACACGTCATTTGAATCACTCGGCGCCCTGAGGCAGACCTTGACGGTCTGGATATGGCTTGCGTTGCCATCTCCCGACCAAGGAAGCAATCCATGACCGAAACCGAACACCCCGACATTGAACAGCGTCGGCGCGATGCGTCGGCACGTGCGCTGGCAGAGGCTGAGGCACGACGGCAGGCGGAACACAAGAAGGCGCTGCCGAAGGAACTCGGAAATCGCAAAGGCCCGGAACCGACCCGTTATGGCGACTGGGAGAAGAAAGGCATCGTGTCGGATTTTTGATTTCAGGACACCATTAAAAGGCGGCCCTGAGAGGCCGCCCAATGCTTTAACCAACGTTTTAGTAGCGTCGGCCATAACCATATCGGTAATATCGCCCGTAGCCACGGTATCCACCATAGCCGTAACCGCGATATGGGCGATAACCGTAGCCACGATATCCGCCGTAGCCATAACCGCGACCGTATCCATACCGGCGACTATAGCCATACCCGCGACCGTATCCGTAACCACGGCCATAACCGTAACCATACTGTGTCTTGATGACCGCATCCGCAGCGGCAACAGTCTGTTGCAACGTCGCATTCGCAGTTACCGACGCAGCGTTTGCATGAGATGCAAACAAAGCTGCGAAGGTGAAAGCCATCGCGTAAACTAACTTCATTAACGGACCCATCCTGTTGGAGGAACTTTCGGTGACGGCGATGCACGAGATTTGCATACACGCCGACACCATACCTAACACCGTTAACGGAAAATCGGCCCGCGCATTCTTCATTCTTTATGCTACTACCGCATCAATTAACCCGGCTCACGCTGAAATCGACCGCGTCCATGAGCGCTGCGCGAGCGCTATTGCGAGGAAATATTTCAAGCGCCTGTTTCGCCAACTGCCCGTACATTTGCGCGCGTCCAAGGGTTTCCTCGATTGCCCCATGCCGACGAACAAGGGACTGCGCATGGGACAGATCGGCATCGGTGACATCCCCCTCTTGCAAGGTGCGCCGCCAGAACGCGCGCTCCTCCGTCGTCCCCCTTCGATTGGCCAGAACCACGGGGAGGGTGATCTTACCTTCGCGGAAATCGTCGCCGACTTTCTTGCCAAGCTTCGCCGCTTCGCCGGAATAATCGAGGGCATCGTCGACGAGCTGAAACGCAAGACCGATATTGGTCCCATACGCCCGAAGAGCGGCACGCTCAATTTCGGTTCGTTCCGAGATGACCGCTCCAATTTCCGCCGCAGCCGAGAACAGGGCCGCGGTCTTGGCCGAGATTACCGCCAGGTAGTCATCCTCAGTCGTAGACATGTCCTTGGATGCGGCAAGCTGCATAACTTCGCCTTCCGCGATAACGGCGGCGGCATTGGATAAAATTCGCAATGCTCCGAGCGATCCCACATCGACCATCATCTTGAAGGCTTGTCCTAACAGGAAGTCGCCGACGAGTACGCTTGCCTGATTGCCCCACAAAATACGTGCGGTCATCTTGCCGCGTCGCATGTCGCTTTCATCCACCACGTCATCGTGAAGAAGGGTCGCCGTGTGCATGAATTCCACGCTGGCGGCGAGCTTTATGTGCCCGTTGCCTCGATAATCGCAGAGTTTCGCAGCCGCAATCGTGAGCATCGGTCGGAGCCGCTTGCCGCCGGAGTTAATGAGATGCCGGGCTAACTCGGGGATCAACTCCACGTCGGAGCGTGCATTGGAAAGAATGATCGCGTTCACCTCAGCCATATCGGCGTGGACGAGGTCGAAAAGGGGCTGAAGGGAATCGGCAGGATCCCGGCGGGTGTCCAAAGTGGCGGCCAGGTTCATGAATTCCTCCAACTTTTCAGTTAGGCGCGAAACAAAAAGCTGCGCTACTATGCCTCAAATGAAACACCGCTTACGAAGTTTCGCCACGTGGCTTAATGTCCCTACGCCAGTCTATGGTTCACTTTTGCGTATTAAGTCGATCACAAAGCGGCCAAATCCGGATTTGCACTTTGTGGTTAGATAAATCGGTTGGCTTTAACGCTCCGTTTATCCGGAGTTAAACAGAAGGGAAAAGGCACCCGTCGTGAAAGAGTTGCTTCGAACCACAGACATTGTGCTGCTAACATATGTGGCGTCGCTTTTACGCGATGCAGGCATCTCGGCCATGATTGCCGACAGTCACGTGAGCGCTGTGGAAGGATCGATTGGCGCTTTCCCGCGCCGGGTGCTTGTCCCGGTCGATGAATGGCACGAGTGTGCCGCGATCCTTGTGGAAGCCGATCTTGGCCAACATGTGCGCACCGATCTTGCGCCGCCGATTGGATAGTCGGTGTACGACGACGGGGACCTGACTTCCGACGCTTTTCTGGACGGAGCGGTTACGGCGATCCAGCCCAGAAATGGATTTCGCTCCGGTCTCGATGCTGTTCTGCTGGCAGCCGCGTGCGCCGCGTCCGCGAACGAAACCGTGCTGGAAGCGGGGTGCGGGGCCGGCATTGCACTGTTATGCCTTCTATCGCGCGTTTCCGGGCTGGCGGCGACAGGCGTGGAGATCGACAGGGCGATTGCGACACTTGCCACACGAAATATGAAGCAGAATGGCTTTGACGATCGTTGCCGTATCGTGGCGGCGGACGTAACCACATCCTGGACCAGCCTCGAAAGCGAAGGTATCCTCCGCGAGACCTTTGACCACGTTATCGCCAATCCGCCGTTTTATACGACCGGAAGAAACCGTCTGCCTTCCGATGCAGGACGCGCCATAGCGCACATGATGGAAGCGGACGGCCTTGATCGATGGCTGCGATTTCTAACTTCGGCTGCCAAGCCAGGCGCGACCTGCACCGTCATTCACACTGCGAACGCTCTGCCAGATTTAATGTCCGCGTTCGCCGGTCGCTTCGGCGCACTCGCGGTACGCCCCATCTACCCCAAGGCGCACGCTGCCGCGATACGGATTATCGTAAGCGGCAAAAAAGGCAGTCGCGCACCGTTGTCGATTTTGCCTGGATTTGTGCTTCGTAATAACGATGGCAGCCAAACCGATGAAGCCGGGGCAATCTTGAGACAGGGCGCTGCAATACCCGTTTGAGTCTCACCCTCAGGCCGGGATGCTTTGCGGAGCTGAACATGATGTTCTTTCATAAATAGGCTTGACGCGCGACGCCGGAGATATGATCCTCGTCATATGGGCGAAAATATCGAAAATCACACAATACGTCTTCTTCAGGAGATCCGTGGGGCACAGCAGGCCTCCGATGCAAAACTCGATGCGTTTATCGCATCGGCGGACAGCAAGCTAAATAAGCTCGGAATAGAGTTGCTCGGCGTGAAAGGTCGCATCCGTAAAGTGGAAGAGGCGGTTGAAATCATAGCGCACGTGATGAACGAAGGCGCTTCGGGCTAGTTTTCTAAGCCACTTGGACAGCCAAGCGCGCCAACCGCTCAGCCTAACCGGCTCTCGATCTTTTTAGGAAGAGACACCCGTATACTGCACGCCTTGTTAACCGCGAGCGGCTACATACGTAATTATGGACACAATCCGCTTCCCCTTTTCCGCTCAGGATCCCCGATGCCCGCCAACACACGTGCTCCCTTTAGTTTGAGGCGACCCTTCGATTGGATCATGCCTGCATCATGGCGCGAGACCGGCACCGTGATTCCCGTCCTGCGCTTGACGGGCGCGATCGGAGGTGTGTCTCCGCTGCGTTCCGGCATTTCGCTGGCTACGACCGCGAATGCCATCGAGCGTGCATTCGCCTTGAAAGACTCGCCGGCAGTGGCGATCCAGATCAATTCGCCAGGCGGCTCGCCTGTACAGTCGCGATTCATATTCGACCGGATTCGAAGCCTGGCTACGGAAAAATCCAAAAAGGTATTTGTGTTTGCCGAGGATGTCACCGCATCCGGCGGTTATCTCATTGCCTGCGCCGGTGACGAGATTTACGCGGACGCGTCATCCATCGTCGGATCGATTGGCGTTGTTTCGTCGGGCTTCGGCTTCGTCGAGCTTATCAACAAGATCGGTGTCCAGCGCCGCGTTTACACGTCTGGCGAAAACAAGTCGCAACTCGATCCGTTCAAGCCTGAAAACCAGGAGGAGATCGAACGGCTTAAGCGTTTGCAGAGTGTCGTTCATCAGGATTTCATCTCGCTTGTGAAAGAACGCCGTGCGGGGAAGATTGAAGGCGCGGCCGAAAACTTGTTCACAGGAGAATTCTGGTCTGGCCGTCAAGCGCTTGAGTTGGGACTGATTGATGGCATAATGGATATTCGAACGAAGATGCGAGCGCTTTATGGAGACGACGTGCGGCTGAAGCTCGTCTCCACCGAGCGTGGACTGTTTCGCCGCAGATCGCCGGTTGGGGTGGCGACGGGCGGTGATTTAACGGGTATCGAATTGGCAAAAAGTCTTGCCGATGGGATACTTTCGGCGGTTGAAGAGCGTGCTTTATGGGCGCGTTTCGGTTTGTAAGTTCGTTGGGCGGCGGGCTGTTTGTTGTAGCTTTCAGTGGGGTATCATGCCGCAGGTTGTCGCTCTGGCCTTTGGGGCCGTCGTTACCGTTTACGCTCTTCGTTGGGTTTCACGGGAAATGGAACGCGTTGAGCAAGCTCTCAGACGCATCAGCTTAAGGCTTTACCGATTCGATAATCCGGGTTTGGCGTTGCGGCCAGATGCCGAGACTGGCGTCTATCGGCCGGCGGATTAGGTTTGGCACACTACCGTAGCGAAGCACATCGAGGCGTCCGTTCAGCATCACCGCGGAATGCCGCACGTGCTCCGGTGACATCCATCAAGCAGAACTTCCGCCCCGGTCTCGTTTGTTCAGGGCAAATCGGTTTCCTGTCCAGCATCCGATAACAAGAAATCAGTAGAAATGCGCGCGCATTTGCGCGTCCTTCGGCAGGGTTTCGTCGTGCATGGCGCGGCTGCCCTCGGGGTCGAGACCGAGATTGACCGCATCACTTCAATAACTGATCATACTCGGCATGCGTGCCGATCCAGAACCACAACAGTCCGCCGTCATATTCGACCGCCAATGTGCGATAGCCGTCGCCCACGGGGGCCAACCAGAAGCGACTAACCTTTTTCAACCGAACCGATGGATGCCTTGGATCGGCTTTCATCAGTTCGTAGTTTTTGTCGGCAAGCTTCTGTACTTTCGCAGGCAGCTTCGCGTAGCCCTCCCAAAACCTCCCGTTCGTGAAATGCCTCACAGCTCCTTCACGCGCCCGGCCTTATAGTCTGCGATTGCTTCCCCGGCGAACTTATCGAGTTTGCCCGCTTCCGCGTCGCACGTGATCTGCCGATCCCAGTCGTCCATGTCGTAATCCTGGAACCACCAGCGAAACTCCGCCAGTTCTTCGGGCGACAGTTTCGCGACGGCTTTTTCGAGTTCTTTAAGGGTCATGGTGTTTCCAACAGTTAGACCACTGTCGCCATGTCGAAGCTGAACTTTTTCAGCGCGGCGTCATCGCCCGTGCGTTTCGAGGCATCCAAAATCTCGATGCCTACAATCCGGCCCGCAGCGTCGTAATCGACTACAATGCCGTCCGCGACCTCTTCGCTGTCCTGAATGTCGCGATCGGTCAGATTGACATAGACCGCGTCAGCCTTCTGATCGATCCTTACGCGCATGGTTTTGTCCTGTCGAAGTAAGCGGTTATGACATAGTTTGGCTCTTGCAATGGCGTCACGACGCGCAGCATAACATGGCGTTCTGGCAGGCACTTGAGAAAAGAACGCCGGTTTCCTTTTGCTTCGGTCGCGTCCGGATTGCGGAGCGTTTCCTCAACCCAGACTTTCTCGATCTTGCGTCTCGCTAATTGTAATTCAGCATGTTCGTCATAACGGATCACGTGCTTATCCTATGCCATGGTAGCGACATTATAGATCGCTTTCGATCCCGAATGTATTAAATGCACCCGCACGCGGCGGCTAGCAACACGCGAGCACAAAATGCGCGTCCTTCGGTAGGGTTTCGTCGTGCATGGCGCGGCTGCCGTTGGGGTTGACGCCGAGATTTATGTTATAATGGAAAATAATTTTAAGCAGTAGCTTGACAGTCGCCCCCCCCCCCGGCTAGTTTCTCGTCCGCAAATATGATAACTTGAAAGGACTTTTTTATGAGTAAAATTATCTTTGCCTTAGGCTTGTTATGGTTTTCGAGCAGTGCACACGCAGCTTCCTGCTCT
>CBDFGZ010000007.1:0-61487 GCA_965247345.1 Rhodomicrobiaceae bacterium | reverse complement strand
CATCGATTTTTGCTTCCGGACAAGCGGAATCGCTGGTGATCGCGCGGGCTTCCAGTCCGCCCGCCACATACTGCGTCCACGTAGAAAGTTCGGCGTGACCGGGGGTCGGGACTGCCGCGACCACAAACATGTTGATTGCGAGGTATATGCTTAATTTCGACATAACTTTCACCTCAATCCAGAGCCGGCGGTCGCCTTGCATCGTTTACGACGAACCATATGCACCTTTTGGAGTTTATTGTTGTTTCGTGTAAAGGACGTCAGCCGGTCGCGGTATTCGTTTGCTGACCGCATTCAGGATCTAGCACGCACAAAGGCATGCCGAAACGATGTCAGACAATCTTATCGTTCGAATAGTCGACTTTTGCTCCCGCAAACCCTGGTTGGTGCTTGGTTTCTCGGCTCTGTTTACCGTCGCGGCAGGTTATTATGCTGCGCGGAATTTTGCGATCAACACCGATATCACACAATTGATTTCCACCAATTTGCCTTGGCGCAAACGCGAAGTCGAGTTTGGAAAGACTTTTCCCAAACAGGATAGCGTCATCGTGGCCGTTGTGGATGGGCCGACGCCGGAACTGACAGTCGATGCGGCGGAACGCCTGGTCGCGAAGGTATCCGAACGCTCAGATCTCATAAGGAAGGCGAACCAGAGCACAGGTGGCGAGTTTTTTCGTCATGCCGGGCTTCTTTATCTGCCTGACGATCAGCTTGAAACAACGCTCAGGCAGTTGTCCCGATCGGGTGCGCTTCTGGGTCCGCTTTCAGCAGATCCAAGTCTGAGGGGCGTTATGGGAGCGATCGATCTCAACTTGCGCGCGGTGCAGGCAAGGCGGGCGACACTCGACGCTATTGCGCCCCTGTTCGATGGTTTTTCCAACGCCATCGAGGAAACGACAGCGGGCCGGGCGGCCTTCTTCAGTTGGCAGGCGCTGCTGAGTGATGCACCGCCGACGAAACGTGAAACGCGACAGCTTCTGGAAATATACCCTGTCCTTGACTTCAACGCGCTCGAACCCGGTGAGAAGCCCAATGCCGCGATACGGCAGGCGGTTTCCGACCTGAACCTGAGCAGGGATGGAGTAACCGTGCGGCTCACGGGGCCGGTCCGCATCGCCGATGAAGAGTTCGGAACGCTGAAGGAGGGGGCTGCGCTCAACGGCGTTTTGACCCTGCTTGCGGTGATCCTGATCCTGTGGCTTGCCCTGCATTCGGCGCGTATTATTTTCGCTGTACTTGTCAGTCTCATCGTCGGTCTGGCTGTCACAGCGGCGTTAGGACTGGCAATGGTCGGCGCCCTGAACCCAATCTCCATTGCGTTCTTCGTGCTTTTTGTCGGGATCGGGGTCGACTTCGGGCTGCAATTCAGTGTCGGCTATCGCGCCGAGCGATATGAACTTCATGGGTTGCACAAGGCACTGGTCGCAACGGCGCAGAACACCGGTGGTCGATTGGCCCTTGCGGCTCTCGCGACCGCATGCGGGTTTCTCGCGTTCACGCCCACGGCTTACCGGGGGCTATCGGAGCTTGGCCTCATCGCGGGCGCGGGCATGGTTATTGCCTTTATCACAAGCATAACCGTACTGCCCGCGCTTCTGCGTCTGCTCAATCCCCCCGCTGAGCCGGACGCGCTCGGATATGCTGCGCTGGAACCGGTGGACCGGTTTCTGGAACGCAACCGGATTCAGGTTCTGGTCATCACACTCGCGGTGGTCATCGCGGGGCTTCCGCTGCTTTACTGGCTGCGCTTCGACTTCAATCCCATGAACCTTCGCAGCCCGAAGGTTGAGTCGGTGTCCACATATTTCGATCTCAGAAAAGACCCCGATACAGCAGGGCGAACCATTGAGATCCTGGCGCGATCGCTTTCGGAGGCTGATGCCGTCGCAAAGCGGGTGTCGGCTTTACCCGAAGTTTCCCGCACGATCACGTTATCGAATTTGATTCCGGAAGATCAGCAAAAAAAGCTCGGGATGATCCAGCAGACCGCGAGTTATATCCGTCCGGTCCTCACGCCCGCCGAAATGAAACCAGCGCCGTCCGCCGAGGAAACGACGGCGAAGCTGCAAGCCACGTCGGCACTTCTGAAAACCTTCGGCGACAGGGGAAACTCGGTTGGGAATAAGGCTGCGACCCGTCTGTCGGACAATCTTTCCCGGTTTGCCGGGGCGAGCGCGCAGCAGCGTGCTGCGGTTGAGACGACGCTGATTCGGCCGCTTCGGATCACTCTACAACTGGTGCGCGATAGCCTCGATCCCAAGCCCGTAACATTGGCCTCGCTTCCTTCGGATATGTCTTCAGACTGGAAAACAGCCGACGGGCGCGTCCGTGTTTCCGTTTATCCGAAAGGCGATGTGGATGACACCAAAGTATTAAGGCAGTTCACGGCTGCGGTCCAGAAAATCGCACCTGAGGCAACCGGCGAAGCGGTTGGTGTTCAGGAAGCTGGCGATGCCATCGTTCATGCTTTCATTCAAGCCGCGATCCTGGCGTTGCTGTCCATCGCTGTCCTGCTGTGGATCACGCTGAAACGGCTGATTTATGTGGCTTTGACATTGTTCCCGTTGTTGCTTGCGGGGCTGGTCACGCTAGAAATGTGCGTCATACTCAACCTGCCGCTTAACTTCGCGAACATCATCGCGTTGCCGCTGCTGCTTGGCGTCGGCGTCGCATTCAAGATTTACTACATCGTTGCATGGCGCGAAGGCCGGAGCGGACTGCTGGCGTCGTCCCTGACGCGGGCAGTATTCTACAGCGGGCTGACCACCGCGGTCGCTTTTGGCAGCCTATGGTTCTCGAACCATCCCGGCACATCGAGCATGGGTGAACTCCTCACCCTCTCGTTGGTATCGACCATGGCTGCGGCAGTCCTGTTTCAGCCGTTGTTGATGGGACCGCCGAAGGCTCACGATGTAACCGAAACAGTGCGCAAACCTCAGACGCCTTTAGTAACGCGAGAACACACGCTCTGATCGGATTCAGCGGGCTTTGCGGCTTGCGATGCCCGCTTCCAGTCTTCTCCGCCACACATGAAGCTCAAGATGCATCCTTCGACCCGCAGGACATTGTTGCTCTTCAGGCTGATGTTCGAATCGTAAGTCTTGCCATTCTCCGCGTTATAGATTTTTCCGTCCCACTGTTTGCCCGCCGGTTTCATACCGAGCAGGATTGGAATGCCGAGAACCGGCCTGTCTCGCATGGACTTGTCAGGATTGTGGTCGTCCTTGCCGCCCACATCTTTCGTCCACGAAATGACGCCCCATAAGCTGTTGTCACACGTTACAATGCGGATGCGGGCCGTCCCGTCTTCCACAAGCCACTCTCCGACAGGGCTCTCGGCCATCGCTGCCCCTTGCAAACCCGCGTAAATCAAAGCCGCGACGAAAAATCGTTTCATGTCATATCTCTCCGCACTGTTTCTGAGAGGTGTTTTGCGACGGGAATGTGGAAGAACTTGGATTGCAGCGCACAAAACGGACGGAATACCGCACATAACAATGATTGCAAAAGACGCGCTGGCGGGCGACAACATGTGGCACGGGGCCGAAGCCAGAGGGAATCGACGTGAGCATCAACGTCCAGTCATTGTTCAATGATCGTGAAGCCGAGCGCTACACGATGCACACGCAGCACATGAACGAACAGATGGTTCGCGTTCTGAAAACCATCGGCTACAACGTCGGCTTCGTTCGCGGCGAGGGCCAATATCTCTGGGATCGCGAAGGGGCGAAATATCTCGATCTTCTGAGCGGCTGGGGTGTGTTCGCGCTTGGCCGCAATCACCCGCGCGTTAATGAAGCGCTCAAGCAGGTGCTCGACAGCAATCTCCCGAACCTGGTCCAGATGGATGTGCCAGCGCTTGCCGGCGTGCTGGCGGAACGGCTTCTGGCCCGCGTCCCGTATATGGAAAAGGCTTTTTTTGCCAACTCCGGCACCGAATGCGTGGAAGCGGCAATCAAGTTCGCGCGCGCAGCCACAGGCCGGTCCGGCATCGCCTTCTGCGGGCATGCCTTTCACGGCCTGTCTTATGGCGCGTTGTCCCTGAATGGCGACGCGATCTTCCGTAAAGGCTTCGAAGGTTTTCTGCCTGATTGCGTGGAAGTGCCGTTCAACGACCTGACCGCCCTCGAAGATGCCCTCAGGACGAAGAAAATTGCTGGCTTCTTCGTCGAACCCATTCAGGGCAAGGGCGTGAATATGCCTTCAGACGATTATCTGAGAGGCGTTCAGGACCTTTGCAGCAAATATGGAACGCTGTTTATCGCCGACGAGATTCAAACCGGGATGGGGCGCACCGGCAAGTTTCTCGCCTGCGAACACTGGAACGTGCAGCCCGATGTTGTCCTGCTGGCTAAGGCGCTTTCCGGTGGGCATGTGCCCGTTGGCGTGGTTCTCACGCGCAAATGGATCTTCGACCGGCTGTTTAACCGGATGGATCGCGCCGTCGTACACGGCTCCACATTCGCAAAGAACGACCTTGCCATGACGGCGGCTCTCGCCACTCTCGATGTCCTTGAGAGCGAGCATGTGATCGAGAATGCGGCGCGCCAAGGCGAGCGGTTGATCAAGTCTTTCAAGGCGATGACGACGCGGTACGAGCTTCTGAAAGAAGTGCGCGGCAAGGGCTTGATGATCGGCGTGGAGTTCGGCGCGCCAAAATCGTTCGCGCTCAAGATGTCCTGGCACGCGCTGGAAACGGCCAACGCGGGGCTGTTCTGCCAGATGATTACGATCCCGCTGTTCAAGGAACACAAGGTTCTGGTGCAGGTGGCCGGTCATGCCAGCCACACCATCAAACTGTTGGCACCGCTCACCATCACCGATGAGGATTGTGCCTGGATCGAGCGATCATTCGAGGACACCATCGCCGCCGCCCATAAAGTGCCGGGTGCGGTCTGGTCTCTTGGCAAGACCCTTGCGGACCATGCCATCCGAAACCGGGCGACAGCTTGATTTGCGCGATTTCATCATATTGCCGCTCACGATCCGAAGCGCGGTTTCGTGAACGTCATCGCGTTGACATGGGTGCATTTTACGCACAGTTTGAATCTGAGTATTGCCGCAACCCGGTCGATGTATGAAAGTTACAGTGTCAAACAGAGCCGGTGACGTGGCTGCACCGCCGGTCTGGGATGCGGGCGAGAAGACCCATCGGGACGAGAATTTTCCCGTTGCCTCGCACCTGATCGCCAAGCGGCATCGTCCCGTCATCCTGAATTTTTATCGCTTTGCGCGTGCTGCCGACGACGTGGCTGACGATCCGGCGCTGTCGGAAAAGGAAAAGCTTGCGAAGCTCGATCAGTTCGAGCAAACGCTGCTCGGCGAAAACGACGAGGCACACGATGCCATCCCTTTGCGCAAATCCATATCGCACCTCGGGCTGACACCACGCCATGGGCAGGATTTGCTTCACGCCTTTCGTATGGACGCCCGCAAACAGCGCTATCAGACCTGGGACGACCTGATCGGGTATTGTCAGTATTCTGCGATGCCGGTCGGACGGTTTGTCCTTGATGTGCATGGCGAAAGCAAGACGACGTGGCCAGCCAACGATGCGCTTTGTGCGGCACTGCAGATCATTAATCATTTGCAGGACTGCGGCCCCGATTATCGCCGTCTCGACCGTCTCTATATTCCGCTCGACGCGCTGGCCGCTCATCGTGCGCCTGTCAATGCCTTGGCTGCGCAACAGGCCTCGCCTGAACTTCTCGCCTGTATCCATGACCTTGCCGCAAAAACGAAAGTGTTGCTGGGCGACGCGAACCTGTCGCACCATGTGAAAGACCTGCGTTTGGCTCTCGAAGTGGCCGCCATCCAGAGGCTCGCTCAAAAGTTGGTGGCGCTGCTTGAAGCGCGCGACCCCCTCAGTCAGCGGGTGCATCTTGGCAAAGCTGGCTTTGCATCGATCCTCATGAGCGCCGTTTTCGCGACCCTTGGACAGCGGCTGCTTTCAGGCTCGCAAACTTTACGAGAGTTCGATGACCAGCCAAGCCGTTGATGTCGATGCGGTCGGGACTGGCGCGGCGCGGCGCGCGCACGGCAGTTCGTTCTATGCCGCCATGCGTATCATGCCGCAGGGCCAGCGGGAGGCAATGTTCGAGATTTATTCGTTCTGCCGCGCCGTCGACGACATCGCCGACGATCCGGGTCCGAAAGCAGGGCGTCTCGAAGCGCTGCAATGCTGGCGATCTGACATCGATGCGGTTTACAGCGGGGAAACGCGCGCGCATTTACGGGGTCTGGCGATAGCGGTGCGTGATTTCCAGTTGAACGCCCGAGATTTTCTGGCCATCATCGATGGGATGGAGATGGATGTCCTCGAAGATATCCAGGCGCCCGACTTCGCTAAATTCGATCTGTATTGCGATCGCGTGGCAAGCGCCGTGGGACGGCTCTCCGGGCGTGTTTTCCGGCTTCCGCACGACGATGGCGAAATGCTCGCCGCGCATCTGGGCCGCGCATTGCAATTCACGAACATTCTTCGCGATCTGGAAGAAGACGCAGCCATGAACCGGCTTTATCTCCCAGGCGAATATTTGACCGATGCCGGAATTCCAATCACCACGCCCGCCGCGGTCCTCGCGCACCCGAAGCTTGGCGAAGTCTGCGACCGGATCGTTGCCCTCGCGCGTGAGCGTTTCGTCGCGGCGGACGCCATCATGAGGCGGCATCCGCGCCAGTTGGTGCGAACGCCACGGGTTATGAGCCACGCTTACAAAAGCATCCTCGATGCTCTCGTGGCGCGCGGATGGAAGGCACCCCGCGCGAAAGTGCGCCTCGGCAAGGGCAAGCTCGTGGTTATTCTTGTACGAAATTTTATCTTCTAGATGCCGCCCTTAACACATATCGTGGGCGCTGGCCTCGCTGGCCTGTCGGCTGCAGTTCGTCTTGCCGAAAAAGGCTTGCCGGTCGCAGTGTACGAAACAGCCGGGCAGGCGGGGGGGCGTTGCCGATCCTATTATGATGCGGCATTCGGTGCCGTTATCGACAACGGCAATCACCTTGTTTTATCCGGCAACGACAGGGCGCTGAGTTATGCGAGCCTGATCGGCGGTGCGGAAAAGCTGATCGGTCCCGCTCACGCGCACTTCGACTTCGCGGACGTGAAAACCGGCGAGCGCTGGAGCCTGAAGCTGAACGATGGGCGCTTTCCCGTCTGGTTCTTCCATAAATCGCGTCGCGTACCGGACACAAGACCCGCCGATTACCTGAAAGCCGCTTCGCTCTTGTTCGCGGGCCGGTCGGCGACGGTGACCGATGTCCTTGGCGATCACGGCGCATTATACGAACGGCTTTGGCATCCTTTGATCCTGTCGGCCCTGAACACAGACCCCCGCGAGGCGTCCGCGAAACTTGCCGGGGCCATCATGCGCAACACACTGGCCAAAGGCGGCGCTGCCTGCCGACCGCTCATCGCGGAGGGCCTGTCGTCGGTCTTCATCGATCCGGCTGTCTGCTATATCGAAAGACAGGGCGGCACAGTCGCATTCAATCAGCGTTTGCGATCTGTCGTCATTGAAGACGGACGCGCGACCACTCTTGATTTCGGCACGGGCCGGGAGATGGACATTGCTCCGGGTGATACCATTATTTTGGCAGTTCCGCCTTGGATCGCCACCGATCTTTTGCCAGGTCTCAAAGCGCCCGACGAGTTCCGCGCCATCGTCAATGGCCACTTTCGCGTGGCTCCGCCGCCCCACTTCCCCAAAATTATGGGCGTTATAAACGGCACAGTTGAATGGATCTTTGCGTTTCCAGACAGATTGTCTATTACGATCAGTGGTGCAGACCGCCTTAACGACCGGCCACGGGAGCAACTTGCGGCTGAGTTGTGGCAGGATGTTTCTGCGGTGACAGGGCTTTCGCCGGAGTTACCGCACTGGCAGATCGTTAAGGAAAAACGGGCTACTTTCGCAGCTCTTCCTCATATTGATGCGAAACGGCCCGGTGCGCAGACGACGTGGAGTAACATTTTCTTAGCTGGCGATTGGACCAAGACGGGATTGCCAGCGACGATTGAGGGAGCGATCCGTTCCGGCGAAACGGCTGCTCATCTCGCGAGGGGCTATAGACGACGATGGGAAAAGCACAATTTGCAGACTGGCAGAACGCTCCGCGTCACGTCTCCAGCATCGAAGTTCTGAACGAAAGCATCGAAGCGGCGTCAGCCGCGTTGCTCAAAGATCAGCGCGACGACGGGCACTGGTGCTACGATTTCGAGGCCGACGCAACGATCCCGGCCGAATATATCCTGCTGACGCATCACCTCGGCGAAAATCCCGACCCACAGCGCGAAGCGAAAATCGGCAACTATCTGCGTCGCATTCAAGGCGAGCATGGTGGCTGGCCCCTGTTTCATCATGGCGCTTTCGATATGAGTGCCAGCGTCAAGGCGTATTTCGCGCTGAAGATGATCGGTGACGATATCGATGCACCCCATATGGCGCGAGCGCGCGACGCGATACGGTCTCGCGGCGGCGCGGAAAACAGCAACGTCTTCACGCGTATTCTGCTTGCGCTTTACGGCATTATCCCATGGCGAGCCGTTCCCACAATGCCGGTGGAAGCGATGCTTCTGCCCAAGTGGTTTCCATTTCACATCACCAAAATATCCTATTGGGCGCGAACCGTGATGGTGCCCCTGTTCGTGCTTGGTGTCCTGAAGCCGCGCGCACAAAATAAACGCGGCGTAACCATTGAGGAACTGTTCCTCAAAAACCCGGCGAAGGTCGGTCCCCGTTCAAAGGCCGAACATCAGAAATGGTCGTGGTATCTTACCTTCGCGGGCATCGATACCGTGCTCCGCATCGCCGAGCCATTGTTTCCCGGCAGGCCTCGCCGAAAGGCGATGAATATGGCCATCGCGTTTGTGAAGGAGCGGTTGAACGGAGAAGACGGTCTGGGCGCGATTTACCCGGCCATGGCGAATTCGGTGATGATGTTCGACGCGCTGGGCGTGCCGGAAACGGACCCGGAGCGAGCCATCGCCCGCCGGTCCATCGAAAAACTGCTTGTCGAAAAAGATCAGGAAATTTTGTGTCAGCCTTGCGTATCGCCTGTGTGGGATACGGGACTTGCCGTTCACTGTCTTCTGGAAGTCGGCGGAGAACAGGCGCGAGAGTGCGCGTTGCAGGGCCTCGCGTGGCTGAAACCGAGGCAGGTGCTTGACGTTGCGGGGGATTGGACTGCGAAACGCCCTGAAGTGAGGCCGGGCGGGTGGCCGTTCCAGTATGCGAACCCGCATTATCCCGATCTCGACGATACGGCGGTTGTCGTGATGGCGATGGACCGCGCAGCACTTCAGCCTCAGGCGCCCGCGGTTGATTTCTCGGAAGCGGTGGATCGTGGTCGGGAGTGGATCGTCGGCCTGCAGAGTAAAAATGGCGGTTGGGCATCGTTCGACGTGGACAACACCCAGGAGTATCTCAATAACATTCCGTTTTCCGATCACGGGGCGCTGCTCGACCCGCCGACTGTGGATGTCACAGCGCGTTGTGTCTCCATGCTCGCGCAACTGGGGGAAAGAGTTGAAGGAAGCCCGAGCTTGAAACGAGGCGTCGATTTCATTCTTGCCAATCAGGAAAAAGACGGGAGCTGGTTCGGACGCTGGGGCATGAATTATGTCTACGGCACATGGTCGGCCTTATGCGCCCTGAACGCGGCTGGCCTCGATGGCTCCCACCTGTCGGTTCGGCGTGGGGCGGAATGGCTGATTTCCGCACAAAACAACGATGGTGGATGGGGCGAAGATGGCTCCAGTTATAAGCTCGATTATCGCGGGTATGAAGCATCGCCAAGCACGGCTTCGCAGACCTCGTGGGCGTTGCTGGGATTAATGGCGGCTGGCAGGGCGGATCATCCGGCAGTGTCCAGAGGGATTGCCTATCTCATGGCAACGCAAGGCGCTGACGGAACCTGGCAGGAAGAGCGTCATAACGCGCCGGGCTTCCCTCGCATTTTTTATCTGATTTATCACGGGTATGGACGCTATTTCCCGCTCTGGGCGCTCGCCCGCTATCGCAATCTGGCGAACGGCAATCACGCGCCGGTCATTTACGGAATGTGACCCGACGCGCGTACACATGGCTAAACCGCTGATAACCAATCTTGCAACAAACCCTATCGCTAACGTTTGAATTAAATCGTTTTTAACAGCCCGGAGCCTACCGTGGCCCAAGAGGCCGGTACGTCCGGCGCCTATTTTGTTTTGCGTTGGAGATGAACATGTATCTTATAGTCCGACAAATCCTGAGTGAGTTCGCAGCGGACGAGACGGGCGCGATGGCCATTGAGTATGCGCTGATAGCGGCTGGCTTGAGCGTGGCATTCATCACGCTAGCTGGTCAGAATGGTGACGATGTCAGGCACATCATCGACGGCTTGCGGACCGCGCTCGCCATGATCAACATGCGATTTTCGCTCTGATCATGGCGCGCGAAGCAAACGAAACCGAAATATGAGCGGAAATAACGAACCATGTGCCATGTTTCCATCTTAGATGGCGTTTAACACGACCTACCCGCGCGAGGCGGCCCACCCGGTTAGGTTGAGTTCATGACACCGTCGCTTAAAGACGCAGCAGAGAGGTTGGCGAATATCCTTGTCGAAGACGACCGGGATGCGATCCCCATACGGGTTGTTTCGGCCTTGGCTTATCAATCCGATGCGGAGCGATATGCGACACCGGCGCACAAGGCATGGCTTCAATCGACGGGATGGCGCGCCAAGCCGGGAAACCACGCACTTCTTCCGGGCGAAAGCGGATCGTTGTCCGTCCTGTTTTTGACCGCAGACGAGGGCGATCCCGCCTTCGACACACTGGCGATAGGCGCTTTGCCAGCAGCTTTGCCCGAAGGCACGTATACGTTATCGGGCGTCGCGGATGCGGCAAAACACGCGGCTGTGTTTGGCTGGCTGCTTGGCGGGTATGCATTCGATCAATACATCAGCACAAAGCGAAAGCCGCGCAAGCTTGTCGCGTCTGGATCCCTCGCGAGACAAGCCGTTGCTGACGCGTCTGCAATCTGGCTCGCGCGGGACCTTATCAACACGCCCGCCAACGACCTCGGTCCGCCTGATCTTGCCCGCGCGCTGGTCGCTCTTGGTACTGAATTTGGTGCGCAGGTCGAGGTCACGTCGGGCGACGATCTGCTGACTGCAAATTTTCCAATGATCCACACGGTCGGCCGCGCCAGCGACAGGCCGCCCTGTCTTGCCGATCTCCGGTGGGGGAACCCAACTCATCCGAAGGTGACTCTCGTCGGCAAGGGCATCTGCTTCGATACCGGCGGGCTGAACATGAAGCCGCCCCAAGCGATGGCGCTCATGAAAAAGGATATGGGCGGTGCTGCCAGCGTCATGGCCCTTGGTGCGATGATCATGTCCGCCAACTTGCCGGTGCGGTTGCGGATTTTGATCGCGGCGGCGGACAACAACATTTCCGCCAACGCGTTTCGGCCCGGCGATATCCTCAAAAGCCGCGCGGGAATGACTGTCGAAATTGGCAATACTGACGCCGAAGGCCGTCTTGTGCTCGCCGACGCGCTTTCGCTTGCCGATGAGGAAGCGCCCGACCTGCTGATCGATATCGCAACCCTGACCGGAGCCGCCCGGGTCGCGCTCGGTCCGGACCTCAGCCCGTTCTATACCGATGACGAGGCCTTGGCCCGCGTGGTTCATGTTGCGGGCATGCGTGTTTCAGACCCGGTGTGGCGTATGCCGTTCTGGGCACCCTATGATGGCTATCTCAAAAGCAAGGTGGCGGATGTCAATCATATTTATAATGGCCCTTTCGCCGGATCGATCACGGCCGCGTTGTTCCTGAAGCGGTTCGTTAAGAACGCCCGTCGCTTCGTACATTTCGATATTTACGGCTGGACGCCCCGCGCGCTGCCAGGCAAGCCCATGGGCGGTGAGCCTCAAGGGGCACGCGTACTGTTCAAGGTGATCCGCAACGAGTTTGGAGGCGCACAACATGACCAAGCTTGATCCGCGCATCAACGCGTTTCGTGACGATCTGGCCGCGAATTATCTTCAGGATATCGTGCGCGCGCCTCGCTATGTCGCTGGTGAACCGCGCCAAATCGCGGCACCTGCCGCAGCGGTTCGTGCCACGCCGAAGTTCGATGCTCCCGTGACCACCGAGGCCTTGATGGGCGAAATGGTCACGCTTTACGATGTGCGGGACGGCTGGGGCTGGGTTCAGCTTCAGGACGACCGATATGTCGGTTACATGACTCTTGACGGCTTATCCGCGCTTGTGGAGCCGTGCACCCACCGGGTCAGCGCGCGGCTCACGTATCTTTATCCCGCACCGGACATGAAGCGGCCACCTATCACGAAATTGAGCTTTTCGACGGCGGTTACGCTCATGGGCCGCCCTGAAGGCCGTTTCTTTGAACTCTCCCGCGGCGGCTACATCTTCGCGGATCATTTGGTCGGCATAAGAGAGCGCGCAAAAGACTACGTCCGCGTTGCCGAGCGCTTCGTTGGCGCTCCCTATCTGTGGGGCGGGAAAACGACGCTCGGCATCGATTGCTCGGCGCTGGTCCAGATATCCATGAATGCCGCAGGTGCGTCATGCCCTCGCGACAGCGATATGCAGGCGAGTGGCGCTGGCGAGGCCATTGATCCAAAGCATCTCGATACTGTGCAGCGCGGCGACCTTCTGTTCTGGCAGGGGCACGTGGCCATCGCCCAGTCCGGGGACTGGCTGCTGCACGCCAGTGGTCATCATATGGAGGTCGTCGTCGAACCGATCCGCCGCGCCATCGAACGCATTGGAGAAAGTCACGGGCCGCTTCTTGTTATCCGTCGCCCGGTTATCGATGCACCTGCCGAGAAACTTGCGGCAGCGAGCGCGGGAGCGATGCCGAACACGACCGCACCCCGGATTGCCGCACAGCCGGAGAAAGTTGCGCCAAATCCAGCCGCACCCAATCCACCCGCGCCAGCGACACCGCAGGCAGGGCCTACCGGTGCGGCAGTTGCATCCTCACCCGGTTCTCTTCCAAAAGCGCCCACCGCTGCGTCGCCCGCCACGTCGCAACCGCCGTCGTCGCCTTCCTCCAGCAAGCCGACACGCCAGCCCTCCCGATGAGATTGGATTGATCGACCCGCGCGTTGTTTGTGCGCGGTGAACGAACCTGTTTCCATTAAGCGAGCCTAATTCCTAATGTGCTCCAACCAAAACCTTTAATCTTTGGCTAACGGTTCAGATATGAACGCAGGGATGACGAGCCAGTAGTGCCAGACGCCGTCTTGTTCTGGTGTTGGTCTTGCGGAAACGACGAGATATCGAGAATCGGGATTGCTTGCCCGGCGACACATCGCTTGTCCAGATCGTCGAGTTGGGTCCGGGCGTACGGCTCGAGCCGGGCATTTTTCCCCTTCAGCACGGAAATGGAAAAAAAGCGCAGGAGATGATCGCGTAAAAGGCACGCATCAAGCGCGTCTTTCGCTCCGATCACGGCGTAGGCAAGCGTTGTATCAGCCTGAAGATCCGGAGAAAGTGGCGGCTGCACATAAGCAAAGTCGATAACTTTCGCCTGAAGTGATCGCCAGACGGCGATGCGCTCGAACTGGTCGAGGCCGGAACGCGCCGTATCTTCCTCGGAGTTGGACCCGCTCAGCAGAAACGGATCGTTGAGTTCCAGAAAAATGACCTGCCGCAGATCGCTTTGCGTATCGGCTATCGCGAGCACGGCGCTGTGTTTAATCGCATCCAAGAGCAGATGGAGATATCCACGCCGCCGGTACTCAGGGGTCACATAGATGTAGTTGAGGTTTGTGGTGATGAACGGCTTGGCGTGCAACTCGCCTTCATGGTGAAAGGCAATGAAGTTCGCGCCACCCACGACATAGCCGACCTCATCGCGCGCGACGAGAACCAACTCGCAAAAAGGGCCGTATTTGGTTGACGCCACGCGATAGGCGCGCCCCTCATTCAGTTTGAGGCAAGCGGTAAACCCTGCCCGCGTTTCCTTTTCATTGGGCAACACGAAGGCTGCATCGTATCCCTCGTAAAATGCATCCACGATGGCGCTGTCGGACCTTGCCGTCACCTCGAAAAGAAGAGACTTTATGGCAAAAGCAGTCTCGAACACCTGCTGTGCACGCGATTGCGAGGTCGAAAAGGGAAAGCGTATCTTCATGCTTTCAGTTGACCACGGCTAACCACACCTCGCAAGCCGGTTTCCGGCAGCACCGCCTGCGTTAACCCTCTTTTCGAACGGTTATGCTAAAACTTGGTCCCGGGACTTCCCGTTGAGTTCGCGTCCTGTTGTCGAGTAAGTCGAGATGGTGTTGTCATGAGTTCGGTTTCCCTGAAGCGTACACTTCCCACAAAAACAGATAAGCCTGGGACTACGCTCCCTGAAAGCGGATCGATCCTCATCGGCGATTGCGTCGCGCAACTCAAGCAGTTGCCGCCTGCCTCGGTCGACCTCGTCTTTGCCGATCCACCCTACAATTTGCAACTCGGCGGCGAGCTTCTGCGCCCGAACAACACACGTGTCGACGGCGTCAGTCAGGACTGGGACCGGTTCGACAGCTTTGAAGCCTATGACACGTTCACCTACGCGTGGCTGACGGAATGCCGTCGTGTGTTGAAGCCTAATGGCGCGATCTGGGTCATTGGCAGTTACCACAACGTCTTCCGCCTCGGCACCGCTCTGCAAAACCTGCGCTTCTGGCTTCTCAACGATGTCATTTGGGTCAAGACGAACCCGATGCCGAATTTCAAGGGCACGCGGTTCACGAACGCACACGAAACCCTGATCTGGGCCGCACGCGACGAAGCCTCGCGCCCGACTTTCAATTATGACTCCATGAAAGCGTTCAACGAGGATCTTCAAATGCGGTCCGACTGGGTGTTGCCGATCTGCTCGGGAAAAGAGCGGCTACGCGACAGCGCGGGACAAAAGGGACATCCGACCCAGAAGCCGGAAGCGCTTTTGTCGAGGATCATCCTTTCGACCACGATGCCGGGTGATCTCATCCTCGATCCATTTTTTGGAACGGGCACCACCGGTGCTGTGTCGAAGGCGCTGAACCGGCGCTTTATCGGCATCGAGCGGGACAGAGGCTACGCGGATGCTGCACGCGCGCGTATCGCAGAAGTGATCGTCGGCAAGCCGGAGACGACATCGCCGATACAATCGCGCCGCAACGCCTCGCGCGTTCCGTTCGGCACCCTTGTCGAGATGGGAATGGTCAGCGTGGGCGACGCGTTGTTTGATGCGAAAACAACAATAAAGGCGCAGATTATGGCTGACGGCTCGATCACGTCTGGCGGCTTGCGCGGTTCGATCCACGGCGTCGGTGCAAAGGCCCAGGGGCGCGCCGCCTGCAACGGCTGGACGTTCTGGCACATAAGACAGGGCGATACCTCTTTAATTGAAATCGACGCGCTTCGCGAGGAAGCGCGCAAAAAGCTATACCAACCCGCCGAATGACCGACGAATAGTCCCCCTGCATCCAACACTTTACGATGGAGACCTTTGCGAAAGTCCCGGTTTCGTCATGGCCGAACTTGAGGCGGCCATACAGAAATACGAAAAAAGATAATGAAAACAGCACTACCTCTCTGTTGCATTGGATAGTCGGGTCAAGCCCGGCCATGACATGTCGTTGTTATGCAAAATGAGCCCGCTGTGCGGAGAGGGTTTTACTTCTCCCTTAAATCCGACCTACCACCGTGCATCCACTTCCGCCGCAGCGAAAATCTCGTTGAGACGCCGTCGTGTGCCAGGTGTCGTCCCGTCGGGTAACGCATCCCGAGAGAAAAACCGGCTTTCAGCGATTTCGTAACCCGGTGCCGGAATCGAAGGCCTCTCCCATTCGCGGACAATGTAGACCGCAATATGATCGCTCGGCATCGCACCCATGACGTTGGCGAACAGGCCATGTAGAACGGGTCGTCCCTTCACGATAACGCCTGCTTCCTCAAGCAGTTCGCGCCCGAGGGCGCTCTCCGCCGTCTCACGCCATTCGACGCCACCGCCCGGAAAGTGCCAGCCGGGTCGATAGCCGTGCCGCACGAGAAGGACACGCTCGCCCGGATCGACGACGATACCTTGTGCGCCAAGCGTCGCCCCACGCGTTAATCGCCAGTATGTTGAGATCAGCTTCATCGGGAGACGCGATGGCATGACATGACCCGAGATGAAAACCTCGACTGAAGACTAGCATAAGGACGATGTTGAGATCGCGCTCTCCAAGCCAGCCAGACACGGGCCAGCGCTTGTGTCCTGGCTTAGATCATAAGTCATCAAACATCCTCGGCAGACCGCTGGCGTGGATTGAAACACAAGCCGTCCGGGCAAATCTGCCGCTATTTCTTGCTGCCAGCCTTGTCGCCGGGTTTTGCCTTCGTCTGCGGAGCGAACACGTTGGATGGGGCGGCGGCTTTTGGTTTTTCGGCTTTTGGCTTTTTAGCTTCGCGATTACTTCGTTGCTGGCCCTTGGCCATATCGGTGTTCCTTATGTATGAGAGGCTCACGGTGATAGCATGTACACATACGGTATGTGAAGCATCGGACGCATGCAACCTCTTACCTGCAAACTTATTGTTGAACGAGAGTCTTTGTTATGCGTGCATCAGTTGGATCGAATGGCCATGGATAAGCTTACGATAAACGAGACGAGCCGAACTTCGAGTATTCCGCAGTGGGCTGCCGATTTGCAGGCCTTCATGTCACAATCGCAGTTTCTGACCCGAGGCGCGGTCGTCATCGATCTTGATGGGACCGCTGTCCATGAGTATGAGGGCCGCGTTCGCATTCATCCCGACGTTTCCCATGCGCTGAAGCGCATTGCGGATCGAGGACGCCCCGTTGTCATCAATTCGTTGCGCTTTCCGCTTAACGTGATCTCGACGTTCGGTGAGGAATGGGCTTCGATTACAACCGCACCTTTACCGATTATTTCGCTGAATGGCAGTCAGATGGGTTACTTGACGTCCACATCCGGCGAACTCGCATTCCAGGAACTGGCGGCTTTTCCGTTGTCCGAAACCGATATCGAGGGCGTTTTAAGCGCGGTTGCCAGGTTGCTGGAAAACGAAATCCGAAATCTCGTCCTGTTCTTCTATCCGCGTGACTGGCGCTACGGCGAAATCATATGGGTGGGCGACGCCACACGCGTTGACGCGGTTCGGGCGAAATACGCAAGTGCCAGCGAATGCTATTCCAGCACACCGGGCGAACTGCGGACGCGGCTGGATGCTCTTGAAGTTTGCATGATGTTTTTGCTGATCGATGAGCCTGAGGATCGATTGATGGCTTATCAGCACCCGCGCCCCAAGGGGTTCGTGACGCAGGCCGGTGTGGATAAAAGTTTCGGATGGCGCGCCATGTGCCAGAAGCTGGGTTGGAATGCGGTGGATTGCATCGGCGCGGGCGACACGCCGATGGATACGTTTCTCGGCGATTGCGGACTGGCGCTTCATGTCGGACCTCTGACGTTGCAAAAGACCGGGCATCTCGCCACGATCAAGCTTCGCGGTCCCCATGAGCTTGGCTCATTTCTTTTTGCCGTGTCTGAATTTGAAGGGGAAAAGCGTCATGAAAGATAAGCCCGCTCAGGCGTTGACCGAGGCCGAGGCGTTGAAACTGGCACGCATTGCGGCAGAGCATCACTTCGGTGGCGATTGCGACGATGCGACCTCGTTGTCTGGCGGATTAAGCAATTTCGTTTGCGATGTGGACACGAGGCAGGGGGCTTTCATCGTCCGGATGAGCGACGGCAAAGGCAAACTCGATCACTATTTGAAAGAACAATGGGTGTCCGAGCGAGCGCGAAAGATCGGCATCCCGACTGCTACGATTGTATATGTGGGCACCGACCCCATCGGCGTCCCCTACATGGTCGCGGAAAAAATCCGGGGAGAGAACGCATCCACGCACCCTGAGCGACTGAAAATCGTGCGGGCGATGGGCGAGATGACAGCCCGTATCCATACCATCGAGACACATGGTTATGGCCGGATTTTCGACTGGAATGACGATCAAACCACGCCTCTCAAGAACTGGACGCAGTTTCTCGACATTGATTGCGACGTGGCGCGGCGGCTCGACTTCCTGGAGCGGCATAAATTGTTAAAGCCGGATCAACTGCGCACACTTCGCGAAGTGGTTGGCGAGATGAAAGCATGGACCGCTTCCCCTGTTCTCAACCATGGGGACATGCGCCTGAAAAACGTGGTGGTGGATAAAACCGGTAACCTTCAGGCTGTGATCGACTGGGAAGACAGTCTTTCTTGCGTTCCGCCATACTGGGACCTGTCGATTGCCTTGCATGATCTCAACATCGATGCGAAAGAGGCTTTCATCGAGGGCTACGGCGCATCGGGCGGCGCGCTCCAAACCTGGGCACCTTTTATCAAAGCCTTCAACATTCTGAATTATGTGCCCGTCGTGAAAGGCGCCGCTAAAGATCACGACGAGGAGCAACTGGAGCACCTTCGCAGCCGCTTAAGGGGTGATCTGGACTTATACCTGTTCCAGACAGCCTAAAGCTCCACGGATAAATCCTGCAATACGTCCAGAAGACTTTCAACGTTGACCTGACTGGGATCGACGCGATCAGACGCAAAATATCGAAGAAAAATTTGTTTCGTGCGATCGTTCATTCCCTCGTGCAGACCCATGGACCAGCCGGGGAACGAACGCTCGCGAACATCGTTACAGGCGATCAGCAGGATGTTCTGGTGCCGTGGGTCTTGCGCGATCCGATGATAGGTGAAGCTCACATCCGCTCGCGATCCCTCGATGACCTGAATGAAGTAGTTGCCGTTATAATGCAGCATACCGGTCAGCGTGGTTTTCGAGTTATTCTTGTGACATGTGGCGATAAGCTGATTGATATCGAGGGAAACCGACATGTTGCGTTCGCTAAAATAGACCAGACGGCATAAATTCATATCGCGGTCCCCATCTCGTTCAGAATAAAAAGTGCTTGCTTCGGTTGCCGAAACGCGAGGCGATGCATGTCAAGGCTTAGCAAGCAAATCAGTGTCAGGCAAGTCTTCGCCGAATAAGTGACAGATTTATATTAATTACGGAGGTAATCCTTAATATTGCATGCAATATAGTGATTTTTGTATGAGGTTTACAGCCGACAAAAAGCTGCAAAGACTTGGATAAATCTCGGTTGGCACCTTGGTGTCGCAGTGTCGATGTTTTACCCTCCAGAAGACCCTGAAACCTTTTCACGTGGGCGGTCTTAATCGCAAAGCGTAAGAGGATCATTCATGTTCGCGGACACAACCTGGGCTCATGCCGGACCGGCGGTTCTGGCGGCATGTCTCTCGTTCGTGGAGTTCGTCGAAGCGCTGACGATCATGCTTGCGGTTGGAACGGTGCGTGGCTGGAGATGCTGTCGACGACCCCGCGTCGAAGCTCGCGTTATCGAACTCTACACGGCGCAGTATTCGGAGCGCCGGTATGCCGCTCGGAAAGGATGCCCTTGATCGCGGTCATCTCACGTTCGATGGCCGTGAGGCGCACGTCGATTTCGGTCTTGTTGTGCGCGATTCCGGACATCACGCCGCCGGCCGTATACCCGCCCACCAGCAAAAACGCGCCGAACGTCAGTACCATCGCAAACGGCAGATAGATGCGGCTTAGCGAGATATCGCTGGCGGCGTTATCGGACGGGCCGGGCAGCTTGGATGGCATGGTGTCCATGAGATATCACCGTCGACGTTTTTCCAAAGGCAACCGCGCGCAGGGCTTCGTTACTGTGACGACCCGGGTGGGAGCTATGGCTTTTCCGGCCTCGATGTAATGGGCGCGGAAATACAGAAAGCCGAATGCGCCGACCAGGAGGGCCAGAACGATGCGCCCCTCAGGGCTTCTTGATAGAGCAACGACGATTTCGACAATCGCCTCGATCAAGCCGCCAATCGCCTTTGCAACTCCTGTGACGATGGGTGCAAAAGGACCGAGCCAGGCCGCCCACGAGGCCGCGCCGAGGATTCTCCCGGCAAACGAGATCACTGTACTGAGCATGCTAGACCCCTGTGGTTGGATTGGTGCCCTGATAGTCGAAGTTTTGAAAGGCCGCGACGTGATCGGCGCGGATCGACCGTACCAACGCAATCAGCCCGACGGCTGCCACTGCAATCAAGAGCCAGCGGTGGTCCGACGCCCACGCCGCAAGGCCAATTGCCGGCTCAAGTGCGGTCCGAACCGCGCCTGCGGAACTCACAACGTCGCTGCCCTGAAAGATTTGCGTTGCAGCGCTTGCTCCGAATATCCAGGCGAACATGCGTTGCAGCAGGTTCATATGCTGGACGGGTCTATCCCCTTGCGCTTCCAGGTCCTTGACCGTGGCATGCCGCCGCTTCGGCAGCATAGGTTCGGCCGCCGCCAGCGCGCCATTATACTGTGGTTGCCAGACACCCGATTCACCCGGCAGTTCGTGATCGGTCTGAAAAATCACCACCGCGCGATAGGTCTGCTCGCCGTAGGTGCCGTCAACCAGGCCACATGGATAACCAAGTTCGCGCAACCGTTTCTGTAGTCTCAGAACAGCATTTCCCCGCATGCCGGCATGCAGGGTCATTTCGTCATCATGCGCACTGCTCGTTGTCACTCCATCCGACATGCGATGCGCATCGTTGCGGATGCTGGCAATCCGCCGCCTCCAGCCAACGCCGAACACGCGCCATAGGCGTCCAAGGTTCTGCAGAAAACGCAGACGCCGCTGGCAGAATGTATCGATATCCGTCGCGTCCATACCCCATTGCCTTGCGCGACCGACGCCAGAATTCACGGCAGCGTCAAACGCACACAGGTCTAGGCCCAGCGGCATATCCTCACATTGGATCGCGTCCCAGTAGTCCTGGCGGTAGATCGCACGAAGGTCTTGTTCTTCGATCTGACGGACGGGACGCCTGCTTTTGTTATGCCGCCGCCGCCACGCGTCATAAGACCCTTGTGTGATGCCACGCATGGTTGCACCGCCTGGATCATCGGGATGGTTCGAGTATCCGCCTTCCCATTTGAGCGTGATGGCGAGACATTGGTCGAAGTTTCCGGCTGCCATGAGCTATGCTCCTAATAAGAGAAACGCCGGTCGAGGCCACCGGCGGACAACAACAGGTGAGGTGAGAATCAGGAGTTGGATTTGATCCGCTGGACGAAACACGTGGCGAACCAGTTGAACGTCAAAGTCGCTTCACCTGTGATGTTGATGTTCGCGGTGCTCGTTCCTGCTGAGGCTCCGGCGAAAAGCGTGGCACCCGGACTGACGCTTGAATCTTTCGCTTGATAGTTGCTGGAATAATTGGAACCCACGGTCGTGACGTTGCCCGACGAGCCTCGTCGGAAGATGCGGAACAACTCCTGGAAAAATCCACCTGAATAATCAGGGAGGAACGCTTCGACGAAAGCGCGGACCATGACAAGTTCCCCGTTCGCAATAGGAATTGCCAGCAAGGTCGGTGTGGACGCATCCGTTGTTTGCAAGGCCGCCTGATAGGTCTCGAACTTTGCACCTGTGAACCCGGAGATCGATGTGTCCCGGATCGTCAGCTTCGACGGCGCGATGGATGCCCCGTCAACGGAGCCGCCGCCCGCCGCAATCGTCACGTCGTCGGCGTTGTTCGTGATCGTGACGTTGGTTCCGGCCTTGATTGACTTTAGATCGAGATTGACGCCGGTCTTGGAGCGATAGATCAGGCCGGTCCCGGTACCAACGTTGGACGCGGTATTGGCTTCGCCGCCGCCGCTGAGCGTCGTGTTCGGGAATGACACCGCGCCGCTGGTTCGGTCGATGACGAGGCCGCTTCTGAAAGTCGTCCCATCGGGCGACACGCTGATGGTAAAGTCGTCGTTGCCGAGAAGGCCGAACTGACTGCGCGTGGAAAAGTTGTCCTGAAAGTTAAAGGCCGCCGTGTTTGAGGCCGCACCCTTCGAGATGGTCGCACGGCAATCGCCACTGTTTGCGAACAAGGCGCTCGGCCCGTTCACGGACAGTTTGTTGCTCGTGTCGGTGGTGCCGATCCCGACGCGCGACACGTTATCGATGTTCTGGGCAGACAGCGCTGCCGGAATGCCGGAAACCTGGCTTGCCGCAATCGCGAGTGGGTCCGATCCGCCCGCCGCGTGGCTCATTGCGTGCGCGGATGGCGTTCGAATGTCCGAGAGCCGACTGTCATTGCCGAGCACCACCTGCGTGGTGGTGGCATTCCCGCTCGTCGGAACATCCTTTGTCGAAGCTGTGCCGAGCGCGGGCTTGTTCGCGATGGCAGTGACACCTGTCGTGGCGTTCCAATCGCTTGCGACTTGCGCCGTAGCTCCCGTCGCGATGCCGTTAAGCTTTGTCTTGTCAGCGGCGCTCATCACACCTGCGTTCGATGTGTCGGCGGCTGGAATGTCGGCACCTGCCCCGGTCGATGATGTCAAAGTTACTTTAGATGCGGCCTGCGCAACACCGATGTTGGTCGTGCCGCCGGACCCGCTGGCGCTTGCCCAGGTGGCGTCGCCACGCAGGAACTTTGCCTGATCCCCAGCCTGGGGCGCTGGTGCTGTCCCCGCGGTGCCGCTCGCGCTCGACGTTGCTCCGGTCATTGGTGACGTGCTCGAGCCAATCGGAGGCGTCGCCCAAGCGCCAGACGCTTTCAGGAACTTGCCTGCGGCTGCGTCGCCTGAGGTCGGAGCCGGAACGAGGCCGGTGGCACCGCCCGTTCCCGTATCTCCGGTGAAGTTCCCCGGTTTGCCCGACAAGTCGGCGTAGTTGCCCGAAGTCGCGACGGCGGAAAGGGCGGGCTTGTTCAGGATTTGCGAAGGTCCGCTCGTCGCTGTCCAGTCGGACTGTGTGGCGCGAGGTATATTGTCGTCCGGCCAGGGTGCAACGTTGCTATCCGACGCCGTGGTCAGAACCTCCTTGTAATCGGTGATGGACCCAAGGTAAACCGCGACCGGCAATCGGCCCGACCCGTCGAGCACGACCGGGTTGGTGTTTGCGACCGTGCCTGCGGCATCGCTGTAGGTGTCTTGACGGGAGGTCGTACCGGCGGAAAAATACGACAACTTGCCAAGCGAGAGGGGTTGTCCGTTGGCATCGAAAAATTGATAGCCCTTGGGATAGCGTGAACGTGTCAGCACCAGCAGCGCTCCTGTTGTTGGCATGAGGTCGCGAAAACGAAAACGGCCGCTTAAAAGCGGCCGTTGAATTCAAGTTCATTGTCAGTTGTCAGGGTAATCCGAGGCCCGGGGCGACAGGGAAACTCAAAGATGCTAAAGCGCTTGCGATTCAAGCCGAGGCATGTAAGCGACCCAACTTTTTGTTTCATCGCATTTTCGAGGAGCAAAACCGCTCACACTTTTGCTGAAAATGCGTTAGCCTTTTACGTGAGGCGGGAGCCTGGACGCGGCCGTCGTCGTTGTTGCTCCGGTCACTGTTTGGGGCCGCTCCGCAAACTTGAACACATAAGCCAGTGCGTCGTTGATCGCAGGCTCCCAGACTGACCATGAATGCCCGCCGTCGACGACACGAAGCTCGCTCAGATCGGGCTGTCTTTCATAAAGCTGCTTGAAAAGAAGCGCTGTTTCAAAGGCGATCCCGTAACTATCGTTGTCGCCGGAAACGAGATAGAACGGCAACCGCAACGGCTGCGCGAAATATCCCTCGATGAGTTGTGGATAATTGTGCTCTTCCCATGACTTCTGATTGAATTTTCCATCGGGGTGAAGAAAGGGCGGGTTGATGCGCGCCGCAGACGTCGCAGGCGGGCTTTTCGCATAGACGGCCGGGCTTAACGCCGCGACCGCCGCAACCTTTTCGGGATACCGCAAACCATAGCGCACGGCACCGTAGCCCCCTGCGGAAAGACCGGCCAACAGGCGCCCGCCACGGGTTTCGATCGTGCGATATCGTTTTCCGACAGCAGGCACGATATCCATCCAGAACGCGCTTTCGGCTTTGTCATTTGCACCATCGACCCACCACATGGACGGGCAGCCCGGCATCACGATGATCGCTGGCGGAATTTTCCCGCTCGCGATAAGTGCATCGGCCTTCTCGCGAATGTGTCCGAAGTCAACCCACGCCTTTTCATCGGCGTTTGCGCCATGAAGCAGATAGAGCACAGGGTATCTTAGCCGACCGTTCTCATATCCGTCGGGCAGGTAGACGAGCACCTTTACGTCCCGGCCCAGACTGGGAGAACTGACACTCTCCGTGCGCAGTTCGCCACCAAATGCATTTTGCGAAATCATCGATAACGCTAAAGCGATAAAAAATCCAATTCCCTTGAAAGCCATGTGAACGCCCCCGTTTACGCCCGGCACATCAACCCACGGGCAATCAGACTAACATATCGGTATGACCTCGTGAATGGCCGCAGCTGAAACTTTCGTCTCAAGGTTGCGCATCAATTGCCGCAGGAATGCGTCAGCGTTGTATTTGGCACACTTGGGAAAAATTTCAACAAATGTAGCGATCGTCTTGATGGGAGCATGACATTCAAATATCAAACCTCATCGGAACAAGCTGCGTTTGAGGTTCTAAATGACCGCCAGTACCGCCTCATATACGCCTGAAGCCCATAACGTCAGGCGCGTTTCAAAGGTGAGGCTGTTTTCCCGGTCGCTTGGCGTCACGTTTTTCAGCATTGTGAGCCTTGGCCTTGCCTTTTATGCTTTCTCCGTGCTGCCGCAGGTTCAGGACCTTCTCTTCGATGCAAGGCCATACCTGATCCAGGACATCATCTATTGGGCGGGTTTTTACGTCGTCGGAATTTTCTTCTGGGCGTTGCCCCTCGTGTTCACGGCGAGACTTCTGCTGCTTCAGAACTTCGATGTCATCGGGATCGATACCGAGGACCGGTTCAAATTCTATGTGTTCAGACTGCCGAGCTTTTTCGTCGTGCTCGCGTTCGCCGCCGTGTTCATCGGCGTGATTGCCGCCGCCGCCAATCTTCCCTCGCCGTCCCCGGATGGCAACCGGGTTGAGGCAACGACCCTGCGGCCTTATGTGGAACGGCATTTGATCTTGTTGTTCATCGCGACCGGGTTGGTGCTTATTCTTGTGTCGATACGCAGCCTGTTCATTACAGGCTTCGGCAAAATCATGGAGAACCTGGAAAAAAAGGATCCCGCGATTTTCAAGGAAACGCTCATCCGTTTTGAGCGGTTTGCCCGAAAGCCGGTCGCGGATGTCGATCTAGATGCATGCGATCTCCATCTTACGCAGTTGAAACCGGATTTTCTTTCGACCGAGACCTGGATTTCGGCCCAGCGGGTGAAGGTATTCATGTGGCGATACATGGGCCGACTAACCATGGTTTTGCTCGGCCTCGTGGTGATCCACTTCCTCACATACTCCGACATCGTTCAGCGGATTTTTACGATCCCCGCTGGCTCCATGGGGGCCGGTTTCAGCGATGCGCTCCACCTCGTGACCGACACAGTCTACATCAAACGCGCGGCCTTTCTGTTCATCCTGTTCGGAGGCTGGCTGCCCTTCGTCACGCTCCTGGCGCTTGCCTCGAACCGGTTTCAGTTTCCTTTCATCACATCGCTCATCGTCGTGATAACCCTCCTCACCCTCATCATCACCGATGGTCACGATGTGCGCGTGCTTTCGATCAAACAGGCGGACAGGGCTGCATTGAAGCCTCCATCCTTCGCCGAGTCGGTCAAAAAATGGAAGGAAACCAATGGTTGGGACCAGAAAGGGTGCAACCGCACGAATTTGACGCCGGATGAAAAAGCCGCGTGTCCAAGACCCATCATCGTGTCGGGGGAAGGCGGCGGCAGCCGCGCAGCGTTCCTGATCGCAAGCGTGCTTGGCAATCTTGAAGACGAGAGCTTGCGTCAAATGCGCAGTAACAAGTCCGCGCGACCTTTCCATCAGCAGCTTTTCGGAATTTCAAGCGTTTCGGGAAGTTCGGTCGGGGCAGCATTTTTCATCGGTGCTTTGCAGAAGCAGCAGACGTTGACGCTGGAGGAACTGAAAACCGCACTTTACCGACAGCGGCTCTGGTTCCTCAATGTCGCCAACACCGGGACACCCAATGAGAAATTTCTGACGGATGCAGTCACATACAAGGACGCGCTTCAGTCAGCCCTCTCGAACGACTTTCTTTCTCCGGCCATGATCGCTTATCTATCGCGGGATGTTCTAACGCTATCCAGACTCCCGCAGGTGATGGACCGTGCTGGCGTGCTTGAAACCGCATGGGAAGATGCGTTTGACGGCGTTTACGGATCAACCCGGGAGACATCGCCTCTTTCAGCTCCGCTGCAATCGGCAACGGACACCGGCCCCGGACGCTGGCTCCCGCTTCTGTTCATGAATTCGACATCGGTCGAAACAGGCCGCCGCGTCATCCTCACGCCGGTCAAAATGAATGAACCGCTTCCCAACGGCCGGCCCTTGTTTATCGATGCCTATGACGCGCATGAGTTTTTCTGCTCGTCGCGAAAGGCGGAGGAACTGTCGACCATCGATCAGCTTGCGAGCTTTCTGCCGCGCTACTTCAGCCCGATCGCTGGCACGAAACGGACTTGCGTCGATGGCAAGCCAAAGTCGGTCGACATGCGTCTCAGCACGGCAGCCGGCATGAGTTCGCGGTCTCCGTTTGTCTCGCCGCACGCCAATTTGCGTGACAGTTCCGCGCAGATCGCCGACAGCGTCGTGGACGGCGGGTATTTCGACAACTCCGGTGCAGTGACGGCTCTGGAAATCGCGGCCGGGATCAAGGCCATCGATAGCAATCTTGAGCCGTATGTCATTCAGGTTTCCAGCGAACCCGACTGGTTCAAGAACAAAAAGGAATGCGGTGCGACCGGCACCAGCGACGACAAGCCTCAATTGCCCGACGAGTCGGACTTCAAGCCGCTTGGCACGCTGGGCAATATCCTGACCATAAACGCGACACGCATCGCGCGCGGTTATGAAACCATTCTGCAGATGCCCCGACAGATCGCCACCCTGAACGGCGGCGTCCGCTCCGATGCATCCATCTATATTTGCCCGCAACAGAAAGAAAGCTTTTTCTGGAACCAGTTTGTGAAGGCGACGACCCGCGAGGAGCCTGAACGGCAACGCAAACGCGCCAAAAGCATCCGCGAAAAAAGCCAGGCTCAGACCGCCATCGGCTGGAAAAGCGTCTCTCTCAGTTGGTGGTTGTCGCCGTCGCTTCAGGCTTATCTGGATGGCCAGATCTATTCGACTTACAATCGCGGTTCGCGGGAATGCGTGGTGTCGCTTTTGCGGGATCGGAATGCGGGTGACCGCAGTTCGTGCGGGTAAAGCGCTTCCGATTTAATCTGAGGCCTGAAAGCGCTCTAACTCTCGTCTCATCGAATTTGCGAGAGCAAACCCACTCACACTTTTGTTTGAAAATGCTCTGGCTTGGGGCCAAGGAACAAGATCGCTCATCGAAGGCCCCGAGCGTTTACTTCTCCATCGCCTGATAGACCAGCGCCTTGATCAGTCTTCGATAATAAGGTCGTGTCGGTCCGGGCGACTGCATCATCATCACCACGACCATGTCTTCCCTGGGATCGACCCAGAAGAACGTGCCCGCTGCACCTGCCCACATGAATTCGCCCGCAGACCCCGGTACGCCCGCGATGCCATCACCTTTGCGCACCGCGAAGCCAAGGCCGAAGGTATATCCCGGGACGCCCATCAGGACTTCTCCCGGTTCTAATGGTGTCGCAACTTTGGTGCCGAAGTGGTCCGCAGTCATTAACCGTATGGTGCTTGGGCTGACCAGGCGAATGCCATCCAGTTCGCCTCCATCGAGCAGCATCTGACAGAAACGGAGGTAGTCCGAGGCCGTGGATACGGCACCTGCTCCGCCGCTGTCGTTTTGCGGTTCGGCTGAAACATCCAAAAGACGGTTGGGTTGCCCTGTCGCCGGGTCGACTGGCAACGGTTCGGCAACGCGGGACCGTTTCCCTTCAGGCACAAAAAACGCTGTATCCGTCATCTTCAATGGCTTGAAGATGCGCTCATCAAGAAACGCCGACAACCGTTTGCCCGACGCTGCCTCGACCACGCGCCCAAGCATGTCTACCGCCATGCCGTATTCGAAGGTTGTCCCCGGTTGATGAAGAAGCGGAATTTTGGCCATCCGCTCCACCTGCTCGGCGGGGGTCATCGTCCGCTGGTCGTAATCCACAGTATTGGGCGTATAAAACCTGGCATCGATATAAGCCTGCTTCACAACCTCGTTTTTTGTGATTTCGGCATAGGCGAACCCCGCCGTGTGCCGCAGCAGGTCCTGTACGATAATCTCACGTTTTGCTGGTGCCAGCGGATAGGTTGCCTTTCCGTCGGCACCCATGACGGTTTCAGCGACTTTCATATCCTTGAAAGCCGGCAGGTACTTTGAAACCGGATCGTTCAACTGGATGATGCCGTCTTCCACAAGCATCATCGCACCGAGCGATACCAGCGGCTTCGTCATGGAATAGATACGAAAGATCGCATCCGGCGTCATGGGCTTCTTCGACGCCTTATCCAGAAACCCGATACTGTTATTATAAACAATCTGACCTTTGCGGGCGATGACGATCACGGCCCCGGGCACTTTTCCCTCTGCAACCAGCTTTTCGAAGGTTGATGTAATTTTCGACAAGCGCTCGGGAGAAGCGCCCAGGTCTTGAATGGCGCTCTGGATGAACGGTTTCAACTCGCGCGCGACTGCTATCGGCGATGGCAGGGTCAAGCCCATTAAAACGGCAACGCCTGCCAGATGAAGAACTCGCTTCAATTTCATGTTTCCTCGCGCTGTGACCTTTGATCCGGCTTCATGCGCGACACGATAGCCACGCCGGCAAAGAAAACAATTGATCAAGAGGCCAATTCAGCGCGCTTCCCGCATCGATGCCTTCAAATGGCCGGTCGGTGCTTGCAATCCCGGCTGATCCGCGTCATTTCTATGTCTCTCTCGAGAGGTATGACGAAGGTGAGCTTAAGTGTTTTAGGCGCACCCAATAATTTTATTAGAGGAGCACAGGTGGCGAAAGAAGAACTTTTAGAATTCGAAGGTGCCGTAACCGACGTGTTGCCGGACGGACGGTTCCGCGTTCAACTGGATAACGGTCATGAGATCGTGGCTTACACCGCGGGCCGCATGAAACGCAACAAGATCAAGACCATCGTCGGCGATCGGGTCAACGTTGAAATGACGCCCTATGACCTGACCAAAGGGCGTGTGGTTTTCCGACATAAGACCGAAAGCCTTGGAAGGCCCGCGGCACCGCAATCGCGGGGGAATTTTCAGAGGCGTCGTTAACGGCTGACGGCTGGCCGTTGTCAGATCCTGCTCAGGAGTTCCTGCTTTTTCTTCGCATACTCATCGGCGGTCAGGATGCCCTTGGTTTGAAAATCATGTAACTTTTCCAGAGCCGCGAAAACATCCTCGCGACTTTCCTTAGGTGTGACTGAAGCCTCAGCAGGCATCATCGGCACGGCCGGTGACTGATCTGGGACAGGATGGGTTTGCGTCTTCGCAGGTCGAGCCGTGTCCACCAGGGGCAGGTCGGAAACGCGGACGAGACCGAACTGACTGCTGAATGTGAACGACTGGCCCCCGCCCTGCTGCTGCCCGACGCCGCCGATCTGATGCTCACCGGTGTCGTAAACAGTCACCGCCCCGTTATCCTGAATGGCAAGGCGGCGGGCGCCGGGAAACACGGCATACCGCATGGTGTTCTGTGCGCCTGTCGAGGATGGCTGGCCCAGATTTTCCGGCCACCAGTTGCCGGACCCTGGCGACGTGACGAAGAGGCTGCTTTGCGAGCCGGAGCCGTAGCTTGTGCCGTAGCCGCCGCCCTGGGATTGCGATTGTGACTGCGAAGCCATGGGAGCAAAGGGGCTGCTCTGCCCGATGGCGTTCGACAGCTCGTTGGCCAGCCGCGACACACGATCCTTCAAGCCATTGTTGAACATGTCGCCGATCATGATCATGCCGCCCTGGCTCCACTGGCCCATGCCGCCGAACTCGTAATGGTTGAACTGAGCCTGGGTGCCGCCGCCAGCCGAAACCGCCCGCAACAGCGTTTCCACCGCGTCACTGCTGAACCCGTAATTTTGCGCGAGGCTATCGACAAGGCGGCGTCCTTCGGGACTGAGTGTGGTCATAAGGCTTCCTTCCAACGCAGCCGAACCGTGATCGATATCATCGAACTCCATTGGCGCATCGCCCATATATATGTCATGCGCAACTCGATGCCTACCTTAGAAGTCGCATGGTTGCCGTAAATGAGGGGGATGTTTTCCGGCTGACAGAAAAAGGGATGTTATCTCATGAAAAATATCGGTCTGGTTTTCGCGGTGGCTGGTTTGGCGATGTTCGCCGCGTCCGCCGAGGCAAAAGTCAAATACAGCGCGGCCTGCAAGGGCGATCTCGAAAAGTTCTGCAAAGACATCAAGAAAGGCGGCGGGCGCAAAGCCTGTCTGCGCACCCATGCATCCGAGTTGCAGGCAGACTGCACGGCGGCGCTGAAGGAAGCCGATGAAACGAAGGTGAAGAAGTAGCGCGCGGTTTGTTACCTTTTTGGGATGATTAAGGGAATTTTTGTACGGTTGCGGGATTATGATCGTTTTTTTGCGCAAGGCATGGCGAAACATACATGTCATGGCCGGGCTTGACCCGGCCATCCAGCTTTTAGGTCCAGTCGCTTTGCGCTGCATTTTTGGTTTGACTGGATGGCCGCCTCAAGGGCGGCCATGACGAAAGCAGGAACGCCTCAGATAAACGTCCCTAGCTCGTTTTGGCCTGCGTCCCATAATAATACGTCGAAAAATCTTTCGCGCCGGTTTGCAGGTTTGCGCCCGCCTTGGACAACCCGGCCGCGTCGTACTGCCCTGCAAGTGCCGTATAATTTCCCTGGTTGTTGGCGCTGGCGGTGCTCGCCGTGGTCAGCGCATTGGCCGAGCCGGATCCGATCTGCGACTCGCGGAAGAGATTATCCAGATGCGATTGGTATTGCTGTCCAAGCGCGCGCTGCGAATAATCCTGTAACGCTGCCAGCGTATTGCCAGATGATGTCAGCCCCCGCGCCGCGTTGCTGGCCTCGATTTGCTGCAAGCCATAATTCACGCTGCTCTGGAATCCCGGATCGTTCTTGAAGCTCTCATAATACGACTGCTGTGCGCCGCCACCGTTGACACCAAGCGCGTTGTTATACTGATTGAGCGCGTTCTGCCCGCCCTGAATGAAGGGCTGCTGATTGGCCGACGCCTGATCGAACCGATGCTGCTGGAGTTTCGCAGCATCCCGCGCCGCGCCCGCCGAGGCCTGCGAGCCGAGATAATTGCCAAGCGCCGACGCGCCAGTGCCGATGGCCAGCGGAATGGCTGCTTCCGTCATGGGATGTCCTTTCAGGTCAGGGTTTTCGTGAACACGGTTTCGAGCGCGGTGTAGTTGCGGTGTTCGAGAAGCTTGCACGTGCGCGGGTCGCGCCCCGAGACGATGATGCGTTCCGCGCCGCGATCCTTCGCCCAGCCCTCGAACGCGTGAAGCAGCCGGGCACCGTGGCCGCCAGCGCCCGGCTTTGCTATCCAAGCGGTCTTGAACGCGGTCGGCTGCCCGGTGAGGTAATGGGGCGCGATCACGCCGCAGATTGCAGCGAGCGGTGGGTCGCCTGCGACGAGGCAGACTTTGTCCGGGTCGCGGATGTGGGTTTGCGTGAAGTTGAGAAGGGTTGCGGGGTTTGCCTGGTGATCGAAATATTCTTGACCTAAATTGACTAGAACTTGGAAATGCGCCTCGCTAGCAAATTGTGTATTCAAGACTGCACCCTTCTCAAGGCAAATTGACGAATAAGTTTACTCATAATATAGGTACCTAATTCTTTATAGCTTGATAAATGACTAACGAGACTTTTTTACTTTTTCGCCCTGTCGTAAAATATAATCTGCACCCTTTAAGCCAAGCTTGTGTGGGCCAGCCCATATTAAATAGTAAAGTGGAGCTTTCCTTGTGTTCAATATCAAGCGTGGTGTCGCGATGTGGTTAAAAATGGTACCGAGTCTGCCAACATAAAGGTCAAGCAAACGCCTGGAGACATCACCTTGTTTTGTGACGATCTCCTGTCCAAACAAGTCCGTCGAGATTGCATAAGCGGTGTCACGCCAGATCTCCGTCCCAAAACAACGGTTAAGCTGATCACCCCATGATTGAGGAATGTTCCCAGATTTTGTAATCAAACGATTTATCGCCATAGCGACAGGGAAATTTATAATAACTTCCATTGTGCCAGTCGCGGCTAATGCCTCCAGAGTGGTCCAGTTTAAATGAGCGCCATAAGGATCAAGAAATGCAACGCCTCGAATGTTCGGATTTGCGAGTGATTTTGCGAGCTCCGAAATCATGGGGTTACAATCACCTACATTTACATTGACGTTATTGCGTCCTGTACACAAAAGTTGCAGAGTTTTAGCGCGGCTTTCGTCGAGATCGAAAAAATAAAATTTATGGAAGCCGTCCTCTATCTGAAGTGCTCTTACAGGAGACCCCAATATGAACTCTTCTTGAGCACTTGCATCGTCAAACTCGTCAAAGAATGGGCTAGGTTCGGAAACCAATGAGGACTTTCTCATCTGAGATACAGGCGAACCCGCGAAAGCGTCTATGTATACCCGGTGGAAATTCTGCTTCTTGAGAGCTGTATTGTAGAAACGCAAGTATGCTTCAAGAGCATTTAGCTTTTGAGCTGCCCAAGGACCAACAGTGCTTTCCTTATGATCTCTTCTCATGAAGCAACTGCGGAAATGCGCTTTATAAGATGGCTTGGGAAGCCATTCCATTCTCGACCATACAACAAGCGTCCACCCGACTTAGGACGGGCACCACCCCATTGTTTGAAAAAGAAGGCGACGCCAAAACGTTCGCAAGCAATGCGTAACTCGTTTGCCCACGCTTCATTCATCGGACGCGCTTTAGGGCCACTTTCTCCACCTACGATAGCCCACGCGATATCTGTTAAATCGATCCCGCCGACTGGGCCTAGGAGAGGCTCAAAGGATATAAAGCGAGCTTCGGATTTGATTTGTCGCAGATGCTCAATACGGCTGGTGTGAGCTGCATCCTCAACCGACACACCTAGCCAGATGTGTGTAGGCACCGGACAATCCTTGTACCTGGCACGAACGTAGTCTCGCATAAGCGAACTTCGCTTAGTCAGCACTTGGTAAATATGCCAGTCGGCTGACTCCATCGCATCAAAAACCTGATCGATGTAACTATGATCAATGCTTTTGTGAAACAGATCACTCATTGAATTAACAAATATCTTTCGAGGTTTCTTCCAAGCAGACGGTTGTGCCAGTCTCGAAGGCCAAACTCTTAGGTCGAAGCCTTGCTCGTAAGGGTGCTGAGCGATACCTCGCCAGCGCTCAGCAAATCTAGCTGCATAGCAATTTTCACAGCCGGGACCGATTTTTGTGCAACCAGTGACTGGGTTCCACGTCGCATCTGTCCACTCGATCTGTGTTTTCTGTGCCATTTTTCCTCTTGGCGCAAAATAAACTGATTTGGACAAACAGGGAACAGAAAACGTAAAAGATTTCAAGCTCAAACAATCCGCCGCTGAGCCCGCAAAGTCGCAAGCATCGCATTAATCGCGGCCGCCGCCTCGCCAGCCGTCGGCTGTAGCGGCACGTTCGCAATCGGATCGCCCTGCACGAACTCGATGGCCTGAAAGAAATCGCTGTATTGCTTGTCGAGTTTGCCGGTGGCGGGATCGACAATATACGGGTGGCGCGGCGCGTAGGTGGTGGCGAGCGGCATCTGGTCCAGTTCTCCGGGCAGTGTGTGGGTCGAGAGCTTGCCGCCGAGCCAATGACCGAAGGGCCAGTTCGGGGCATCGCTCCAGATCGCGTTATAGGCCGGGTAGGCGGGATACGGCCGCGCATCCCATGTGTAGACCATCACGTGGTCGAGATCGACCATCCGCCCGCCGTACACGGCGGAGACCGGGTTGCGGTCGGGCGTAAATTCGGCGTCGCGGTCGTCGAGATAGCGCAGCATCGCGTGCAGGCCGCGCCGCTGGATGAGATAATCGCTCGCCCCGGTCGAGAAATAGGGCACGGCACTTTCGCTCGATTTCGGATCGTAGAACACATTTGGCTGGTTCGTGCCCTTGTCGATGGATGGCACGCCAAGCTCGGTGAACCAGATCGGCTTGCCTTGCGGCACCCAGGCCGTCGCGATTGCTGTCTCAATGCCGCCGGGCCGGTTGACGTGGCTGTTCGCCCACCAGTTCCACATGTCCTTATAGCGGAAGACCCACGGCTTGCTGTGCGCCCCGTCGGTGATCGGCGTGCGGGTCTGGGCCGCGCGGTCCGCGTCGCTGGCGTAATACCAGTCGTAGCCCTCGCAGCCGCGAATGTTGCTTTGCAGGTAATTAATATCGTAAATTTCTTTGACCTGGCTGCCGTCGGGTTTGATCGCGCCGTCGAGGTTCGAAGCGCCGTCCCGCCAGTCCGACAGCGGCCAGTAATTGTCGAAGGCCACCGCATCGATGTTCGAATCCGCCCATAAAGGATCAAGATGAAAGGTCACATCGCCCGAGCCGTCGCCGGGATGATGGCCGAACCATTCGGACCAGTCGGCGGCATAGGTTAGCTTGGCGTGCGGCAAAATCGCCTTAACATCGGCGGCCAACGAGCGCAGTGCATTGACGAACGGATGCGAACCGTAAGCATCGCGCAGCCACGTCAACCCACGCAATTCTGTGCCCAGGATAAAGACATCGATGCCGCCAGCCGCGACGCACAGATTTGCGTAATGCAGCACAAATCGCCTGTATTGCATAACGAACGCAGCGACTTCGGTCGCTACCGCCGCCGACTTATCCGCCGTCTCGAACCGCCGCGTGATGCGTCCGCGCCACGGGTACACAGGCTGGAAGGAGGTGCCTGTGTAGGGGTCCGGCAGCGCGTTCCCCGCCGGGATGTCCATCAGGATGAACGGCGTGAACGCAACCCGCAGCTTGCGATCGCGAAGATCGCGGATCGCGTCGATGAGTGACTGATCCGCAGGCGTCGAGCCGAACGCAGATTTTCCATCAACGGTCGAGATGCCCCGCGCCGCGGTGCGCGTAATGCCAGCTACCGACCAGTCCTGGGGCAGCGTTGTCGCTGTTTTTTGCGTCACGGCGGGATAAAGCTGGCATTGGCCGCAGCGCAGGTCGTCGCCGAACCAGGTCACGAACAGGTTGACAAGGTCCACGTTCGGCAATTGCGCTTCCAGCGTGTCGAGGGATTGCCGCCAGTCGCACTTAAGGCCGCCGATGCGTCCTTTCTTATGCGCGGTGGCATAATCGAGCGTCCAGCCATCCCCGCTGTCCGTGCTCGCGGCTGGATTATAGGCACTGAACCCGTTTTCCGTGGTGACGAACTCCACATCCTCGGTGATGAAATCGCGGAATACCTCATAGGGCGCATAGCCCCATTCCGTCGCGGCGGGGATCATGGTCACGGCGCGGATCGCGTTCGACAGTGCGACCTCGGTCGCGTCAAACCCGCGCTTTACCCAGCCTTGCGCCGCGAACTCGCGGCTGACGGCATTGGCGGTTAGCGCGATGGCTTGCCAGTCGGCGTTCGCTGGCAGGTCGGGGATCGATGGCCCGATTCGGCCCGTGAACTTCGACAGAAACGCGCGCGTGCTAGTGTCGACGCGGCCCGCGTCGTCGACCGAAAACCCGAAGGTGGAGAAGAGGTTGGGTTGGGGCATGGTGATGCTCCCTGAATTGGACGTTTGAGGTAAGCGGCCTTGAATGCGCAAGACGCTTGTCAACGCGGTGTTTTAGGTTTGGTCGCTTTCGAGGCGGGCGAGGGCAGGTTCGCAATCGTCGCGGAGGGACACAATGTCGTTTTCTACGATTTTCCAAACGCGTTCGGGCTTTATTCGATCGTACTCATGACGGATACGATTACCCAGAGCGCGAATCCCCCGCCAGTCACGGTTGGGTGCGTAGTCGTTTGCCGCGTCGGCAAGTTTGACTGCGGCCTCCGATATTATCAGAAGACACTGACAGACCGCCCGAAATGTCCGCTTGTCGGAAGCAAATTGCTCATATGTCATACCGTCCACAAATTCCATGATTTCGCTGCACGCAGAAACAATGTCGGACAGTCGTTGCGACGGTTTGCTAGAAGGCAACGGCCCGATCCCTATCCAACTCAACTTTGATGCGCTTTACGTCTTGTTCGTCGATGACGTCCACGGGTCGATGAAGGAATTTTTCCATCTTCTCGCGAAGCTGTTCAAGCAGCCCAAAGTAATAAAAACCCTCCGGCGTCCGTTCGGGATCGAGCATGATCGCCACGTCCACATCGGACTCGGGCCCAGCCTCGCCCCGCGCGACGGACCCGAACAGGGATAGCTTGACAACACCCATGCGTCGCAGCTCGGGTTCGTGATCGCGCAGAATTTTGAGAACGATGTCTTTGTCCATATATTTTCAACTTGAGATTGCAAAAGCTCTCATCTATCTAGTCTCATGGCTTTTATCACAACGATTCTAATAGTGATTGTTATAATTTTTATATTTAGTTCTAAAGTCTCAAATACATTGGATGAGCCAGCACCTAAGTCTCAGAAGCGAAGCACGGCTCAAGTTTTTAGTGGGCACACATACGTACAAGGTCACTGGCGCAGAGGAAAATACATTAAGGGTCATTACCGCACGACGAAAAGTAGCACGAAATCTAAAAATTGGTCTACAAAAGGAAATCATAATCCATATACCGGTCGACGGGGGACTAGGAAGCCATATTAGTTTGACTTTACGCCCTGCAACCGGGCATCCGCCTGCAAAATACCCCGCATCACACTCGAAGACGCCGACAGCCGGAACGTCCGCCCGGCGCGACCCGTGGCACCGAGTTGATGAAACGACGCCACCGCTCCCCGCTCGCCAATCCGGCCAAGGCTTGCGGTGCGCCCGCCCTGCCAGGTTGCGCCGCCATCGTCGGACCACTCGAGCATGATCTTTGGCGAGGCCGCATCCGCATCGCCTCCGGTGACGCCGACGCCGGGTATGACGTCCACCGCCAGTTCATGCACGATCACGCCGCCGGGAAAGCCCGCCACCGGGGCCGACTGCGCAAGAAAAAGATACGGCGCGCCACTCTCGGTGTTCGAGGTGTCATCCACGACATGCAGCGTCGTGTCGCGGCCTGAGCCGATGACCACCTTGCCGTTGAAGCTTTCGTAGCCGCGCGCGAACCAGTTCTGCGCGCCCATGCTTTGCCGCTCATGCCAGAGGCCGGTGGCGAGATCGTATTCCCAGGTCCAGTACGCGCTGGTCAGCGCATAAAAATCGTGGCCGTTGAAGTGTGTGACGACGGCATGAAGCGCGCGGCGCTCAGCCCACGAAAGCGCGTTGATGGCACGCTCCAAAGCATGCGTCGAAACCCGGGCGGGTTCCGACCCGGTCGCTTGGCGCACCACGCCGTTTTGATCCACCCACATGAGCGCGTCCGCGACGGTGGCCACGGAATGTTCGGCGATGCAGCCGATGTCGATGTCGGCGCGTATGCGCGCGAAGGCGAACGGCGTGGTGCCCGCGTCCTGCCAGACCTCCAAGCTCTGCTCGCCAAGCGCGAACAGCGCCCCTCGATGGGTCACGATGCGGCGCAGGCCATCGGAGCGGCTTTGCGCGGTGGCGAAGGCGAGCGCCTTCACGGTAAGCGCGTCGTTTAGCGCCGTGTGGAAGATGCGGCCGTCCGGGATCGAGAAGACGAGATAGCCATCGAGGAAGGTGACGCTGTTCGGCTGCGGCAGGTTGCCAAGGGCCGGTTGCGTGAGGGTGTTCGTGGCGGTATCCAGCACGAAGTAACCGCCCTCGGCGACGATGCCGATCTTCGGTTGCGTCTCCTGGTTTGCGGCCATGATGACCGGCGCAGTACCTGGGATCGCGCCCGTGACCGCCGTCGCAATGCCCGCGTCGTTGAACAGCGCCGCGTTCGCACCGCCGACCACGTACAGACCCTTGCCGTAGACATAGAGCATGCCCCGGCACGGCCCGTTGAGGGGGTTCGCGCCCGTGTCGAACCGCGACGTTCCCGGCACGGCGTACACCGGAAGCGGCGATTTTGCGGCTTGCCCCAGCGCCTCGCTGTAGCCGTTGAGCAGCCGTTGGCGCGACCCGAAGCCGGATTTGTCCGCGTTCGACGTGTGCCCGAAGTCGATTTGTGGCATGGGATTTCCTCTTGTCTTGAGGACGAATATCTTCCGAAGCGCAATTTGATAAAGAGCTTTGTACTAAAGTGATGAAAATGCTTGGCTTAAAGTAAAGTTTCTGACATGTTCCCGCAATAAGTGGATCGAAGTTTGAATATTGATCATCCGGGGAAATGCCTAGAGGAATCTTGGCTCGACTAATCATGTCGACGATCAAGCCCAGAAAGGAGATCAAATATGAAGAGTTTTATTCACTTATCAAAAGCGCCATTCCGCGATTTCATCTGTAAAGATGTTTTCGTGCGTGAGCATCAAAGAACTTCAATCCGGGGAAACCCGCATTCAGTTCGCTCATATTGGCGTGAAAAACCTAAACGTAGTTCCAGCTACGCTTAGGCATTATTGCTGACAACCATGAAGTTGGGCGGGTGACTGCCCAACTTTTCTAAATTCATACCTAAGCCTTAGCGATAATTTTTGGCTTCGGGCTCTTAAGCTTGAACAAGTTCATACGTCCTTTTGTCTTACCGTGCATTTTGCACGCCCGTCAATAAAGAACGTACCAATTTGGTATGTTTCAGCTAGTGCTACTTTTAAGACGCGGATTAAATTTACGGCTAAAATTTTACGGCTTTAGGTTGTCTCTCTAAAAGACCATACTAAAACTGGCCGAATAAAGCCCGGCAATGACTTAGAGATAATAGCACGGTCCTTGCTCAAAAACCCCGTCGCAGGCTCGGCAGCCACGTCAGCCCGCGATCCTGATCCGCGTCGTGGGCAGCGATATACCCGGCCCGCAAGGCGGACCATCCGCGCTTGGCCTCCCGTTGCACGGCGGGTGCCGCCTCGATGCCGCTGGCGCTGGCGATCTGCACGGCGAGCATCGCCTTCACGCCGGACACATGCGTGGGGTCGAGGGGGAACGTGTCCGACAATGCGAGGGGCGCGCTGAAGCCGGTGCCGACGCCTTCCGCCGCCCAGGAGGCCAGCAGATCATTGAGCGCGGCAAGACCGGCCGCGGCGCGGTCCGGGTCAAGGTCTGCGCCAAGCGGCAGCAGGGCAAGGCGCGCGTAAGCGCCCTGCACCACGTCACGCATGGTCGCCATCTAGGCGGAGCCTTTCATGAGGCCGAGGCCGACGAGTGTGGCTCTCATCTCGTTGACAAGCGCGACGATGGCGTTGACTTCGGCTTGGGTGTACGTCGCGCTGACGGTGTTGACCGCGGCCTGTGTCGCGCCTGCGCGTTGTTTAACGGGCGTTGCGTTGTAGAATGCGATTTGATCAGCGGCACTTTGGCCGAATACGCTGCCGTCTGGGTTGCCGTCGGAAAGCTGGCGGATGGGCATGGGATACTCCTTGGAATGTAGCGTGGTGTCGTCCCCGTGAAGACGGGGATCCATGTTTCGGCATTGTGGGTGTGGATGAATGGATTCCCGCCTGCGCGGGAATGACATGGAATTTTACTCGTCATCACCGGCCTCGAGCCGGTGATCCAGTCGTATTGTTGTGAGATTGAGCCCTCAATCTGGATGGCCGGAGCCTGTCCCACAGCGAAAGCAGGGATCAAGCCCGGCCATGACAAAAACTAAGCCCCGGCCGTGCCAGACAGCCGCGTGGCGAGATCGGGGTAGATCGCCTTCACGCCGTAGAGGATGTCCAGCCGCCAGACGTTGATATCGTTGATGATATCGTAGTCGCAGATCACGCGGACGGAGAGGCCGTTGTAGGTCTGGCGTGCTTTCTTCACAGCCCCTTCCGGCAGTTCCATCGGCACCATGCACAGCGCGAAGGCATTTTCGTGGAAGACGAGGTTCTGCGGGTAGGCCGTCGCCGCCGTGCCGGTGAACGCGAGGGCCGCATTGGCGAGCGGTGCCGCATTCACGGTCTGGTATGGTCCGGATGTGATGATCGCGGGCGAGATCGTCACCGCATCCGCCGTGCCCGTTGCCGTGACCTTGGCCGCTACCACGAACTGCTGAAGGTAGGGCAGCACCTGCTTCGTGACCGGGTTCACGTCGTAAACATTATTGATCGTGAACACGTCGCCCGCATTCAGGATTGCGCCCGCCGTCAGGCCATCCACCTTGATGGTGCTCTGGTTCGTGTCTTTGGTGGAGAGGTAATCCGTGGAGCCACTGGCGTTGGCGGCGGACGAGATCACCGGGCTGCCCGCGTAGTTGCCGACCGTGTGGGCGATCACGTTCTGGCTGGAATAGCAGTCCGTGTTGCCAACCACCGGCAGCTTCGACTTTTCCAGCGCGGTCTTCGCGATATCGCTCGTATAAAGCCCCGTGAAACTCGCCGCCATCCCGTAGAAATCAGCGGGCGAGAGACACGCCGTGCGGGGTGATGGCACGGCCATCTCGTCGAGCCGAAGCGGCCCTTTGATGAACGACCTGTATCCACCCAGCGTCTGCCCCGGCGTGCCAACCCAGTTCCACACGGTTTTATACAGCGACAGAATATCGAGATCGACCTGGTTCGCCAGCGCAATCATGGGATGCTTCAGATAGCGCTCGGCGAAGCGGTCCACGGTCAGCGTCAGGTCTTTGGTCGGAAAACGCAGATCGACGCCGCGCTGGGTGTCGATGACCATCTGCACCTTGCCTTCCGTCGCGTCCTGCACCTGGGCCACGGAGCCGGTGCGCAGGGCATACTTCACCGGTTTGCGGATCGAGATCGTATCGCCGACCTTGCTCTCGCCGAACTCGGCTTCGTAAGCGCGATAGACGCTTTTGGCCGCAACAAGATTGTTGTCGAGCTGCATCAGGCTTTCTTTGGCGATCAGGGTCGGCGTGAGTAAACTAGCGGACATGGTGGCTCCTTGGGTGAAGTCGTGAGTGTCGGCATGAGGTGGAAGGACGGAGGCTAACGCGCGTCGTGGCCGGCAGCGCACTGGACAGCGTGTATTGCGGGATCAGACCAGATTTGGAATTGACAAGACTTGCGGCGCTGCCCGCTATTGTGCCGGACAGTGCGCGAGAATGGTTGACGCTTGCTGAGCCTGAGAAGCAGCACGGCACAAAGTGAGAGATTGATGTCTAACCAGTTCGTTTATGCTTTGGTAATGCTTTTGGCTGGGATCGGGATCCCTATTATGGCAGCAATGAACGCAAAGCTGGGCGCATCGCTTTCCAGTCCGCAAGTCGCTGTCCTGATTTTTGTCTTGGTTGCCATTGCAGCCATGACGTTGATCACCGCGATTAGCGGTGTTTCTCAACTCACACGGCCTACCGTTCCGGCATATTACTATCTTGCCGGGCTTTTGTTCGTTTTCTATATCCTTTCGATCACGTGGCTCGGGCCCAAAATCGGCATCGGAAATGCCGTGTTCTTTGTTCTGCTGGGGCAACTGATCTCGTCGGCGATGATCGATCATTTCGGCTTGTTCGGTGCAACGCGAACGCCGCTGGACTCAATGCGCATCGTCGGTTTGGCGCTCATGGCCGGGGCAGTGTTTCTGAGCGTGAAGCGCACGTGACAGACGGCGGTTGTGCACTGCATTAGGGTCTGTTGAGATTCAGGATTCACAATTTTTGCGAACAGTGATTCAAGCTCCCGAAAGGAGTTTTTCATGGATCGCTTTATTTTGACGGATGCGCAATGGGCAAAGATTGAACCGCATTGTCTGGGCAAGAAGACCGATCCAGGGCGGACGGGCGGTGATCCGCGTTTGTTTTTGGAAGCGGTGCTGTTTGTTGCAAGGACGGGTGTGGGATGGCGCGAGCTCCCTCCGCGTTTTGGCAACTGGAACACGGTGTTCAAACGGTTTCGCCATTGGGTGAAAGCCGGAGTTTTTCAAAGGATTTTTAATGCCGTATCGGAAGAACCGGACATGGAATACGCCATGATCGACGCGACAATCGTCAAAGTGCATCGTTTCGGTCACGGCGCAAAAGGGGGACTCAAAATCAAGCCATAGGTAAGTCGAAAGGTGGTTGGACAACGAAAATCCTGGCCATGACAGACGCACTTGGCAATCTTGTGCGCTTCGAATTGCTTCCAGGAAACCGGTACGACACCGTCGGCGTCGCACCTTTAATCGCGGATGTCGAATTCGGCGCCTTAATCGCCGACAAGGCCTTTGATTCGAACTGGATTATAGAAACCATGAACCATCGAGGCGCGAAAGTCGTCATATCTCAGCATCCAAGGCGATCAAAACCACGCCAAATCGATAAAGAGATGTATAAATGGCGTCATCTGATAGAGAATTTCTTCTGCAAACTCAAGGACTTCAAGCGAATAGCCATGCGATGCGAGAAAACCGATACAAGCTACACCGCAATGATCTACGCTAGTTCAGCCGTCATAAACTCACGATGAATCTCAACAGACCCTAGAGCGCTTTCTACTTAATCCGAGGCATGAAAGCGCTCTGACTCTTTATTTTATCGCATTTTCGAAGAGCAAAACCGCTCACACTTTCGCTGAAAACGCTCTAATATCCGCGCGCTTTGCGATATTGATCGAAGGAAAGATCCTCCAGTCGTTTCGCCGATCCAGCGCTTCCACCCAGAACCGTGCCCACCGGCGGCGGGGCTTTGCTGATCGATTGCGACATGGCCTCGATGCGGTTTTCGAGCCGCGCGATGGCAGTGGCCTGAGAGACGGGAGCGAGGCCTGCGATGCGCGTCGCCTCCATCGGGTTTTTGCCGAGGTAATACGCGATCTCGGCCCCGCGCGGGCTGTCGAGCAGCGCTTCCGCCATGATGGGCGTGATGGCAAGGTTTGGGTGATGCGCCACATCTTCGAAATCAGGCACTCGTTGACGCAACCCGGCTGTTGCCTCGCTCCAGGCTTCCTGCGCTTTCAACCGGCGCCGCATCGCGGGCAAAGTTTGCCTGACGCGTGAGGAGGTCCGCGCCTGCTTGCCGCACTGCGTGTTCCGCCACCGCGCGGGTGTGATCGTCCTGTGCCCGCACCGTAGGGTTGGTGCCACCTGATGCTGTCTGGTCGCGAAGTGCCGCCGCCTGTGCCATGCTGTGGTTGGCTAACGCGTCGGCGTTCTGCTTCTCGCGATTGAGTTGCTGAAGCCGGGACGATCTCTGAGCCGGTGATTTTGTTTGCGATGAAGATGGCGCGTTATCTTCTTCGTTTTCATCCTGGGTAAGCGCTGCCAAAAGGGCGTCGTCCGCCGCCGTCGCGTCGTTGGGTGGGGTCATCGTTACCTCGGTTGTGGGGGAAGGGTGCTTTGGTCCGTTGTCAACCGCGAATAGTGTCTTTGCGACTTATTATGAAGACTTCACATTCCGGTTGGCAGTTGATTCAAGTTGATTTACTCTTAACGAAAGTGAATCACGGGGCAGAGGTTTTTTGATGCGCAAAGTCATGATCGCCGTAACCGTCATCGGAACGCTGGCCGCCATGACGGCAGCCGTGATCGCAGAATCGAGTAAATGCACGACGCAGTCAGGATATCGATCCACGGCAAGTGCGCGGACATTTGCCCGGGCTTGCTACTAGGGGCCGGGCACCGCGGATCGGCTGTCTTCTTGTCCGGAGATATGAGGCAGCGCGCGCCTTAATTGATCCGCGATGTCATTCGCGCGGGGGAAAGCCATGTCACGCGCGATGATGTCAAGTAGGCCGTGACGTTCCGCTCGCATCGAGTGACGGTTCCATGCGTTTACAGCTTGCATCAATCATAAAAGCTTTTAATATCGTAACATGGCTGATGACCCGGATAACCTGACCTTGCGCGTGATCCGCGAAATGCGCGACGAGATGCGCGAGCGGTTCGATCGTGCGGACGCCCGGCAAGATGCCACCGACAAAGCGCTGGGCAAGGCGATCGATGCCATAACCGCGATTGCCAAGGAGCAGGAAACGCACTCAAACATCCTGCGCCAACATTCTGACGTCCTTCGTCAACATTCGGACATCCTGCGCCAACTTCTTGAAACCCAGCAAATCATTGAGCAGGACTTGTCTGTCATCAAAAAGCGGGTGGAACGCATTGAACGGCATACAGGGCTGGTGAAGGCTTAGGCCTCTGGTTTAACCAAAAAACCGGAAAGCGTTGACGCGAGATTTCGGCCATACCCAAGAACCTCGCGCATAAGCTGCCCGCTGAAATTTTCGATCAGCCAAAGTCAGCGCAACCATGATCTCCAACTGGTCAGCGCAGCTACTAGTGGGCGTTTACGAAGCAGCAGATCCATTCATCCTCGCCAGCCGATCCGCAATGTCGTCCGCGCCAGGGAAATCCATGTTGCGGGCGATGATATCGGCGGCCACGTTCGCGGCCTGCGGCACGGCGGCGGCGAACTGCAACAGGCTCGTGGCGGTCTCCGCGCGGCGGGTCGAATACGCAGGACCGATCTTGACACGCACATCGTAAGTCCCCTGGTTGAGATCGTTCAGCAGCATGGGCTTGCCGTCCACCCCCATGACCGGGACATTGATCGGCACGGCAGCGTGCGTGTCGTCATTCTGCAAAATGCGCACCGTGCGCTCGCTGTCGTAAATCTTCGGCACGAGGTCCACAAGCGCGGTGCCCAGATGATGCAGCGTCGCCAGCAGGTTATCCTGATAATGAAGCGTCGCGTTGCCGCCCTGATTTTCGCGGGCGCGGATGGCGACGCCGGAAATCTCGTTGGATCGCGCGCCGAGGGCCGCGTCATAAATGCCGGTGGTGGCTTTCATCTCGTCGGCGGTGATGGCACTTTCCTGGACGAGAGCCTGCGGGACAGCGGGCGGCGGCTCACGCATAGGGCGGCCACCCGGCGCATCGGGGTCTGGTTCGTAAAGCAGGTACGGCCGCCTCACGGAATTTTGCGTATCCCACTGGCCCTTGAACTTGGCGATCATCGACGGCGTGACGAGGAACGGCGCGCGCGGTGCCATCGCGATGCTTTCAGCCGCCGCCGACCGCCAGAAATTGTAGAGTTGCTGCGGGTCGCGGCCAAAGCGGATCAGCCCGTGGCGGATGGTTTTGGTTTCGAGCGCGACCTCCGAACCGACCACAGGGAAGATGGGTATGTACCGGCCAGCCCAGGGGGTTGGGCCTTCGAGGATTTCATCGCCCGAAAGGAGATAGCGTTCGATGATGTGGGATTTGACTTTGCGGGTCGCTATGATCTGAGAGGCGAGGGTTTTGCCGTCGGGGATTAAATTGTCATAGCCGCGCGCTCTGTTGTCCTGGCCGCGCACAGTGTTATCATGGCCGCGCTTGACCCGGCCATCCAGAGGCGGCCGCCGTGAATTTTGCGGCTGGATCACCGGGTCAAGCCCGGTGATGACGGAGGTATGTTGTCCGGTGATGACGGCGTTAGACTGTCCAATGATGAAAGCGGTGGCGGCGATGACAGTGGACAAATCCACGCCCGTGATATCCACGGTCTCGCCACTCGCGAGCCGCGCGATCGTGCGCGTTTTCGGCGTTTTCACCCAATACTCGCACACCCGCACCGCATCCCGGCTCTGCCAGAACAGCCCGCTGTACGCGGCAAGATCGGTGGGTGCCGCAAAATCCGCCATAGCCGCATCGGGGAAGCGCCGCGCGAAATCCTTGCGCTCGATCAACTCGGACACGAGGCAATACTGCGCATCCGCCCGTGTCGGCTCGACCGCCGCCGGATCCCAGAACACGCTCAGCGGATGCTGGATGCGCTTGATGAGGATTTCCTGCTCGAAGGCCGCATCGTCCACATAATCTGTGACGACGCGGAAATGCCCGATGCCGCACGCCACCGCATAATGCACGGCTTGCGCGAACACGTGCGTCGCGTTCGAGCGATACTGGATGTGCCGGAACATTCCGGAGTAGATGTCCGCCAGCTCATGCGTGGCCTCGCCCCCCGCCGGGATCGCCTTGATGGCGGGCGGGTTCTGCCGCACGCCGTTCGCCACCTGATGCACAAACTGCGGCAGCCGGTTGATGGTGAGGCACGGGCGGTTCTGCGCCTCGCGCTGCTGGCGCACGCTGTCGGGCCACTGATCGCCCGCCAGGAATTTCAGGTCCGTGAACGCATCCTCGCGGTTCTCGCGGTCGTGCATCCATGCGGCTTCGAGACGCTCCCGCGCCTCGGCGATGATGTCGATCATGGGCGGGTGCCTTTTTTGGGGGGGAGGTGTGGGTTCAATCTTGCTTGCTTAACGGCAAATGCATTTGTCCATGTGCAATTTGCATTTGCGCACATGACCTTGCATAAATGCGATCCAAGTGATAATGGAGAACAAAGCCGGTATGTCGGAACGCCATCTCAAACATAAACGCGTCACGGTATTTGAAGACGACGCCGGCCAATACCTTCGCATTCCATACGACTTCGCTCTGCTTGGCGGCGAAGTGGAAATGTATATGGAAGGCGATAAGCTGATTATCGAGCCGAAAGTGAAAAAGAAGAATCTTCTTGAAGTGCTTGAGTCCTTAGAGCCACTAGATGAAGAGGATTGGCTGCCGGAGATTGAAGATACTCCGCCGCGTCCCGTAAACTTGTGATGCGATACCTGCTCGATACATATGTTGTCTTTGATCTTGTTCGGAATTCTCAAGGTCGCGTCTATCAAAAGATACGTGAAATCGGGGTTGAAAATATTTGCACGAGCATAATCGTCGTGGCCGAGGTAAGGTTCGGTGTGGCGAAGAAGCGATCCAAAAAGCTGGAAAGATAGGTCGAGACTGTTTTGGGAACGCTTGCAACCATCGCTTTCACACATCCGGCCGACATTTGTTATGCCAGCATCCGATCCCAGCTTGAACGTAAAGGCAAACCCATCGGCAACAACGATCTCCTCATTGCCGCTCACGCCATCGCACTGGGTTGCATTCTCGTGACCGCAAATGAGCGTGAGTTTGCGCGGATCGAAGGGTTGAGGGTTGAGAATTGGTTAGGTTAGGTTTTTATTGGCGCTGTTTTGACCATTGTGGGCTGTGAAGCGGGTGCAGGTGCTTGAGGTTCAGGAACGGTTTCACAGGCTTTTTTTACCGGTTTAATGTAGTCCACCAGCCTCCCAACTCCGAATTCAATAGCCTCGTCCATCTTCTCACCGTTCTGACGTGGCATAACAACAATTGTTTTCGTTGCGGCAGCAAGCTTATCGACAATTTCCATGGGGACGTCACCCAAAAACGAAATGCCGAAGTCGTGTGCGATAGCGCGTGATTTCACCGTGCCGATGGCTTGGCCATCAACAGTAACAATCATTTCTGTTGGAGCTTTTTCGAGTTCTTTGCCGATTTTCTTCAAAAGAGGGATTTCGATGCGATATCGCAAGTCAAGTTGCGGCTTATAATCTTTTATAGTCGCCTTAAAGCATCTTATTGTGAGTCCACGTGCATCTTTGAAGGTCGATGTTTCAGTTCGGATTGAACCATCGAGAAGCGTGTCCTTAAGATTTTCATTCCAGGACTCACTAAAGAAAAGGGTCGTGTACTCCGTCTTAGTTTTATACTCAGTTTTGGTTTCCACGCGTACGTCTTTACACTCGTAACATCCGCCGAGCATAAACGGGAGAAACATGGCAGTAGCGATCTTATAACTTTTCATGACACGCGGGACTAAGTAACGTTTAGATCAAAACTTGTATAAGCTTGATACCAGACCTCATCCGCTTTTCCAAGTCCGTTGAGATAACTGCAACTTCCCCAAACTTACAACATCCACCCATCATCCATCATCCCCGCACCCTCGCGCCAGTTCACCCCGGCAGCGGCGTTCCCTCGCGTCATGCGCGCAAACAGATCGCTCAGCGCCCACACCAGCGCATCGACCCGGTCGGCGGCGCCATCGCCCTCGATGCCGAAGGGCGTGAACAGCACCATCTGATCCTCCAGGGCCGGGAACATGCCCGCATGGCTGACGCGGCCCTGTTCATACAACGCGGCGATGGGTTCGGCGCGTACGGTTTTGCCCGTGCTCGCCCGCACCTGACGAAGCGGCAAGCCCGCCCGTTCGGCACGGATCACGGCCTCCACCATCGCGCCACCCTGGTTGATCTCCACCACGATGGCATTCGCGGCATAATGATCGAACGCGGCAACAGCCTTCCGCGCCCAGCCCGCAGGTGACAACCGGCAGGTGAGGTCGGCAAGCACATATCCGCGCCCGTCCTCGCCAAGCCCGGCGACGACGATGCCGGTCTCGCTCGTCTTGTCCGCCTCCGTGCTTGCTTTTGCCGCCGGATCGATGGCGACCACGATGCGGTGCATCTTTGGCAGGGCGTCCGCCGTAACGCGCCCTGCGTCGAGCATCGCCCGCGTCCACAAAGCACCCGGCGCATCCTCCAGCATCTCGGCGTTGAGTTCCTGTCGCCCGAGCCGAGTGCCTTCGTATTGTTTGACGATGCTGCGAAAGAACTGTGGCGCGAGGTTTGCGCGGTTGTCGTAAGTCGAGCCGCGCGTGACGACAATGCCATCGCCCTCGCGTTTCAATAGATCGCGCAACAGCGGGATCGGGCGCGGCGTCGTGGTGATAACCTGACGAGGGTCATCACCCAGACGCAGCCCGAATTGCAACATGTCCCATGTCGCTTGCGCATAGTGCCATTTGGCGAGTTCGTCACACCAGGCCGCGTCGTGCTGCGGGCCGCGCAGTTGATCCGGTTCGGTGGCGTTGAATAGAGTCGCCACGGCTCCGTTCTTCCACGTCACGCGGCGTTTTGACGGCTCGTACTTCGGCCGGAACGCGGGCGGATGAATGGCCAGCAACCCGCTCGGCCCCTCCACCATCACGTTGCGGGCATCGGCAGCGGTTTCTCCCACGAGCGCTACGGCGGCATAAACCCCGCGCGACAACGGCGTCGGCCCACACATGCCGGCCCGAACCCACTCCGCCGCCGCCCGCGTCTTGCCCGCGCCGCGCCCTGCTAGATAAAGCCACGTGTGCCAATCGCCGTAAGGGGCGAGTTGCGCAGCCCGTGCCCACACCGGCCAGTCAAACTTCAGGGCTTCCAGCTCCTTCGCCGTCAACGCCTTGAGAAACGCTTTCCGCTGTGCAGGCGTCAGCGATGCGAGATAACTTCCGCTCAATCTCGTCACGGACCACCTCGGCGTTCATGAAATCGTGCGGCGCGGCGATTGTTGTAACGGGATTGGGAGTGCCTCCCCTCGACGCGCGTCCCCTGGGACGCGCCGACGGCAGCTTGTCCGTAAACCTGTCGCCAAACCGGTTGCGCATCTGCAAGGCCCAACCGGTGGCGTTCCAGCCGCTTTTCAGATGCCCCTCGCGGCCTTTCGTCAGCCACCATGCGTACTCGATTTCTTTCGCGTGGTGCATTGCATCGCGGAATTCGAAGTGGGCGCGTGTCCATGCGGCGATTGTCTTGGCGTTGACCTGAAGGGCGGCGGCGATTTCAGCCCTTCCGCAGCCTTCGCCCGCGAGGTCGAGAACCCGGTCGCAATAATCGGGATCGTACAGGGACGGGCGGCCACGAGACCGCAAAGGAGGCGAGCTTGCACCCATGAACACCACTCCAATTGATATGAAAGGGATGAAGTCGGCGAAGGGAGATCTAGGATGAAGTATTATCTGGGGATGAATGAAGGCTCAGCAATCGATCCAGGCTCGGCAATCAGGAGGCTTCGAAAGCTACTGGATCATGCGCGACCCTAGAGCGCTTTTGATTTAACCAGAGTCATGAAAGCGCGTTAACTCTTTGTTTTATCGCATTTTAGAGGAGCAAAACCGCTCACACTTTTGCTGAAAATCCTCTAGAAAAAACGGTCTGTTGGCGGTGACGGTATAATTTTCGAGTATAAGAATTTCTATGCCAAGTCACCGTCGTGTTTCAAGTCTGATGTTTCCTGCAATCAAAACACGGTGAAGCACGTGTTAACGGATTGTTTCTGGGTTAAGCTGCATGTCATTGCATGGCATATAAGAATAAAAAATTATCGCACCTTATTACTTGGTGTCATTCCATGGTCGCCCCACAAGAAATCGTGCAAACGCTTCCGCCACATCGAGCCGGTCGAGATCAATCCCGGTTTCATATCCAAGTTCGGCAAGCAACCGCGCTACAGCACCCGTGGCGACGTTGCCGCTCGCGCCTGGCGCAAACGGGCAGCCGCCGAGACCTCCCGCTGACGCATCGAAAACACGAAGCCCTTTGTCAAGACTGACACGAATGTTGTCGAGCGCGCGACCGCCGGTGTCGTGATAGTGGCCCGCGAGCGTGTCAGCCCGAACGTCGGCCAAAAGCGTGTCAAGCAACGCCGTGAGTGTCTCCGGCGTCGCCTTGCCTATCGTATCGCCAAGGCTGATTTCGTAACAGCCAAGCGCCAGCAAATCCTTAGTTACACGCAGCACCGAAGCCGGGGATACGCGACCCTCATAGGGACAATCAGTGATGCACGAAACGTAACCCCGGACGGGAATCCCTTCCGCGCGCGCTTTCAGGGCGACTGGTTCGAAGCGGGCGAAGCTCTCGTCGATGGAGCAGCTCAGGTTCGCCTGGGAAAAACCCTCGGACGCGGAGACGAAAATCGCGATCTCGTCCGCGCCTGCCTGTCGAGCGCGGTCGTATCCCTGAATGTTCGGTGTCAGGGCCGTGTAGGGGACACCCGCTTTTCGCGAAATCTGCGCCATGACTTCGGCTGAGTCTGCCATCTGCGGCACGCGCTTGGGCGATACGAAGCTTGCGACTTCGATATGATCGAAGCCGCAGGCAGATAAATAATCGATAAACCGCACTTTGTCCGATACAGCTATGACGCCTGCATCGTTTTGCAGCCCGTCCCGCGGCCCCACCTCGAATATGCGAACCCGCTCACGCATCGACAGCTTCCATTGTTAACAGAACCGTCCCCTCCTGAACCTGATTACCCGGCTTTGCCAAAACTTCAGCCACCACCCCGTCGCGGTGCGCGGTAAAGGTATGGTCCAGTTTCATGGCTTCCATCACGATGAGGGGCTCGCCTTTTTCAACGGAAGTCCCCGCACTGCCGAAGACCAGTTTCACAATGCCGGGGAATGGAGCAACAATCCGGTTGCCGCCCTCCGGTTTGTCGGCGATAGCAGTCAGCGCATTCGGCAGTTCGAACACGCACTGATCGCCGTCCATCATCACAGTCAGTTTGTTCTCACCATAAACGATCCTTGCGGACGTCTCCCGATTGCCGAAGGTCAGCCGCAATAGCGATCCCGGAATGGGCCGAGCAACGACGCTGACCTCGCCGACGCCATCGATCAGGACGCGATGGCGGTTGCCATCCCGCGAACGAACCCGCGCCGTGATCGCCGCCCTATCGGAAAGCAGCGTACAGGTCTGTTCTGCTTCGCCCCAGATACGAAACGCGCGCAACGTGTCCCAGGGGTCGGTCGCGGTTACAGGTTCTGTCAGCTTGAGCGCCGCAAGCATTCCAGCGGCTATCATTTCGGCGCCTGGCGTGCCGGATTTAACAAGATCTTGCATCGACCGCTCGATGAGACCTGTATCCACATTGCCGGTCGCTAGGTCGGGGTGCCGGGCGAGTGCGCGAAGGAAGCGCAGGTTTGTTGTACATCCGGCAATCTCGATATCGTCCAGAGCAGTCGCAAGCTTCGTCAACGCTGCTGTCCGGTTTTCCGCGTGAACGATTACTTTTGCGATCATGGGATCGTAAAACGGCGTGATCTCATCGCCTTCGCCGACACCGGTGTCGACCCTCGCTCGCGTGGTGAAAGCGTTGAAGCGATCGAGACGCCCTGTGGCGGGCGCAAAGTCGCGAGCCGGGTCTTCGGCATAAATTCGTGCCTCGAAGGCATGGCCATCGATGTGCAAATCGTCTTGCAAGACAGGCAGCGGCTCGTCTGCGGCGACGCGCAATTGCCATTCCACGAGATCAAGCCCCGTGATTTCTTCCGTCACCGGATGCTCCACCTGAAGGCGTGTGTTCATTTCCATGAAATAAAAGCGGTCGGCGCGCAGGCCGTCGCTCACGTCGGCGATGAATTCAACCGTGCCCGCCCCTCGATAATTCACCGCCCGCGCCGCTTTCACCGCCGCTTCGCCGATGACGCCACGCAATTCAGGCTTCATTCCGGGCGCGGGGGCTTCCTCGATAACCTTTTGATGACGCCGCTGAAGCGAGCAATCCCGCTCGAACAGATGCACGAAGTTGCCGTGACTGTCAGCGAACACCTGAACTTCGATATGGCGGGGCCGTGAGATATACTTCTCGATGATGACGGCGGGATCTCCAAAACTGGACGCGGCCTCCCGTTGCGCGGACGCGAGTGCTGCTTGGAACTCGCTCGGCTGTTCAACACGCCGCATGCCCTTTCCGCCGCCGCCTGCCCGCGCCTTGATGAGCACGGGATAGCGGAGCTCGTCGGCGTGTCTGGCGAGACTTCCTGCATCCATTTCAGCGCCGGAGAAGCCGGGCACCACGGGCACACCGGCCTCGGTCATGAGCCGTTTTGCACCGTCCTTCAAACCCATGGCCCGCATGGCTTCCGTTGGCGGCCCTATAAAAACAAGGCCTGCCGCCTGCACCGCTTCCGCGAAGTCGGCATTTTCGCTGAGAAAGCCATAGCCTGGATGAATCGCCTCCGCACCAGATTGAAGGGCTGCCTCGATGATTGCAACGCCGTTCAAATAGCTTGCGGACGAGGGTGCCGGGCCAATCCGGTACGCTTCATCAGCCATCCGGGCATGAAGCGCATGGGCATCGATGTCCGAGTAAACGGCCACACAGTAGATGCCCATGCGGTGCGCGCTACGAATCACGCGCACCGCGATCTCGCCCCGATTGGCAATCAGTATTTTCCTGAACATCGAATCCGCCGCTGATGACGTTAAGGCTATCTATGCCGCTTTCGTTTCTTGCGGCATTAATGCTTGCGGCGCGCCAAATCCGGGCAACGCCTCGAAGCGCGCTTTCCATGCCGTGATGTTGGCATAACCGTCGAGGTCGAAGCCGCCTTCGGCAGATGCCTGGATCACGCCATACACGTCGATATCCGCGATGGTGGGCCGGTTGCCCGCAAGCCACGTCGTTTTCGCAAGTTCCTGATCGAGCACGGAAAGGGATGTTTTGCCTTCGTCGACATACATGGCTGTCACGGATGCATCGGCCTGCCGGAAGCCGCGCCGTATCGCCCGGCTGCGATAGATGGATGGCGCAAGGCGGTCGAAATCCCAGAACATCCACTCACGAATCCGCGCGCGCTCCAGAGCTGTCGTCCCGTCGAATTTATTGAGCGTCTCAGCCAGATATTGCAGAATCGAAGCCGACTGACACAAAGCCATATCGCCATCCATAAGAAGCGGAACCTGTCCGAAACGATTTTTAGCCAGAAACTCAGGCTTTTTGTGCTCACCACTGCGAAGGTCCACGTGCACGTAATCGAAAGGTTCACCGCATAACGCGAGCATGAGCGCGACCTTATACGTCGGTCCGGAAAGCCACAATCCATGCAACGTGAAGCGGTTTGCCATGTTATCTCCCCTTGAGGCTCAAAGCCTCCGGCGCTTTCCGTAAATCCGATCTTTCTTAGCATGCTTCGATGAGGACGTAACCCCCATGCCGACCCGGATCTTGATCCCGCTCATTGTTGCGTGCGGGTTGTTCATGGAAAATCTGGATGCTACGGTTTTATCCACATCCCTGCCCGCCATCGCCGCAAGCCTTAACGAAGATCCCATCGCGCTCAAGATCGCGCTGACGAGCTACCTCATCAGTCTAGCGATTTTCATTCCCATCAGCGGCTGGATGGCGGACCGCTACGGTGCGCGCACGATCTTCATGAGTGCCATCGCGGTCTTCACTTTTGGCTCGGCGCTGTGCGGGATCGCTGGCAGCTTGCCTGAATTCGTGGCCTATCGCATGATTCAGGGTATCGGCGGCGCGATGATGGTGCCCGTGGGTCGGCTCGTGATCCTTCGAACTGTGTCGCGCGCCGAGATGATCGACGCGCTGGCATGGCTGACGATCCCTGCATTGCTTGGCCCCGTCGTCGGGCCGCCGCTTGGTGGGTTCATCACCACCTATTTTAACTGGCGCTGGATTTTTTACAACAATGTGCCTGTAGGCATTTTGGGCCTTGTTCTCTCCTGGCGGTATCTGGAGAATGTGCGTGAACCAGTCACGTGGCAATTAGACCGCGTGGGCTTTGCACTGTCGGGCGTGGGGCTTGCCGCATTCGTGTTCGGACTGGCATTGCTTGGCGAAAGTGCAGACGAGGTGGTGAACGGCCTCGCGTTGACGGCGGCGGGTGCCATCGTGTGCGGAGCCTACGTATGGCATGCCTTGCGCGTACCTCATCCCGTCATCGAGCTTCGCCTGCTGCGAATCCCGACCTTTCGCGCGGCGGTCATCGGCGCTTCGTTCTTCCGAATCGGAGTGGGTGCGATTCCGTTTCTGCTGCCGCTGCTGTTTCAGCTTGGCTTTGGATTAAACCCGTTCCAATCGGGAATGCTTTTATTGGCTGCCGCTGCCGGGGCGCTCGTGATGAAGGTCACGGCTGCGCCCATTCTGCGCCGGTTTGGATTCCGCGAAACCCTGATCGTGAATGCGGCGATCTGTGCAGCGTTTCTTCTGGCAAACGGATTTTTCGATGCTCAAACGCCGCATTGGGTGATCGTCGCCGTGCTGCTCGTTAGCGGGTTTTTTCGCAGCCTGGAGTTTACTGCCATAAACGCGCTTGCCTATGCCGACATCAAGCCCGGCGACCTGTCGAGCGCCACGAGCTTCGGCAGCGTGGCGCAACAGGTCTCGCTTTCGCTTGGTGTGGCGATTGGTGCGCTCGTGTTGCAGGGTGCGCGTGCGGCTCGCGGTGAAAATGCGATCACGGTGTTCGACTATAATTTCGCGTTCTGGATCGTTGGTGCGATCTCGGCCGTTTCGATCATCTCGTTCGCGAGATTGCCCAAGGGCGCTGGTGCGGAGCTTGCGCGGCGAGAAATTCCTGGCGGAGAACTCGCGGGATCGAAGCTTGCGACGCCCGCCGCCAAGGCCACTGTGGCGTCCCCCACCGCTGCTGCAAGCAACCCGCGCGGAGAGGCAGGGGTAGGGAGTTAAAAGGACGCTGGCTGTCTTGCGTCAACTTACGTTGCGCGGTGGATGGCGTTACCTTCGTGAGATGTTGGATACAGAAACGATTACCGAAATCCTGCGTCTTTTCGTTGAGGAGCGTCTGGCTCTTGCCGATGCGATATCGGCCTCGGTTGCGGATGCTCCCGAGGCTGTGCCAGTTCCAGAATGGCACCGCGAAATCCTGTTAGGGCGGCTGCACGCGGATGATAACGACGATGCCCCTGGCGAAAGCTGGTTTGATCTGCGACGGCGAATCGAACGTACGGGATGACCCATAGACTAAACATCCGCCCTGCCGCGGCGAATGACATTGCAGAAATTTACAATTGGTACGAGGAGCAGCAGACAGGACTGGGCGCGCGGTTTTGAACGCCGTGGAACTAAGCCTTGAACGTATTGCCATCAAGCCTGAGGTTTATATCTGCATCTTGAGAGATGCGCGGCATGTTCTTGTTGCAGGGTTTCCTTATTCTGTCTTTTTTAGAATACGAGGCAATGAAGTTCGGGTTATTGGCGTGATCCATCAACATCGTCATCCGCGACTTTGGATACGCCGATTCGTTAATACGCATTTTAGGATGTTGAAGGGAACTTGGCCACGCTGTGTTAGTTAAAGGCAACTGCGGTGTTTTAGCCAAAAGCTCTTGCGGGGAAGCAAGTGCGGCGACATTGACCGCCGCTCACTCTAAGGCACTTTCGTCAACAGGTTCAGGCTTATGCGGCAGTGGCGCAATCGACTGCGAAACGACAGCTCCTGAAATAGGCTCACGGAAATAAAGCTGCACGCCGCCGAGGCTGCTATATAGCGTCGGGTCCTGAGCGAGGCGAGTGGCGTCACGCACGCTGTTTCGGACTTTGCGAAATAGGAAGTCTACCTCCAGCCCCGGCTCGTTGACGTGCTTCAAAAACGCGGAGGTGAAAGGGCTATGCTCACCATCGCCATCGTCGGCGGTGTCGTTTTCGCGTGTGGCGTAGGCGATGAGTTCGCCGCCTTCAGGCTCCAGAGGCGGGATAGTCCAAGTGATACTGCACGCTTGGTGGACCCGTCCGTCTTCATGCGCGAGGCAAAGGGATTGTTCCGACAGCTATCGAGGATCACGAGCCGGAGCGATTTAGCGCCGGCTGCCTTGGCCGCATCCGGGAGAGGGCAACAGCCTCGTAGTCAACATGATCAGCGCGTGCCAATTCGACATCAGTGGGCAAAAGATAAGTTTCGCCGCCGACCGCGATGCCGTGTCCGGCAAAAAAGATCATCGCCCAATCCGCACCCGAAGCGGAGTCGCCGAAGCGTTTCAATGCCGCGTCAAACTGCGACTTGGTGAGGTTGATTCCCTCGGTCACATCGGGGAAACCGGCGGCGCGCAAGGCGGCAGAGACAGCTTTCGCGTCGCGCGCCGGGTTTGTGAGCTTGGCCGCATTCTCGTAAGCCGCGTTGCCGATCACGAGAGCGACGCGCTTTTCCGATGCGGCGAAGGCGTTGGCAGGGGCGCAGAATAAAATGAAACTAACTGCAATGAGCGCACGGACGGCCACAATGCTTGGTCTCCCGTTGATGGTCCCTGCCAACACTTTCTTTATCGGTATGGATTTTCAAAGCCGCGCCAAAATCCGCTAAACATAAAACGTGTAAAAAAATAAAATTTTGGAAATTGGAGTCGTCAGTGTTCCGATTGCTGAACCACTGAAAAATGGCGGGAGTGACGGGACTCGAACCCGCGACCTCCGGCGTGACAGGCCGGCGCTCTAACCGACTGAGCTACACCCCCGCATAAAAGACAAGGCTGCCGGTAAATTCGGCACACCAAGTAGCGGACCATACACATAACGCGACCGACGCCATCACTCAAGCGCTAGTTTTATAAGTGGAGGGTCTTTTCCATCGAGGGCCGTTTTGCAAAGATGGACCGCGTTGTTTTTGCAGTCTCCCATGACCGCTTTCGATCTCTAGACTCCGCTGAACCAGTTATAGCCGGCGTCTTCCCAATACCCGCCGGGGTTCGTATTCGTCACTTCTATGGCGGTGATCCATTTCGGCTGTTTGAAGCCGAGCTTGACCGGAGTTTTCAAACGCATCGGAAACCCGAAAGGCTGTGGCAGCGGCGCGCCGGCGTATTGCGTTGCCAGAATGGTCTGCGGATGCAGGGCCGTGCGCATGTCGATGCTGCCCGTGTAGTTGTCGGCGCATTTGAAGCCCACGTACTTCGCGGTCATGTCAGCACCGGTCCGCTCCAGAAACAGCTTCAGAGGCACACCTGACCATTTTCCAATGTAATCCCAGCCCTCGACGCAGACGTGACGGGTGATCTGAGTTTCATGGGGTAGCCCGTAGATCGCGTCCTTCGTCCAACTTTGCTTGTTACCGACCAACCCAGCGAGTTCGAGTTTCCAGCTTGCGCCGTCGACGGGTTTGACCTGATCGAGGCTGTAAAAGGCATTGAAGCGCGGTGGGTTCAGTACGTCTTTATCGTTATACGTCGGCGCAAGTTTACGGGAACTGAACAAAAATGACTGAAAGCGATCATTAAAAACCGAGAACGCCTTCAGGGTTTCCCGAACAGCACTCCCGTTGCTGATATCGCAGCCGGTCAGCATCGTCAGCGCGCCAAGGCTCAAGCCACCACGAAGCAAAGCCCGCCGCTCGATGCCCTTGATCAATTCCCGATGTTCGAGCAATGCTGACTGATCCACACCTTCGACAGGGCAGTTAATCGATCGGGTCGGTTTGTAAAGCGTCATTTCATTCTCCTGCCGGCAGGGCGGCTGGCTCATCGGTTTTGATACGCACGGTGCCTTTGGTCATCGCTACAATGGTCTTCGGAACCAGAAACGCGAGCGACACATGGACGACCAAAAAGGCGACGATCCCCACCATGCCAATAAAATGAGCAAGTCGGGCACCCTGAAAATCGTAGAACAACCAGGTCAGCGTCTGAAACTGCACTGGTTTCCAGATCGCAAGACCAGAGATAACCATCAGGATCGCAGCCGCGATCACACCAACGTAAGTCAACTTCTGGACTGCATTGTAGACAGTGATGTCTTCATGGCTGAGGTTCAGTTTAAGAGCTTCCGTGAAATCGTGCAAAAGATCGCGGGGTCGAATGGGCCACCAATGCATCTGCAATCGGCCCGTGACCAGACCGGCCACAAGTGCTACAGTTCCGTTGATGAAAAACACCCACATGGCCGCGAAATGCCAAAGCAGCGCGTTGGCGAACCCAACGTCCTTGCTCGTTCTATAACTAAGTTCAGGATCTCCGCCAAGCGTCGCCCATTCCGGAAAACGAAGCCACTCGAAAATTGGCACGTTGTTGTAAATGCGCCACCCGCTGCCGATCATGATCAGGATCGCGATGGCATTGATCCAATGCGTCGTTCGAACGAAACCCGAGTGAACTTTAACTTCCCGTTCTGAACCCGGGTCGTCGGATGGTGTCATGGCGCATCTCACGGTGAATGTTGCTTGATCATTGTGCTCTTAGTTGTTTAGCACCGCTTTCCCTAAACGCCAATATACGCCGCTGTAATCCTTTTTCACTTCCTGCAAAAACAACCACACCATTTTGTTATGGAACGAATCTTGCGCCGCACAATTTTGTGATGAAAGCGAATTCAGTAGCAAAACCATTTTGTCGCCAACCTTACGTATTATCAATTAGTCGTTAACTGTTTTGGAGGCGAGGATGACGTCGGCTGAAACGCAAAATCCATTTTGCGGCATTGCAGTCATGGCTAAAGCATCTCAGGCTGGCCGGACGAAAACACGTTTATCGCCGCCCTTGACGCTTGAGGAAGCGGCGCTTTTCAACACGGCATTTCTGAAAGACATTTCCGCGAATTTGCTTCGGGTCGCGTCCGAGGTCAGCCTTCGCCCAGCGATGGCCTACGGACCTCCGGGTGAAACTGCTTTTTTTCAAGAGCATTTGCCGTCGGAAATTTCGCTTCACGAAGTCTGGCATCCCGGTTTCGGAAATTGTTTGAAATCCGCGCTTGAGGTGCAGTTCGCGGCGGGGTGCAAGGCGGCATGCGTCCTGAACTCGGACAGTCCGACATTGCCTGCGGAAATTTTGATCGAGGCCGTTCGAGTGCTTGAGCAGCCCGAGAGTGAAGTCGTGTTCGGACCGTCAAACGATGGCGGATATTATTTCCTGGGCTGCAAAACGATCCATCCCCGACTGTTCGAGGATATCACCTGGAGCACGGCCTCCGTTGCGGGAGAAACGTTGGCCCGCGCCGCAGAGATCGGCGTTAGCGTCCATATGCTTCCTGAATGGTACGACATCGACGACGCTGCCGCATTGCACACTTTTCGTGGCGAGGTCCTCAGCGGCCAACCGTTCAATGAAAATTTCAAGTCCAGTCCCGCGTCACACAGTTCGGCGTTGTTGCAGCAGCTTTTGCAGACGACCGATTTCGAACAGCGACTTCAGACTTTTGGCGGCAACCCTGATGCCCAAAGCCTTCCGGTATCCAAAACCAGACGAGGCGTTGCCGCGTGACCGCTGTTCCCCGCGCATTGGTCATCATCGGCCTCCTTCTGCTTGCCTCGATGGTGGTGGGGGCATGGTATCTGTTTCATTTCGATCACGCGTCCGTGGTTGCGCTCACCCTTTCGCAAGGCGCCATCTACGCGGTCGCTGCCGTTATCATCTGGAGACGCGCGAAGTACGCAACGGGGTCCCAAACCCGTTCGGGCGTCTTCTTCATCATCGGCGTGGCTGTTATTGCGCGAGCAATGATCGTGTTTGCGCCGCCTCATTCGACAGATGTCTTCCGTTACGTTTGGGACGGTCGCGTGCAGGCAGCGGGGATCAATCCATATCTTTATGTGCCTGCCGATCCAGCGCTTGAGCCACTTCGCGATCAAAAGGCGATATACCCAAACATCAATCGCAAGGAATATGCCCCGACCATCTACCCGCCCATGGCGCAGGCAATCTACTTTCTTGCGACCAGGATCAGCGAAACTGTCACGGCTATGAAGCTGGCGATGCTGGTGTTTGATGGCATCGTGATCTGGGCGTTGATACAACTGCTCGCAGTGCGGGGGCTTTCCCCGCTTCTGGTCGGAATTTACGCTTGGCACCCGTTGCCAATATGGGAGGTTGCGGGAAGCGGCCATATCGACATCGTTCCGGTGGCGTTCATGATGCTTGCCCTATTGGCTGCCGAACGCGGGCATCGGTTTGCCAGCGGTGTGACGCTTGCGGCTGGTGTGATGTCCAAATATTTTCCCATTGCGTTGACACCTGCAATTTACAAACGCTGGGATTGGAAAATGCCGCTCGGGTTTGCGGTCACAGCCCTGTTGCTGTATCTGCCTTACGCGTCGGCAGGTAAGAAAATTTTCGGCTTTCTGGGCGGATATGCGGGCGAGGAATTCGGTGGCGGCGAAGGGCTCTACATTGCCGCATTGCTGAAGGGAGCCGGGTTTGGCAGCGCGGCACTTCCCATCTTTTTCGCGATGGCTTCGACAACCCTGTTCATCCTCGCGTGGCGCACCGGTTTTCGTCGAAACCCTGAAAAACCGGACCTTCGCGGCGCATTCGCCATCAGTGTCGCGTTCCTGGCGTTTTTCTCGCCCCATTACCCCTGGTATTTCATCTGGCTTATCCCGTTTCTGTGCTTTTACCCGTCCCTTGCCGCGTTCTGGCTAACGCTGTCGGCCACCGCGCTATACGGCCTCGGATGGCCGCCGAGCTTGGCTGGTGCCAGCTTTCAGTACCTCCCGTTCGCGGCCCTTTTCATCCTTGAACAGTTTACCCCATTGACCCATAAGGAGACCCCCGATGGACACCGCCGCTTTGCTTGAGCCGCAGCCTGCACCGACGCCTGCGAAAGTCGATCCGCGCCGTTATTTTGAGACAATCGGAGATCAACGCACCTCCGTCGCGACCGAACCGCCGGTCTGCCTTTATCTCGAAACGACGAACCGCTGTAATCTGCTGTGTACCACCTGTCCGCGCACGTTCGAAGAACTTGAACCTCCGTCCGACATGAGCTGGGAGTTGTTCACATCCATCGTGGACCAGTTCCCCAAGATTGAGCGCGTGGTTTTGCATGGCGTCGGCGAGCCGATGATGGTGGCTGAGTTGCCGCGCATGGTGAAATACCTGAAAGACAAGGGTGTGTACGTGCTGTTCAACACCAACGGCACCTTGATGCGAGAAAAGAAAAGCCGCGAGTTGATCGAGGGCGGCCTGGACGAGATGCGCGTGTCGCTTGATGCCGCCGAGCCGAAAGCGTTCGAGATGGTACGCGGACGCGATCTGTTCGACCGCATCGTGCGCAACATCAAGAATTTCGTCGCGCTCAAGAAAGCGATGGGAGCCGACAAACCGCGTGTCTCGCTGTGGCTGA
>CBDFGZ010000006.1:0-26891 GCA_965247345.1 Rhodomicrobiaceae bacterium | reverse complement strand
GTCGGCCCTACGCAGGGACTCCAGACCAACCCCAGGAGCAAGCCAAGCCCGAACTGCCCGCTCAAGCCCCGGCCCTCGATCTGTTGCGTCCGTGTGTTACCCCAATTCGAAAGCGCGGAAAGGGCCATCGCGGATCGGGCCTCCAACTGCGGAACAATTAAAACCAGACCAATCGCGATAAGCATAACAGCGCTGACGACGCGGAACACGTCGGCGTCGAGACCGAGATTGAAGCCGATCGTGGCAATGAAAAGCCCCGCCAGCCGTGAACGACAACGCAAGGCCAAACGCCAATGCCACGGCACCATATCTATGGTGCGTTATGGCTGCCCCAAACACCAGCGGAAGAAGCGGCAGCACACACGGCGATAGCGACGACAAAGCCCCAGCCACAAAGGCGAGAAGTGCTGATCCGGATGTCATGGTCGTGATGATCGGGGCTTAAAACGCGGACTTCACCACTTTCTCGATTTCAGCCGCATCCGAGTTGTAAGACAGGCGATCACCTTCTTTCGCGCCTTTGAAGGCAATCAGCGTCGATTGCTGGCGTGCACCAAAGTCCCGGACCACGCTTTTCTGGTTATCGAAATCGACGACGAAAACTGTTAAACTTTTATATTCTGGCTTCGCTTTCAGCGATTGAATGACTTTGCCCTGTGCCTTGCATACAGGGCACCAAGGGGCATAAATCTCGACAAGGATCGGCTTGCCGGCTTTTTGAGCAGCCTGAAATGTTGTCGCTTCGTAAGGTATTTTTTCGGATGCGAAAGCTGTGGCCGAAACTGATATCGTAAGAACCGCGGCGAGAGCGGATGCAATGTACTTCATTTTTTCTCTCCCAATAACTCTCGCGATTAATCACCGATTGAGCCCCCCGTAGAATCACGTCTTTTCAAAATATGGTGAACGTGCGTTTTTTTACTTTAGCCGTGTCGCTTGCTCACGCAGCGTCACAGACGCAGAGGAGACGGGACCCCGTGCTATTGACCGGATGCCACACGCATATGGTTAAGATCGCCCGAACGGGTCAGATCACTCTGGAGGGATTGCCCCGCGCCGTTCCACGATCATTTTATAGTGCTCCGGCTGGCGGTGTTTCTCGAAGTTGAACATATAATTCTTATAACTCAGCCCCGATATCCAGATCACAGCGCGCGATGATAAGTTCATCATCCTGTGTCAAAGCTTGCGCCATCACTTCCCCTGTCGGCGCAACCACCGATGAGTTGCCGAACATCTCGCAGCCCTCTTCAACGCCGCATTTGGCCACGCCCACGACCCAAGTGGCGTTTGCATAAGCACCGCCCTGCATGCTGAGCTGATTGTGAAACTCGCTCAAACGATCCTGATCGGGGGCTGGCGGATTGTGGCGTGGTGAGTTATAGCCGAGCAGCACCATTTCCACATCCTGCAAGCCCATGACGCGATAGGTCTCGGGCCAACGACGATCGTTGCAAATGCACATGCCCATATTTGCACCCATCGTTCGCCAAACGCCGAAGCCAAGGTCTCCAACCTCGAAATAACGCTTTTCCAGATGCTGAAATGGTCGCCATGGTTCATGCTCCGAATGCCCTGGCAGATGTATCTTGCGATATTTGCCCGCGATTTTTCCAGTATTGTCCACAAGGATCGAGGTGTTGAAGCGCCGAACGCGCGGGCCGCTGCGATCCAGTTCCGCAAACCCGAGATAGAAGCCGACACCCAGTTCCTGCGCGACATTGAACAGGGGCGCGGTCTCGTTCGAGGGCATCTCGCTTTCGAAAAAGCTGTCGATCTCGTCCTGGTCGGTCATAAACCAGCGCGGGAAGAACGTTGTTAGCGCCAGTTCCGGAAACACCACAATATTGCACTTGTGCCCGGCCGCCTGTCGCAAAAGCACGATCATGCGAGCCACGACGCTCGTCCGGCTGTCGGTTCGCTGAACGGGTCCGAGTTGCGCTGCGCCAACGGTGATGATGCGTGGCATCGTTCTCCTCCTGATTCAGGGATTGCTCAAACCCATCACATGACCGCATCATCTCGCGAAAGTCTCGCTTGCAGAAGCAAAGGACGGCACCTGAGCAGTCTGGCTCCGTATCGACCCCCGGTGATACTCAAGAAATATACTGGAAAGTATGGAGCTTGAATCATCTTCGCAACGTTTGTGAATCTCAGGTTCCAGCGAGCCCCGTACAGTTTGTATAGCGGCAGATGGTATCGCCGGTATCAACGCGTCCCTGGACGTATTCAATCGTCTCGCGTTTCGTTTTGACAAAACCCGCGAAATTAAGCACGTGTCACGATCCGTGCTTCTCTTTGTGATCATCCTGATGCTTCTTTTTCAAAGGCGCGTGGAATGCCCAGACGTGACCGAACGGATCGCGAAGCCGCCCATAGCGCGCTCCCCAGAACACATTCTCCGCCGGCATGATAATCGTGCCGCCCGCTTTCTCCGCCTGTGCCATCATCGCGTCAACCTGCTTCGGCTTCTTGAAATCGAGGTGGATCGCAACCGCAGTGACTTTGGCGGATTTAGGCGCAGCCGTACCACCGCTCGCCATGTCGAAGTCGTCGGAAAGCATAACCGGACTGTCATTGATCTCAAGCTCGGCGTGCATCACACGCTTCCCGTCCTCGGCCATCATGATGCTGATTTCCTCCGCATCAAAGGCCTCTTCATAAAATTTGATGGCTTTCATGCCACCTTTCACGGTGAGATACGGGACAATCCTGTGATGCTTGCTCATCCCCATTTCCTTTTCTAATTATTAGCCCTACAAATCCAATACAATCCGCTGCGGGTCTTCGAGACTGTCTTTCACTCGAACAAGAAACGTCACGGCCTCGCGACCATCCACCAGACGATGGTCATAGGACAGTGCCAGATACATCATGGGCCTGATCTCGATCTTGCCGTTGATGACAACAGGTCGTTCCTGGATTTTATGCATGCCGAGAATTCCTGACTGCGGCGCGTTCAATATGGGCGTCGACATAAGCGATCCGTAAACTCCGCCGTTCGTGATCGAAAACGTACCCCCCTGCATCTCTTCGAGGCTCAGCTTCCCATCACGCGCACGCTTGCCGAAATCGGCAACCGTCTTCTCGACCTCGGCGATCGACTTGTGATCTGCATCGCGCACCACAGGCACCACGAGACCGCGATCCGTGCCGACCGCGATGCCTATATGGTAATAGTTTTTATATACAATGTCCTGTCCGTCGATCTCGGCGTTGACGCTTGGGATTTCCTGCAAGCCGTGGATACACGCCTTAACGAAAAGCCCCATGAAACCGAGCTTTACGCCGTGTTTCTTCTCGAATAAATCCTTATATTGAGCACGGACATGCATGATGACCGACATGTCCACCTCGTTGAAGGTGGTCAGCATCGCGGCCGAGTTCTGCGCTTCTTTCAGGCGACGCGCAATGGTCTGGCGCAGCTTGGTCATGCGAACGCGCTCTTCGCGAGCGCCGTCCGACGGAGAGACGGGCGTTCGGATGGCAGGAGCCTGCATCGGCTGTGTCTGCGCGGGGTTCATCCCGCTGTTGGATTTGGCGCCGCCCTCGATAACGGCAAGCATGTCTCCCTTGCTCACGCGCCCATCCTTGCCCGTACCGTGAACGGACATGGGGTCCACACCGCTTTCAGCCGCAATGCGACGCACGGACGGCGCCTGCACGTCGGCATTCGGTGACCGCCGTGTGTCGTTGGGTTGGGCGGCATTGGCGGATCGCATCTGAGGAGTTATTTCGCCCTGCGGCGTTTGGGTCGTTTGAGACCCCGGCTGTGCCTGGGATACTTTCTCCGCAGGCTTCGAATGTGCTGGTGCGCCGTTTACCGTCGGTTTGGCACCCTGTCCTTCCGAGATCGAGCCAAGGATCGCCCCGACGGCAACGGTGTCGCCTTCTTTCACGATGATTTCTGCAATCACGCCTGCGGTCGGAGCGTTAACTTCCAACGTTACCTTGTCCGTTTCAAGTTCCGCAACCGCCTCATCGGCCTTGACCGCGTCGCCTGCTTTCTTGAACCATTTTCCGACAGTTGCCTCAGTGACGGATTCGCCAAGCGTCGGAACAACGATTTCGGTTGCCATTGTCAATCCCTGGATAAAAGGCTGCAAATTCTCTTGCTGGACAAATCAAGATCCAATCTGGCAACACGTCAGTCGCCGGGTCGGATCGGAATGATGTTTTTTAGTTTGGCAGCGACAAGGCCTCGTCAAGAAACGCACGAAGCTCCGCCGAGTGCTTGCTCATCAAGCCGGCTGCCGTGGATGCGCTTGCAGGGCGACCGGCATAACGTGCGCGTTTGTGCTTTGCACCGATGTGGTCAAGAACCCACTCGATGTTCGGCTCAACGAAACTCCACGCTCCCTGATTTTTTGGCTCTTCCTGACACCAGACCATCTCCGCATTCGGGAAACGGGCAAGTTCGTGGATAAGAGCGCGTGCCGGGAACGGATAAAGCTGTTCAACGCGCATCAGATAGACGGTATCTGTACCACGGGTCTCACGTTCCTCGAAGAGATCATAGTAGACCTTGCCGGAGCAAAGGACGACGCGCTTGATCTGATCGTCCGGCACGAGCTTGACTTTTTCGCTCAGACCGTTTTGTGCAAGATCCCAAAGCACGCGATGAAACGTGGTTTCAGGACCGAAATCTTCGATATTCGATACTACGCGCTTGTTTCGCAGAAGCGACTTCGGCGTCATGATGATGAGGGGCTTTCGAAAGCCGCGATGAAGCTGACGCCGCAGGATGTGAAAGTAATTTGCGGGTGTCGTGCAGTTGGCAACCTGCCAGTTGTCTTCGGCGCTAAGTTGCAAGAAGCGCTCAAGCCTAGCCGATGAATGTTCGGGGCCTTGCCCTTCATATCCATGGGGCAGCAGCAACGTCAAACCAGACATCCGAAGCCATTTTCGCTCGCCGCTCGCCAGGAATTGATCGATGATCACTTGAGCGCCGTTCGCGAAGTCGCCGAACTGAGCTTCCCACAGAACGAGCGTGTTCGGTTCGGCCAGGCTGTAGCCATATTCGAAACCAAGCACCGCTTCTTCCGACAACATGGAGTTGATGACTTCAAACCGTGCCTGATGATCGGATAGGTGATTGAGGCCGATATGTTGATCCTCGGTGCCTTGATCGGTCAGCACCGAATGCCGCTGCGAAAACGTCCCGCGCTCGGAGTCCTGTCCCGACAGCCGAACCGGATACCCCTCTGCAAGCAGCGAACCAAACGCTAACGCTTCACCCATGGACCAGTCGATACCACGGCCCTCGTCGATCATTTTTCTGCGATTTGTCAGGAAGCGTTCGATGGTTTTATGGGGCGTGAAGCCTTTGGGCACCTCGCTTATTGTCGTTCCGATGTGCTTAAGGCCTGCAATCTCAACTCCGGTGATCCCGCGACGAGGCCCCTCTTCGGCCATCGTGATACCGGACCATCGGCCATCGAGCCAGTCTGCCTTGTTCGGTCGGTAGCCTTCCGAAGACTGGAACTCGTTCTCCATGCTGGCCCAGAACGTCGACCGCAAGCTCTCGGTTTCGTCCTCACTCACGATACTTTCATCGGCAAGGCGCCTGGCGTAAATATCCACGACGGTCGGTAGCTGGCGGATCTTTTTATACATCAGTGGCTGGGTGAACGACGGCTCGTCACCCTCGTTGTGACCGTGGCGTCGGTAACAGATCATATCGAGCACCACCGGCTTGTGGAACTTCTGGCGAAATTCGATGGCAATCCGCGCGCAGTGAACCACGGCTTCAGGATCGTCGCCGTTCACGTGGAAAATCGGGGCTTCGATCATGCGCGCAACATCGGACGGATAAGGCGACGACCGCGCAAAGCGTGGGGCTGTGGTGAAGCCGATCTGATTGTTGACGATAAAGTGAATCGATCCGCCCGTGCGATGTCCTTTCAGACCCGACAATCCGAAGCATTCGGCGACTACGCCCTGCCCCGCGAATGCCGCGTCCCCATGGAGCAACAGAGGCAGCACCTGCGCACGCTCTTTGTCCTGACGCTGATCCTGTTTCGCCCGCACTTTTCCGAGAACGACGGGATCGACGATCTCCAGATGGGACGGATTGGCCGTAAGCGACATATGGACGGTGTTGCCGTCGAATTCCCGGTCGCTGGACACGCCGAGATGATATTTCACGTCGCCGGAGCCTTCCACGTCGTCCGGGTTTGCCGATCCGCCTTTGAACTCGTGAAACAACGCGCGGAAGGATTTCGCCATCACGTTGGTGAGCACGCTCAACCGGCCGCGATGGGGCATTCCAAGGACGATTTCCTTGACGCCAAGCTGGCCGCCGCGCTTGATGATCTGCTCAAGAGCAGGGATCATGGACTCGGCCCCTTCGAGCCCGAACCGCTTCGTCCCCGTGTATTTCTTGTCGAGAAACTTTTCAAAGGACTCAGCGTGTATCAGTTTCGTCAGGATCGATTTCTTGCCAAGCTCGGTGAATTCGATGTCCTTATCCGGACCCTCGATCCGCTCCTGAATCCACTGCTTCTGCTCCGGCGACGAGATGTGCATGAACTCGTAGCCAATGGTGCTGCAGTAGGTTTTGCGGACGATCTCGATGATCTGGCGCAGGGTCGCCATCTCAAGACCGAGCACATTGTCGATATAAATCTGGCGATCCAGATCGTCTGCGGAAAACCCGTAACTGACAGGGTCGAGTTCCGGATGATTTCCGGGAGGCGATAACGCCAAGGGATCGAGGTTGGCAAGCAGGTGCCCGTTGACCCGATACGCCCTGATCAGCATCAACGCGCGGACGGAATCACGCACGGCCTTCGACGCGTCCTCACGCGAGATTTCTGCACCGGCGTCCTGCGCCTTGGCGGTTATCTTCTGGGTAAGATCGTGTTCTTCCCGTCCCCAATCCGCCGCCAGCGCATTCAGCATATCTCCATCGACACTGAGAACCTGCTGCTTCGGTTTCCATGACGGACCGTGCGTTTCCGCCAGCACCGTCTCCTTACGCTCTTTCAAATCCGTGAAAAACGCACGCCAGTCTGCCGTAACGGATCCCGGATTTTCCTGAAAGCGCTCGTAGAGGTCTTCGATATAAGCGGCGTTCGCCCCATGCAAAAATGATGTCCGTGAAAATGCTTCGTTGATATCTTGCCGTGCCACGTAAAATCACCTTCAAGCTTAATGCGACTGCCGCCGCGATTATCCGCGCATGTGCTTGGCGTTGCGCATGCTTAACCCTTCATCACCTGGAGAAGCGTCGATCCCAGCGCGGCGGGCGACGGAGAAACCGTGATTCCCGCGCTGCGCATCGCGTCAATTTTATCCCCGGCAGAGCCTTTACCGCCCGCAATGATGGCACCAGCGTGACCCATGCGACGCCCCGGAGGAGCCGTGACGCCTGCGATGAACCCTACGATCGGTTTCTTGCGCGAAGATGACTTGTAAAACGCGGCCGCTTCTTCTTCCGCCGATCCGCCGATTTCGCCGATCATGATAATGGCTTTCGTTTCATCGTCGCCCAGCAGCATGTCGAGCACGTCGATGTGCTCCATACCTTTCACAGGATCGCCGCCGATGCCGACGCACGTGGTCTGGCCGAGACCGACCGCCGTTGTCTGATGCACTGCTTCGTAGGTAAGCGTACCGGATCGCGATACAATCCCGACTTGGCCGCGCTTATGGATGTGGCCCGGCATGATACCGATCTTGCATTCGCCTGGCGTGATCACGCCGGGGCAGTTTGGCCCCACTAGCCGGGACTTCGAGCCAGTCAGCGCGCGCTTAACCTTCACCATGTCAAGCACCGGAATGCCTTCCGTGATGGTGATAATTAACGGGATTTCAGCGTCGATGGCCTCAAGGATCGCGTCGGCTGCGAACGGCGGCGGGACATAAATCACGGTGGCGTTTGCACCTGTTGTCTTCACGGCATCGTGAACCGTATCGAAGACCGGCAGCCCGAGATGATGCGTACCGCCTTTGCCCGGTGTGACGCCGCCCACCATCTTGGTGCCATAGGCAATGGCCTGCTCGGAATGAAACGTGCCCTGAGCGCCTGTGAAGCCCTGGCAGATGACTTTGGTGTTGTGGTCGACGAGGATTGACATGAGGCCTCTAGGTTCGCTTGGTGTCCGACGCGACGCGCGAGAAATAACCCATCGAAAGCCCGGTTGCCACTATATTTATTATGGCTGGCCAAAAGATGATTGCTGCGATCGCCGCCGCGACGCGCCCGACGTTCGTGACCTGTGTGCCGTCCACGATTTGCGATTGGGGGTTGAGGCGGCTTTGCCAAAACATAAATTCCGAAAATGCAAGGAGGCCGATCGAAATTGCGATGAGGATGAACCCGGCTATTCTTGCGGCTTTGCGTCCACCCAAGCGGAATGACAGCCCTACGATTGCCATCGGCACAAGTGCGAATACGACCGTTGAAATGATGAAGCTATACCCCTCCACGGACCGGAACATGAGTGAAAATCCCGCAGGCCTTGCGAGAGAAATCATCGGAGTGGTGATTGCGCCGGTTCATGAAATCCGGTCAGAGAATGGATATCGATAAACGGGTTCACGACGTTCACACTCCCGTACATCTGGCCGTGATTGAGTTCTTCGGTGTAAAGGATCGGCGCGCCCAGCGCGTCAGCTGCCGCGATGATTGCCCCATCCCAATAGGAGATGTGGTAACGAACAGATAGCTCGATGGCGTTCTTGATCAATGTTAAGTCGGTTGCGATGAACGGCTGCTCTTCCAAAAGTTCGATAACGTCCATAGCGTCTTCGGGCTTCATCCCGAAATCAGGCTTCCTAATCGCGTTGAAGTAAAACTCTTGAGCTATCTGAGCCGACGTTCCGAAATTTGTGGTTTCGATAAGCTCAATCGCTTTAATCTTCTTTGAAAGGTGTTTGTGGCTCCTGGACACTGAGTACAGAAGGATGTTCGTGTCTAGGAAACATTCGACTTTCATAAATTGCTTCCCGATCCCACTTCCAGTCTTCGCCCAGATCTACAGGACGCTCTCTTGCAAGTTCGGCAAGCTTTTTACGCGCATTCATTGCACGATCTTCCTGCGTCGCAAGCTTGGTTAAGTACTCGCGAACCAGACCATTCACAGTCTTATTGTGTGCAGCGGCGTATTTCTTTACCGCCGCCAGCACGTCTTCATCGACAGCCAACGTTATGTTCTTCATGACAACACCTCTAGTTACACAGTATATGTGTGACTGTGTAGACTGTCAAGGCGCGTCAAGCCGCCTTCTTGACCTCGGCCACGATCTTTTCTGCCGCGTCGGCCAGATCGTTTCCGGAGACAATAGGGAGCCCGGACTCAGCGAGTATCTTTTTGCCCAATTCCACGTTGGTCCCCTCCAACCGCACCACCAGAGGCACCTTCAGGGAGACCTCTTTCGCCGCCGCAATGATGCCCTCCGCGATGATATCGCAGCGCATGATTCCGCCGAAGATATTGACGAGAATGCCCTTCACGTTCGGGTCGGAGAGAATGATCTTGAAGGCCTCGGTCACTTTTTCCTTGGTCGCCCCGCCGCCGACGTCAAGGAAGTTCGCCGGTTCCGATCCATAAAGTTTAATGATGTCCATGGTCGCCATGGCGAGTCCAGCACCGTTCACGAGGCAGCCAATGCTACCATCGAGCTTCACATAGGACAGGTCGTAACGGGAGGCCAGGACTTCTGCCGGGTCTTCCTCGTCCAGATCGCGCAGGCTCACGATATCCGCATGGCGATACAGCGAGTTGCCGTCGAAATCGAGCTTGGCATCAAGGCACACGAGATCGCCTTTGGCCGTCACGATCAGTGGGTTGATCTCAAGCTGGCTCATGTCCTTGTCCACGAACACACGGTAGAGATCGCCGATGAGTTTCACGCATTGCTTCACCTGCCCGTCCTTAAGGCCCAGCGCAAAGGCCACTTCACGGCCATGAAACTGCGAATAGCCACTGGCCGGATCGATATGCAGCGTGATGATCTTCTCGGGCGTGGCGTGTGCCACTTCCTCGATGTCCATTCCGCCTTCTGTCGACGCGATGATCGCGATTCGTGACGTGGCGCGGTCCACGAGAAACGACAGATACAGCTCGCGCGCGATGGCGGCGCCTTCTTCCACGAGCAGGCGCTTGACCACACGGCCTGCCGCGCCGGTCTGGATCGTGACAAGCGTGCGTGTCAGCATCTGATCCGCGAAACTGCGCACATCGTCGATGGACTTTGCAATGCGAACGCCGCCTTTTTCGCCAGCCTCAGCCTCAAGAAAATGGCCCTTGCCGCGACCGCCCGCATGGATTTGGGCCTTGACCACATAGATCGGTCCGCCAAGTTCACGCGCCGCAGACACCGCTTCTTCGGGGGTGAACGCGGCCACACCGCGGGGAACGGGTATGCCGTATGTACGGAGAAGCGCTTTGGCCTGGTATTCGTGAACATTCATTGCGGACACTCGCTGTTGCGATGGTTGCGAAAGGCGGCGCGGCCGCCGGATATGGAAACGCCGCTGTAGCGGCGGCGGGAGTTGGCCTAAGACGTCTGCGAAAGGCTTGGAGCGATGCGGGTGCAGGCCTCGACGAGGTTTTGCACCGCTTCGACGGAGCGCTTGAAGTCTAGCCGTTCATGGGTGTTGAGTTCGATCTCGATGACGCGCTCCATGCCCTTGCCGCCGATCACGACGGGTACACCGATGTACAGGTTTTTCACGCCGTATTCCCCCGTAAGATAGGCGGCGCAGGGCAGCACACGCTTTTTATCTCTGAGATAGCTCTCTGCCATCGCTATCGCCGACGCGGCGGGGGCATAGAACGCCGAACCCGATTTCAACAGCTTCACCACTTCCGCGCCGCCATCACGGGTGCGTTGCACGATCTCGTTCAAGCGCTCGTGGGTGATCCAACGCATCTTGATCAGGTCCGGCAACGGAATGCCCGCAACTGTCGTGTAGCGCGTGAGCGGAACCATGGTGTCGCCGTGCCCACCGAGAACGAAGGCCGTCACGTCTTCCACGGAGACATCGAATTCCTGCGCGAGAAACGTCCTGAACCGCGCGCTGTCCAGCACTCCGGCCATGCCGACAACCTGATTCTTCGGCATGCCGGTCACGCGCTGGAGCGCCCACACCATGGCGTCGAGGGGATTGGTGATGCAGATCACGAAAGCGTCGGGCGCGTATTTTTTGATGCCTGCGCCCACCTGCTCCATGACCTTGAGGTTTATTTCCAGCAGATCGTCGCGGCTCATGCCCGCCTTGCGCGGGACGCCTGCCGTCACGATGACGACATTCGCCCCCTTGATATCGGCATAATCATTGGTGCCGCGAAAAGCCGCGTTGAAGCCGTCGACCGGTGCCGACTGCGAAATATCCAGCGCCTTGCCCTGCGGCGTGCCTTCCGCGATATCGAACATCATGACATCGCCAAGTTCCTTCAGCCCGATCATGTGGGCGAGCGTGCCGCCGATCATACCTGAACCGATCAATGCGATTTTTGCCCGTGCCATGACCGCTTACTCCTTTTTCGGCTTTCCAGTGGAAAGCTCATCTACTTTACAATGGGATTCGATACCCGGAATCTGGGTTAACTGCAACAATGTCACGCCGGAAGAAATTTTTTGGCGTTCACTTTTGCGATCTCATCAATTTACTTGAAAATCGCGCGAAGCGCGAGGTCGAGATGCACTTCGATCCGCGACGCGTCTGGAACCTGTTCCCCGAAAAGAAGCGGGGTATAGAGCGGGCCGTACAAAATGCCCAAAGCAGCGAGTATGTCGACACCAGGATGACATTCGCCGTCGGCCACGGCTCTCATCATCCGTGAGTAGCCCCATTCGCGGCGCGGCTTCAACCATTTCTCGCCTAGAGCACGCGCAAGCTGAGGATCCGTCCGTGCGCCTCCAAGCATCGCGGCAAACACAGCTCCTCTCTGGCCGCAAAGCATGGAGGCCAATTCCGTAATCTGTTGCCGGAAGTCCTCCTTCGCGGACCCGGTCTCGGGGAATTCTAACTCGGCTTTCGTCTCGTGAAAGAAGGCGTCCACCGCCAAATCCGATTTTGCCGCCCACCAGCGGTAAATCGTTGTCTTACCCACGCCAGCGGCCTGCGCAACCGCCTCGATCGATGTCGCCTCATAGCCGCGCTTTGCCATTGTCGAAAACGCAGCATCCAAGATGGCGAGACGCGATGCATCGCTGCGCGGACGGCCGGGAGTTTTTATTGACTTATTCATTACGATACGCTACCGGTTCGCAACAGAACTTTACAAGGATTACCATGACGGTTACACCTCACACCATCGATATCGTTGTCGCCGATATGGGCGCAGCGCTCAAATTTTATCGAACACTCGGTCTTGATGTGGATTTGGCGGAGGCGGATGCACCTCAGGTGCAGATCGCGACGTCTGGAGGTGCAACGATTGGCCTTGTAACGGAGGCGCTGGTCCGTCAAAGCAATCCGCATTGGGTCACCCCGGTCGGCCAACGCGTCACCTTTTCATGCCGCTGTGATAGTATCGAAGAATTGGATGAAACCTATGCGCGGATCACCAAGGCCGGTTACAGAGGGCTTGAAGAACCGTGGGATGCCGTTTGGGGTCAACGCTATGCGTTTCTGCAAGACCCAGACGGCAATCGGGTCGATCTCTTCGCGGCGATTACGGAAGCTGGACGGGAATGAGTATGATTGATCGCAACTCCATCGCCTTTATCACAGGAGGGGGATCGGGTATCGGGTATCGGGATGGGCTTGGCAGCCGCCTTTTACGAACGCGGCGCGAAAGTCGTTATTGGCGGCAGAAAACCCGAATGGCTGAAAGCGGTTGCCGCACGCCATACCGGGGATGGAGGTGGTCAATAAGCCACGCTAAACGGATCCGATAGCCTAAAAAGATTTGCCCGCATGGACGCGATAATGCGATACATGCGGGCTAAGCGTCGGCTACCATAAACTCGCCTGAAATTTAGAGAGCGAGGTTGTTGCGGTCGCCAGCGCCATGACGCGCGAAACGCTCGATATCGCAACGCCGGATACCGATATCCTGAAGGGCGCGGTCGTCAAGCTGGCCAAGTTCGCTGATCGCGCTGCGAACGGCGATTTCCCGGTTAAGTTTCCCGCAAGCTGAAGAAACGGCCGCGAACACCTTGTTTAAGATTGCGCCCTGTGAGCCTGTCGCGGATGGGGCTGCGTTGCCGGCGAATGCGGCACTTTTGAATGCCATAATAATCTCCTGTGGAACGGTTTTCGGCGACTCCTTCGCCGTTGAGTTGAATATGCGCTTGACGGACGAATAAGGAAAATCGATTATCATTGTCGTATTGATAAGCTGATGTTTGAGATGATCCGATGCGCGCGCTGAATCTCGATCAATTACGGACGTTTAGCGAGGTCATTCGGCTCGGCAGTTTCTCCGCTGCCGCGCGCCTGCTCAATTTGACGCAGCCCGCCATCAGCCAGCAAGTGAAGGAGCTTGAAGCCCGTCTTGGGGTTCCGCTGATCGCCAGGCTGGGAAAGCGTGCCCATGCCACGGAAGCGGGCAAGGAACTTGCCGAACGTGGACGCAAGCTTTTGGCATTATCCGATGAGGCGGTGGGTGCCGTGCAGCGGTATCGAGACGGATGGCTTGCACCTGTGCGCCTCGGCACCACCATGACCGTGTGCGTCTATCTATTGCCGAAACTCCTGGGCCAACTGCGCCAGTCGCACCCGAAGCTGCAAGTCACCATCGAGGTCAATCTGTCCCACGTGGTGGTGGAGCAGATCGTCAACAACGAGCTGGACCTTGGCGTTGTGACACTGCCCATCGACAAATCCGCGCCGGTGGACGTAACCCATGTGCGCTTCGATCCGATGATGGCGGTCTTTCCCGCGACCGCGCGCGATATCCCGGACGAAGTCACGGCGGACTATTTGCGCGACAAGCCCATGCTGTTCGATCTGACGAGCACACAGGTTTATCGTCTGACGCGCGAATGGTTCGAAGCGCAAGGTGTGCATCCGCGGCCCGTGCTGCATCTTGGCAATACCGAAGCGTTGAAAGCCATGATCGCGGCGGGGGTCGGAATTGCCATTCTCCCCATCGAGAACGAGGAGGACCCGTTCATGGGCCGCCCGCTTATCGCGCGACCGCTCGTCCCGCCCCTGATCCGCGAGATGGGGCTTGTCGTCCATCGCAACCGCCAGTTCGATGCGGCCATGACGCTGATCCGGGACCGGCTTATGGGCCTGCGCAACTAAAACCGACTGCATGAGGCCCCGAAGGCGAACGGGTCAGCATTCGGGATACCTCTCGGCGAAACGTCCCTCAATCCCAGTGGTGCGCTAGCTCGGGTTGTCGAGGCTGATCATGCCGGTCTCGCCGTTGAAGGCAAACACCTCGGCATAGCGCGCCCAGTTGATGACGGCTTGCAGCGTGGTTTCCGCAAATTCCTCTGGCATCTTGTCTTCCAACTCGTCCTTGAACCGGATCAATGGAGCGCGATGGCTGGAGCGCTCGTCGAGGATGCGCTTGATATGGGCGACCAGCGGGACATAAGCGACAAGATGCTGGGCGAACTGTGCTTTGCGCTCGTCCACTTCGCCGCGCGCAAACCGCCGGCCTGCCTCGGTGATCTTCAGATCCCCCTCGGCCAGGTCCGCAAAGCGTAAGAGCTGCAAGGTTTCCGCCGCGTGAAATAGCTCGTCGGCCTCCAGTTGCCCGCGCTCCGCGAGAAGAGGAAGGTCGGCCTTCCCGTTGAACGGTTTGTCGGCGAGAGTTTCCAACAATCCCGCGAGTGTGTTCGTGGAAACGCGCGGCAGGCTCATGGTGATCCCTGTGCCGGGAAAAAGTCCGTCGCGCACGGGAACGCTGCCGCGTCTCGCCGTCATGCGCGCATAGATATCGTCCACAAGAGCACGAAACGCCGGATCGATGCGATTGCGCGGTTGCGGCAAGTCCACCTTGATCTCGGCAACGACACGGCCCGGATTGGATGAAAACACCAGGATGCGGTCGCACATCAGCACCGCTTCCTCGATATTGTGAGTCACGAGCAGGATTGCTTTGATCGGCATTCGTCCTTCGCACCACAGATCGAGGAGGTCGGTTCGAAGCGTCTCGGCTGTCAGCACGTCAAGCGCAGAAAAAGGCTCGTCCATAAGAAGAACCTTCGGCTGCACCACAAGGGCGCGCGCCAGGCCGACGCGCTGCCGCATACCGCCGGACAATTCCTTCGGATACGCACTTTCAAACCCGTCGAGACCGATCAGGTCGATGGCTGCCAGCGCGCGTTTCCGGCGTTCGTCCCGCGCAACACCCTGGGCTTCGAGGCCGAGTTCCACATTCTCAAGCACGGTCAGCCAGGGAAACAGGGCGAAACTCTGAAACACCATGGCAAGACCGTCAGCGGGTCCGTCAATGGGCTTGCCGTCAATGAGAACCTCGCCTTCGCTCGCGACCAGCAGACCGGAAATGATCCGCAACAGCGTCGACTTTCCGGACCCCGACCGCCCCAGCAGAGCGACGATTTCGTTGTCCCGAAGCGCCATGTCAACATTGTCGAGGGCAAGCAGTTCAGTGCCCGCGCCGCGACGGTAATAGTGCTTTACGTCTTTGACGGAGACAAGCGGACGCGATTGAGCTGTGTTGCCGGGTGCCAAAGTCATGGTGTCTCCTAATCCAGCCTGACGCGACGATCCGCGAACACATAGAGTCTGCGCCACAACACGCGGTTCAAAATGACGACGAATATAGACATCACCGCAATGCCGAGCACGACCTGATGGAAGTCGCCTTTTTCGGTTGCCTTTGCGATGTAGGCGCCGAGACCTCGTGCCTCGATCTTGGTGTCGCCCCAGGTCACGATCTCAGCCACGATGCTCGCGTTCCACGAACCGCCTGAGGCCGTGAGCGCGCCCGTTATGTAATACGGAAGAATTCCCGGAAGGATCGCCTTGCGCCACCATTGCCATCGCTTCAGATGATATAGGGATGAGGCGTCGCGCAGGTCGTTGGGAAACACGCTGGCACCGGCGATGACGTTGAAAAGAATATACCACTGCGTACCGAGCACGATGAGCGGCGAGAGCCAGATATCGGGATCAAGATGATATGTTGCGATCAAGACGACGAAAAACGGGAACAGGACGTTAGCCGGAAACGCCGCCAGAAACTGCGCGATAGGTTGCACGCGCTGGACAAGCGCCGGGCGCAAGCCGATGTACACGCCAATGGGCACCCAGATCACGCTCGCGACCGCGATCAGGACGATGACGCGAACGAACGTTATGAGCCCGCTGATTGTCGCCTCTTTCACATCCGCCCAGCCCAGCGTCGCGGTGACATAATCAAAGATGATCCAGCTCGCCCATAGCACCCCCGCCAAAAGCGCGATATTCCAGGCCAATTCCAGCACCTGGTCGGTTCGATGGCTGATCCTGGGGGCTGGTATATCGAGAGATACAGCACGCAGGTTTGAACCGAATAAATCGGACAGACCCGTGAACACGACACCGAAACGCGCGAAGAGGCGCGTCCGCCGAATGACATTCAGCACCCACGACTTCGGAGGATTTTGCGACGCCGTTTGTTCGACGCGAAATTTGTCGGCCCAGGCGACGATGGGCCGGAACAACAGCAGGTCATAGAGCGCGATCACGACGGCCATGGCCGCCACGGCGTAAGCCACGGCGGGGATATTCTTTTCCGCGATGGCGACCGAAATATAAGAGCCGACGCCGGGCAGCGTGATCTTCGTTTCGCCGACCGATATCGCTTCGGACGCCACGACGAAGAACCAGCTTCCGGACATGGACACCATCATGTTCCAGACAAGGCCAGGGGCTGCAAACGGGACTTCAAGCTTCCAGAACCGTTGCCAGGCGCTCAGTTTGAAATGTCGGCTGACCTCGCCAAGATCGCGGGGCACGGTTTTGAGGGATTGATAGAACGAAAAGGTCATATTCCAGGCCTGAGCCGTGAAGATTGCAAAGATGGCGGCCAACTCCGCACCGAACTGGCTTCCCGGAAAAAGGCTCAGAAAGAATACGACCGTGAATGTGAGAAATCCGAGCACGGGCACCGATTGCAAAATATCGAGCGCCGGCACAATCAGCCGCTCGGCTTTACGGCTTTTGGCTGCGAGTGGAGCGATGAAAAACGTGAACAGCAACGAGAAGCCGAGAGCCGCGAACATCCGCATGGTGGTCAGGAGAGCGTATTCGGGGAGTCTTGAAACATCAAGGGAGACCGGAGCAATCGCCAGCGCGTCGAGGGGCTGACGCATGAATTTCGCGCCATGGGCTATGCCGACCAAACCGGCCGCCAGTGCCAGGAACACAACCACATCATAGCGATTGGGCCACGCTCGGGATAAACTTGCGGGAAGAGTCGCCGCGAGGCGGCGGCTGTTGCCGAACGTAGGTGCGAACATGACGTACCGGCTCCCTCTCTGGATGCGGGCCTTCGCCCGCGTTCATCGTGCAACTCGCTGTTTGAATGGCCCGGCGCAGTGCCGGACCGTCCGTCAGGCGATGAACCGGACGCGCACATCTGTCAACTCTAAACGTCAAGTTGAGTGCAATTCAAAACACGCGCGAAAACCGCCGCGTTACGGCCAAACCTCGCTCGGTTGTCGTTCCCGTGGAGACTGGGGCCCATATTCCGACATCCGCCGTGGTTTGACATGGATTCCCACCTCCGGGGATGACAGTCATGTTGCCTGTTCAACTCATTCCGATTTCAGGAAAGCCCCAGATCCTTGGCCCCGTCACGCGAGCAGACAATGGAAAACCTGGTGCGGGACGTGATAGACTAAACCCAGGGACAACAGGGACGGGGCGGAAAAAATGCCGGATCGCAAGCTGCGCGCTGTTTTCGAAACAGGCCGCAATCGGAAGTTTCTCGTGATTGTCGATGAATCGCCGGAAGGTGAGACCGCACTTTATTATGCCGCGCGTCGGGCACAACGCACAGGCGGGATGCTGACACTTCTGTATATCATTCCGCCGCCCGAAATGACCCACTGGCTTGGTGTGGAGGAAGCGTTTCGTGAAGAGCAAACCAACAAGGCTCGCGCGGTCTTCCGCCTTCTCACACGTAAACTGAAGAATTGGGGTTTTGAAACAATCCGGATCGAAGAGACGATCAAAGAGGGGCAAAAAGCCGAAGAGATCATGAAATTGATCGACGAAGACAGCGATATCGGCATTCTGGTTCTGGGCGCGTCCACCGATCCATCCGGGCCTGGCATTTTAGTTTCCACGCTTGCAGGGGCGAAAGCAGGCAGTTTCTCCATTCCGATCACGATCGTGCCCGGCACTCTGACCCTGGATGAGGTTGCCGGCCTTGCGTAACGCGACCGTGCCTTGAAACAAAGCGTGGCCAATGCCTTATCAGAACCTGTAGTTTCAGATACCTTCTCAGAACCCCCGGCGAGGACACCATGTTTATTCAGACGGAAACGACGCCAAATCCAGCAACCCTGAAGTTTTTGCCCGGTCAGGTCGTGCTGACTGGCGGTGCACGCGAGTTCAGAAGCAGAGACGAGGCGGACGCCGCATCTCCTCTCGCAGCCAGGCTTTTTGCCGTGGATGGCGTCACGGGGGTTTTTCTTGGCTCGGATTTCATATCGGTCACGAAATCCGATGGCGAATGGCAACACCTGAAGCCGCCCGTTCTCGGCGCGATCATGGAGCATTACTTGTCAGGCGAACCGGTCCTGCATGCAGCAGGAAACACCGGTGATGCAAGTGGCGAGAATTTCGCGCCAGAAGATGCGGACGTGGTGGCAACCATCAAGGATCTGATCGAGACGCGCGTCAGACCTGCCGTGGCGAACGATGGCGGCGATATCATCTTTAGCGGTTTTCGCGATGGGATCGTTTATCTCAGCATGCGCGGAGCGTGCGCAGGATGCCCCTCGTCCACAGCAACGCTGCGCTACGGGATCGAAAACCTGTTGAAACACTTCGTACCCGAAGTTCGCGAAGTTCAGCCCGCTTGATTGAGCGGTGCTCCATCCGCAATTTTGTTCGCCGATTGAAACACGCAGCCGAGTAGAACCATGAACCACGAAATTTCCAGCGAAGACTTCAATCAGATCTTTCTTGAGGCGCGCACGCACAACAAGTGGCTCGATAAGCCTGTCTCGGATGACCTTCTGCATCGGTTGGTGGACGTGCTGAAAATGGGTCCGACCAGCGCAAATCAATCGCCTGCACGAATCGTATTCGTCAAAACACCTGAGGCGAAGAAACGTCTTGAGCCTCTTCTGGACGAAGGAAACCGCGCAAAGACGATCAGCGCGCCCGTTTGCGCGATCATTGGCTACGACATGCGGTTCTACGATTATTTACCTAAACTGTTCCCGCACGCCAATGCGAAAAGCTGGTTCGAGGGCAAGCCAGAACAGCAGATCGAGACATCGGCTTTCCGGAACGGCACGTTGCAGGGCGCGTACTTCATAATCGCCGCGCGCGCTCTCGGCCTCGACACGGGCCCCATGTCGGGTTTCAGCAATGCCGGTGTCGATAAGGAATTTTTCTCTGGCACGAGCGTAAAGTCGAACTTCCTGTGCAGCGTTGGCTATGGCGATGCGTCGGGTCTGTTTCCGAGATCGCCACGCTTTGCCTTCGACGAAATGGCAAAGATCGTTTAGTGCATGTCGCGTCCCATGAAAATTCTCGCGATTGAGACGAGCATGGGGCGTTCATCTGTTGCAGTTTACGTGTCAACCACCTCGCCCGAACCTCCGGAACAGGCGTTTCTGGATATGTCGCAGCAACCGGGCGAACACCTGTTGCCGCTTATCGGTCGTGTCATGGCGGCAGCAGAGATCTCGTTCTCCGATTTGAACCGGATCGCTGTGTCAATCGGTCCAGGCGGGTTCTCCAGCATCAGGGCAGGTGTGGCGGCCGCGCGCGGACTTGGGCTTGCCGCCAGTGTCGATGTGGTCGGCATCAGCAGTTTTGCGATCATGGCTACCTCGTTTCTAACGAAGCGTGAAACTCCTCATGACGAGAGCACGTTCGGTCTCAGCGCTCCGGCGGGAATGGACCGATTTTTTTGTCAGGCATTGACGGCGGACGGGCTAAGCATGGAGCCAATCGAAGCCCTGTTGCCACATGAGGCTTTAACTTTTTTCGACGGAAGGGTGCAGATTGTCGCGGGACCGGGCTGCAAGCGGTTATCGGAAGCCGGACTGAGAACGCCAATAACATCGGTTGACATTCTTCCCGATGCAGCAACCCTGACACGGATGGCTACACACCTCGACCCCGCGATCCACAAGCCGGACCCGCTTTATGTCCGTTCCGCCGACGCACGCCCGCAAACCGGCAAATCGCTTGGTGTCGACCATTAACGCATTACCCCTCGATATTCGCCTGGCGACCGTTGACGATGCGGAAGGGCTCGCCGGTCTGCACAAGGTGTGTCTTCCGCCCGGTTGGCCCGTTCGCGACTTCGTGCAGTTTTGTAATTCGGAAATCTCGACAGTGTTCGTTGCCTTGCATGACAGGACAATATGCGGGGTGTCGGTTTTGCGGTGCGTGGCGGATGAGGCGGAAATCCTGACGTTGGCGATCTCTCCGAATGTTCGCAAATGTGGTTTTGGTAGAAAGCTTCTGGAAGCCACGCTTCAACTTGCGCAAGCCAAGGCGATCAGGCGCGTGTTCCTGGAGGTCGCTGTCAACAACAACGACGCTTTGGCATTGTACGAAAAGTTCGCGTTCACCGTGTTCGCCGAGCGGGTGAATTATTACGCCATCGAAGATGGACGACGGGAGGATGCTTTCGTCATGGTCCGGACGGCTCAGTGAGATGGGAGCCGGAATCACATAAGACGAAAACGCGATGGCGTTTTCGTCTTGCTCAATTTCAGGTTCATGTTCAGCCATCAGTTGTGGGTTCGCTTAACTTTCACTTACCGGCTGGCAACGTGTATCTTGGACAGTTCCTTATTTACCATGTTCGTAATGTCGTGGTGGAGACCCTTGTGCGCGGCATTTTCGATTGCCCGGCGTCCCGCGGTCGTCGACTGTATCCAGTTTATGACGTTGACAATTACGAAAGCCGAGACATTGCGTGATTTCGCTCTAACCTGGGGCACGTGGACGATCACGTTGGAGACATTCGCCTGTCGGGTCTGTGGGTTGACGTGGATTGCGCCGGTTAACACCACGTCGAAGTGGGTCTCGAACGCGGGATCGCCGTAAGAACCGACAGGCGTTGGCGTCGTGCTTTTGAAATAGAGGTAATTGCCGCTCAACACGATACGAAAGCTGGAAGGATTCAAGCTTTGGGCTTCAAACCGTCCAATTCGCAGGTTCATGTTATAAAGCGTAATACCTTTGGCAATCATATCTCCACGGCCCAATTCCTGGGCCAGTAGAAATTGGAAACGGCCTTTGTTGGCTTCGATGACAGCAGAAATGGTTTGAGACACGATCTGCTCTGGCCTTCCATGCAGATTGACGTTACCGAGTTGAGCCTGACAATTGCACGTTCCCGAGGAAATCTTGTCGTTCACATCGTTGCCGACATACGCCGTGTTGCTGGTGTATACGCGCTTCCAGCCTTTGAAATCGCGGTGTTCATAGCCGACAAACGTGCAGCCGCGATCGACCTGAACTGACGAAATCTTATCGTTGACTTTGCTGCCTACGTATTTCCAGCCGAGCCCAGCATCGACACTCCTAACCCAGCCGCGATAATCGCGATGCTCGTATACTCGACATGATGAAGCATTCGCAACACCAATTACACTGAGAAACGCCATGCCAAATGCGAAAGAACGAAGGCTTGACTTCGAAATCTTATTTCCATCTGTAGAGTTGTTTACTGTGATCATGACACGTCCTATGATTTGAGAGTTGAGTTTTTTGCGTTTGCAATTTCATTATCGGGATGACTGGAGGCTCAGCCTCTATCGAATTGTCGTAAAATCAGCCCCAAGCTCACAAAAAAAGTCGCGCATCTGCAATTATGATCTATGATTGAAGCGTTGTTTGGGTTGGCGTTAACGGTCTCGACGGAAATAGAGTAGACGCATGAACGAGTTGACTTCTGCGAACGAGTTCGAAGCGGCAACCCACGCGGATTGGCTTAAAAGCGCGCAAAAGGCACTCGGGGGTGCATCCTTCGACACATTGCGAACCCCGCTTTACGAGGGCTTTCAGACCGAGCCATTGTATCCTGCGACGTCGGTCGCCAACGCTTTGTTCTCTGCGCAATCCCCTCGCGTCATTCATCATGTGAACGAGGATTCAGCGGCTGACGCGCTCGATGCGGTCGAAGTCGCTTTTGAAGGCGGAGCGAATGCAGTCCTTTTCGACTTGCGTGCTCCAACGGCTTCGTGGCTCGAAACGCGCGTCGATCTGAAGGCAATGATGGAGCCATTCGCCACCCATAAGGCGACCGTTTACGCTATTTGCGATACGGCGGATGCGGCGTTCCTGTTATCCGCCCTCGACAGGGCCCAGTCTGGCACGGCTGGTCTCGATCCGATCACGACCTGGGCCGAGACCGGGCTCATGCCCGCAGATGTGCCATCAGCGCTCGACGACAGCATCGACGCGGCGGTTTTCATTCAGAAGGAGTTTACCAACCTCGTTCCATTTGCCGTCAGTGATCGCGCATGGCATGGGGCAGGCGGATCGGCAGTCGAGGAACTGGCCTTTACGCTGTCGAGCGCGGTGGCATATTGGCGGGCAGTGGCGCTGTCGCGGCTTGATCTCGCTGAAGCTCAAAAGCTAGTCAGTTTCCGTTTAACGGCCTTATCGGACCTTTTTCTCACCATCGCGAAGTTTCGTAGCCTTCGGTTGCTTTGGCAGCGTGCCACGGAAGCAGCGCGCCAACCATCCGGCGTCACGACAACCACGATTATCGCGGAAACATCCCCCCGTGTTCTGACGGCTTACGACCGCCATGTGAACCTTCTTCGGGGAACGGCCGGGGCGTTCGGCGCGATCCTTGGCGGGGCGGACGCTGTGATGGTGCGCAACTTCGACGAGGCGACGACGAAACCGTCCGCGTCATCCACACGGCTCGCACGCAACACGATGCTTGTGCTCACCCATGAAGCGCGTCTTGCCACGGTCGCCGATGCGGGCGCCGGTTCTGGAGCTATCGAGGGCTTAACCGATGCACTTTGCGAACGGGCGTGGACGCTGTTTTGCGAAGTGCAAGCGCGAGGCGGGATGGTCGCAGCCCTCGAAGACGGTTTTGTATCTTCGAGACTGCATGACGTGCACGGGAGGCGGGAGGCGCAGATTGCATCACGCAGAGATAAAATCACCGGTGTTTCGGTCTTCGCAAATCTGGATGAACCCGCGTTGGCAAGTCAATCGATGGGCTTCGACCGGCCAACCATAGACGTTTCCGCAGAACCTCTGGAGTTGCCTCGTCCTTGTGACGGAGTGCGGTTCAAGGCCATGATCGACGCTGCAAGCGCAGGCGTGACCCGATCCCGGCTTAAGGCCGCAAACCGGGTGCCGATGGCGGTTCTGCTCCATCCAATCACGCGCGGCTCACGGGACGCAGAGCCGTTTGAGCGTCTGCGTCGACAGTCAGACAACGCCGTGTCGCAACTCGGCTCCCGTCCCCCCGTTTTTGTTGCGGTCCTCGGGGACAAAGCCCGATGCGCCGCGCGTTTAAGCTGGACGGCGGGTTTTTTTCGCCGCTGGCGGCATCGATGCAATCATTTCCGAGCGCGGCTTCGACACGGTGGACGCCGCCGTCAACGGGTTCAAACAGAACCCGTCCCCCATTGTTTGCCTATGTGGAACGGAGCAGTCGTACGCGACGCATGCGGGTATTGCGTCAGCGCTGAAAGCAGCGGGGGCGTTGTTCATTTACGTGTCCGCGCCACCATCGATTCTGTCACAACTCCATCTTGGCGATGTGGCCGCGATTAATCGTTTTATCCACGAAGGTTGCAATGCAGCCGCGATCCTGAATGAAACCCATTCGATTTTGCGTGTTGAGGATGTTTCAGGCATCCTGTCTGGCCATGACTTTACTTGAATGAACGGCACCCTCGTTTTGCAAAACCGGGCAATTGGAAATGGATAAGGTAGAATTTCCAGATTTCGCGAACATGGCCTGGCATCGGCCTCAGGACCGCGCGGCGAAAGCGCCGGGCGAGCCGTTCGTTACGCCTGAGGGCATCAATCTGAAAGCTGCTTATTCCGCCGCTGACCTCATCGATCTTGACTTTGTGGATACGTTTCCCGGCTTGCCCCCGTTTTTGCGCGGACCTTATCCCACCATGTATGTGCAGCAACCCTGGACGATCCGGCAGTATGCGGGCTTCTCCACCGCCGAAGATTCGAACGCGTTCTATCGCCGCAATCTGGCCGCCGGGCAAAAAGGACTTTCCGTTGCCTTCGACCTCGCCACCCATCGCGGCTATGACAGCGATCACCCGCGCGTGCGCGGCGACGTGGGCATGGCGGGTGTTGCCATCGACAGCATTTATGACATGCGCACGCTGTTCGAGGGCATTCCGCTGTCCGACATGTCCGTGTCCATGACCATGAACGGCGCGGTGTTGCCGGTGCTCGCGCTGTTCATCGTGGCGGGGGAGGAGCAGGGCGTTTCGCCCGCGCAGTTGTCCGGGACCATCCAGAACGACATTCTCAAAGAGTTCATGGTTCGCAATACCTATATCTATCCGCCAACGCCATCGATGCGGATCATCGCGGACATTTTCGCTTACACGAGCGCGAAGATGCCGAAGTTCAACTCGATCTCCATCTCCGGCTATCATATGCAGGAGGCAGGCGCGACCGCCGATCTCGAACTCGGTTATACGCTAGCGGATGGCGTCGAGTACGTGCGCGCTGGCAAAAAAACCGGCCTCGATATCGATGCGTTTGCGCCGCGCCTGTCATTCTTCTGGGCTATTGGCATGAATTATTTCATGGAAGTGGCCAAGATGCGGGCTGCGCGTCTGCTCTGGGCTAAGCTCATGAAGGCCGAAGGCGCAAAGTCCGACAAGTCGCTCAGCTTGCGCGCGCACTGTCAGACCAGCGGCTGGAGCCTCACGGCGCAGGATGTTTATAACAATGTGATGCGCACCTGTGTCGAGGCGTTCGCCGCGACCCACGGCGGCACGCAATCGCTGCACACGAATTCGTTCGACGAGGCACTGGCGCTGCCCACCGATTTCTCGGCTCGCATCGCCCGCAACACCCAGCTTTTCATCGAATACGAAACCGGCACCACGCGCACCATCGATCCGTGGGGCGGCAGTTATTATGTGGAGCGGCTAACTTACGAACTGGCGCGGAAGGCCTGGGCGCATATCGAGGAGGTGCAGCGCTTGGGTGGCATGGCGAAGGCCATCGACGCGGGGCTGCCGAAAATGCGCATTGAGGAAGCGGCGGCCCGCACACAGGCGCGGATAGATGGAGGGCAACAGGTCATCGTGGGCGTGAACCGATATCAGGTTCCCGACGACGCGCCCGTGGATGTGCTGAAGGTTGACAATCATGCCGTGCGGGAGCAGCAGATCGCGAAGCTTGAGCGTTTGCGCGCAGAGCGAGACGAGAGCGCGGTGGAAGCCTCGCTTTCGGCGATTACCAACGCGGCGGCGAGCGGCACCGGAAATCTGCTGGAGCTTACCGTAAACGCCGCGCGCGCCAAGGCGACCGTGGGCGAGATCAGCGACGCCATGGAAAAAGCCTTCGGCCGCCACCGCGCCGAAACGCGCACGATTTCCGGCGTTTACCGGCAGGAGATCGGGCAGATGGACGAAAAGGTGCGCCGCGTGGTGTCCATGTGCGAAGCGTTCGAGCAAAACGATGGCCGCCGCCCGCGTATCCTTGTCGCCAAGGTGGGGCAGGACGGCCACGACCGTGGCCAGAAGGTTATCGCCAGCGCATTCGCGGACCTTGGCTTCGACGTGGATATCGGCGCGCTGTTCGCAACCCCGGGAGAGGTGGCACGGCAGGCCGTGCAGAACGACGTGCATGTGGTGGGCATCTCATCGCTGGCAGCCGGACACCTCACGCTCGTGCCGGAGCTTCGCGATGAACTTGCGCGGCAAGGGAGACCGGATATTCTCGTGGTGGTGGGTGGCGTCATTCCGCCCGGAGACTACGACGCGGTATATAGCGCCGGCGCGGTATCGATCTTTGGCCCAGGAACGGTCATCGCGGAGGCGGGCGCAGATTTGCTCGACAAGCTGAACAGGCATCTCGGTTACGCGCAACGCAACGCGGCCGAGTGATTGTTCAATGATTTCAATTCGCCGCTTTGCGCTGTCGCTGGGTTCTCACCTCGTTTCTGCGGCATTAGACCATCGTGCTGGAAATGAGAATTAAGGGGTTCCCTTTAGCGGCGACCACTGATTCACCCTTTCTTGGAGGTGGATCATGGGTACAAGTTATTGGGGGTTGACGCGAGTGGGCAACGGGTTTCATCGAGCAAGGACATTCCCGCCCTGCGGCTGCCAAGAAGTCTGGCGTTTCGCCCAGTTTCGCGGTGAAGCTTGAGAAACTGCGGCTAAGACGGGATCCCATGCGCCGTTGAGGCAGGGTCGTTCGCGCAGCGGTGGCAAGCTTGTTCCGCATCGGGACTTTCTGATCGCGGCGGTCAAGGAAAAATCCGATACGACGATGCCGGAACTGACCGCCGTCTTGGCAGTAAAGCGCGGGGTAAAAGTCAGTCCGGCCTCTTTATTGCAGTCTCTTTGCAAGTTAGGATTCACGTTTCGGCAAATGGGGTACGCAGACTTTCGTCGCCGGTCTGCGGCTCTGGGGCCTGACGGCACCATGGGTTCTCAGCGACCCGTTATGTCGGAGACATGCTTCCAGCATGATGAATGGGGAAGCCTTTTATACCTACATCGACACTCAACTCGCACCAACGCTGAGCAAAGGCGACGTTGTGATCATCGATAACCAATCGAGTCACAAAAGCGCGGCGACCGCCCAA
>CBDFGZ010000005.1:0-10193 GCA_965247345.1 Rhodomicrobiaceae bacterium | reverse complement strand
CGCGCCGAAACGCAGGACGCGGTCTTTGGTCCCGAAGCCCTTCCGATCGTTCAAAAGCAGGACGTGGTCTTTGATCGCGCTGACCTTCCGGTCGTTCAAACGCCGGGCGGGGCCGTCGGAAACGCCATATTTCCTCAAAATCGGCAACCACCGGGGCGGAAAGCTCCTGCTTTGCTTCGGTTGCGTTGTCAACAGCCGCGCCTGGGTACGCATCCGCCTGCTTTTCGGTTTCCACCATTGTCGCGGTCGACGCATCGTGCGCCGTGGCTGAAATCGCAGCCATATCCGACAACGCGGCAGCGGTCACGACACCGTCCTGATGCGCAGTGTCATCCGCGTTCACCCCTGTATGGACTTGGCAGCGCTCGTTGCTTTATGGCCCTCGCCGTCGATAGTTCTGTCATCAACAACCAGTGCTGGCGTTTGCAATGCAACGTCGGCGAGATCCTTTGTGGCTGGTGCCTCATTATCATTTGCGGCGGCACTGTCGGTGGCAGAAGCCGCAGAACCGTCGATGGCGTCAGTATCGCCTTTCGCTTGACCCTCGGCGACGGCGGTGGAGATGTCTTCATTGAGCTTTGTTAAAGGTAAAGCACTGGCATCGCGTTTGATCGGACGCCGCTCTCGTCTGAAGCCCAAAGATTCCAGGATGACAGCCAACTCTTCTCCGGAGCATCCCATGATCGACATCATCTCGGGCTTGACCTTGAACGCGCCACCGCCAACCGCGCCTGCCGGAGGCTGGTCGTCGGGCTTCGTTTGCCGCCACGCCGTCAGTGGACGAACGATGTCTGCGAGGCGTTCCAGCATATCGACGCGTACCGCGCGCTGACCACAAACCTGAAATCCGGCAGCACGATAGAACGCCTCCGGCATGGCCTCGACACGCGGAACAGACGTCAGCCCCTGACGAGGGGCTTCTGCCATGGCAACCGATGTCAAACCGAAGGTATGACCGAGTTTCAAAAGCCAGAACAGCAGCAACAGGTCAGCCGCAGCGGGCTTCAACAGGAGCGGAAAATAGATGTTATGGGCACCAAATCGAACCCCGTATTTCCGAAGCTGCGACCGCCCCTCCTGATCGAGGGACTTGATTTCATCAGTCACTGTCTCGCGCTTCAAAATACCGAAATTCTCGCGAAGACGAAATGCAATGCCACGAGCAAGCCCGACGACATCCTCGGCTTTGGAAATCTCCACAAGCGGCTTCAGACGAACTTCGATATAGTGTTCGATCCAGGCTTCTATACGCTTTGACACGGCATCCTTGTCGGAGGCGGCGAGGTGTTCGTCGGTCAGGAGCGTAAAGGTTGGCTTTAACGGATCGTCGCTCGCGGTAAGACGTCCGATTTCCTGACCTTCCCACATGACCTGACCTTCGCGGGTAAGCGTCAGCGCGGTGTCGGGTGCGGACCCGAGCCGGTCGGCGCGCGCGGCGAGTTCGTGCACGAGAACTTTCGCCGCAGCATTTCGCGCAGCCTTGCCATGGACACCGGCCGCAGCGGTGTCCGACGTGAACCGGAAGCCTTCCAGTTTGCCCACGAAATGCTTTTCAACGACGACGCGGCCGTCTTTTTCTATTTCGGCGAAGAGGCTGTCCTTGTCGCGCATGCTTTTCATAAGCACGCTCGTGCGCTTATCAACGAACCGCTGCGTCAACTGCTCATGGAGCGCGTCCGAGAGGCGATCCTCGACCTCGCGCGTCTTTGCCTGCCACATATCGGGGTCTTTGAACCATTCGCGCCGGTTTGAAACGAACGTCCACGTGCGAATATGTGCGATACGGTTCGACAATGTGTCGATATCGCCATCGATGCGATCCGCCTGATCCACCTGGCTGGCAAACCAGTCGTCAGGGATCAGACCCTCGTCGCTCATCAAATATTTATAGAGCGTCGTTGCCAGTTCGGCATGAGAGGTCGGTGCAACTTTTCGATAATCCGGGACCTGGCAGACTTCCCACAGCCGTTTGATCGCGGCGGGTGCGGTGGCAAGCTCCTTGACGCGGGGATCGTTATAAACGAGTTCGAGGCACTCCAGATCGTCGGCTGTGCGGGCGCGAACGAGGCGCGCGTGGTTCGGAACCACGCGCAGACTGTCTTTCAGGCGCTCGACGCTGTCGAAATCAAGCTGCGTGTTACGCCACTGCAGAACCTTGATGGGTTCGAAGTCGTGATTTTCGAGCTTGTTGACGAGGTCCTGATCGAGAGGATCCACATCGCCTGTGACGCCGAACGTGCCGTCGTTCAGATGACGGCCTGCGCGACCAGCGATCTGACCGAGTTCCCCCGCTGTCAGACTTCGATGATTGCGCCCGTCAAATTTGCGCGTTCCCGCGAACGCCACATGGTCCACGTCGAGATTGAGACCCATGCCGACCGCATCTGTGGCCACGAGGAAATCCACTTCCCCCGATTGATATAAAGCAACCTGCGCATTTCGCGTGCGCGGACTAAGCGCGCCCATGACGACGGCGGCACCGCCACGCTGACGGCGTATCAATTCCGCGATGGCATACACGTCGTTGGCCGAGAACGCGACGATAGCTGAGCGCGATGGCAGACGCGTAATCTTCTTCTGGCCCGCATACGTCAGTTTGGAAAGCCGCGGCCTCGATATGAAATTTGCACCGGGAATGAGATCGCGGATGCTTTCGGCCATGGATCCCGCGCCAAGCAACAACGTTTCGCTCATGCCCCGCGAACTGAAAATGCGATCCGTGAAAACGTGTCCGCGGTCTGGATCGGAGGCAAGTTGCACCTCATCCACGGCAAGGAAGTCAACCTCGACATCGCGCGGCATCGCCTCCACCGTGCAGACGTAATACCGGGGCCGTTCCGGCTTGATTTTCTCTTCGCCCGTGATAAGCGCAACTTCGCGTGGCCCGATTTTTGCGACGATACGGTCATAAACTTCACGCGCAAGCAGACGCAACGGCAGGCCGATCAGCCCGCTTTCGTGGCCAAGCATGCGTTCGATGGCAAGGTGCGTCTTGCCCGTGTTCGTGGGACCGAGCACGGCTGTAACATGCCGTGAAAAGGACGGCTTAATGGTTGCCGTTTGGGGGCTTACGCTCATAAGCGGGCTTTCTGTCTATGGATCGCACACCTCGCGGCGATCAGATCGTTGCTCTGTCTACAATACAGAACATTATTCCTTGTTAACCGCCGCCTGACGACCGGACTGCTTTTCCACATCGAACCGAACCGCCGTCATGGTTGCCGTTCCCGCAGGGGTTGGTACAGTGACGTGATAAGGAGCCACGAGCCCCGCCTCAGGCAATGGAACAAGCCAAATTTCGATTCCAGTATTGCCCGTGGCATAATCGGCGTCTGACTTCCCTGCCTTGTGACCGGCAATTTGCGTATATCGAACGCTGCATACGTAGGCAGTCCCGCGTAATTTACCAGAATTCCCGATCTGCCGCGTGCCCTTTGGTGAAAGGGTGAGGTCATAGCGAACTCTGCCGTCAAAAATTGGCATGCGCCGGTTACATGGGTTTTCCCCCGGTTTTGCGCTTCGTGCCTGCGCCATCATGATCACGGCACTCAACGGATCGACGACGTTTTGCAAATGTGTGGCGGTTAGCGGCACGTGACTGCCTCCCGCCCTTGCCGGTGGATTGATGGAAATATCACGAACCATGCGCTGGACGAACCGAAGTTCGACGGATTCGCGTTTTTCACCGGTCGCGTATCTGAAGGCATAATTCTGCGGCACAGGGCCGTTCGCCGTCATCAGTCCCTTGCTGGACGTTACCCCCTGCCATGTAAACGAACCGAAAAACACGCTCACGTTGGCGGTGGCCTGCGCTGCATACTGGCGGTTGGAAATCGAGGTTTTGATGTTGAAACTGCCGACGTTGGACCCGAGCCAATTGATCGTGTAAGCCGCCGTCACGTTGGACGCACGGATTCCCGCCGCATCTGCTTCGATGGCGGGACTTTCGGCTGGCTTGGCGATATCTTTCTCGGCTCTCGGTTCGGGACGGCGCTGTTCCGTGGCCGGGGGGGAAACCGCCGGTTCGATCCTGGTGTCCGAACCCGCCACAGCATCGCTGTCGGCCTGCGCTGGAACCCCCGGCACGCCCATGAAAACGACCGACAGTGCGATGACAACAGTGCGAATATCAACTCTGTGACCGGAGAACATACTCTGCGACATCAACTGAGGTTATCCTTCCGACGCCAGCAAGCGCGATGGTTTCATTGCGCGTAGTGGTCGATTTCGTCAATTATGTGTTTTCCGGCGCTCACGTGCTCACGCCAGACATCACCATATTAATGAGTAATATCATTGAAAGGCAACCCATGCGCTAAAAAAGCGGCACGGCAGGTGTTCGCCATGAGAAAAGCCACGGTCATGGGGCCAACCCCGCCGGGCACCGGAGTAATGGCCCCGGCAACCACGCGCGCACTTTCGAACGCCACGTCACCGACGATTTTTGTCTTTCCGTCAGCAGTCGGAACCCGGTTGATGCCCACATCGATCACGATGGCTCCCTGCTTGATCCAGCTTCCACCGATCATCTCGGCCCGCCCGACAGCCGCCACCACGATGTCTGCGGACCGGACCACCCCCGGCAGATCGGACGTTTTCGAATGCGCAATGGTGACCGTGCAATCTTCCCGGAGCAGAAGATGCGCAACCGGTTTTCCGACGATGTTCGAACGACCCACCACGACGGCGTGCAGGCCTGCCAACTTCGGTTTTACAGACCGCAACAACGCCATGCATCCAAGCGGCGTGCACGGCACGAAACCGGGCTTGCCTGTGACCAGCGCGCCCACGTTGATCGGGTGAAAGCCATCCACATCCTTATCGGGGCTGATCGCGGCGATGGCAGCCTCGGAGTCGATTTGAGGCGGCAGGGGCAGTTGCACAAGAATGGCGCTTACGGCAGGATCGGCGTTCAGCTTTGCGATCAGGGCGAGAAGCTCCTGCTCCGTTATGCCAACGGGCAACTTATGCTCGAACGACGTTATCCCGAGATCGCGGGCAGTCTTGATCTTGTTGCGCACGTAAACCTGGCTCGCCGCATTTTCGCCAACGATCACAGCCGCCAGACCCGCCGTCAGTCCCTGCGCCGCAAGTTGTTTAACCTGTTCGGCGACCTTGGTCTTGATCTGGGATGCAACCGCAATGCCATCAATGATCGTCATCCGTAAACGGCCCTTATCAGGTAAGCAATAACGACCTTCTGAATAAACCAGAGGATGAGAATGAGAACCAGAGGCGAAATGTCAACACCGCCATAGTAGGGCAGTCGGCGGCGTATCGGCGCGAGAAGCGGCTCTGTCAGACGATGAAAACTGTCGGCGATCATGTAAACAGTGCGGTTGTTGCGACCGACGACATCGAAAACGATCAACCAGCTTAGAATCGCACTGATAAAAAGAATCCATATGATCAGATTGATAACCAGAGATATGAAATTCAGAAGTTCGATCATCGATATGCTTTCCCGCCGCCAGCATCACGTGTTTAGCGTGCGCCGCGCGTCACTTCAAGGGATTAAACCGCCTTGATAGCCTCGTTGGTGGTTCAGGACTTCGCCTCAGTTTAGAGGCTGTCTGGTTTAGATGGAAGCCTTGGTCCTTTTTGTCATGTTAGGGCTTGACCCGGCCATCCAGCGAACAGGCATAATATAAATGAAAAACCCTGGATGGCCGGGTCGAGCCCGGCCATGACGTAATTCTGTTTAACGCGGATAAACTCTAAAGAGCGATTTTTCCGCGAAACTTGGAATTTTGCCGCCCTAGTAAACCTTCGCGGCTGCGGTCGTGGTGACAAACGCTGAAATTTTGTCGAGCACTGGACCGCGCCACCGAAACGGCCGCGCGATAGCAAGCACCAGACCGATATGCCCGAAGCCGGGAAGTTCGATCGTTTCGGCACCCACACCACGGCTCGTCAGCGCTTCCGCAAACGCACGCGTGTTCCAGACGCCGACCGTTGTGTCGTCGAGGCCGTGGATGAGAAGAGCTGGCGCCTGACCCCCACGCGCGTAAGCCACCGGACGCGCGTCGTTTGCGTCCACTGCCGTCGCAAAAATCTCGGCCGTGGAGGCATTCGTTTTCGGGTCGAATGCATATGGACCTGCAAGGCCGATAAATCCTCGAGGTTTAGGCAACGCGGGATCGATGCGGTCGCGGTAGCGGCTGTCGTAGGTTAATAATGCCGCTATGTGAGCACCCGCGGAATGCCCGGCGACAAAAATCGGAATGTCCCGATTGCCGGGAAGCCTCGCTCCCCATGCGTAAGCTTCAGCGACATCGCTTATAAATTCGGGAAACCGCGCTTCGGGAAACAAACGGTAATCGGGAACGATGGCAAGAAATCCGCGCTTGGCCAGGGCGGAGCCGACAAATCGGTAGAGCGCCCGATCGCCGGTTCGCCAACTCCCGCCATAAATGAACAGCACGATAGCCGTCGGCCTTGTGGCGCCGGCCGGACGATAGATATCGAGTTTCTGGCGTGTCATTGGCCCGTAAGCCAAATCCGTTTCAATGACCACGCCCCGGTCCGAAACAGCGACATTGAATATGGACGCGAGCGACGTCAAGATCGCGGCTCTAAAATTCAAAACAGTTAAAATGCATGCGCCGATGACAAGCCCTGCAAGTGTAGCTTGCAGCAGGCGACGGTTGCTCACGAACCTCATACATTGAGAACCTTTGCAGCGCGAGATAGCACCAATCGCCATATAAAAAATAAGCCCGCTTTGAGCGGGCTTATATGCGACTGACGTTCAACATTGATATTCTATCGCTTGCGTGATCTGGAAGTTACTTGATTTCAGCGTAACTCTTTTTGTCCCAACGATACACGACATATGGCGGGAGGCTTGGGTCGCCCTTTTTGTCGAACTTGAACTTTCCAAGAACCGTGTTGAAAGTGCCCGTGTTCATGATTTTGACCACATCCGACGATTTTACAGACTTCGCCTGCTCAGCGGCGGCAGCCCATGTCTGGATGGCGGCATAGGTGTAAAGGACATACCCTTCTGGATCGACGTTCTTCGCCTTATACTTGGCCACGATGTCTTTCGCATTCGGGTTGTTGCGCGGATCTGGAGAGAAGGTGAGCAGTGTGCCTTCCACATCGTCGCCAGCAATCTGACCGAGTTCGCTCGAAACGAGCGCGTCGCCGCCCATCATGATCGCCTTCATGCCCTGAGCGCGCATCTGACGGATGATGAGACCAGTTTCCGTGTGATATCCGCCGAGATAGACCAGATCGGCATTGACCTGCTTCAAACGCGTGACGATGGCGCTGAAATCTTTTTCGCCCTTCGTGATGGCCTCGTACAGCACTTCTTTTTTTCCGGCCGCGTTCATGGCCTTCTTGGTTTCGTCGGCAAGGCCCTTACCATACGCGGTCTTGTCGTGAAGGATCGCTACGTTTTTGGCTTTGAACTGCTTGGCGATATATTTGCCGGCAATGTCGCCCTGCTGATCGTCACGGCCGCAGACGCGAAAGCTGTATCCGGCTTTTGGGCGTTCGTCGGTATATTTCGGGTTGGTGGACGCAGGCGAGATCTGGATGATGCCCTCTTCGCCGTAGACCGCCGACGCAGGGATCGACGAACCCGAGCAATAGTGCCCCGCGACGAAAGCGACTTTCTTTGCTGCGAGCTGTGTCGCGACCGAGCGTGCCTGATTTGGATCGCAAGCGTCGTCGCCGACTTCAAGCTTCAACTGTTTGCCGAGCACGCCACCTTTTGCATTGATGTCGGCTACTGCAGCTTCCGCACCTGCCTTGAATTGTGCGCCAAACGTGGCTTCGCCGCCTGTCATGGGTCCGGCAACGGCAATCGTCAAATCTTCGGCGTAAGCTGTAGACATAAGACCAAGGCTCACGCCAGCAATGGCGACGCCCTTCAGCAATTGACGCATTATAACTCCCCTTGTATGTGCTGCTGCGGAAAGAAAATTCCATATTCGGAATGATATCAAAATAAGGCTGCACCGTGGCAGACACAAAACTCTATCGATCAGCCGTACTGGTTCTCAGGTAAAGCCAGCCGTATTGCCGAAGCATTTGAGACCTTCGCTTTTGTAAAAAGCCGATTGCCGCAAATATTAGCAGAATGATTGTGTCTGCTGCATAGTAATGAAGCGAAAACAGGGTCCCTTGCGCGTCTCGCCAGCTCTCCAATGCTGCACCTGCGAACAAACCCCAATGCAAAAACCGTAACGCCGCACCTAAAATCAAGATATAAAGCACGGCCTGCGTAAACGGCTTCCAGCCCTTCGCGGTCGCACGACCGATCATGAACGCGGCAGCCCCGCCAAGGACCACCGTCACCAGAAGGAATGCCACAAACGAGGTTTCGTAAATCACGCCCATGGTGCACACCCGGCTTTCGAACGCGCGTCTCCGAGAACATCCTTACGCATGCGCGCCGCCTTCGAGATAGGCCGCCTTGATCTCATCACGTTTGAGAAGATCGGCTGCGATGCCCGACATGGTGATTTCCCCGTTCACCATGACATAGCCGCGATGGGCGAGCTTCAGGGCATGATACGCATTCTGCTCCACAAGAAAGACCGTCAGCCCGCGCTCACGGTTGAGCTGACGGATCACCTTGAAAATTTGCTGAACGATTAATGGGGCAAGTCCAAGCGACGGCTCATCGAGCAACAGAAGCTTCGGCCGCCCCATCAGAGCGCGGCTGATGGCCAGCATCTGCTGCTCACCGCCGGACAGCGTTCCGCCGCGCTGGTTTCGCCTGCGCGACAGGACCGGAAACATCTCGAAGACCATGGCAAGATCGTCGTTAAGCGAAGCCGCCGCGTCAGGCGCAAGCAAGGTCCCCATTTGCAGGTTCTCGAAAACCGTCATGCGAGGGAAAATGCGGCGACCTTCCGGCGATTGCGCGATGGACAACCGCATGATCTCGTGGGTCGGCATGGTCGTGATGTCATGCCCGTCAAAGGTGATCGACCCGGACCGCGCGCGCGGATTGCCACAGACGGTCATCATGAGCGTCGTCTTGCCCGCCCCGTTCGAGCCGATCAGCGTGACGATCTCGCCCTGATTGACGTCGAGATCGACTCCTTTCAGCGCACGGATGTTGCCGTAATAGGTTTCAACGTTACGAATGGACAAAAGCGGTGCCGTCACAAGCCCACCTCCGCTTCGACGCGCTCGACTTCGTCGTCTTCGACGCCGAGATAAGCCGCGATGACCTTTGCATCGCCCCGGATTTCGGCGGGCGTGCCTTCGGCGATTTTCTTGCCGTAATCGAGAACGTTGATCCGGTCGGATATTCCCATCACGACACCCATATCATGCTCGATGAGAAGAATGGACAAGCCATGCTCGTCGCGAATCTTTCGCAGCAGAATGTTCAAATCCGCCGACTCGCGCGGATTGAGGCCGGCGGCTGGTTCGTCGAGGCACAACAGAACCGGTTTCGTACACATGGCCCGCGCAATTTCTAGCCTGCGTTGCGCGCCATAGGGGAGGTCGCCAGCCGGATCGTCGGCGCGATCGACAAGGCCCACCTGTTCGAGCCAATATACCGAGTATTCGATAGCGGAGGCTTCGGCATCGCGAAAGCTCCTGAGACCGAGCAGGCCGCCCACGGTATAACCAGACGCACGGTTGAGCGCGTTATGCTGGGCTACGAGCAGATTTTCAAGCACGGTCATGCCGGAGAACAGGCGGATATTCTGAAACGTGCGCGCGACGCGGGCACGGCTCGCGATTTCATGCCCTTCCATTCGCTCCAGGAGAAAGAGCGGCGCACCCGGTGTCGTTGTCCAGCGTCTGCCGCTTTTCGTGAGGTCCTGAAGACCATCGAACGCGGTTGCGCTCTCGGGAGCTAACGAAATCCGCCCCTCGGTCGGCTTGTAAAATCCGGTGATGCAATTGAAGCACGTGGTCTTTCCAGCACCGTTCGGCCCGATGATGGCGGTAATATCGCCGCGTCTGGCGGAAAAGGAAAATGCATCGACGGCGACGAGACCGCCAAACCGCATCGTCAGGTTTTCCACCTTGAGAATTTCGCCGTCGGGCAGGGTCGTCTTGGCTCCAATGGGGGCCGAGTGCAGGTCGAGCATCAGCCATGCCCCTGCTGAACGAATTCGTTGGATATGGTCCGGCGTTTCTTCAAGACCGCCGACGGCGACCGCCCGGAAACGAGTCCCCGTGGACGCCACGTCATAATGAGCACCATGGCAAGA
>CBDFGZ010000004.1:0-97964 GCA_965247345.1 Rhodomicrobiaceae bacterium | reverse complement strand
TCTCCTCCCGCCTCGGACACTCGAAACAATCAGAAACAGCGAACCTCGGCCTCCGCGTATGCAGCAGTGAGCGCGCGCCGCAAGCGTGAAATTCTGGACGTTCGCAGCCATTGCCAGTTACGTCGATATGCTGCTACGTCCACGGCCAGGTCCCTGCCCCTGCTGTAATCGTCAAACGACATCAACGAGGCTATCACATCCAACGTGCACGAGCATCGCTGAAGTGTGCTCGTTACGGAGGCGTTGGCCTGCATGCAATTAATGACAAACGACACACGTGCTTCGGTGGAAAAGTCGTTTTGTGGGCCAAGCAAATGTGTACCGGAAACGGCACTGGGGGAGAGACCAAAACAGCTTACGGCGAAGATCCATTTCATGAGATGCATGTTGATTTGCGCCCGGTGGCTTGAAACATCGATCGGCAATCGAAATAGAATAAAACCTCAAATCACGGTTTGACTTACGACAACGACGGCGAGCGTAATATAAAGCCAACGCCCCGGACGGTCTGGATGGGAGACTGGCCCGCGATCAATCCGAGTTTGCGTCTTAAATATCCCACGTAAACGTCGACCACGTTAACCGATACACCGCCCTGAGTCTCCCAAAGCTCACCAAAGATCGCATGGCGGGAGAGCGGTTTATTGGCACGCTCCATAAAGTACGCAAGAAGGATCGTTTCACGTTCGGTCAAACCAATGCGTTTGTTTTCCACGAATACGGTCCGCGCTTTACGGTCGAGACGAACGCCGCCCGCGGTCAGGATCGCCTCGCCGCCGCAAGTCAGGTCATGGCCGCTCCCGGTCACGCAATCGAGTAGATCGGCAAAGCGAAACGGCTTTGTGATCAACCGGCTCGCTCCTGCCGAACGTGCATCGATCAGGTCGCAAGTGGCATCCGGTGCGTTCATGACCACAATCGTCGTCGCGGAATTTGGACCGATCTCGCGAAGCATGCGGCACACAGAGAGGCCCGCAGCGTCCGGAAGGCGGCTGTCGAGGACAACGGCATCGAAAAGTTTGACGCGTCCCTCTTCAAGGGCAGCCGCAGCCGTTGCCGTCGGCACGACCTGGTGGCCTTCCCTCAGGAAGCCGGTTTTCAAAAGCGCGCCGACGAACCCGTCCGTCTCTGCGATCAGCACCTGCATTAAGTTTGGCAACGCTCCTCTTTTGGGTATGGCGGTCCGCTTCCTCAAGCCCGACCGACCTATAAAGCATTTCAAAAAAGCAAAGGTTTCTCAACTTTATTCTCACGCGGGGACAGTGGATTTAAGGCGAAGGCGGACATGAGCCGCATCATTAGACTTTGCGACACTTTCCACGGAGCGGCAGCCGTGAGAGCCTAAAGCGAACGAGGCGCTGAAAACGCGCATCGTGTCACCGCAGGAAAAATATCATGGCTCTCCATACCCAGCTTCAGGCTCGCGCCGCAAGCGGTAACCCGATCCGCGCGGGCCTCATCGGGGCAGGCAAGTTCGGTTCAATGTTTCTGGCTCAGATACCGAGTTTGAACGGCCTTGAGGTTGCGACCATCGCGGACCTTGACCCCGAACGGGCGAAAGCAAGCTGTCGCGCGGTGGGATGGGACGGCCCCCGCATCATCAGAACGCGCTTCGTGCCTGACGGGAAATCGCTATGTAACGACGACGCGGTTCAGGTTGTGATCGAGGCTACCGGCAATCCAACCGCAGGCATCGAGCACGCTTTGGCCGCCATCGAGGCTGGCAAACACATCATTATGGTGAACGTCGAGGCGGACGTGCTCGCAGGGCCCTATCTCGCCGCACGCGCTCGCGAAAAAGGCGTGGTCTACTCCATGGCCTATGGGGATCAACCGGCGCTTATCGCCGAAATGGTGGATTGGGCGCGAGCCTCAGGCTTCAGGGTTGCGGCTGCGGGCAAGGGCACGAAATTCCTGCCGCTCTATCATCAGATTACGCCAGATAACGTCTGGTCCCATTACGGTCTCACCGCGTCTCAGGCCAAACTCGCGGGCATGAACCCGCAAATGTTCAATTCCTTCCTGGACGGAACCAAGTCCGCGATTGAAATGGCCGCCGTAGCCAACGCCTGCGGTCTCGACGTGCCCTTTGACGGGCTGTCATTTCCACCGTGCGGCACGGACGATCTTGCCCATGTTCTGCGCCCGCAAGCGGTCGGTGGGCAACTCGACCATGATGGTATTGTTGAAGTCGTCTCATCCCTTGAGCGCGACGGCAGGCCTGTGTTCCGCGATCTGCGTTGGGGCGTTTACACGGTGCTTAAAGCCCCCAACGCCTACACGGCAGGGTGTTTCGCGCAATACGGCCTACCAGTTGACAGCACCGGTCAGTATGCCGCGATCTATAAGCCGTTCCATTTGATCGGTCTTGAGCTGTCCATCTCGGTTTTGACGGCAGCCCTGAGGGGCGAGGCGACCGGGTCGGCCACCGCTTGGCGCGGCGATGTTGTGGCGGTCGCCAAACGCGCGCTGAAGGCCGGTGAAATGCTCGATGGCGAGGGTGGATACACCGTTTATGGCAAGCTCGTGCCCGCGTTGCGGTCGCGAACGGAAAATCTGCTGCCTATCGGCCTTGCTCATGGCCTGAAGTTGAAAGATACCTGTGCTGCTGGAGATATCCTGCGCATGAGCAGCGTTCATCTCGATGAAACGTCGCTCGCGCTGCAGATCAGACGAAAAATGGTGAAAGAGGCCAAGGCGTGAGGGTGATACCTTTCGATCCCGGACCATTTCTTGGTGGGAATGACAGGTTCGTATCCGCATCTATCTTCAATCTAAAAAACAAACTGAGGGGGGATTGGCCATGCAGGGTGAACAGGCACTCGCCGCGATGAAAAACATGAGCGGCCTTGAGTTTTTACGCGCCATCGCGGATGGAACCTTGCCGCCCGTTCCCATCGGGGACCTGTTCGGCTTCAAGCCAGTGGAGGTCGAGAACGGGCGCGTGGTCTTCGAAGGCATGCCCGCCCTTTCGCACTACAATCCCATCGGCTCCGTGCACGGCGGTTTTGCGGCAACCCTGCTCGATTCATGCATGGCTTGCGCGGTCCAATCGACGCTTGCCGCGGGCATGGCTTACACGACCCTCGAAATCAAGATCAGCTATGTTCGTGCCATGACCATCGATACAGGTCCGGTGCGCGCTGAAGGGCGCGTTCTCAACGCTGGAAGGCGAGCCGGATTTGCGGAAGGCAAGCTGACGGACGCATCAGGCCGGCTGCTCGCCCACGGCACAAGCACTTGCCTGATTTTTGCGCTCTGAATGTCCTGGTTGCTGTTGTTTGCATATGCAAATTGCAAATTCTTTCCCTTGGCAAGTTCAGCCGCTCACTCGTCGCCGAACATATCCGCCACCGCGATAACAAGCCCCGGTGGATCGAGACGCAGTTCACCCTCGCGAACGAATGACGTCACGATCTCGGTCTCGCCACTGCGCCGCTGATGCAGTGCCACTCGGTCTTTCACGTCGATGATGATATAATGCTGCACGGCGGGAAGGCCGAAATATCCGCCGATCTTGCGCAGTTTATCCAGCCGACGTGTGGACGGCGACAGCACCTCCACGACGATCACCGGGTTGGGCACAAAGCGCACATCGTCCGGCACGCGCGGACCGCAGTTCACCGAAACATCGGGGATATAACAGCGATACTCGTCGATCTTGACACCGGGGCCGTCGATGATCGACTCGCAACGCAATCCCGCTTTTTTGATGGCGTCGCGCAGCGCACCGAATGTGGACGCGATCGCGCGAACATGCCTCATGGTGCCGGGCGCCATCAGGACTGGTTCGCCATGCTCCAGCTCGTAACGTTCGTCGCCGTCGAGGTCATCGGCCCAGGCGAGGAATTCGTCGACCGTCATCTTGTGTTTCGCGAGCGCTTGCATGGAGTAATGATGCCAGAAATGCGCTGCCCGCGCTACGGCGAAGACTGCATCGCCAACTATCGCAACTATTACGGGAGTGAAACGTCGGCAACAAACCAGCGACTTACCTTAAGCCTTTAAGGCGGATCGAGACGGACAGATCATGAGCTACATAAACCGGGCGAGTTGATTAGCCAGCGAGATTTGGGTAAAGGTATCACGCCATCGTGGTAACGAACCTGTTTCGCCGTGCTGCCCGTGTGGTACTTCAGAGCGAGCCCTGTGTTGTGGAGCAAAGCCATGAAAACCCGCGCTGCCGTCGCCTTCGAGGCCAAGCGTCCTCTCGAAATCGTGGAAGTCGACCTGGAAGGCCCGCGCCCGGGCGAGGTTCTGGTGGAAATCAAGGCCACCGGTATCTGCCACACTGATGCCTATACACTCGACGGCTTCGATAGCGAGGGGCTGTTTCCGTCGATCTTGGGCCACGAAGGTGCGGGCGTCGTTCGCGAAATCGGCGCGGGCGTTACGAGCGTCGCGGTCGGCGATCACGTCATCCCGCTGTACACCCCGGAATGTCGCCAGTGCAAAAGCTGCCTCAGCCGCAAGACAAACCTCTGCACCGCCATCCGCGCGACGCAAGGCAAAGGCCTCATGCCGGACGGCACGTCACGCTTTTCTTATAAAGGCCAGCCGATCTACCATTATATGGGCTGCTCCACCTTCTCCAATTACACTGTGCTGCCGGAGATCGCGGTGGCAAAAGTGCGCAACGACGCTCCGTTCGACAGCGCGTGCTACATCGGCTGCGGGGTCACGACCGGCGTCGGCGCTGTGGTCTACACGGCCAAGGTGGAGCCGGGTGCGAACTGCGTGGTATTTGGCTTGGGTGGCATTGGACTCAACGTGATCCAGGGCTTGCGCATGGTTGGCGCGGACAAAATCATTGGCGTCGACATTAATCCCGCCAAGGAAGAATGGGGCCGCCGGTTCGGGATGACACACTTCGTCAACCCGAAGGCCATCGACGGCGATATCGTTGCCCATCTCGTCGCGCTGACGGGCGGCGGCGCGGATTACAGCTTCGATTGCACAGGCAACACGACCGTGATGCGGCAGGCGCTCGAATGCTGCCACCGCGGCTGGGGGCAAAGCATCGTGATCGGCGTGGCGGAATCCGGCAAGGAGATTGCGACGCGACCGTTCCAGCTTGTGACGGGCCGCGTCTGGAAAGGCTCCGCATTCGGCGGCGCGCGCGGCCGCACCGATGTGCCGCGCATGGTGGATTGGTACATGGATAAGAAAATCGAGATCGATCCCATGATCACGCACAAACTGCCGCTGGAACGAATCAATGAAGCCTTCGACCTCATGCACGCGGGAGAAAGCATCCGGTCCGTTGTTGTGTTTTAGCTGAATTGGAACTTCACACAGCCGCGGCAGGGCAGCGTAAACCTGGTCGGAGTGAGAGGATTCGAACCTCCGACCCCCACGTCCCGAACGTGGTGCGCTACCAGACTGCGCTACACTCCGACTGCAGTAAGATATAACGTCTGGCCGCGTTCCGATCAAGCGTGCCAAGCGACACGCTGACGCCTCGCAAAACGAAAACGTCATCTGGTCATGCTTTACCTATAACAAAAACGTCAATCCGTGCTTTTTCGTCCCAGGAACAGTTCCCGTCTTATTGCACCGCACCATATTACCATGCACAGGACACCAGCGCGCCACGGTGATGCCGTTAATGGCGTCTCAATGCCTTACGCGTATTTTGTGCAGAAAATCGAGTTAAACAAAGCTGATGATCTTCACCCTAGCCTTTCGCAACCTGATTCATGACAGGACGCGGCTTGCCGTAACGCTTGCCGGGATCTTATTCGCGGTTGTGCTGATTGCCGTGCAACTCGGTCTCTATCTTGGTGCCCGCCAGATGATCACCGGGATGGTCGACCACTCCAACGGCGATATCTGGATCACGGGCCTCAACGCCGAAAGCTTCGAGCAGGCCGCCACGCTAACCGGCAAGGAACGATTTACAGCGCTAGCTACCCCTGGCGTGGATACGGTGAAGCCGCTGGTTGCGTCCTTTGCCGAATGGAAGAAACCCAAAGGGGGCGTTATCAACGTCGTCGTCGTTGGTGCGGAACCGGGATCCGGCACGCTTGAACCCTGGAACGTCGCGGAAGGGGCAATTTCCGAACTCGGTCTTGACGGTGTGATCGTGGATAAATCTTATTTGCTGTCGCTGGGCATAACAGGAACCGGAGCATCGGCTGAGATTGAAAACCAGCGTGTGCGTGTCGTTGGCCTCACGGACGGAATACGATCCTTTACCACGTCACCGTATGTGTTCGCCTCCCTCAGCAAAGCGCGGGGCTTTCTCGGGATGTCGTCCGAACAATCGACGTTCCTGCTCGTGAAACTCAAGCCCGGCGCAGACCTGGAACAGACCCGCGCTGACTTGGCCAACCGTCTTGGCAGCGTCTCAGTTTTGACCAAGGATCAGTTCTTGCGTCGCAATCTCAATTACTGGCTGTTTGGCACGGGTGCCGGTATCGCCCTTTTGGGTGGGGCGGCTCTCGGCTTGCTGGTTGGTACTGTCATCGTTGCGCAGACCCTGTATTCCAGCACCAAGGATCATCTGGGCGAGTTTGCAACGCTTCGGGCACTGGGTTCATCTTCGGCGTATATTCACAAGGTTATTCTCTCGCAGGCTGCATTCAGCGCATTCTTCGGGTATCTGCTAGGGATGACGGTCGCGCTCATTATCGTTCATTTCAGCGGTCAGACAGCGTTGCCAATTTTGATCACGCCGAAACTCGCAGCCGGTCTTGGCGTTCTGACGCTTATGATGTGCGCCATCTCTGCGATATCGTCCATCGTTCAGGTGACAAAGCTCGACCCCGCCATGGTATTCAGCCGATGACCCGCACAGCCGTCATAGAAGCACGCAATATCTGCAAGGAGCTTGGCGAGGGTGAGGCCAAAGTTGAGGCGCTGAAGGGCGTCAACCTCACCGTGTTCCCGGGCGAGCTTACCCTTCTCATGGGGCCATCGGGCAGCGGGAAAACGACGCTGTTGTCGATCCTGGGATGTATTTTGACGCCAACGTCGGGATCGCTGACCGTGGCTGGCGAAACCGCCATCGGCTTGTCGCCGGATGAACTCGCCCGGTTGCGGCGCAGGCATATCGGCTTCATTTTCCAGTCCTATAATCTTTTCCCGACGCTGAACGCCATGGATAATGTTCGCCTTGGGCTGGATGTGCGCGGGTTTGCAAAAGTCGAAGCGCGCGAACTGGCCGAAAAGGCTCTTTGCGACGTGGGTCTGAAACATCGTTTGAAAAGCTATCCGGGGACGTTGAGCGGCGGCGAAAAGCAGCGGGTGGCCATTGCCAGAGCGCTTGCCGCGCATCCAAAAATCATCCTTGCCGACGAACCAACGGCGGCCCTCGACAGCGAGAACGGGCACGCGGTCATGAAACTCTTGGCGGAAATCGCCAAGTGCGACGACCGGGCCATTCTGGCGGTCACGCACGATCCGCGCACGCTCGATTACGCGGATCGCACCGTCATCATCGAAGATGGGCGGATTGTTAAGCAAAAGCAGGTAGAAAAGCTTGCCGCTGTACAATCGAAGCCGAGTGGAAACAGAAAGCGATCCGTTAATGCGTAAGCATCGAATGTCTGCCGGTTTCGGGTTGGCGTGTTTGGCCGCGGCCGGGCTTTGGTTCGGGCACGGGCATTTGACCTATTTCATCCCGACAGTCAAAGCGGCGTCGCCCGAGCAAACGCCCGATGTACGACCGGCAGAGCCCGCGTGGGCTGCCGTGGCACCTGGTCGGGTCCAGCCTAAGGGTGGCGAGGTCCGCATTGCCGCGGTTACGCCTGCCCTGATCCGCGACATTCCTGTTACGGAAAACGACCGCGTGAAAGCCGGCGATCTTCTCATCAGCTTCGACGATGACGAATTGAAAGCAAAGCTGGCATCCGTCAAGGCCGAGCTTACTCTAAAGCAGAAGGAACGCGACGTTGTAGAGGCGGCAGGTTTGAACCTGGAGCGCCGACGCGCGGAGGACGCGCTTTACAGTGCGGAACGACAGGTTTTCCAAACCCGTGCGAATCTTGATATGGTTGTTTCACAGTTAAAAAGGGGTTCAGCGGCGCTGCAGGACGTGGAACGTTCCAGGGAAGAGCTTGCATCGGCGAAATCCGTTGTGGACCGCGAACGCGCCAACGTCCGGCGCATCGAAAGCAACGCCAAATTGCCCACAATTTCCAAAGAAGATGCGCAACTGATTGCCGCACGGGCGGATGTTGCGGTCCTTGAGGCGTCAATCGAAAAGACCAAACTCAGGGCACCCGCCGATGCTTCGATACTGAACATTATCGCAAAGGTAGGGGAAACAGCGGGTTCGAGTTCCGATAATACCCTCATGGTTCTCGGCAATACATCGCAGTTGCAAGTTCGCGCAGAAGTCGAGGAACGGGATATCCAGAAAGTTTCGATGGGTCAGACCGTTGTGATACGGTCCGAGGCGTTCTCCGGGCGGTCATTCGAAGGTCGCGTGGCAGTCGTTGCGCGAGCCCTCACCGCGCCGCAACTGACGTCGCGAAACCAGCGCAAACAGACGGACGTGGACATTCTTGACGTGATTGTGGATCTGAGCGATGGGACCCCGTTAATACCCGGCATGCGCGTTGACGTTTATTTCAAAGCGCCGGAAACTGCGCCGAAAAGTTCCGCTGTCCGGGAATGATACCCGCGGGCGCATACCTTGGCTTCAATAACGATCGCGACCTCGTCTGACGCCCTGGCAACTTATAATGACGGTAAATGAGCGCAAAACGCCATGAAATTAGTTGCCGGAAATAGCAATCAGCCGCTGGCGCAGTCCATCGCGAAGTATCTCGGTAGTAAGCTAACCCAATGCATGGTGAAGCGCTTCGCCGACATGGAGATTTTCGTCGAGGTTCAGGAAAACGTTCGGGGACAGGACGTCTTCGTGATCCAGTCCACGTCATATCCGGCGAACGACAATCTGATGGAGCTATTGATCCTGATAGACGCTTTGCGGCGCGCGTCGGCGAGACGGATTACGGCGGTCATCCCCTATTTCGGGTATGCCCGCCAGGATCGCAAAACGCTGCCGCGCACGCCGATTTCCGCGAAACTCGTGGCAAACATGATTACCCATGCAGGCGCTGACCGGGTCTTGACGGTGGATTTGCATGCCGGACAGATTCAGGGCTTTTTTGACATCCCCACCGATAATCTTTACGCGGCGCCCGAGATGGTCCGCGACATACGCGCAAAATTCTCAAACGGCAAAATCACCGTCGTCTCGCCAGATGTCGGTGGCGTGGTTCGGGCGCGAAGCCTTGCAAGCCGCATCGGTGTCCCGCTCGCCATCATCGATAAAAGACGGGAGCAGCCCGGCGAGTCCGAGGTGATGAACGTCATCGGCAACGTCGACGGACAGGTCTGCATTCTCATCGACGACATCATCGATTCGGGCGGAACGCTTTGTAACGCCGCCGACGCCCTTGTGCAGAAGGGTGCGGTTTCTGTGGTCGCATATATCACCCACGGCGTCTTTTCAGGCGGCGCGGTCGCGCGGATCATGGGATCCTCGATTGAAAAAGTCATCGTGACCGACACGATCATCCCGACCGAGGCGGTACGCGTCGCGCGCAATATCGAGGTGCTTTCCCTGTCGTCGCTGATCGGCGAGGCGATCAAGCGGACCTCCGACGAGCAAAGTGTTTCGACCTTATTCGATTAAAGGGTTTCGTGTTCAGACAGCAACAAGCCCGGTTGTCGTCCGAAAGCAAACGAACCCTACGCGAGGACAACGACCAGAAACGATTGTCTTGCATGAAAACCCGCCTTAAGAATATCGGATGACATCGACGGCCATCCTTCCCTCACAGGCGATTGCGGACCTCATCGCGCAGGGCGCGATCACGGTTCCAACGGTCAGTTCTGTCACAGCGAGGCACGCGACAACCCATAGCCAGGTTCAACCCGCGAGCCTGGACCTCCGACTGGGCGAGCGCGCCTTCCGCGTCCGTGCCAGCTTTATGCCCGGCCCGGGCATGGTCATAACGGAACGCCTAAGCAAGTTCGCGCTGCACGAGATCGACCTGACCCTTGGGGCTGTCCTCGAAGTGGGCTGCGTTTATGTGGCTGAAATTGAGGAGTCGCTGGCGCTTCCATCGCACGTGGCAGGGTTCGCAAACCCGAAAAGTTCGACAGGGCGGCTCGATGTGTTCACGCGGTTGATCGCCGACCACGGGCCGGGTTTCGATCAGACCGGCGCCGGATATCACGGCAAGCTTTATCTCGAAATCTGCCCCCAGACGTTCCCCGTTCTGGTGCGGCGTGGATCACGGCTGTCGCAAATTCGATTTCGTCAACCTCATGCGGCACTTGCTGGCGTGACAAACGAACAACCCCGCGAAGTTGCCCTGTCGGTGGATCTCTCGGGCGGCGGCCCTTCCCCGTTGATCGGTTATCGCGCCAAACGTCACACCGGCGTCATCGATATGGACCGCGTGGATGCCTACGATCGCGACGAGTTCTGGGAACCGCTCATGATGACTCCGCAGAAACTGTTGATCCTCGATCCAGACCAGTTCTACATCCTGGCCTCACGGGAAGCCGTCCGCGTCCCCGCCACCCATGCCGCCGAAATGGAACCGTTCAACGCCACCGTCGGCGAATTCCGTGTGCATTACGCAGGGTTCTTCGATCCAGGTTTCGGCATGAGCGAAACCGGCGGCGAAGGAAGCCGGGCCGTTCTTGAAGTTCGAAGCCACAAAGTGCCGTTCATCCTGGAGCATGCGCAGGCCATCGGACGGCTGATCTACGAGCCGCTAACGGATGTTCCTGCCGCGCTTTACGGGCAGGGTCTGGGGTCTCATTATCAGGCGCAGTCGCTTAAGCTGTCGAAGCACTTTCGCGCGTAAAAATAGCGGTAAAAATCTCAAATGCGAATTATTCCGGCCGGTCTGTGGCGTTTGGTTGACAACTCAGCCTTACTCATCACGTTATGCATCGGTCGATTGCCGTCCCATTAAAAAGGCGGTACATACGAAGGCCCGGTTGTTTGGGAGACGCATGATGGCCATTCAGACAGAACGAGGGGCCGCAACGCTCGAATCTATCAGAATAGAAAACGCCCCTCCTATAGCCCACACAAGATCGACCACCGAAACCCATACCACCCAAACCTTCGCCCAAGCTGACCCGACAGTGGCCCTGGAGACTTACATTCCGATTGATCGAAAAAATATTGTCGCCCGCGCGCTGGAAAAACAATTCGAAACCGGTGCACGGCCGCTTGCGGCTGAAGTCGTTCGCTATATGAGCGCCTTGCGACAGGTCGAGTCGGCGAAGACTTTGGATAAGCTCGTCGAATTGTACGATCCCTTCAACCCTGACGACGAGACAATGAATTTGACGACATTGTCGTCTGTTGAGCGCCGCCTCCAACTGGAAGACTTTCGGAAACGGGTCGCCGATCTGGCGGAGAGTGCAAATTATGTCGAGATCGATAAAGAAAAGCTGGAGAAGTTGCTCGACAGCAAAATGTTGGGAAGCCTTCCGGCCATCGTCGATCTCGACGAGTACGACTTTCATCTGCTGTTTTATCGTGGGCAAACAAAAATCTACCGCGAACAGCGCTCCTGGACCAAATTATGGCTGGGAAAGAAATCAGTCGCTTACGACGCGTATAGCCGACTCTTCCTTGCGCTTAAGCTGAAACCCAGAGACGTGCGTCTCAAACAGTTTATGGATGAAGGGCTTTCCGCAAAACGGGCCGCGCGACGTGTCAAACGCATTCGCAAACGACAGATGCTCGAAGGCTTTTCGGAGACGACCCTTCATCTCAAGATTTTCAGGCAGATTGCCGCTGACGATCTGAAAATCCTGTTTCCGAACGCGGAAATAAAATTCAAGTTGTACGATCAGATGATGCTTTGGATCGGGTCGGGCGGAAGTGCTGCTTTTGCTGTCGCATCCGCAGTCTTAAAGTTCGTCTTCTTCGTCGCCATAAGCCCGATATTGCTCATCGGTGCCATCATCGGCGCTGGCGGTGCAATTTTTCGAAGCGTGATGAACTTTTTCAACACGCGCACGCGCTACATGATGCGGCTCGCGACAAGCCTGTACTTCTATAACCTTGCGAGCAGTCAAAGCGTGCTCGCGTTGTTGAACGACGATGCGGAAGAAGAAGACATCAAGGAAGCCGTGCTCACTTACGCGTTCCTTGTTCGGCATGGCGAACGTGGGATCGACGAGGTCCGGTTCGAGGTTGAGAAGTTCCTGAAGGATGAGTTCGATGTCGAAATCCGCTTCGATATCGAGGATGGACTGTCGCACCTGGCGGCCATGGGCCTCTTGATCGACGACAACAAGGACCATCCGCGCGCGCTTGAACTTGAAGAGGCCTACCCGCACCTGCTGCGGCTTTGGCAAGCGGCACCGGGCTAGAACGACAACCCACAGGTTCAGGAGCCGTTATGGATCGTCGGGACTTTTTTGGCGCGGGCGGGATCGCGGCAGGCGCTTTCTTTGCGGGTACTGGGGTTGCGAGTGCTGCCATGCCGGACACCCCGAAGTCACCCGTGGTCGGTATGGGCCGACCTGTGACCGATTTTGGCGTGGAGCCGAACACGGAGCGCGATCAAACCGCCGCCATGCAGAAGGCGATTGATGAGATTGCGAAGGCCGGGCAACCGGTTTTTATCCCTGCTGGAAATTATCAGATAAAAGACATATTACGGCTTCCAGATCGTCTCAACCTGACTGGGGTAGGCCGGGCAACCCATCTCGTCATTCCAGGCGACGTGCCTACGATGATTGCCGATAAGATTTCAGACTCAAAACTGTCAAATTTCTGGATACAAGGGCGATCCCATTTTATCGAGCAGAAACAGCCGTTCGCCATCAACCTCCAGGGGAGCGGAAACATTGCTTTGGAGGGATTGTCGGTTATAACAGGTTTGAACTCGGGCCTTTACGTTGCCGGAGCGACAGTATCGGTAACTAACTGCCGTATAAATTCCGGTGCGGTTTTTAGCAATTGTCGAGGTGTCGTGCGTGACTCCGTTTTCAGTATGGCCAAATTGGCCCTTGGGGCCTACGGAGGGTCGCTTCATATCGTGAACAACAGGATCGACAGTGCTACAGTTGGCATCCGCATGGAGAGCGATGGTGTTGTCTCGGGGAATACAATAGAAGAGATGTTTGACGCCATCGGCATCCGCCTCGGCGGCAAGGACAAACTCGGCCACATCCTCTGTACCAACAACATGATTCGCGGTTGCGACGTGGGTATCGGCATCTCCAACGCGACCGGCGGCTACGCAATGGTGACCATCAACATGATCGTCGGCGCGAAGCAGGGGGCCATTCGCGCTCTGAACGGCGACAAATTAACCGGCAAAGACCTGACGCAATCCAGTTCGGAATCCTTTCCGTATATTGCGGTCGGTGGCAACGTTTCGGTTTAACGTTATTGTTTGCGAAGTGTGCCTTCTTGAGCGGTGTGCCCTGCGCGGCCTTGCCAAACGCCCCGTGGCTTGCAACGTGTAGCCATCGCACTGAACTGAGATTCGCGGGTAGAATTCATGAGCAAACCAACGGCTTCGGCGGCACGCGATCTCTTTGCGGATATGGAGAGCGTAACGCCGGACGTGAAAGTTGCGGGACCTGAACTCAGCAAATCCGCTAACCCGAAGCCCGCGCGCGAAACCACCAAACCCAAAGACAGCTACACCGCCGCCGACATCGAGGTGCTGGAAGGCTTGGAGCCTGTTCGCCGCCGTCCCGGCATGTACATCGGCGGCACCGACGAAAAAGCGATGCATCATCTTTTCGCTGAGGTGCTCGACAACGCGATGGACGAGGCCGTTGCAGGCCATGCGACTTACATTGATGTGGAACTGGATGCCGACGGGTTCCTTAGGGTGATGGACAACGGCCGCGGTATTCCCGTGGACCCGCATCCCAAATATCCGGGGAAATCGGCGCTGGAAGTCATCATGACCACGCTTCATTCCGGCGGTAAGTTTAACTCCAACGTATATTCGACAAGCGGCGGTCTGCATGGCGTTGGCGTATCGGTGGTGAACGCGCTGGCCGAACGGCTCGAAGTGGAGGTGGCGCTTGGCGGTCGGCTTTATCGCCAGATTTTCTCGCGAGGCGAACCGCAGACAAAGCTTGAAGATATGGGTGCGGTGCGTAACAGGCGCGGCACGACCGTGCGTTTTCGCCCCGACGGCGAGATTTTCAAAGGCGGTGCCCAGTTCAAGCCATCGCGCATTTTCAGGATGGCGCGTGCGAAGGCGTATCTCTACGGCGGCGTCGAAATTCGCTGGACTTGCGCGCCGGAACTGCTTCGCGGCGGTGAGAGCGATGTCCCCGAGAAGGCTGTCTTCCACTTTCCCGGCGGCCTTCGCGATTTTCTCACAGCCCGGATCGAAGGCTTTACGCCGGTTACAAAAGACGTGTTCGCTGGCCGTGTGCAAAAAGAAGGCGGTCATGGCAGTGTCGAGTGGGCGATCGCGTGGCTGATCGACGAGGACGGCTTCACACAGACCTACTGCAACACGATCCCGACGCCTGAAGGGGGCACCCATGAGGCTGGCTTGCGGTCGGCGCTTTCGAAGGGCCTCAAGGCTTACGGCGACCTGACCAACAACAAGCGCGCCGCTCAAATCACGCCGGAAGACATTATGACATCGGCGGGCGTGATGCTCTCCATTTTCATTCGTGAGCCTGAGTTTCAGGGGCAAACCAAGGACCGGCTGTCGAGCGGGGAGGCGACCCGCATCGTTGAAAGCACACTCAAGGACGCGTTCGACCACTGGCTTGCTGCCTCGCCTAAGGAAGCCACGGCGCTGCTGGACTGGTGCATCGACCGGGCCGAGGAACGCCTTCGCCGCAAAAAAGAGAAGGAAACCCAGCGCAAAAGTGCAACCCGACGCCTGAGGTTGCCGGGCAAGCTGGCGGATTGCTCCAAGAATTCCACGGGCGATACCGAAATTTTTATCGTGGAAGGCGACAGCGCCGGTGGTTCAGCGAAGCAGGCTCGCGACCGCGCAACACAGGCCATCCTGCCTCTCAAGGGGAAAATCCTCAACGTCGCCAGTGCGTCGCGGGACAAACTCTCACAGAACCAGCTTCTGGCCGATCTGACCCTTGCGCTCGGCTGCGGCGTTGGGAAGGCTTACACCAGCGACGACCTGCGCTATGACCGCGTGATCATCATGACCGACGCGGACGTGGACGGCGCACATATCGCGTCGCTGCTCATCACGTTTTTCTATCGCCAGATGCCGGATCTCATCCGCGACGGGCATCTGTTTCTGGCCGTGCCCCCGCTGTATCGCATCACGCAGGGCACCAAAACCGGCTACGCCCGCAACGACGCCCATCTCGCGGAACTCAAGGCGACCACGTTCAGCGGCAAAGGCAAGCTTGAGGTGGGCCGCTTCAAGGGCTTGGGCGAGATGAACGCAGCCCAGTTGAAGGAAACCACCATGGACCCAAAAAAGCGCATGATGCTTCGGGTGCAGATCGCGGATGTGGACGACGCCATGCGGACCGACGCGGTCGACGCGAAGAACGAGCTTGCGACGGCGGACATCGTCGAGCAGCTTATGGGCAACAAGCCGGAGGCACGCTTCCGGTTTATCTCGGAGCGCGCCCAGTTTGCGGATACGGGGGAACTGGATATTTAGAGTCAGGCTGCGGTTCTGCCCGCGTTCGCATAGGCGGCATTCTTTGAGTCAATAAGCACCTGGCGCCTTTCCTATATATTTTGGAGCGCTTGAGGGAGACGTAGCGGTCTTTTCAAGGCTTGTCTGAACACTCCGCATAAGCCCACACAGCCATAATCAGAACCACCACCAGTTGATCAGCAGCCAGAATGCGATCAAGCTGACGACGATCACAACGAAGGTTTCCCAGTTTTTCTCGAACCAGTCGCGCCACGGTTTCGGGGCATCGCTCACCTCATAACCGATCGAGATAACGAACAGCAAACCAAGCAACCCTAAAATATAAAGCCCCACCGGATACTGTTTGCACGTACCGCAGGCAAAACTGTCCAGCCACATCAGGCCCAGGATCGTCCCCGCAACAAGGAACGTCACGAAGGCCAGCACGCCAAGGCTGATGATGATGAAAAATCGGAAAACGTCTGCGGAAGTCATCGGCCAATGCCCTCTTGCGCGTGCAATCGAATTTGCATCAAAATAACCGAGGTGTCTTAATCCTCTGTGCACAAACACGGTTAACAATGTTAATGCGTGTAAAATGAATCCGTTCAGCCAGTTCGAATGATGCTTTAACGTTGCTTGTATTCACTTTGCTTGACTTGTTATTTGCGATATCCCAGACGGTCTTGGAGATTGCCATGACGGATGTTTTTTTCTCTTATTCATCCAGAGACCGCGAGCGTGTGCGGCCTATCCGCGATGCGTTGGTGGCCGAAGGCTTTGACGTGTTCTGGGATCAGGAAGTGCCGCCAGGGCGCAACTGGGACGAGTGGATCAGGCAATATCTCGACACCGCGCGATGCTCTATCGTCTTTTGGTCGGAGCACTCAGTTCGCTCGGGTAACGTCGTGCACGAGGCCACCATCGCGAAGGATGCGCAACGGCTGATCCCTGTGCTGCTTGACCTTATCGGCACCGGAGATTTTCCTATGGGCCACTTCACGACACAGGGCGTGATGATGCTCGACGGCGTCGACAACGCAGGCAGCTTGCGGCGTCTGATCGAGGAGGTCGAAGCGAAGGCGACCCGGCGCTGGATGCGTCGCAGACTGGCGACGCTTGAAGGGCAGGTGAAGTCCCTGACCGCTATTCGCGAGCAGGTCGAGGATCACGAAGGGCAGTTGCAGCGCCGCGTCGCCGAGCTTGAGGGGCAGGTCGAAGTCGCGCGCCGTGACAAGGCGCGGATGCAAACCGCGCTGACTATTGCGGAAGAGAAAGCGGTAGGATTTGAGACGAGGGCGTCTGAGGTTGAAGCCGAGGCCGCGCACGCGGCAGCGGTGCGCGCTACTTCAGCAGTGTTGCAACAACGCTTTGACGAGCTTGGTGCGCAGAGCCGTGAGTTGGCGACACTTCTGACCGTTCTCGAAACTCAGAACCAATCACTTCAAAAAGAAAACGAAGGCTTAGTCGAGGAAATCGAAAAACATAAAACGTTACTTAATTCGACGAGAAGCGGATCAAACCAGAAACTGAGTTCATTATACTGGCCGGAAGGCTTTTTAATCGCCGGACTGCTGGTATGTGTAGTCGGGTATGTTGACGCCAACTTCCCCGCTTCCATCATTTTACTAAAACCTTCTTCCGCTTCAGAAGCGGCTTTCACAATGAGTATCGGGTCTATAATCGTTTACATCGCACTTTGCGTTTTTTGTCTAAGCTTTGTATCCACACTTTCATTTGGAGTTTACCGTAAAAATAATTTTGCCGTTCGGTTTGCGATATCGATGTTGCTAGTGCCTTTTGGACTAACTCATATTTACGTATACTTATGGAGAAAGATGACTGGATTCTACCCAGTTGATTTGTACTGGTTGTTAGTACCCGGATCATTGCTCGGTCTTGGCACTGTCATAATTACACGACGTTACCGCTCGCTCATCTACGCGCCCAAAACGGGGAGGTGGATGGGCGGCTTCAACGATTCAGGGCATCGGCGAAAGGGATTAAGTTTGTTCGATAAACGATGAGCGGTTTCGCGCCCCGACTTGAAATGCGCGACGTGTGCCAGTTAGTCTCCTTAGCTAAGGAGAGCCGCGCTATGCCCACATACACCGTCCACGAAGCAAAGACCCACCTATCGAAGCTCATCGAGCGCGCGGAACGCGGCGAGGAGGTCATAATCGCACGCGGCGACAAGCCCGCTGTGCAACTTACGGCTGTCGTTATGGAAGTTTCCGGACGTCGGCCGGGAACGCTTAAAGGCATTATACCCGAATTCCCCGATAGCTTCTTCTTCGATCCGTTGCCCGACGATGAACTGGCTTTATGGAATTGTGAGGGGCCAGATCCTATGCCCACATTACTTGATCCGCCCGTCGAAACTCCGCAATCGCACACAAAGGTAAGAGATGAGATTGCTTTTTGATACCCACACAATGCTTTGGTGGTTTTTCGATAGCAAAAAACTATCGCGGCGCGCTTACAGTGAGATTGGAAAGATACAGTATCAGTCGTTATCAGTGCAGCGACAGCTTGGGAAATCGCCACTAGAGCCGATCCCGATCAAAAGGAATCGGGTCATCGGCTCCAAGTTATTTATACGAGAGCGGTTCTTATCCGAAAACCGCGTCACACTTTTCGGGAACCGCTCTAAGGTCCGTCTTGGAAAGCTTGAGCAGGCTCGCCCGCTTGTAAGTGACTATGATGGACATTTGGCCAGCCAAAGCTTTCAGACGGTGCCGGTTACGACGATGCATGCCCTTCTTGCGGGCAGCATCGCGTCAAAGCACAAAGATCCATTCGACCGGCTGATGGCGGCCCAGGCGCAGGCGGAGAATATCGCGGTTGTCCACCTGCGATCCCGGTTTCGAAACACTCGTCGTGCGGATCTTTTGGTAACATTCCGCCGCAGGCGTTCGCGCGAATGGTTACACGAAAGTAACGATCTTGCAGTGCGCCAGTTCGGCCTTAAATTCTGCGGCAACACGATAGACGTCCAACGAAAGGCAAGGCTCATGATCGCGATCCGCAAGGCAGCCGAACGCGGCACCACAAACATCGGCTGGCTCGACAGCAAGCATTCGTTCTCATTCGGACATTACCGCGACCCGGCCAACATGGGATTCGGGCCGCTTCGCGTCATCAACGACGACCGGGTGGCACCCGGCATGGGCTTTGGCCGTCACGGACACGACAACATGGAAATCATCTCTTATGTGCTCGACGGAGCGCTGGAACATAAGGACAGCATCGGCACCGGCTCAATCATACCGGCCGGCGATCTGCAGCGCATGACGGCTGGCACGGGGGTTGAGCATAGCGAGTTCAACGCGTCGAAAACGGAGCCGGTGCACTTTTTGCAGATCTGGATCATTCCGCAGGCGCGCGGCCTTACTCCGAGCTATGAGCAGAAAGCCATCGGCGGCGGCGATGGAAGCGGGCTGCGGCTTGTTGGGTCGCCGGATGGCGGCGATGGCGCGATCACGATTCATCAGGACGTAAAGCTCTACCGCGGGTCGTTGAAGGCTGCGCATCAGGTTGATCATGCTTTATCGTCAGGACGGATTGCGTGGGTCCAGATGCTGAACGGAACAGCTATCGTGAACGGACACACGATGCAGATTGGTGACGGGGTAGCGATCAGGGACGAAGCCGCAATCGGTATGAAGGCGGATCGCGATGCAGAGTTCCTGCTGTTCGACATGGCAGCGTGACGAGTATGGTGCTGCGGTCGTCTCCGCGCCTTGTGCGATCATTAACGAATGGGGCACGGCACGACGCGCTTTCAGCGCGGAGTAACCGCCAAACCAGGCCAATTGCACCTTGTCTTCGGCAAACGCCTTAACCGCAACCTCATAGCTGCTAACAGGAACATACTCAACTTTGGTTCCAAGGGCGCGTTCAAAGCAGGCAGCGAGCGGCGAGAACCGTTGGATGAGCTGGGCTTCGTCCTGGTCGGAATGGCTGTAAATGACAAGACAGGCTGAGCGCACGATGATGCGGTCGAGATCGAGCCGATGAAAACAATAAACATCAATTTTGTCATCGAAACGTAATCCCACGCACTCGGCCTTGGTCAACGCCGTGCTTGGCGTTATCCCGCGACGTCGGTTCGAGGCCGGCCCTATTTCGCTTTTCGTTTCTCGTCGGCTTCCACCTGGACTGCGATTTCCTCCAGGAACGCATACTGTTCAGTCTTTGCGGGGATGAAGCGCGAACGCGAGAAAGCCTTCAGGAGAGCAGGATCGTCGATGTCGAGGATGGCTTTCTGCACCTGTGCCGGAAACCCATCACCGAATTTCCTGCGAACGTCGCCCCGTATGACAAAGGCGTTGTCTGGAAAGGGAGGCGTCTCCCAGATCACCTTCACCTTAGACTCGTCGATCTTGCCTGCCCGTTGAGCAGCGTCGAAAACCGTGAAATTCAGCACACCAACTTGCGCAACACCCGCCTGAACCAGATCGAGAGTGCTCGAATGATCGCCGGAAAAACTCACCGTCTTGAAAACATCCGTGGGTGCGCGGTGGAGATGCTTTCGAATCCAATACTCGGGCACAAGCCGTCCCGAGGTCGATGTCGGAGATCCGAACAAAAAAGTCTTACCGGCGATCTTCTTTGGAAAAGTGCGCGAAGGGACCAAACCGGAAGATGCATGCGCAATGAAATACGACTTGAAATTTGTATCTTCAGCGCCCTGCGCGATCATCATGGAATGGGGCACAGCATGACGCGCCTTGAGCGCCGCATAACCACCGAACCATGCCAGTTGCACCTTATTGTCAGCGAACGCCTTGACGGCTGCCTCATAACTGACGACCGGAACGTATTCGACCTTCATTCCGAGGACGCGCTCGAAGTGTAGCGCCAACGGAGCGAACTGTTTCACGAGCTCCGCTTCGTCGCGGTTTGGAGTAGCCGTAAAATAGAAAGTTTGCTGCGCGAACGCCGATGTGGAAAAAAGCAGAAAAGCAAAAATCATACAAAATGAACAGATCATCGAAAGAGTTCCCCAATTCCTAATACGAGGACGGGAGAATTGCATACAACGATGGACCGAACCTTCATCCTTTAGTTAACGCATTGCTACACAAAAGATATTCCCGTCGTAAACGGTTTTTGAGCGTGAAGACTTCAAATATCATGGCCGATCCGCCATTCAGTTCGACTTTTTGTATAACGAAGTATAATGTGGAAACACGGTCGCTGCCGTTTGGACGCAGCTAAGTAAAAAAAGGGAGAGACGCGATGCAAAACACGCCATCATTCGGGGAATTTCCGGAACAGTTTCGCAGCATCATGAAATCCAGCATCGAACAGGCCAAGTCCGCGTTCGATTCACTCGTCGCGACCAGTGAGAAGATGATGCATTCCGTCGAAACTCCAGCGGTTCCGGCGACGGGCAGCCTGAAAGCCCTGAACGAGAAAATGGCTGCTTTCACGCGCGCCAATGCGGATGCGAACTTCAATCTGGCTTTGCGTCTCGCGGATGCCCGTCAGATGAGTGATGTGGTGGAAATGCAGAATGCGCACCTGCGCCATCAGATGGAAACGTTCGGTCGTCAGATGGAAGAGCTGCGCGATCTGACCATGAAAGCTGTTCGCGAGGGATCACAGGCCGCAGGCGAGGCGGTCCACAAAACGGTTGCGGCTATGCCGACGGGTCAACCTCACGGTTGATGGCAAACGGCGGGGTGTCAGAGTGACCGATGACCCGTTCCACGTCACGGGTTGCGGCCTGCCTGGCGTTCCATTCGGCAACCCACGCGGGAAGTGCTGGCGCTTCGGCATGTTCCTGCCCGATGATCGCCAGGAAAGCCGATGAACTGAGCGGGGTGCGCTTCGACAGAAAGCGCGCCCGCACCACAGCTTCGGCCACGATATCCATTACGCCGCGCCTGGATTTCGTAAAGAACCTCTGCTCCATCAGGAAGGCTTTGTCATCCCAGCCCATGACGCGGGTTTCGACGACGAACCTCTGAAACACCTTCAAAGGTCGTCGAAATCGGATCGTTTCCGCCGCCACGATCGGATGATACCCCGCCTGCCGCATCGCCCGCATGAGGCCTGACCGCAGCAGCATGTCGACGCGCCCCAGGTCCATAATTGAGAAATAGACACCGTTGTTCATGTGGCGAAACACGTCGAGGTCCGTGGGAAGCACGACGAAAGGCGTAATGCACGGACCAAGCGGCGGGCATGAGGGACGGAAGCGCGCGAAAAGGTATGTGACGAACAAGCGCAGAAACATATTCATCGGCGTGGCATCCAGTCGGCAAGGGTCTCGGCTCTGGTTCTGCCGATATCATAAACTTCGACGGAAAAACATCGGCGTTGTGTGTTAATGTATGCCCTGCACACATGATCCATCATGATGGAATGAACGTCGCCGATCCTGACAGGTGTCGTACAGCACCCGTCCTTGCAGCATCGAAGTAAGATTGCACGCAATTGCAACGACAACGCCTGAAAGTCATGGCTTACATTACGAGCCGCACATCGTGCGGTAGCTCGCTGTGAAGTCCGGCATCGTTACAGCCAAGATCAAACACATGCTGGCCGCCCAACCCGAACGCCGGTGGAGCCTGCCTCGACAGGCGCGACCTTCGCTGCGGCAATATCGTCTACGCTTGTCCCCGTGAAGACCGGATCGCTGCGAAATGTTGAGATACACGAAGTATTTATGCCCTGCGTGAAAAGCCAGCAAATCTAACCGCACAATAATGGGTTTAGCCGGCTGATGACCTGATAGTGAATCCAGTGCCAATTCAAGCTCAGCGCGGGACGGCAGTTAGATAGATGGTATCTTCTGGCCGTGGGCCTCGTATGCTGCTTAGAGCGGAGCGAGACCCAGGCCGTCACCTCGAGTCAAGATGATGGCTACCCCCATGGTAGAGGCGCATAGAGTTGCCTCGAACCATGAGGGCCATTTGCTTCTGACGGAATCACACCAGCCGCTAAACCATACGTCCGCCGTTTTCAGGCTGCTGGATCGCGGAAAGATGCCATCCACGCGCCATATCGCGATGGTTGCGGATGAAGGTCCAGATTTCCGTAATCTCCTGCGGGCTGTTCCGGTCGCCCTCGACCACGCGACCGGTCGAAATATCGACCATCGCGTCAACGATGGAATATTTGATCGCAACCGTGGCATAGTCGTCGTCCTGCTCCGTCCATGCTTCCGCCAGGTCGCCGTTCAGGAACTTCACGTTGCCGATTTCGTTGCGAACGCCGTTGCGCATGTTTTCCTTCAGGTCTTCGCTGAAATACGACAGCATTTCCGGTGTGGCCAATTCGGCGAGCCTGTTGAAGTCACCACGGCCATATGCCGTTTGAATGTCCACCAGCAGGCGTTCGAACGCTTGATAATCGACGGGCTGGATGGAGATCGCTTGCCCTGTGGACGCCCCTCCATATCCCCCACCGGAATTGAAGCCGCCACCTGCGTTGCCGCCGAGGCCGCCCGACCGGTCATATTGCTGCATATTTGCGTTCTGGGGAGGGACTGGTCCCGCGTTGTAGCTGCCAGCCCCCGCTGTGCTTGGCTGCGACCGGCCGCGGAAATAAGACCAGACCAGCCAGCCGATACCGCCGATTACGGCGACCTGCAATAGCAGACCTATGATCGACGCGAAACTGCCGAGACCGCCGAACAAGCCGCTTCCTGACAGCAGCCCGAAAAGGCCGGCACCAATCAAGCCGCCGACGAGAAGCCGTCCGAACCCGCCGAAGCGCGAACCCTGCGCTGCGCCCGCGGCTGAAGCACCGGCGTTGGGGGCGCTGGGGCTTGCATTCGAGCGTGTAACCGGTGCGGCACCACCTGGTGCGGTGGTCGTGGACGGGGTGGAGTTGTATGTGCGCCCGCCGCGGCTTCCAAAGGACCTGGACCCGCCGACACGGGCATCGGCGTCAGTAATCAACAGCGGTAAAAATGCAGCCATCGCGAGGGCCACCATAAAGTAACGTGACATGCTTCGGAACATGACTAACCTTTCGAGTTGAATAGGGCTGGAAACAGCAAGCCAACCCCACATGGCCGAAACAGGGCCATAATAAGGCGAATCTGCCATGATCGGTGCTCGGTTGATAATCAATGTGGTGAGTGATCGCGCAAGTATGAAGTGCGCTGCAATGCTGAGAATACGATTACGAAGAAAATGACCAAAAGTGCGGCTGCGAACATGCTGAGCATGATAGGCAATGCCTGTTTCAGACTGGCGGGGGTGGGGACTCCCGCCAGTCTGCGCGCGTCTAGTAGAACTTGTAGTTCAACCCGACGCGAACCAGGTCGAGGTCTGCGTTCATTTTGTAGGTCTGATTTGCCATGTTTCCCGGAAAACCAGTATAACCAGAAAGTTCTTCGAATTCGGCATGTAGATACTCAATCTTGCCGGAGACGCGGTCTGTAAACTTATGTTCAAGACCGCCGCCGACGACCCAACCCGATCGCCAGCCTGTTCCGTAGTTACTCTCGTTGGTGGCATTACCGGAAATTGTTTCATTGGTATGAATGGCTGCATACCCTCCAGTCCCGTATAGAAGTGTCGAACCGAATGTATATCCTACACGGCCGCGTAGGGTGAACAATGAATCCCAACCGCCTGTCCAGTAGTGGCCGTCGTAGATACGCTTTCCCTGGTCACCCTGAAGTTCCATCCAACTGAAGTCGGTTTCCACGCCGATAAGCCAGTTAGGCGTCACTTGATGGTTATAGCCAAGCGTCGCACCAAGGGTAACGCCATCCGGATCGTTGTTTGCCGCAGCATGGGCGTCGTTCCCATTTGCGGACACGTAATTGCTTGACGACCCTGAACCATACCCCGCGACAAACCCACCATAAAAGCCACCCCACCCGAATCCGGCGGCTTCAACGAACGGCACATCCTTCAAACTCGTTCTGTTACTGTAAGCATCGGCAGCATTAACTGCCCCCGCCGATACGATAGAAACGACTATTCCTGCGATAGAGGCTTTTAAGCCCATCGACTCTCTCCATTAATGAAGTCTTTCCTGCCAGTATTTGCAGGCGAGACATCTGTTTCAGCCGGAAATACAGAGAGAATATTAACAGCCTCAGGCTTACTGATTGTTGAGACCATAACTTGACTGAGATAAGACTTTTTTGACTATGATCAGGCGATAATAAGTTTCTACCTAAGGTTTAGGGAGCTACTTTCAGCAGAGCGCTTTCGATTTAATCCAAGTCAAGAAAGCGCTCTAACTGTTTGTTTTATCGCATTTTCGGGGAGCAAAACCGCTCACACTTTTGCTGAAAATGCTCTAGATTTTTTGATGAGCTTCAGCGTTGCACGCCACGTTCCGCCACAATTGATAAAAATTTATTTTCGTAATACAAAATATAATCATGCGCCCCGAGTACCAATGAGAGTGATGTTTCAACTTTCGGTAACATATAACATGCTCGACAACTTTGAAGTATTGAAGGTTTACGCATGAATTACAGGCACAGCTATCATGCAGGTAATTTTGCCGACGTTTTGAAGCACTTTATACTTATGCTTTGCGTGCGCTATATTCAAAAGAAGTCTAATCCTGTTTGTATTATTGACACACATGGTGGTGCCGGGATGTATCACCTCGGTTCAGACGAAGCGTTGAAAACCAACGAGTGGCAGGCAGGCATAGGTCAACTTACGAGAGCACCAGCTTTGCAAGACGATCTGAAGTCATACCTCGATCTTGTTCGTGGAGACTTGACCCGCGACGAATACCCAGGATCCCCTGTATTGATGGCTCGTCTGCTTCGACCACTAGACCGCCTGATCGTCAGCGAGTTGCACCGCGACACGTTCTTCAGGTTACAGACGTCGCTGCTCACCTATGACAACGCACATGCAACGCACGTGGACGGATACACGTTCGTTCGCGCAAACCTGCCTCCACAAGAGCGGCGCGGTCTTGTTCTTATCGATCCGCCCTATGAACAGAGAAACGAATTCGAAGTCCTATCGCGTCAGATGGCTCAGTGGAAAAAGCGCTGGGCCACCGGCGTTTATCTGATCTGGTATCCCATCAAGGCCCATCTTCCGACTGAGTTGATCAAGGAAGCGGCCATAACGCTCGATTTCAAACGCGTGTGGACCGCTGAAATACTGCTCAATCCTCGGGATCAGCCGGAGATGCTTAACGGGTGTGGTATGCTGATCCTGAACGTTCCGTTTTCTGTTCCGGAGCAGGTAAACGCTGCTTTGCCCGATTTGGTGGACGCACTCGGTCTTCACACCGCAGAAACTCACTGGGTCGTGCCGGATGAGGCGTGACCACAAACCTTATTGATTATGCTTATCGATCAGCGCAGCGACCGCCCGCTCTTCATCCTTGGTTAGAGGCGTCACCTGTTCCGTCGTGCTGTGACGGATAAAACGTATGGCGAGCAGTCCTCCCCCCGTCAGAAGTATGATCGGAGTGACCCACAACAACAGTGTCTGATTGTTGAGCGGGGGTTTCAGCAGAACGAAATTACCGTACCTCGCAACGACGTAATCGATGACGTCGCGGTCGCTTCCGCCTTTCTGCAATTGCTGACGGACGAGAAGCCTCAAGTCTTTTGCGAGAGACGCGTCGGAGTTATCGATTGACTGGTTTTGACAGACAAGACACCGAAGCCCTGCTGAAATGGCGCGTGCCCGGCTTTCAAGGGCAGGGTCTTTCAGTTGTTCTTCCGGCTGAACACCAGAAGCAGGCATGACCGCGCCGAACGAGAGCACGCCCACCATCAGGAACGCGGAAATTGTGAGACGCATGATTATTCAGCCGCAACTGTCGGCGACACGGAGCGGCGTCGCGCCCGTTTGGGTAAACCCATGCGCAGCCGCCGGTCCAGCAGCGACACAGCGCCGCCGATGAACATGATGACGGCACCGATCCAGATCCACCGCACGAACGGATGAAAATACAGCCGCACGGAGTATTTGCCCGGTTCAATCTCGTCGCCCAGAACCACATAAACGTCACCAACCGGGCGGGGGGCGATGCCGGCCTCTGTGGTCGTCTGTGGTGGCGCATCATATTTGCGTTTTGCGGCGATCAGGGTTGTGACGGACGTTCCGCCTCGTTTGAGTTCGAACGTGCCTGCGGTTTCCTGATAGTTTGGCCCAGGCACCGGGGCGACGCCCTTGAACATGACCTCATACCCGGCAATGTCGAGTGTGTCTCCTGGCCTCATGACGGCGAGCCGCTCCACGTTCCAGGCGCTGGCAACGGCCACGCCGACCACGGTGATGCCCATTCCGAGATGACCGAGAGTTGCTCCAAACTGACCGCGCCGCATGCTGCCCAGACGGCGAACCGCGTCGGACAGGGAAACCTGTGGAAACTTCGTGCGCCAGACAACTTCAAAGACCGACCCGGCGATCACCCACGCACCAATGGTCATGGCCAGCACCGCTTTGCCACCAGCGCCGCCGATGAACAGCGCGAAAGCACCTGTCAGGCCCGCCGCGATAGCGGGCGGAATCAGGCGTCGCGCGACGGCTGCGCCATCGCCCCGTTTCCATGTAAGAAAAATACCAAACGGGATGGCCAGCAACAGGGGCAGGAATATCCACACCACCGTGTCATTGAAGAACGGCGCGCCAACCGAGATTTTTTCGCCAGTTACCGCCTCAAGCGCCATGGGATATAGCGTGCCGATCAGGACGACACCGCAGGAGGCTGTGAGGATGAGGTTGTTCCATAAGATCGCACCTTCCCGGGATACCAGGGCAAACGCGCCGCCGCTCGTGAACTGCCGCGCACGCCACGCAAACAACAAAAGGCCACCCCCGGTGAAGATGACGAGCAGAGCGAGGATGAAAACGCCGCGCTCCGGGTCGGAGGCAAAGGAATGAACCGACGTGATGACGCCCGACCGGACGAGGAAGGTGCCAAGCAAGCTGAGGCTGAATGTCAGAACCGCAAGCAGAACGGTCCAGGCTTTCAAAGTATCACGCTTTTCCATCACGATGGCTGAGTGAACCAGCGCTGTTCCCGTTAGCCAGGGCATCAGGGATGCATTTTCCACCGGATCCCAGAACCACCAGCCGCCCCACCCCAGTTCGTAATAGGCCCACCAGGACCCGATGGCGATGCCGATAGTCAGAAATATCCATGCGAGCAACGTCCACGGGCGCACCCACCGCGCCCACGCCGAGTCGAGACGGCCAAGGAGGAGTGCCGCAATCGCGAACGAGAACGCGACCGAGAAGCCCACATAACCCGCGTAAAGCAGCGGCGGATGTATCGCGAGCGCCGGGTCCTGCAAAATCGGGTTCAGCCCCTGTCCTTCGGCGGGTGCTGCGGCGAGGCGGGTAAACGGGTTTGAGGTTGCGACGATGAACAGGATAAACAGGGCCGAGATCAAGGCTTGAACGGCCAGCACGACAGACCGGAGGTCTCGCGGAAGCGATCCACCGAAAACCGATACAGCCGCACCGAATGTGACAAGGATCAGGACCCAAAGCAGCATGGACCCTTCGTGATTCCCCCAGACCCCGGAAATCTTGTAAATCAGCGGCTTGGCAGAATGAGAGTTGAGAAACACGTTCGATACTGAAAAATCGGACTCGATGTGCGCGTACATGAGGGCGAGGAACGATGCAAGGATCAGCGCGAAAAGCGGGATCGCCGCCGCGTCCGCAAGTTCCAAAAGCCGAACGCGGCGTGTGGCGAGACCAAGCATCGGAACCGCGCATTGCACCGTCGCCACGCAAAAAGCGAGGATCAGTGCGAAATGGCCCAACTCAACGATCATACTTTTTCCTTAACCTCGGCGTCGTCTGGCTTGAACGTGTCAGTTATAACGATGGATCGTTGACGCGAATGTCGATAGAACGCGGTAAGTTGACACATAAAAGGATCGTCGTCGCCTCAATAACCCGAAAACTCGCCCGCCGCCTCAGCTTCCAGGTGCGGTCGCAGATTTGTCTTTGTCCTTCCAGCGTCCGTTTTTCTTTAACGCCTGCGCAACATCCGGCGGCATATAGTTTTCATCATGCTTTGCGAGCACGGTGTCGGCGAGGAACACGCCATCGGGCTGCAAACGGCCTTCTGCGATGATGCCCTGATTTTCCCGAAACAAATCAGGTAACACGCCTTTGAACAGAACGGCCTGCGACGCAGCGCCATCGGTCAGCGTAAACAGAGCCGTCGCGTCCTTTTCGCGCTTGACGCTTCCCGCCGCCACCAAGCCGCCCAGTCGAAATCTCGTGCCGGTGGCGGGGGTCGCTTTTGCGATATCGGCGGGACTGAAAAAGAACGTAACGCGGGTTTGCAGCGCCCATAACAGCAAACCGACGGACAACGCAGTTGTCACAAATCCCGCAAGGATAAACGCCGCCCGGCGTTTTTTTCTCGTCATAATTTTGGGCTCGTTTCCGATGAAGCCTGCTTCAGGCCTAGACCGGAGGCAAGCACGCGGATTTGGCTGAGGGCTTTGGGGTCGTCCTTGAACTGCGCTTCGGCCGACGCCAGCGCCGATATCGCGTTTGGCCGGTCTCTCAATACGACATACGAACGGATGAGTCTCAACCAACCCTGTAGATCGGCGCCATTCTCCTTTAGCCTCGATGCCAGGCCCGACACCATACCCCGGATCATTTCGCCCTGATCGCCGTTCAGAACATTCGCCTGACCACCCGTCTCCGAACCTGTATCCGCCGTCGCGTTTCCGCGACGAAGCGAGGATGCGCCTGCATTTGTTGCCAGACCGGCCAGCCGATCTTCAGCCGCTTTTTTCCAGTTAGTGGGAACGTCATCCGCCAGAAGTGCCCGATAGGCGTCCGCCGCCTGATCTGTTCGACCTTCCTGTTCCGTCAGCAGGGCCGACCAGAAGCGCGCACGCAAACTTTTTGGATTGCGAAGCAATGCCGCGCCAATCGCTTTTTGCGCGCTCTCGTTGATGCTGCCGCCCGCAGCAAAAGTTAAAGACTCCGCAAGTCCGAGAAGCCGATCCTCATTTTCGCCCGCTATCGAAATCAGGCGCTTGTAAGCTTCGGTCGATTTCTCAAACTGACCCATACGGAAGTAAATCGGCGCAATGACACCCCAACCCGCGCCGTCTTTTGGATTTGCACGCAGTTGCCGCTCGACGTTGGCGACCTGAATTTCCAGGGATTGTTTCTCGACGGGGGCGTTCAGCCTTGCTTCCAAAGGCTGATCCGCGTAGCCGTTACCGCCGAAACGGCCATAGAGCGACAACGAACCGCCTGCGACCACAGCCGCGATGACAATGAAGGCTAAACTCGTGGCTTGGCTTGACAACTCCGGGTTTGTGACAGGCTTTCGCGCTGGCCCACTCAATCGCAACAAACGCCGCGCCACTTCAGATTTCGCATCGTGCAACTCAGCCGCACTCAACGTGCCGTTCGCGCCTTCCTTATCAAGTTCGCCCAACTGAGCCGCGTATGCCGCAATGTCGGCCCCGCTGTCGTCAGCACAAGAATTTTTTGCACCGAGCGGACGCGTAATTATGATGATGATAACGGCTGTTAAGCCAGCAAAAGCGAACCAGACCATAAGGGAACCTTAACGCGCGGTATCGGCATTGTAAATTACAGCCGCGCCGAAATTAAAAAAAGCGCGTTTTTGACGCGCCTTGTCATTTATCGCCGACTTCGACAAATCGCCGCTAAAGCGGACGCCGATCCTAGACCTGGCGCCAACTCCCGTCAGGTTGGCGGCAGGCGCGCCCTACCAGTGTCTCCGGACGGCCCCGGACATAGATCGTCTGCTCATACTCGCGGCAGGTCATGCTTTCGTACATGTAGACGCGGCGCGGAGTCACATAACCGTAGTTCCCGTTATTCGGATTGCGCCACTCGCGGCGTTCGCCGTCACGACCGCGTTCGAGCGATGCGAGGTACGCCTCTTCCGCGCGACGCCGGTCTTCCTGATCGAGATCTTTCCCGATCTGGTTGCCGATCAGACCGCCCACAACGGCGCCGCCGATGGTGGCCGCGACCCGTCCGCCGCCTTTGCCGAACTGATTGCCGATCAGCCCGCCGCCGATCGCGCCAAGTACCGTTCCGGAATCTTCTCTTGATGTTGCACTCGGTCCTGCACAAGCGCCCAAAAACGCGGCTGCCAGGAAACCGAGGAGAACTTTAACGTTCATGGCTATCCCTCCTCATCGTTGTCTCGAACCGCTAGCGCGAATCGCTCCCGAAATCGTAGACGCTGCATTCAGGCAATATTACGTCCTTACGACGCAGGCAATACAAGCCTGGCGCGTAATCCCCGTGTGGGGGCCTCTTCGAGGTGTAACGAGCCGTGATAAAGGTGCGACAGGTCAGCGACAATGGATAGTCCAAGGCCTGAGCCGGGGACGTTTTCATCGAGCCTACGCCCTCGCCGCACAGCCGACTGGCGAAATTCTTCCGGTAATCCAGGTCCGTCGTCGTCAATCGTGACCGTAAACGTCTTCTCGTGCTGGGACGTCTTAGCCTCGGCTACGAAAACCTCGACGGCAATCGTGGATTTTGCCCATTTGCAGGCATTGTCCATGAGATTGCCCGCCATCTCATCGAAGTCCTGTTTTTCGCCGGCAAATTTGACGGTGCCTTCGCACCGCAGAGTGATCGTGATCCCCCGCTCGCCATGAATTTTCCCTAGAGCCCGCGACAGGGCTTCCAGTTCGGCTCCCACGTCGGTCATGACGTTGATCGAGCGGATCTGGGCGGCAATCCGCGCCCGATCGAGATAATGAGAAATCTGCGACCGCATGATGGTGGCCTGCTGAGTTACCTTTTCGGACAATTCCCCGTTATGTGCCGTGGCTTCATTGATGATCACGCTCAGCGGCGTTTTCAGCGCATGAGCGAGGTTCCCGACATGGGTTCGTGCGCGTTCCACAACGCTCAGGTTTGCTTCGAGAAGCGCGTTCAATTCCCCTTGCAATGGCGCGATCTCGGCAGGCATGAGGCCGTCCAGTTTGGTTTCTTCGCCCGACCGGATTGCAGCAAGTTTCAGTTGCAGGTCCCTGATTGGACTGAGACCGAAGCGAACCTGGAAGAACGTAGCCAGAAGAAGCCCCGCGCCGAGAAGTCCCATCGCGATGACGATCGTGGTGGTTAAATCCTGAATGACATACTCGACTTCCACCGGATCAACCGCGACTGAAAAAGAATAAGACCTGAATTCGGCCCCGTGTGGTAGTGCCAGTTCCCTTTCGACTGCCCGCAGAATTTGACCCTCGGGTCCGGGGACATCCGCATGCCGGTATTGCCTTGCATCGGGCTTCGCGTCCAGGTCGCTTGGTGTGCTGAACGTCTCCCCGAACAGCGACTCGGACCGGTAGAGAGGATCAGCATTTTTTCCGACGGGTCGGATTTGCCAGTAATATCCTGAAAGGTATTGAGCAAACGCGGGCTCGCCAAGATTGTCGGGGCGCTTTGGCTCTTCGCTGCCCTGGCTGACGCTCTGCCTCACCATGTAATCGAGGTAGCGGTTGAGGTCTGTGTTGAAATTTCCGTCGATTGCCGTGCGGCAGATGGAAATCAGGATGGCAGCGGTGATCGAAACAATCATGAGTGTCCAGGCCGCAGCGGAAAGCAGCAGCCGGAAGGCGAGCGAATTCGAAGTCATGGCTGCTTCTTATTAAGGGCCGCGCTCCCTTCACCGAGCGATATGCAATAACCAAGCCCGCGTACCGTATGGATCAAATCGGCCGGAATCTTGCGGCGAAGGCGTCCCACGAACACCTCGATCGTGTTGGAGTCCCGGTCGAAGTCCTGTTGATAAAGATGATCGACCAGTTCCGAACGCGAGACCACACGCGACTGCTGATGCATAAGATAAGACAGCAGCCGAAATTCGAGGCTCGTGAGCTTGATGGCGGTGCCATCGAATGTTACGCGTGCTGTGCGGGTATCAAGCCGCAAGGGGCCACACTCAAGCTCGGGCTTGGCAATCCCTGCACTGCGGCGCAGCAACGCACGCACGCGAGCGACGACTTCCTCCATTTGAAAAGGCTTTGCCACGTAATCGTCCGCACCGGCGTTGATGCCCGCCACTTTCTCGCTCCATCGGTCGCGCGCCGTTAAGATGAGGACCGGAATTTTGATATCGTTTCGCCGCCAGCGCTCGAGCAGGCTCAGTCCGTCGAGCTTGGGTAACCCAAGGTCGAGCACCACGGCGTCATAGGGTTCCGTCTCCCCGAGGTAACAGCCCTCTTCCCCGTCGAAAACCCCATCCGCAGCATATCCGGCGTCAGTGAGGGCTGAAACGAGCTGACGGTTCAAGTCCCGGTCGTCTTCGATAACAAGGAGCCTCATGCGACACACCGATCATAATATTGTTCACTGTGCAGGAACTTGTACGAATTTAACTCTTCCGGATTTCAAAAGCGATACGTTAAAATAGCTGCGACCCTCAAGACGGCAAAGCGCGACACGCAGAATTCGACCGCCGCCGAACTTGTCGCGGATTTCGCTTTCCACTTGCCGAAAGCTCTTGAACCCACCGCGTGACCAGGAGTGCGCGCATCCGTCCTTCGATCCCGCCAGCGCTGCCGACGAAATGAATATCATTGCACCTAATAGCGCAAATCGAATGCAGCCTATAGAATTCATCATAGAAGATTATCAATGCCTGATTAACCCTCGATGAACAAGCCATGTCGCGCGGTTGAAACGTGCCCATGGCCAGTTTTCGTTTTGCACCGCAACGTAGGTTTGTGCACTGTCCGGGGGCTAGGACGACGCCTTAACCGACAAAAGCTCGATTTCGAACAGGAGCGTGGCGTTGGGCGGAATGGCAGCCCCACCTCCCGCCGATCCATATCCAAGCGCTGGCGGAATGATCAGCGTGCGCTTGCCGCCTGGTTTCATGGTGCCGACGCCCTGCTCCCAGCCCTCGATCACTTTGTGATCGCCCAGCACGAACGAGAAAGGTTGCTTGCGGTCCACGGAACTATCGAATTTCTTGCCTTTGACGCCGTTTTCGTAAAGCCAACCGGTGTAATGGACGACGCAGGTCTGGCCGGGCTTCGGCGTGAAACCGGTTCCGGGCCTGGTGTCCGTGATTTGCAATCCAGTGGCGGGCGTCGAGGCATTTGCGGCTGTCTGGACCGTGCTGGTGCTGGACGAACTTCCAGCACAGCCTGCCAGCCCGGCAGCGATGGCAAGTGCGACCATGGTCTTGGGATTGCGTAAGGTTGGAGATGGCACGCGCGTCCTTCTTCCGATATGCCGATGTGAAAGGCCTGAGCAAACACAACATCCGTCGGGTATCTATGGTTTTTTCAAGACTTTTCTGGTCGTGGGGAGGATCGAGTGAAGGTCTGCTTACCACGAAGGAAACGCGGCTGTTACGCGCTTGTAGCGTAACCCTAACCTTGGCGCACCAGAGCGATGCGGGCATTGCGGTTTGTCCGCGGACCGCCGCACACGCCCTCCTGTAGATAATGTAGCTGGATATTGACCTCGCCTGCTCATCCTGTCCGCGCATGCAAGCCTCCTCGCCATTGCGCGAACGGAATCATATTCGCCATGAACCGTCAGCAGCGAAACCAGATGTGCATTGATATCCAGTTTAACGGATGAGAGGAGTCCGGCTTCGCCCGTGAGAAAGCGTTTTGCCGGATCGATCAGGAAGCTGCGTGAGAGGCAGAGAGACACAAAGCGCGTCTGAAATTCGGGCGTGTGATCAAATACGGACGATCCAGCGCGTGGTTCGTGATATATTTGCTTCGTGTATACAAACGAAATACTTATCACCGCTGTCCAGACCAATCATAACTCTGCGATCACAAAATAGTCGGATTTCGCCGCACCTGTAAACGCAGTTCACGCGACAGGTAACAGAGGCTCATAATGCTTCAAAGGCGTTCCATGCACAGCCGTTTATTCAGAATTAGTCTTGCGATCGTCTCCGGTTTCATGTCTGTGGCCGCGTTCGCAGCCGAGCCGATCGAGATAAAAATCCATCATGTGGGTAAGCCGGGTTCGCTCTACGACATCGCGTTCGAAGAGTATGTGAAGCGGGTTACGCCGAAGCTGAAGGGTAAGGCCAAAGTCGTCATCTACGGTGACAGCAAGCTTAGCGATGACACCGGCGCGCTTACAAAGGTAAAAACGGGCGAAATCACCATCGCTGCCATGACCTCGGTCATGACCAGTGTTCACGATCACTTCGGCATTTTCGACATGCCTTTTCTCATCCGAAGCCGTGCTCACATGAAAAAAGTGCGCGCCGCGATCATGGATAGTGCCCTGAAACCCGCCGCGGCATCGAAGGGATACACGCTCATCGCGTTGTGGGAAGACGGGTTTCGTCAGATGACGAACAACGTGCGCCCGATCAGCACGCCCACCGATCTCAAAGGCGTCAGAATGCGGACGCCAAAAGGGGTTTGGCGTATCAAGATGTTCGAATCTTACGGCGCGACGGCAGTCCCGGTCAGTTTCGGCGAAGTTTACGCTGGTTTGAAATCGGGCAACGCCATCGATGGTCAGGAAACCCCGCTGAGCTTCATCGACAGCTCGAAGTTTGCCGAGGTTCAGAAATACCTCACCATCTCTAACCATGTTTATTTTCCCTTCTTCTTGTTTGCAGGCGAAGAAAACTTCAGCAAGCTTCCGCGTCCCATACGCAAGGCTTTGGTCGATACTGCGGTCGAGATGCAGGACTGGACCATGGATTTAAGCGCAAGACTGGACAAGGAATTGCTTGAAAAGCTTGGAAAGCAGATGTCGGTCAATGAACTCGATCCGTTGACCTTCACGATCTACAGCCAGAAAATCTATACGGAGTTCGCGAAAACAGTGCCAGGCAGTAAGCCGTTGATCCGGACGGTCTATGGCTTGACGCCGAAGTCGTGAGGCAGGCTTGGCCGCCCCGTTGAAAATGGAGTATCGTTGTTTGAGTTAACGCCTGCCGCGTGTAGGAAAACGCCGTGATCAATTGGTGCCGTCTTGATGCGTGGCCCAGTCACGCATTCTTTAGGGGAACCGTTTTTCGCTGTCTGCAAGCCCAATGGCCATATGAAAGTCCGGTCGACTTTCTTCTGATGGAGTGTCAGGAAGCCGACAGCGGATTTAGCCTCATCGTCGCCACGGGATACAAAGCTGGACTGGTCAAGCTTCAGCTCCCGGCCGAAGCGAAACTTGAAAGTGGCGGTGGCATCTCGAAAGACTGGGTCGTCGCCAATTGGGCAACATGGATTTATGAAGACTGTCCGCCCCGCCGGGTTCGCGTGCTGAAAGAGTACGCCCCCGGTTGGGGGTTGCACAGAAAATCGCGATATAGAGGGTCGCAGGCTCTGGCGCGATACCATCTAAGCAGTAAATCCTGGAGGCCTTCTGTAAGAAAGAAGAAGCGAAACAAATAAGACTGTTATCGCTTCCGTCAAACTCTTCGGGCGCGTTTCCTCGACAGCCCTGTTGCCGCGCGTTTTGGAGTTGGCGTATAACCCTTCCAGGTTACGAAAAGAAGGCACACCCATGGCAGGGCATTCGCAGTTCAAGAACATCATGTATCGCAAGGGCGCGCAGGACAAAAAGCGCGCCAAGATGTTTTCCAAATTTGCGCGCGAGATTACGGCTGCGGCGAAGATGGGGCTGCCCGACATCGCCATGAACCCGCGTCTGCGCACCGCAGTGCTTGCAGCACGCGCGCAGAACATGCCGAAGGATAACATCGACCGCGCTATCAAGAAAAGCGAGGACGTGGGCGGCGAAGACTATATCGAGGTGCGTTACGAGGGCTTCGCGCCGGGCGGCGTGGGCGTGATCGTCGAGGCTTTGACAGACAACCGCAACCGGACAGCGGGGGACGTGCGGGCCACGTTCACGAAGTATGGCGGTAACCTGGGCGAAACCGGCGCGGTTTCATTCAGTTTCGATCGTGTGGGCGAGATCGAGTATCCACTGAAGGTGGCCACGCCGGACGCAATGCTCGATGCCGCCATCGAGGCAGGTGCCGACGATTGCGAGAGCGACGCCGAAGCCCATTGGCTGACCTGCACTGTCGAGGCCTATCACGAAGTTTTAGCCGCACTTGAGGCAAAGTTCGGCCCCGCGAAATCTTCCGTGATCGCATGGCGGCCGCAGAACACGGTGCCGGTGGATGACGAAAAAGCAGAAAAGCTGATGAAGCTCATCGAGACATTGGAAGATTCAGACGATGTGCAGAACGTTTACGCGAATTTCGAGATGAGCCAGCAGACGCTGGACAAGCTGAGCGCTTGATACTGGTTATTGAATCAAGCAGCCTCAACGTTGCGAATGCCGGCTGGTTCATCGAGCCAGCATCCGAGATCATGCAGAGCGCGTGCCGTCATCTGCCGCTTTCGGGCCTGCGCACGTTCGACGCCTTTCAGCTTTTTTCCAGGTACCTTAGCGGGGGGCTCGCAAGGCGGAAACAGGCCGAAATTGATGTTCATAGGCTGAAAACTCGCGGGTTTTCCCGCTTCGTCTGCTTCGATGTGCCCACCTGTAATATGATTTAGAAGCGCGCCAAGAGCCGTGGTCGCCGGTGGAGACGCGACATCCTGTCGGCCAAGCTCCGCCGCCGCAAATCGTCCAGCAAGCAGGCCGATGGCCGCCGACTCCACATACCCCTCAACGCCGGTGATCTGGCCGGCAAACCGCACCCGCTCGTCAGCTTTGAGCCGCAAGCGACGATCCAGCAGTTTTGGACTGTTCAGAAAGGTATTGCGATGCAGACCGCCAAGCCGCGCGAAGACCGCATTTTCCAGCCCGGGGATCAGCTTGAAGACATGCGACTGCGCACCATGCCGCAGCTTGGTCTGGAACCCGACCATATTCCATAAAGTTCCGAGCCTGTTGTCCTGTCTCAGTTGCACGACGGCATGGGGACTTTTGCCAGTTCGCGGATCGGTGAGACCGACAGGTTTCATGGGACCAAAGCGCAGCGTTTCCCGCCCCCGTGACGCCATGACTTCGATGGGCAGGCATCCTTCGAAATAGGGCGTGGTTTTCTCCCATTCCTTGAAGTCGGTCGTCTCGCCCGAAAGCAAAGCGTCGATGAAGGCTTCGTACCGATCCTTGTCCATGGGACAGTTGATATAATCCGCGCCCGTGCCTGCCGGTCCCACCTTGTCGTATCGAGATTGCATCCAGGCAACATCCATATCGATGCTGTCCCGCAAGACGATGGGGGCAATTGCGTCGAAAAACGCCAGCGCACCTTCCCCGGTCTTTGCCAGGATCGCCTCGCTCAGGGCAGGTGATGTGAGGGGGCCGGTCGCGATGATCACCGAGCGCCAATCAGGCGGCGGGAAGTCGGCCATTTCCACCTCTTCGAACCGGATAAGGGGATGCGCCTTCAAGCGCGCTGTAACTTCATTCGCAAAGCCATCGCGATCCACGGCAAGTGCGCCGCCCGCAGGAAGCTTGTGGGCATCGCCCGCAGACATGATCAACGAGCCGCAGCGGCGCATTTCCTCATGCAGAAGACCGACGGCGTTCAATTCCCAGTCGTCGGACCGGAACGAGTTGGAACACACGAGTTCTGCGCATGCGCCGGTTTTGTGCGCTTCTGTCATGCGTTTCGGGCGCATTTCGTGAAGAACGACGTTGACGCCTCGCTGTGCGGCCTGCCATGCCGCTTCGGAGCCCGCAAGACCGGCACCGATGATGTGAAGAGGTTCTGTTGTTGCCATGGCGTGACAAGCTAGGCCAAAACACGCGCAAGCTCAATGGCAAGCCTTGCGACTTTTATCATTTCCGGTACAACCGATCACAATGATAGAGAATGGCAGGACGTGATGCGCGCTTTCCCCATGGCCACGGTTGCAATCCTGGGATGTTTGCTTGGCGCGTGCACATTCGAGCGCGACGGCACGCCGGAACTGCACTTTGCCGATTTCAAGTCCGAGCCGCCGCGCGGAAGCACGGTCTCGCTTTGCAGCGCGTATGGGTGTCAGAAACAGACCCGCATTACGTTCGCCAGCGCGCAACTTCGCGAAATTTCTGCGATCATGGCCAAGACCAAGAAGGCGGACACCGCATTCGAGGAACGGCGCGCCGTGGCTTACGCCATCGCCTACATGTATGTGTATACGGGCAAGATTGCGGGCACCATCGCGGACCGCCCGGGGATGGATTACAACGGGTCGGGCGATCCAACCCAGATGGATTGCGTCGATCATTCAACGAACACCACAAGTTTCTTATTGGTCTTGCAAAACAATAAACTGTTGAAATACCACACCGTTGGCCGACCGTTTGCGAAGGGCAACATCCTTAAGGGGCTGGATCACTGGCCGCACTGGACAGGGATCCTCGTCGAAACCACTGGCGGGCAGCGATGGGCCGTCGACAGCTGGATCTATGCCATCGGTGAAAACCCGGCAGTGATCGAGGCCGAGAAGTGGTACACCGTCGATCTGGACCACCTTCCCAAGGCGACGCGTTAACACTTCGTCTTGACAACACACCAATTCCTTACTAGAACAGAGTAGGAACACGCTTGGCGTGAGCGGTGTGGATAAGGTTCGGCACGTACCAGTTCATGATTAAAATTCGTGTAAGCTCAGGCCGATTCCCTCGCAGAGAAAAGGGGCTTTGATGGCGGGCTCAGTCAATAAAGTGATTTTGATCGGTAACCTCGGTGCCGATCCTGAAATGCGAAACACGCAGGATGGTCGTCCGATTTGCAACCTGAGCATTGCAACGGCGGAGACGTGGCGTGACAAGCAAAGCGGCGAACGAAAAGAAAAGACCGAATGGCATCGCGTGGTCATTTTCAACGAGCAGCTTTGCAAGATCGCGCAGCAGTATCTCAAAAAAGGGTCAAAGGTTTATCTGGAAGGGCAGCTCCAGACACGAAAGTGGCAGGATAACGGAGGGCAGGACCGCTATTCGACCGAGGTCGTCCTGCAAAATTATGGTGGAACACTAACCATGCTCGATGGACGTAACAGTGGCGGTCCAGGCGGATTTAATGAAAGTCCGCAAACTGAATACGACGCTGGGCCGCCTCGCGGAGCCCGGGACAAACCGCCCGCCGCTCAAAACAGGTCCATGAGCAAAGACCTCGACGATGAGATCCCGTTCTAGCCATCGGCACATCGATCTAAGCAATCACAAGCGGCATCAAGCATCAGGCTGGCAGTAGAACTTTGGCAGATACTTCAGATAAGACCCCAGGCGGCGCGGGCGAGGTTCGTCCAGTTCTCATCACCGATGAGATGAAGCGGTCGTATCTCGATTACGCCATGAGCGTGATCGTATCCCGGGCGTTGCCCGATGCGAGAGACGGTCTCAAGCCGGTGCACCGGCGCATCCTCTACTCCATGCATGAGCAGGGGTATGAGTTTAATAAAGCCTATAAAAAATCCGCGCGCACCGTCGGCGATGTGATCGGTAAATATCACCCGCACGGGGACCAATCCGTCTACGATGCGCTCGTTCGCATGGTTCAGGATTTTTCCATGCGCGTGCCGCTGATTGATGGTCAGGGAAATTTCGGCTCGGTGGACGGCGATCCTCCTGCGGCCATGCGATACACCGAAGTGCGTTTGCAGAAAATCACCGGCAACATGCTTCAGGACCTGGAAAACGACACGGTCGATTTTCAGGACAACTATGACAATTCGGAGCGTGAACCGACGGTTCTACCGGCGCGGTTTCCAAACCTGCTCGTCAACGGCGCAGGTGGCATCGCCGTTGGGATGGCAACGAACATTCCGCCCCACAATCTGGGCGAAGTGATCGACGCCTGCCTTGCGTTTCTGGATGCGCCGGATATCACGGTTGAACAACTGATCGAATATATCCCCGGTCCCGATTTCCCGACCGGCGGCATTATCATGGGGCGAGCCGGAATACGCGCCGCGTATCTTCGCGGTAAGGGCTCGATCATGGTCCGCGGCAAAGTCGCTGTGGAAACCATAAGGAAGGATCGCGAGGCCCTGATTGTCAGCGAAATACCGTTCCAGATCAACAAGGCTGTGCTCCAGGAGCGTATTGCCGAGCTGGTTCGCGAAAAGCGTATCGAGGGAATTTCTGACGTGCGCGACGAGAGTGATCGCGATGGCTATCGCGTGGTCATTGAGTTGAAACGCGATGCCATGCCGGATGTGGTGCTCAATCAGTTGTATCGTTTTACGTCGCTGCAATCGGTGTTCAGCGCGAATCTCGTGGCGTTGAACAGCGGACGGCCGGAGCAGCACACCCTGCGCGATCTCATTCAGGCATTCGTCCAGTTCCGAGAGACGGTTGTTACGCGACGCACGAAGTTTTTGCTCAACAAGGCGCGCGACAGGGCGCATGTTCTGGTCGGCCTGGCGACGGCGGTTGCCAATATCGATGAAGTCATCAGGTTGATCCGCACTGCGCCTGACCCGGCAACTGCGCGAGAATCACTGCTGTCGCGCAGTTGGCCGGCTGACGATATCGCTCCGTTGCTCGCCCTTATTGACGATCCGCGATCCGTGATCCTGGAGGGCAATGTGTATCGCCTCTCGCAGGATCAGGCCCGCGCGATTCTAGACTTGAGGTTGCAGCGCCTGACCGCGCTCGGGCGAGATGAAATCGGCGACGAGCTGAAAACCCTCGCTGAGAAAATCCGCGATTATCTCGATATTCTGAGTTCGCGGGCGCGCGTCGTCGGGATCATCCGTGATGAACTCATGGCGATCAAGGATGAATTTTCGACGCCGAGGCGCACGCAGATTCTCGATGTCGACGGCGAGATGGAAGACGAAGACCTCATCCAGAAAGAGGATATGGTCGTCACCGTCAGCCATAAGGGTTATATCAAGCGCGTCCCGCTTTCGACATACCGCGCACAGCGAAGGGGCGGCAAGGGGCGGTCCGGGATGACGACCCGGGAAGAGGATTTCGTGACACGGCTTTTCGTGGCCAACACTCACACTCCGGTCCTGTTCTTGTCTTCCCGGGGCATGGCTTACAAAATGAAAGTCTGGCGGTTGCCGCTTTCTGCACCGCAGGCGCGCGGCAAAGCGCTCATCAATCTTTTGCCTTTGCAGCAGGACGAGACGATAACATCCATTCTTCCGCTAGCTGAAGACGAGCACGGCATGGACGATGTCTATATCTTGTTCGCCACGCGCTCCGGCAACGTGCGGCGCAACGATATCGCCGACTTTGCCGAGGTTCGTCAGAACGGCAAGATCGCTATGAAGCTCGATCCGGGCGATGAAATTGCCGGCGCCCAACTTTGTCGGACTACTGACGATATTTTACTGACAACCGCGAATGGTCAGGCTATCCGCTTCCCGGTCACGGACCTTCGTATCTTCAAGGGCCGGGAGTCAACAGGAGTGCGTGGCATACGGCTTGACGAGGGCGACAAGATCATATCGCTTACAATTTTACGACACGTGGACGCCACGGCTTCCGAGCGCGTTGCCTATTTGAGACAGGCCAGCGCCATGAGGCGGGCTATGTTGGGCGAGAGAGCGTCGCCCGAAGAGGATCGGGGCTCCGATCTGGAAATCGTGGGCGATCGCGAAGGCATGCTCGACGACACGGAGATCATCGAGCCAGGGGAAATCTCGGAGTTGGCCCAGTCTCGGTACGCCGAGCTTGGCGCGAACGAGCAGTTCGTCTTCACTGTTTCTGAGCGTGGCTTTGGCAAACGCACCTCGGCTTACGAATACCGGACATCGGGTCGCGGCGGGAAAGGCATCATAGCCATGGCCGTCAATGAGCGCAACCAGCGGTTGATTGCCTCGTTCCCCGTCGAGGACGCGGACCAAATCATGCTGGTGACCGACGGCGGAAAGCTGATCCGTTGCCCGGTCGAGGGGATTTCCACCACCGGGCGCTCTACACAGGGTGTGACGATTTTCAGGACCGACCCGGGTGAGACGGTCGTGTCTGCCGAACTTGTCTCCGACGACGGAAGCGCCAACGGTGCGCTCGACGGAAGTGAGGGCGTCACAAATGACGGCTAGGCGTTGTCCATCATGATGAGAGACCGATGACGATCGCATTCTATCCTGGCAGTTTCGATCCGCCGACGTTGGGCCATGTGGACATCATTCGCCGGGCGTTACAAGTGTTCGGCAAACTGACTGTGGGCATCGGGGTTCATTCGTCCAAGACCGCTCTGTTTTCCGACGCCGAGCGTTTAGACTTGGTCAGCGAGTCGCTTCGCGGCCTCGTTTCTGCGGATCGGTCCGATGTTGATTTTTTTCATGGCCTCGCTGTAGATGAAGCCAGGAAACGCGGCACAAGCGTGATCATTCGTGGATTGCGCGACGCATCGGATTTTTCTTATGAACGGCAAATGGCGGGCATGAACGCGGTCATGGCTCCGGATATCGAAACCGTGTTTCTATCGGCATCGCCTCAGTCAAGTTTCATCACTTCAACTCTCGTCCGTCAGATTGCGCGCTTGGGCGGCGACGTTTCGGCGTTTGTGTCCCCGGCCGTCGCGACGCGGATCGCTGAAAAAATGCGTCGATCCAACGAATGAATATGCGAACGGGGTCGTAGTGCCGCCTTGATGCAGGTTTACTCGATCCATCATTTGGAAAGTGTCATTAAAGAGAAGGTTACATATGACGAGTTTCACTCACAAAGTCGTGGCGATGGTTTTCATTTTTGCGCTGAGCTTTTGGCCGGTGAACGCGGCGGAGCCTCAGAGCACACTCTACCTCGATCTCAAGGATGGGCGGGTCGTGATCCAGTTGCGCCCCGATCTCGCGCCACAGCACGTGGCACGCATCAAAAAGCTCGTGAGCGAGGGGTTCTACGACGGTCTCAAATTCCACCGTGTGATTGCAGGATTCATGGCGCAAACTGGCGATCCGACAGGTACGGGAACTCAAGGATCGCAGTATGGCGATCTGAAAGCGGAATTTACGAAAACGCCATTCAAGCGCGGTACAATCGGTGCAGCGCGAACCAGCGATCCGGACTCGGCCAACAGCCAGTTTTTCATCTGCTTCGACGATGCGCCAAACCTGAACGGAAAATATACGGTATGGGGTCAGGTAACGGAAGGGATGGACTTGGTGGACAAGATCAAGAAGGGGACGGGGGCAAGCGGCTCGGTCTCAGACCCGGATAGAATTGTTAAAGCGTCCCTCGGAGCGTAGGGAAACGCGTTGATCGCGCGTAGGGAGCGCGTGCGTAGGCATCATAGCTGACGCCTATGTGGACAACACGAAACCGGAATCGCTCGACCAAAGAAAGCCCCGCTATCCAAGCGATGTGACCAGCGAAAAAGGGATGCATATTGAACCGCCGATCCCTCCGCCAAGGCGTGGAGCTCGCAAATCCAATATACCGGTAGTGTTCAGTAGAATTACGTATATGTTGAGTGCGGAGTGTCTACCACGGCAATTCCAAAACCTTTACCGCCAAAAGCAAACTTCACGCCCGTCTGGATTTGTGAGGTAATCACGGGAGAAGAACTACTCTCAACCGATCAGGCTTCGCCACCAACCCGCCGCAGCCCCTCATTTGCTGCCCGGCTTGACGAATTGATTTGCAACGCCTTCTTATAAGATCGCGAGGCTTCCTTACGGTCCCCGAGAGCCTCGGCCGCCTGACCCGCAAATGCCCAGGCTTCATGGTTATTTACTTTGTTTGTGCCCGCAGTTTGAAAATCTTCGAGGGCTTTCTTGAAGTCCTGCATATTCATATAGCTGACACCGCGCGCAAAGTGGGGATCGGGGGAATCTGGGCGGTAGTTGACAGCGACGGTCAAGTCATCCACCGCATTTTTGTGTTCCGACATATCCTGATAGATCAGACCGCGACTGTAATATGCGCCAGGATCGTCCGGCTTCAACTCTATGGCTTTGCTGAAATCGGTTAAAGCCAGAGACGCATTTTTCTGCGCCTTGTAAACGTTACCGCGCCCGAGATAGGCGGCGGCATAGTCAGGCTTGATTTGAATGGCTTGATTATAGTCGGCCAAGGCCGCGTCAAGCCGCCCCATTCTTAAATAAATCAGCGCACGGTTGTTGTAGGCTTGGAAAAACTGTGGATTGGCTTGGATGGCTCCAGAAAAATCTGCAATCGCTTTTTGGTATTCGCCAGCCTGACCAAGAGCTGTGCCGCGCAAGTTGAGCGCGTTTGCGTCACGCGGGTTCTGCCCAACCACAGACGAAAGCGATGCGATGTTGTTTTTTGAGTCGACCTGAAGGCGAGCGTCGGCTTCCGCGGCCTGATCTTGAACTCCGCCCGTGGTTTCGCATCCGCTTAACATCAATGCGGCCAATAAAACAAACGAGGTTGTCCGGCGATAATTCGAGAACTCGTTTGCCATCGTTAGTCTGGCCCCACCTGCGTCTATCAGTGATACTATGTCCGATAGGAATACGGCCATAATCCGTATGAATTCGCAAAACCGGGATTCGCAATTTGAAACAACTGCGAATATGCCGTCCTACCGGGTGGGTGTTGGTCGTCCACCGCCCATGACCACGCCTTCACGCTGCAATTTCTTTCGAGCGAGCTTACGCGCGCGACGCACCGCCTCTGCTTTTTCGCGGGCCCGTTTCTCAGAAGGCTTTTCATAGTAGTTACGAAGCTTCATCTCGCGAAAGATGCCTTCGCGCTGCATCTTCTTTTTGAGAGCCTTCAACGCTTGATCGACATTATTATCACGAACGTGTACCTGCACGCGGACTCCTTTGTTGTGGTTTCATACGACATTGGAAAAGGCCCGCATCTCGCAGGCTTGCAAGACCACAAATAACAAAAATCGAATGGCTTGTCCATTTTCCGCTGACGTATCGGCAATTATTTACCGGTTTGGCTGCGTGGTGTGATTTCAGTCACATGCCCGACCTTCCGCCGTTCACTCGACGCGCTCTTCCCATAAAGATAGAGGCCGGCGGTTGGATGCTGCGAAAGCGCGCCCGGCCAGTGGTTGATTTCGTCACCGAGAAGATTGGTCATAACGGCATCGGAGTGACGCTGCGTCGAACCGAGCGGCCAGCCAGCGACCGCGCGAATATGGTTCTCGAATTGACTAATGCAGCAGGCATCCAACGTCCAATGCCCGGTATTATGGACTCTTGGCGCAATTTCATTCACCAGGAGGCTTGCGTGGGGCTGATCATGCGGGACGAACAGCTCGATGCCGATCACGCCCACATATTGAAGACGATCTGCGATGAGGGCTGCGATCCCGTGCGCTTGCGTCTGCAAAATGTCCGCGAACATGGATGGAACGGAGCTTTTTCGAAGAACGCCGTGTTCGTGCAGGTTATCAGGGCAATCGTAGCACTTAACCGCGCCCTCCGCCGACCGCACGGCGATCACCGATATTTCCCCCTGAAAATCCAGACGGGCCTCCAGCACGCACGGGCTTGCAATCTGAGCGAATGCGGCCTCAAGATCGTGCTCCGTCGTAATGGAAAACTGTCCTTTCCCGTCGTATCCCTCGGTCGCGCGTTTCAGAATGCAACGGCCGTTGTTCAACAAGAATTGGCGTCCGTGAGTGAGATCGGTGACAGTCCTGAGGACCGCATACGGAGCGAGGTCGAGGCCAATGTCCGTCAAAAACTTTTTTTCTAAAATTCTGTTTTGAGCAATGGCAGCAGCGGTCGCGGGTGGGCGGACAGTCGTGTGTCTCGCGACGCGATCCAGAGCCGATACAGGAACATTCTCGAACTCGAAGGTGACAGCATCGCACGTCCGGGCGAAAGCGTCGAGGGCAGCCTCATCCCCGTAATCCGCCTCGAAGACAGTTGCCGTGACCTGACACGCCGGATTGTCTCCTGCAGGCGCGTAAACAGCAGGCTTAAAACCGAGCTTCGCTGCAGCCATTGCCAGCATACGCCCCAGTTGGCCGCCACCTAGTATCCCGATCGTCGCCCCGCGCGATAACGCTTCACGGTGCATCGAGGGGACGCTCCACAACCGCCGCTGTGCGTTTCGCTCGCCAGGTCTCGACCCGCGCCGCGAGCGACTGATCAGAGAGACCCAAGATGGTTGCAGCAAGCAAACCGGCGTTCAATGCGCCTGGCTCACCGACCGCCAGGGTCCCTACGGGGACGCCTGCTGGCATTTGCACGATTGAATACAGAGCATCCATTCCATGCAGGGCGGTCGTTGATATCGGCACACCCAAGACCGGCAATGTGGTAAGAGCCGCCGTCATTCCAGGAAGGTGAGCGGCACCACCGGCTCCGGCTATAATAACCTTAAACCCCTGTTGCCTCGCGGTTGTAGCAAAGTCATAAAGGCGGGCGGGGGTTCTGTGGGCTGAAATGATCCGCGCGTCGTAGGTCACGCCAAGCTCGTGAAGCACGGCTGCCGCAGCCTTCATCACTGGCCAATCGGACGTACTTCCCATAATTAGAGCAACAGACGCGGTTCCACCTATCATTACGCGACACAATCATGGATTTGAGCTTGCCGGAAGAGGATTAATCAAAACTACGAACAGCCTTCAGTCCGCCGGTGTCGTTGGCATCAGGCTATGATATCCGGAAGAAGCTGGTCTTCAATCCGGGCAATCTCATCGCGAATCGATAGCTTCCGCTTCTTCAACCGGCTCAGGGTTAGCACGTCCCGCTGCTGTGCTGCCTCCAGCGCAGTGACGGTTTCATCCAAATCTCGATGTTGCTGTTTCAATTGCGTCAGCTTATGTCGCAGTATGCCATCATTCTGGGTGTTCATCAAACCCCCCGGGATAACGCCTTGGCCCTGAGGCCCGGAGTCACGACCAATGTGTCGCATGATATCACGGATCCTGGCGAAATTCGTAAATGCGGTTAAAGCGCGACCGAGCGCCCGAAAAGTAATAGCACAGCCGCAATGTATGACGGCTCACTTTTTAACACAAACCCTGAAACATTTGAAGTTATTCAACAATCGGATTGCGATCTTGGTTTACGCCCAGATTAAGACACTATTATGTCATAATTCTGACATCAGCCCGCGGTGCGATGACGTGTTTGTTAAGTGAGGAGCCCCAGCCAATGAGCCTTAAAGCCCATATTGAAGAGCTATCGGAAAAACACGGAGCACTGGACACGCAAATAGGACGGGAAGCCAATCGCCCATCTGGAAATAACTTAAAAATCGCGGAAATGAAACGGCAAAAATTGCGTTTGAAAGAGAAAATACAAAAGCTGAAATCGGACTGAATCCCAGGCAACACTTTTCAAGTTATGCGCTTTTCCAGTGCAGGATGAGATCTCGCACAGTTATGCGTCCTTAAACCGGCTCTGGACAATTATAGCAGCGCCGGTTATCACATCATCACAATAAGGACACGTAGCTCAGCGGTAGAGCACTACGTTGACATCGTAGGGGTCACAGGTTCAATCCCTGTCGTGTCCACCATTCGTCTCCCAACTCATTGTTCTATAACGCTTACTGAAGGTGGGATAGGCCGTGGGACAATACACCTGCTGTAATCCAGCGTCGCGGCTCCGCTTTCGGCTAGCTTTTTGCGCAGCTCTTCGGGTGTAAACTCGCGCCATGTCGGCATCTTCCCAGCCAAACATGGCCATCAGCTCACGCTCGCCATGGCAAGCGGTGAGCCTGAACCTGGCACCGGACAGCGCCGCTTGTACACGGCGAAAAATTCCTTGGAACCCGGAAGGGCGGGCAGACGGATTTTTGGCTTACCGGGACGGCGAAAATACAAACGCCCACTGCCGTGCCGGTTGCAGTCCTTCGTAATGGACTTGAACTTTATCGGCGTCCTGGCTCAGGCGTGACTTTACATATCAAGACAAAACCACGTCCCAGAGACCGGCCGTGGCCTGTTCGCAAAAGTTGGGTCGGGATCGCCTCCCTCGCGTGGGACCGCGTTGCAGGCTTGAACATGTTCCTCAACATCGCACCCGAGCGGCGTGTCCCAGTATAGGCGAGGCCGGCACGGCACCCGAGGCCAATCAGGCACCTGTTGCGTAGGTTGGTCCGGGTAAGACAAGCCGAGGCTACGGGTGGGTGGGTCCTGTCTTTACCGACGATCTCACTCGATCTCGAAAACAAGGCTCGGCAAGACATCGGCGACCCGTCACCGCCTCCAACACATCCCACCTGGACGGTGCAGGTCATCTACAGCGTTCGCGTCTCGATATGGGTCCGGAAGCACTCGATCTGATCGCCCTGCTTCAGATCATAGTAGCCTTCGAAGCCCATGCCGCACTCCTGTCCGGCCACAACTTCCTTGACCTCGTCCTTGAAGCGTTTCAGCGTTGAGAGCTTGCCCTCGTGGATCACCACGTTGTCGCGAAGAAGGCGAACGCCGGAACCGCGTTCCACTTTTCCTTCGGTGATCCGGCAACCCGCGACCTTGCCGGTTTTGGAGATGTTGAACACCTCCAGCACCTGAGCGTAACCAAGGAACTCCTCACGCTTGAGCGGCGGAAGCAGACCGGACATGGCCTTTTTCACGTCGTCGACCAGATCGTAGATAATACTGTAATATCTGATCTCGATGCCGTCTCGTTCCGCCTGCTGCTTGGCCTGTGGGTCGGCACGCACATTGAACGCGATAATGACAGCGCCGGACGCCTCTGCGAGCGCCACATCCGACATGGTAAGCCCACCGACGCCCCAGTGGATGATCTTCGCACCCACTTCTTCCGTTCCAAGCTTGTCGAGTGATGCGTTGATCGCCTCAACAGACCCCTGTACATCGCCCTTGACGATAAGCAGGAATTCTTTCTTGCCGCCCTTCGACGCCTGGCTCATCATCTGCTCAAGCGAACTGCGTGCGCCCGTTCCTATGGCGCGGGTGTCCCGAAGCTTTTTCACGCGATATTCCGTCAGCTCCCGGGCGCGAGCTTCCGTGTCGACAACGGCCAACTGATCGCCAGCGTCCGGTGCTGAGTCAAAGCCGAGCACCTCAACCGGGACCGAAGGACCGGCGGCAACGGTGTTCAGCCCCTTGTCGTCGATCAGTGCGCGAACACGTCCCCATGCGCGGCCCGCGACGATAATCTGGCCGACGCGCAAGGTTCCACGCTGAACCAGAACCGTGCCCACAGGGCCACGACCGCGCTCCAGCTTTGCCTCGATCACGATTCCTTCAGCGGCCCGGTCGGGGTTGGCCTGAAGATCGAGCACTTCGGCCTGCAAGTGGATGGCTTCGAGAAGCTTGTCGAGATTGAGCCTCTGTTTAGCTGAGACTTCAACTTCAAGCGTGTCGCCACCCATGCTTTCGACAACGATTTCATGGGACAACAGGTCGGTGCGCACGCGTGTTGGGTCCGCATCGGGCTTGTCGATCTTGTTGATGGCGACGATGATCGGAACGCCTGCGGCTTTCGCATGGTTGATGGCTTCGATGGTCTGCGGCATCACACCGTCATCCGCCGCAACCACAAGCACGACGATATCCGTCACCTTGGCACCACGCGCGCGCATCGCGGTAAAGGCCGCGTGGCCCGGCGTATCGATGAAAGTCACCTGATCGCCAGACGGCGTTGTGACCTGATACGCGCCGATATGCTGCGTGATCCCTCCGGCCTCGCCGGCGACCACGTTGGTCTGCCGCAAAGCATCGAGAAGCGATGTTTTACCGTGGTCCACGTGGCCCATGATCGTGACCACAGGTGCGCGCGGTTTTGTGTCCTCGAACTCGTCGGTTTCCCCGATGAAGCCTTCTTCCACATCCTCCTCAGAGACGCGTTTGACGGTGTGGCCGAACTCAGCGGCCACCAGCTCCGCGGTGTCGAGATCGATCACATCCGTGATCAGCATCATCTGACCCTGCTTCATTAGAAACTTGATGATGTCTACGGCGCGTTCCGCCATGCGGTTGGACAGTTCCTGGATCGTAATCACTTCAGGAAGTTGAACCACACGTGTAATTTTCTGACGCTCCTGCTTGACGCCCATGGCCTGAAGCTTCTGCCGCTCACGCTGACGCTTGAGTGAGGCCAGGCTGCGCTCGCGCTGCTGTTCATCGAGCGCATTGGCAAGCGTGAGCCGCGTGCGGAGGCGATCGTCGCCGACCTTCTTCGCCGGTGCAGGCGCCTGCACGGCACGATCCGGCTTGCCGGGAACGCCACCGCGACCGCGCGGTCGTGCTCTGTTGTCGTCATCGAGATCGACGGAACCGCGCGCCCTTACGGCATCCGGTGTTTCCCTGGTGCGTTCTGGACGCGTAACGATGGTATCGGAACCGACGTTGCCGCCGCCACGGCCCGGGGGCGATGCGCGCCCGCCACTGTCCGACCCCGGCCGCGCAAATGCGCCTGGTCTTGCACCCGATGAGGAGGTGCGTGCGTCGTCCCTGAAGCCGCCGCCTTGAGGGCGAACGCCGTCCCTGGGTGCTGGACGCTGTCCGTCTCGGCTGAAGCCTTGCGAGCCAACGCTTCCTTCACGTCCTGCAGGGCGCTGTCCCTCACGGCTGAATCCGGTGGACCCGTCTCGTGACGCAGGGCGTTGACCATCCCGGCTGAAACTATCGCGAGGTGCGGCGCCGGAATTGTCTCTTAACGCCGTTGCATCCCGTGAAAATGTCCGTGGTCCGTCGCGTGTGCCATCGCGCGAAAACGTTCGCGGACCCGTCCCGGTCGCGTCGCGCGACTGTGACGGGTTGCGATCGCCATCGGGACGCGGCGCTGAAGTTGCGCGATCTCCCGACCTAGCCGTCGCAGGCCGCGTTGCGCTCCTGGTCATGTCGATGCGGTGGGTTGGCCCGGAAACCCGAACTGGAGCAGTCGCAACTTCCTCCGCATGCACGGTCTGGGAGACTGGCGGTTCAAGTGAGACCGCCGGTAGTTCAACCGCGGCTGCGGATACGATTTCTGTCTGTTCCGGCGGAGTCTGCTGTTCTACGGGCTGGCTCTCGGCGGCCAGAACTGCGGCCTCGGCATCACGCTTTTGCTGTTCTACCTGGTGCAGTTTTTCGTGCTCAAGCCGCAAAGCGTCGTCCCGATCACGCTCTTTGCGTTCGATTTCCTCGCGTTTCCTGGACTCCTGCAGAACACGGGCGCGCGCATCCACCTCTTCAGAGGACAGCGTACGCAAGACCTTAGAGCGTTTGTCGCCCTGGGCCTGATCGGCGTTTGGCTTCTGAAAAACTTTTGGCTCGGGTCTTGGCTCGCGCTTCGCGGGCTCGACGGGTGTCACCGGACGAGGGTCATCGCCCCCCGCACCGCCGGGCCTTTTCCGCTTTGTCTCGACAAGAACGGATTTCGAGCGGCCATGACTGAAGTTCTGGCGAATGTGGCCCTGTTCCACAGTACGCTTGACCCCCAAAGTCATCGTCCGGCGACCGCTTGTATTATTATCCGTTTCTTTCGTTTCGCTCATTCTTTACCCTGACGCAAAGGCTGGTTACTGGCCAGTCTCGCAATAATTGCTGTAACGACTCATTGCTTCGAAGAACGCTCTGACGGCCCCGCCGTCTTTCAATCCCACATGTATTGCACTCGTATTTCCCGTCGCCAAGCTAATTTCTGCCTGCGTCAAGTCATTTCCGGGCGCAATGTGATATTTCGCGGCACCCATCCCCTCAAAACGGCGTCTAAGCTTCAGGCGACCATCGTCTGCGGCTTCCGATGCATGTAAAAGGCCAACAATGTCACCACGCTTTATACCATCTTCCACCTTGGCGAACCCGGTGACAACCAACCCTGACTTTTTCGCCATAGCCAATTTTTGTATCACATCTCGCTTAAGAAGCTGTTCGATCTGCGCTCCGACGTCCTTACGTATCACCACTTTTGTCTTGAATGAGCGATGGAAGCCGCCGCGCTTGATGGCTTTCTCAACCATTGAACGCCTTGCCGATACCCATACGCCCCGTCCGGGAAGACGGGCCGCCAAGTCCGGCACCAACTCCCCTTCCGGAGATCGAACAAAGCGCAGCAGCGACGATTTCTCGGTCTTTGTCCGATCCACTATACATGTTCTGAGCGGAGGATCGAGGGACGCTATCCCTGTTCCATTGAAGTGAGGCTCGTCCTCCTGAAAATCCAGTATCTCTTCCGCGTCAAATTGCTTTTTCTTTGCCATGCGCTTCAAAAACTTTCTCGTCATGGGTGTGGTGTGGCGCGTCATGCCCGGTTGTCGCGTCACCTTCACCGAATTCGTCGCCTTCTTCTTCCGCCGGAGCAAGGTCGGCGGCATCGATCCATCCGGCGGCAACCCGCGCGTTCAGGATCAAAGCCTCGATGGCCGCCTTGGTCAGACCAAAGCTCTCTAGAATGCCCTTATGGTGCTTGGTCTGTCCGTGCGCACGCTCCTGCCACCCGGCAAGATCGTCGGTGGCGCAGTCCGCCAGGTCTTCGACTGTCTTGATGCCGTTTTCGCCAAATGCCACCAGCATCGCGGATGTCGTGCCTTCCACTTCCAACAACGCGTCGTCGACACCGAGATCCTTGCGTTTTTGTGCAAGCTCGACTTCCTGCCGTTCAAGGAATTCGCGCGCCCGGGTTTGAATTTCCTCGGCCGTATTCTCGTCGAACCCTTCGATGGCCGCCACTTCGGCGGCGTCGACGAACGCCACTTCATCCACGGATGTGAAGCCTTCGGCAACGAGCAACTGTGCAATCATTTCGTCCACGTCGAGAGCAGCCACGAAGGTGTTTGTGCGCTCCGTGAATTCTTTTTGACGGCGCTCGGATTCTTCCGCCTCGGTCAAAATGTCGATATCCCAGCCGGTCAACTGCGACGCGAGCCGCACGTTCTGCCCGCGTCGCCCGATGGCGAGACTCAATTGCTCGTCGGGCACCACGACTTCAATTCGTTCTGCCTCTTCGTCGAGAACGACTTTGGCCACTTCTGCAGGCGCGAGCGCGTTAACGATGAAGGTCGCCGCATCTCCTGACCATTGAATGATATCGATTTTTTCGCCCTGAAGCTCATTCACCACCGCCTGAACGCGGCTTCCACGCATGCCGACGCAAGCCCCGACCGGATCGATGGACGTATCCTTGGAGACCACAGCAATCTTGGCGCGGCTTCCCGGATCGCGCGCCACAGACTTGATCTCGACAATGTTGTCGTAGATTTCCGGCACTTCCTGCGCGAACAACTTGGCCATGAACTCCGGTCTGGTGCGGGAAAGAAAAATCTGCGGCCCGCGGTTTTCGCGGCGCACGTCGTACATATAGGCGCGCACCCTGTCGCCAAGCTTGTAGTTCTCGCGCGGCAAAGCTTCATCGCGTCGAATGATCGCCTCGGCACGGCCAAGATCAATCATGATGTTTCCATACTCGGCCCGTTTGACCGTGCCGCTGACGATCTCGCCGATGCGATCCTTGTATTCGTCGAATTGCCGCTCGCGCTCCGCCTCGCGCACTTTCTGAACGATGACCTGTTTCGCGTTCTGGGCAGCAACCCGGCCAAAATCTAAAGGCGGCAACGGTTCGGCGATAAAATCCCCGACTTCGGCTTCAGGATTGCGTTTCTTGGCGTCTTTAACGCTGATCTCGGTGGCGTCATTCGTCACCTTTTCAACGGCTTCCAGCAGCCTCGAAAGGCGGATTTCGCCGGTGCGCGGATCGATTTCGGCCCTGATCTCGTTTTCGCTGCCATAACGGGATTTGGCGGCCTTCTGCACCGCGTCTTCCATCGCGGCAAGCACAACGGTCCGGTCGATGGATTTCTCGCGGGCCACCGCCTCCGCGATCTGCAAAAGCTCCAACCGATTGGCGCTAATTCCGGCTTGTGCCATCTTCGTTCAACTCCTGCTCTTCAATTTCGCCGCCTTCGGCCCACTTCTGACCTGCGGCTTTGGCTTTGTTCAGCGAGGCTCGAATGAGTTCATCCGTCAAGACCAGCTTCGCTTCCTGTATCAAACTCACGTCGAGACCGATGGTCTGCGGCTCGTCCTTGCCTTCGATCTCGGTGACAAGTCGCAGTTCGCCGTCCTCATAGCCTTCGACAATGCCACGAAAACGGCGGCGCCCTTCGATGCCTTCCCGAAGCTCGACCTTGGCTTCATAACCGGCCCAGTCTTCGAAATCGGACGGCCGGACGAGAATGCGGTCGATGCCTGGTGAGGAAACCTCAAGATAATAACGGCCCTTGATAGGGTCGTGGGCATCGAACACCGGCGACAGTCGTCGGCTGATAAGCGCGCAGTCGTCAACATTGATCGCGCGGTCGGATTTGTCGGCCATGATCTGGATCGTGCCCCCATCGCGCTTCGACATGGTCACACGCACCAGCCGATAGCCCATATCGTCCAGGATCGGTTCAACCAGTTTCGCCAACTCGCCCGCTGGCCCCGTTTCCCGCACGAAGCGCTCGGTGGGGACCGTCAGGCCTACCGCTTCTGTTTCGTTTTCAGAGAACCGATCGTCGGTCATCGTCTCCGCTTTGTCGCTAATCTAGGCCGAATAACAAAAAAGAGCGGCCCGCAAAGACCACTCTTCATCCATCCAGAATTGAGTAATTTCAAAATAAGTGAAAAACGTCCGTCGCGCAAGACCTGATTTGTCGCCTTCGATGCAAGCTTGTCGGGGAAGGTCCTATGAAGTAGAATAGTATCTGTATAACGTCACCAAATTTATTTCATCAGGAGAAAGTATCATGAAAAAACTGGCGATCTTCGTTTCCGCGCTAGCCCTTGCGCAAAGTGTTGCACCCCTAGCCTTCGCGCAGAGTTATTCTTGCAACGGCAATCTGAACGCGAGTGAGCGGGCAACATGCTACAATAGCAACCTCGCGCAACGCGATGAACGCATGGCAGAAACTTACCAACAAAGGCTTTCCGAGCAAAACGCCCAAGGTCAACGCCAGCTGCAACGTGAGCAGCAACAATGGCTTTCTGAAAGAAATAGCTGCGGAGGCAACGTAGCATGCAACGAAGATGCCTACAGGCGGCGGCAGGGTGAACTTAATCGAAATTAATCTGATCTTATTTTGATCCGACAAGACAAAAGTTTCCGCGCGCGATCTGAATTGGCCGCGATGTCGGCGTCGACCCGTTTAATGGTACATTCCCGAAGCGTTGCAGCATAAGCTGTCATGCCTCAGAGCGCTTCCGGTCGGATCAACGGCACGAAAGCGCTCTCAGGTGTTATCCGCGTTATTTTTGAACTACAAAACAGCGCACGCCTTTGCGGAAATGCTCTAATATCGTGAGCCGTACCTTGGACCGTACCGGCGACGCGGTGCGGCTTGATAGTCGTCACCTTCGGAGACGCGGTAGTCGTCCCCGCCTGTCTGCTGAAAGCGCTCCACATTATAGAGATTTTCGCGATACCCGTCGCGGGTCCCGACGAAGTCGAGCAGTGCGTGGGTAACAATTTCGCGGCGTCCATTGAAGCGGATCAGGATGTCGCCGGTCACGCGTTCATTCCGCACGCGAACGAGGATCGCAGCATCGTCCTGTTCCCGCTCTCGCGGATAACGCGAGTTGAAGAATTTGCCTCTGTATTCGCCAAACAAGAACGGTTCACCGCGGTACAGGCCTTCAACCGTGACAAGATATCGTGTTCGTTGATAGCGGCTGATTGTGACTTTGGTGACTTGCGTTTCCTGTGTCCGCACGTTTTGCCAAACGCCAACAAAGTCGCCTGGGCTGATATCGTAACCATTTCGCGGCTGCGCTTTTGCAAACCCGGCCATGCTTAGGAATAAAATAACGACACACACGCTTCTTAACGCTGAACTCATACTCATACCGACGCCCTTTACACTGGTTGCACTGGGCGAAGTATGAGGCCAATCCGTAAAGTTTTAGTTTAATCGCTTCGTCACGGGATTCTTGTGACCGGGCGTGGTTTCGGGTCGCCGTGCGGCATGCTGTCCGTCCCCATCACGCGGTCCCAGAACCGAAAGTAAAGACCGAAATTCTTATCGAAGCGGATATGATGGTGACTATGATGGGTGGCCGAGATGAGCTGCCCGCCGACAGGCCCATGCACGAACCGGCGAGGCAAAATCTCCCAACCGGAATGGTTGAGCACAGCCGTGATCGTCATCAAAGTGAGAAGCGCGATCACGACACCCATGTGTACAGGCACAAAAAAAGTCATTGCCGGCAAAAGCCATGCAGTGAGTGCGGCCTCTGCCGGATCGAATGCAAAGGAAGCGAAGGGCGTCGGTTGTCTCGACCGGTGATGGCCGGCGTGCATCCAGCGAAACAGGCGCGGATGATGCATCAGGCGGTGTGAGAAGTAATAAAACGTATCCTGAACCGTGAGGTAGACGAAAAAGCTGAGGAGCACGTAAGGCGCGCCCCCATAAAGCCCCCAGTCTGTATAAATTTTGGTGCCGCCATGAAAAAAAACCACCAGCGCCGCTGCCGCTGGTGCCGCATAAATCACTGAGGACAGCAGCGAAAGTCTGATCTCTTTAATCATGATATGACGCATGGGCCGGTCGCGGTTCAGTCGCCTCGCCCGCAACTTTTCTCCGCCGCGTTCCCAAAGCAGCCAGTGGAGCAGCCCGGAAATCAGCAGATACCGCGCCGCGATGAAAAACGTCAGCGCTGCCGTTATGAATATGAATTCTGCTGCCATCGCTTTGGTCATCGTTCTTCCTAAACCATCCAACACAATTCGATCAGCCACGCGCACGACTTACAGCAACCAGTGTGTAGCGTCTTCTGTGGGGTCCCTCTCTCTACGAGGAGAGGGTTGGGTGAGGGGGTACTACCGGTCAACCATCTTGCGGTTTTGTATCATACGTCAGTTACGAGTGTGCGATCTTCAGCCGGGGAAACAATCGCGGTCGTTGCCACGCATGCGCCCTGTCCTTCCAGCCAAAGTTTGAGCGTTAAAACGTCCCGTTTCGAGGAAGTCGGTTGCAAAATATAAACGAGACGGCCCACGGCGTCCGGATGCAGATCCGGCGGCAACGTGAGGCGGATGCGCTCGGCATCGCGGCGCGCCCGGTCCAGCACCTCGTCGGGAACTCCGTCTTCGGCGTAGAGCGCGTCGGCATTCTGGAGCGCGCGCAATGCTTTGATCGTCAAATCATCAGCCGTCGCAGGGCTGACCATGAGTGTGATCTGCTGCCGTGGCGGCGAGGGCGCAGCGGTCGCCGCCGTGTCGAGCCGTGCCGTGAGCGCGTCGGTCGCCTGATCCGCATGCCCTGAAAGGACAAGTTGCCCGATTGGCCCATCGATAACCTCCTCCCAAAGTGCACGCCGGAGCGGCGTGGTCGGATGAACCCTCGCCACACGCTCGCGATTTTCGCCGATGAAGCGGGAAAGCGCGCCAAGATTCTGCGGCAGCATGATTTCCACCTGCTCGCGAAGGCGACGGGCGAGGACGGGGGCAGCACCTTCGGTTCCGATTGCCACCACAACGGTGCCCCGATCGGCGAACGAGGGCGTGATAAAATCGCAAAGGTCGGTCTTGTCGACCGCATTAACAAGGATTTTTGCGGCATTCGCGCGACGCACTATTACCGCATCGGCATCGGATTCGGTTGCGGCGATGATAATGCTGGCATCGTCGAATGGCGCGGTCTCCGGAGTGCCTTTGATCGCATTGATGCGCCCGGTTGCGATCATCTCCTCGATCCCGTCGCTGAACTCCTCGGCGACGCATTTGAGCGCGGCATTCGTTTTCGAGAACAGCCGCAACTTGTTCGTAGCTGCCGCACCGCCTCCGAGCACAAGAACGGTTTTTGCGTCAAGATCGAGAAACAGCGGGAAATAGCGCATGGGCTTCATTCAGTCCCGATGAGCGCTTTCGGAAAAGGCGAAGTCACACCCGCGAGGCTTTTTTCCATCCCACCGGCAGGGGACCTCGAAGGCGGATAGATCACATCGGCGCGCGCTTCGAAAGCGGCCGAAAACTTGCGAAATGCCCGGTCGAACACGGCCCCCATCAGCATCTGCAACGTGCGTGAGCGAAATTCGTAATCGAGGTCGAAGCCCACGTCGCACCCGCCATCCCCCGACACAGGTGTAAACGTCCAGCGGTTTTCCATCTTCTTGAAAGGACCATCGAGGTAATCGACAAAGATCGTCATCTTGCCGCGATTGAGGCGAACGCGGCTGGTAAAGCTTTCGCGAAACATCTTGTAAGCAACCGTCATCCGCGCAATGACGATTTCGTCGTCGCCATCCTGTTCGCGCTTCATCACGCGTAGCGCCTCGCACAATGGCGCGAATTCCGGGTATTTTTCCACGTCCGCCACAAGAGCGAACATGTCTTCAGCCCGATGTGCGACGCGGTGAATTGTTTTGAAGGATGGCATTGAAGGCCTTCTTGCGAACTGGCGATTCAACGCCCGACGATCGCTGGTATTTGGAGTTTCAGGGTCAAGTTTCCAGTACTGCAATATTGGCTTAGGTGAAACCTCGCGGCATTGTCGCTGATCCTCATCCTACGGGGCGGGCTTTAGCACCGTTTCGAAGGGTAGATTGTTTGCGAAAAACAGACGCTAATGACGATGGAAGGAAGGCGTTACGAATTCGATAGCTCGTTCTAACGAGATTCCGTTCTTGATATCGGCGATCAAAGGATGGTCGTCGTCGGGATTGAAAATGATCAAGGGACGTTGCCGATTGTCCTGCGGCACGACATTACATCGCAGGTTCAGACTTCCATCGTATCCGGGTAGACTTGACGCGAACCAACCAAACATGCAGCCAAGCTTCGATTGGTCATCATCTTCGAACGAGGCCTGATACCGTGCGAAGTTAGTATCGCTCAACGAAACCCAGACGCCGAACTCAAGCGCCACTTTTTGGTCGATGATCGGAATTTCGAAAACGCCCCGCACGTAGAATGCCTTCCTATCGATCACGCAAATATCGCTCGTGAGCCGAACGCGGTCCGGGCGTTCGGCTTCCGGCACGCTGTAATAATGAGCTGGAGCTTCGGTTGCGAGCGATGGAAGCCCGCGATGGATTTTATCGCAAACAGAGCAGGTCCAGGCGAGTTCGCTCACCACGCTACCCCTGAGCCGCAAGCCGCGCTGCCTTCAGCTTCGCGAAGTCGTCGCCTGCATGATAGGACGACCGCGTCAACGGACTTGCGGCTACCATGAGGAAACCCTTCGAGTAGGCAATCGACTTGTAGCTCTCAAATTCTGCAGGCTCCACAAAGCGATCCACGGCGGCATGTTTACGGGTCGGCTGAAGATATTGCCCGATGGTCAGGAAATCCACGTCCGCCGACCGCAGATCGTCCATCAACTGCAAGACCTCGTTCCGCTTTTCGCCAAGCCCCACCATAATGCCCGACTTCGTGAACATGGTCGGGTCGACCTCTTTGGCGCGTTGTAGCAACCGCAGGGAATGAAAATACCGCGCGCCCGGACGGATTGTGAGATACAGCGAGGGCACGGTCTCGACGTTGTGGTTGAAGACATCGGGTTTGGCGGCGATCACGGCTTCGAGCGCCACATCCCCTTTTTTGAGGAAGTCGGGGGTCAAAACCTCGATGGTGGTGCCGCGCGCGGCAGCCCGAATGGCGCGAATAGTGTCGGCGAAGTGCCGCGCACCGCCGTCAGCCAAATCGTCGCGGTCGACAGACGTGATCACAACATGGGCAAGGCCGAGCGCTGCCACCGCGCGGCCGACATTTTCCGGCTCTGCGGCGTCGAGCGCGCCCGGCATACCGGTCTTCACGTTGCAGAACGCGCACGCCCGCGTACAGGTATCTCCCATGATCATCATGGTCGCGTGGCGCTTTTCCCAGCATTCGCCGATGTTGGGGCAACCCGCTTCCTCGCACACGGTATGGAGCTTGTTATCGCGGACGATTTTGGCCGTGTTGGCATAACCGGCTGAGCCGGGAGCTTTGACCCTGATCCAGTCAGGCTTGCGAAGCACGGGCGTGTCCAGCCGGTTTGCTTTTTCCGGATGGCGAGGTGCTGGTGCGATTTGGTCGCGTTTGTCGAGAAGTGTGACCATGGTCTCCGAAATGTTTGCAAAAAAACGTCGCCGACAACTGAAACTATTTCAATAGATCGAGTTCGCGGCTCAGGACACCGGCGATTGCCTCCATACCCTCTTCCACTTTACGCAGGCTGCCTCTTACATTGATAATTTCCACGGTCTGCTTCTCGACCCTGGTTGTGAGCGTTGCCAACTGAGCGTTGGTTTCCGTTTGGTTAGTGCGAATTTCCTGTAAAAGCCGCAACACAAGATTGTCCTGCTCCGATGTCATTATCCGCTCCGTAGTCAGAAAATTTCTCTCTGTATAATGAACCGATATCGGAACTCTTGTCCGCTTTTACAAACAAAGCAGCGCGTCAACCGTCAGCTTAATATCAGGCTACCGCAATCAAATCCGCGAATTCTGCAAACACAGCCGCATAAGCCGTGCGCTTGAACGGTACGATCTCCGCCAGCACATCGGCTGCGTAAGCCCAGCGCCACGTGTCGAACTCAGGCTCGCCGCCTTCGACCGCGAGGTTGATCTCGCTTTCATCGCCGGTGAACCGCATCGCGAACCATTTTTGTGTCTGGCCGCGATATTTGCCCTTGAGCGCGATACCAAGCGCTTCCGGCGGCAGATCGTAATTGATCCAGTCGCGAGCCTCGCGGAGGACTTCGGCGCTGCGAATACCGGTCTCCTCATAAAGCTCGCGCAGCGCCGCAAGACGCGTGTCCTCGCCCTTATCGATACCGCCCTGGGGCATCTGCCAGCGATTGATCTGCTCGCCATAGACGAAATCTGTAAAACGACGCCCGGTCCAGACAAGGCCGTGCGTGTTCAGAAGCATGACACCGGCGCACAGCCGGTAGGGCAGCGAGGACGGGTCGATGACCATGAAAAACCTTTCGTTGACGGACCGCCTACTCCTGCGCGCGCAGTTCGCTTGAACCTCTCGCTTCGTTGAAACGAAACGGCGGCCGGACGGGACTGTTTGTCTGCTCGGCTATTGCGCGCCCGTCGGCTGCGTTGTCTGGCGCGTCATTGGAAGCGGACGCAATCGTGGGCAAGATTGCGGGACGAGGCATATTCCGTGTGTCGATGGGCAGCACATACTTCAGATCGTATTCGTGGCCGGGGCCGGACAGACGAAAATAGGTCGCACACCCACCGATCAGGATAAAAAACGTTATTGCAACGAAAAGCAGCGCTCTCATGGATTTGTTCTCAAAATGCTGTCGAGCCTTCAGGCGACCCGCCCACACTGTCCCAGACTGGCAACCGTACACGTGACTTCGCCGTTTTTGAGACGGTGGACAGCCCGAAAACGATATCTTTACGGAGCCGCCCTCGCAACGCGAACGAAGGCGGGCGCGTTGGGATATCTTTCTGGCGAGTCCGAGCTTTTTCTTGTCATGACGCTTGACATCCAGGACAGTCGCGCCGGAATTTACCCTTGCGAAGACGACATCATCGGTATCCTGCAACTTGAATGCGACCCGCAAGAAACCGAACCTGTGACAGCGGGTGGAATTTTGACTGTTAAATAATGCATCGGAAGGACAAGACCGTGCTCGTGGATAGTCATTGCCACCTGGATTTTCCCGATTTCTCCAGTGAGCTGGACCAGGTTGTCGCCCGCGCAACGGTTGCCGGGATCGGCCACATGCTCACCATTTGCACGCGCGTTCGTCAGTTCGATCGCATCGCGGCGCTCGCGACCCGTTTTGACACCGTGACCTGCTCGGTGGGCACACATCCGCACAACGCCAGTGAAGAACTCGGCATCACGTCGCAAGAGATCGTCGCACTGAGCGATCATCCTCGCGTTGTCGCCATCGGCGAGTCTGGCCTCGACTATTTTTATGACAAAGCCAAACGCGACGATCAACACGCAGGCTTTCGCATTCACATCGCTGCTGCGCGGGAGGCCGGATTGCCGCTTGTCATTCACACTCGCGATGCAGATGAGGACACGCGCAAGCTCCTGGAAGATGAAATGGCGCGCGGGGCTTTCCCGGCAGTTCTGCACTGCTACACCGGTGGTCTGGCACTTGCGGAAGCCGCGATAGACATGGGGCTTTACGTTTCGTTTTCCGGTATCCTCACGTTCCCGAAGTCTGACGCCCTTCGCAAGGTCGCCGCGTCGCTTCCGTTGGATCGGTTGCTGGTTGAGACCGACGCCCCGTATCTCGCCCCGCAACCGTACCGCGGAAAGCGAAACGAGCCCTCGTTCGTCCAGCACACGGCGAAAACCCTTGCCGACGTGAAGGGCGCGACCGCCGACGAGATCGCCCGCGTGACAACGGCCAACTTCTTCCGCCTGTTCACGAAAGCCGCAACGGCAAGCCGATGGCCTGAAAGCGGTCGCGCCGCATGAGCATGCGGCTCACAATTCTTGGATGTGGCTCATCCACGGGCGTTCCCAAAGTTGGCGGCGACTGGGGCGCCTGCAATCCAGCCAATCCGAAGAATCGGAGACGGCGGTGTTCCGCACTGGTCGAGAAAGTGACGCCATCCGGGAAGACGGTGGCGCTGATCGATACGTCGCCCGATCTTCGGGAACAATGCCTTGACGCCAACGTGACCTATCTCGACGGCGTGGTTTACACCCACGATCATGCGGATCATACTCATGGCATCGACGATCTCCGTATGCTGGCGTATTCCCGGCGCCGACGCATCGACGTTCACGCCGACCGGCGAACGCTCGAATTCCTCAAGCTGCGGTTCGATTACTGTTTCGAGACGCAACCCGGATCGAGCTATCCGCCGATTGTCACCGGCCTCGAAATCCCAGACGGTCATGCGGTGAAAATCGAGGGCGCGGGCGGACCCATCGACTTTTCAACGTTTCGACAGCATCATGGCGATATCGACTCGCTTGGCTTCCGTATTGGCCATCTTGCGTATTCAAGCGATCTGAATGACTTGCCTGATGCCTCGCTCCCGCTGCTGGAAGGTCTCGACGTCTGGGTCATCAATACGTTGCGATACACCGACCATCCGACCCATCTGACCCTTGAGAAAGCACTGTGGTGGATCGAGCGCATGAGGCCGAAGCGCGCCGTGCTCACGCATCTGCATGTGGATCTGGACTACGACGAACTTTCGTCTAGGCTGCCGTCACATGTGGTCCCCGCGCATGACGGCCTGACAATCGATTTCGATTGAGGTGGTTCTGAACAAAGTTCCTCGTTTTGCAAGCGGATCGTTTCCGCCGTCGCCAGCCGGTCAAGCCCGGACATGACATGTAGTCGATGAGTCCGCCTGTCTCAAACATACTCCAGGTTCAACGAAAGCAGACCGCGGCAGGGGTTGAGACCGCGCAACGCACTGTGTAAGATGATGACTCTGGTCGAATTGCTTAGAGCGGTTCCCGAAAAGTGTGACGCGGTTTTGGGATAAGAACCGCTCTTGCTGAAAGAGTAGAGCCGATCAGCCGATTCCTTTGAATCGGGATCGGCTCTAGTGCGTCGCGGCCACGTAAGGGTTGGCTGCAACCACGTGGACGATCTTATAACCATCATGTTTCAGCGTGTTCAGAATGCTGTCCAGGGCATCGACCGTGGACAGCGAAGTCCCATCGAACTGAACCACGGCGTGCCCGCGCTCCTTGATGCGTGACAATGTTGCGTTTGCAATCTTCGTGGCCGCCGCTTCGCCCCATCCGCGCTGGATGGGAACATCTGCTCTCCAGAGACTGATTTTATCGGCAGCCAAAGTTTTTATCTCGTCGGCGGACGGCTCCCATCCCGCCACGCGCAAAAACGGAGCAACGCCTCCTCCAAGGATACCATTGATCCTGACAAAGCTTTTCTCGATGATGGCTTTGATCTCATCCGGATTTTTCGTGGCAGTCACGGTTTTCACGGCCACCTTCACGGCGATGGTATGACCACGCTTCGCCGCATCCTGAACCAGCCTCGGATAGGCCTTTCCGCTCTCGGCGGAAACGAAGAACGTCGCTTTGATGCAATGACGGTCGAGAATGGCTAAAAGATAGGTGGTGATCGGGGGACGCGGGCCATCATCGAAGGTGATGACCACTTCCTTGTCCTGAAGGACAACAGGGGACGCGCTGGTGCCGGATTGGGCATCAACGGACGATGAATCAAGAGCAGTGTTTACGGCGATCACACGCGCGAGTTTCGACTTGCCTTCATCATCGGCGCATTCAGCAGCAAATGCAGAGCCCGCTGAACAAAGACATAAAAGTATTGAAAGATATTTCACTGACCCCGCCCCGTATCTGCCAATTGCCCGATGAGACGCTTAACGGCAATAGGGGCGAATATGAGCCGCAGTCTGGTAATACTTCACGAACGATACAGTTTTACACGTTATGCCATCAAGCCGAGTGCTGCGGGTGCTTTGTAATTAGGGAAAACCTCAGGTTTCAGCGGCGCTCCACCATGCTTTTCCAGCAGTTCGGTCAGCACGTGCCGATAATCGGTCTTGACAGCCAGGTCCACCCGTTCGTCCAACGCGGCGTCGCTCAATCCTGGCCACGCTCCCATGATGCGTCCGCCCTTCACACCGCCACCCATCACCATCATGACGCCGCCGCGTCCATGATCCGTGCCGCCGCTGCGGTTCGCGCGAAGACGCCGCCCGAACTCGCCGTAAGCGACGACCGTGATCCGGTCGTGATATTCGGAGAGGTCATTCCAGAACGCGCCCAGCCCCGACGACAGCCTGTGCACGTTGTTCTGGAAGCGGCCCTGCTGAGCTTCATGGGTATCCCAGCCGCCCACGTCCACACTGGCGCTGACGAGACCCACATCGAGCTTGATCAGGCGGGCTATGGTTCGCAGCCCACGGCCGATGTCGCCGGACTTGTCGTAACCCTCTTTCTGGTCGAGATAGGCGGCAAATTTCCCGTCTCCGCCGCGAGGCAGCCTGGCTGCGATCAGTTTTGCGGCTTGAAGCGCGCGAAGCCCTGCCGCGCTGACCGCGCCGGGGGCCTGCCTGTAAAGGCGTTCGACTGCCGTTGCGGCGTTCTCATCCCATGGCAATGGCAACCCGTTGGCAAGGTCCGGTACGGCGAACGCCCCGCCGAAGCCCGCAAACTCCCCCGACAACGCGGGCGATCCTGAAACGCCAGGCACGGGTGTCCCCGCGTACTTCGACTGTGCAAGATATCGGCCCATCCAGCCGCCCCGAACCCTCGAAAGAGACGCTCCGTCGGCTGCACCATGGTCGATAATATCGGTGGCGACGAAATGGCTGCGGTTTGCTTCAGGGATGCCTGCCGCGTGAACGAACCCAAGTGTGCCATTCTTGTAAAGCTCTGCCAGGTCGCCCGCGCCTGCGTGCAACCTCCAGTCGATCCCAGGCATGGACGATGACAAACCATAGCCCGCCTTGTCGCCATCGGGCGACACGCGAAGATCGGCAGGCCGCGCCGAAATCAGATTGGGATCGTTCGCCGGGCAAACGAGATTGAGGCCGTCGCACGCGCCACGCATATGGACGACCACCAGCACGCGCTGCTTGTTGTCGGGTGAGGCTGCGAATGCCAACTGTTTTAGAGTTCCGGCGTCAAGCGTGAGCAATGCGCCACCTGCTACCACGCCCTCAAGAAAATTTCTGCGGTTCAATCGCATGGCAAGCCTCACGTGACCTGAAATTGGGGAGCCGCTGCACACAGTCCGGCAATTTGTGCGGCGCGCTTTCGGTCGGTTACCAGTTCACCCGGGTCCACTTCGAGCGCATCGAGAAATGGCTTGGCCAGGGCATCGGGGCCAGCGAACACGCCAAACCAATGCGCGACCATTTCACCCAAGCGGGACTCGTTTCGATCGGATAACAAACCAAGTGCTTTTGGCTGGCCGGTGTTCCATGCGTTCTGCGCGAGTTTTGAAACCAGAACCCAGCGTTCGCGCATGAACTCTGGCGTGATGTAGTAGTCGACGCTGGTTGGTCGCCCATCGGGAGCCGACCACCCGAACAGCCGTTGCCCGCAGACCGCAAGCCCTTGAGCCAACGGCTGGGTTGGCGTCAAATCGATCCCCGTAACCCGCGCAAAACTCGCAGTGAGAGCCAATGGCGAGCGCGACTTCATGCCCCGGGACGACGAAAACTCTTTTGACAGCGCGATATGCTTGACGACCGCCGCGATCTGGTTTGGTTTTTTCGCGTTATCTATCCAGACTTTTATCGAGCTATCGATGATGCTTTGCGACGGATTATCGCTCACAAACCGGCGGCAGAGTTTCGTGCAGATGAAGCGAGCGGTGGCGGGATGAAACGCAGCAAGATCGAGCACCTTGCGACCGTCGGCCATGGGCGCCGCAAACTGCGAAAATTCTGTGGCTAGCACGCGTTTCTGATAACCGTCGTGCCATGCGTCGACATAAACGAACTTTCCTGTTCGCGGCAGTTCCGTTGAGGGATCAAGCCGCTGGCCGTTTTCCACACTCCAGCCGGTGAAAGCACGGGCTGCTTCGTACACATCCTCGTCGATGTAGCCCGATGGTTTGCCATCCGAGGCACCCGGGACATCCCGCCATCGATTGTAGCGGTCGTTGAGATACGCGTCCCGCCCCAGAGTGTGTAACTCCATGAGTTCCCTGGCATAGTTCTCGTTTGCCGAACCCGATCTCGATGTCCAGTTGGATAGATAGATCAACATCGCCGGGCTTTTGGCAACGGCTTCCAGCAATTCCCGGAAGTTGCCAAGCGCATGCGGTCGGATCGTATCGCGGTCGTAGGCTGGCAACGCCGCGCCGATTTTGCGATCATCGGTCGCCAGTACATTGAAATGGTCGTGCCAGAAGGAAACAAGCTGCTCATAAAGCTGAAACGGGCTGTGAACCGCGCGCAAAATCGTGGCAGAAACAACCTCGTGATAAGGTCGCTGGAATTCTTCGTTCGGACGCACTGCCTTGGGATCGAGTAGCGCCCAGGCTTTTTCAATCGGCGCGTTAAGATAATCGAAAGGGCGCATGGCATCCAGCGCCGGCCAGTTTCGCGTCTCACCTTTGGGTGTCGGCTGTCCGTTACCGGCCGGATATTTGATCTGGAGCTTGAACGACGCAAGGCGATCGTCGAGATCGGCATTTGTCAGTGTTTTCAAATTCAATTGCTTGTCGAGCCAGACAGATAATCCTGCCTTACTGACTTCGAGAACATCTTCGGTGCGCGGCGCATAGCATAATCTCGCCAGTGGGAAGCTTAAAATATCCATATGCTTAAACCACTCAACTTATTTCAGAAAACATTGCAGAACTCTTGGTCAATTTTCAGGCATCTGGTTCATGAAGAGGATTGTGTCGACACTATAACATAAGCTTCATTCACGCAAAGAACCTGCCCTGCCACGAAGGCGAGTAGAGGGTAACATCAGCGCAAGTTACTTCCGCAAGACCTTCCCTCGCTATGAATTTAGGGTCGGTTCGATCCCGGCTTTCGAGGCCTCTTTTGCCATGCAGTGGAGATAGCCGGAAGTGCGCAAGGTATTTTCGGCAAAGACGTGGGTGGCTACCGAGACGCCATTAACTTTCCGGCATTTGCGCGCTCCGTCAGGCACGGTGTCTCCAGTCCGGCAATTCTGGGAACCAAACGATGTGGTCACATTTCGTGCACAGGTTCTGCACAACTCTCGCGAATACGAGTATTTTTTTCAGTGACAATCGAGTGGGTTTAGCCTCATATGGACGTGAGCGGCGGACGTGCTGCAAGAGTTCTCCACATGCTTTCAAACGGCATGATGGCAGAACAGGACACCTGGTTTAGTTTTGCGTACCAGGCTGTCTTGTCCGTTTATCGGTGTGTTCGTTCTCGCGGTGCAGCAAACTTTCTCGGTCGCCATCCGAAATTGCCCGAATAAACTAAGTTTACTGGTTTTTACCGGGCTTCCAAAGCTCGTCGGCTTTTCCTTTGTCATTGACGTAGCGACTTATCACGAAAAGATGGTCTGATAACCTGTTGATGTATTGTCGCGCAGGATCGCTGACAACCTCACCATCAATCAACGACAACTCGATCATGGCCCGTTCGGCTCGACGGCAGATTGTTCGCGCCAGATGCAAAGCCGCACCGGCTTGGGATCCGCCTGGAAGAACGAAAGACGTAAGCGACTGCATTTCCCCGTTCATCTGATCGATCTCAACTTCCAGTCGCATAACCTGCGCTGCCGTCATACGCAGCGGCGTATAAGGTAGCGGCTCGCCCGTTTCCGGAACGCACAGGTCCGCCCCAAGATCGAAGAGATCGTTTTGTATGCGCAGCAACATGGTGTGCTGGGAGGATTGTGGGTCTGGCAACAACAACCGCGCCATGCCCACTGCCGCATTGGTCTCATCAACGGTTCCGTAGGCAGCGATACGGCTGTCGTTCTTAGGAACCCTCTTGCCGCTGCCGAGAGCTGTTGTGCCCGCGTCGCCGGTTTTCGTGTAAATTCTCGTTAAGACAACCATGCCACCTGCCTGATAGTATTGAGATCAGGCAACGGTAGCCGATTTACCACTTATAGCCAAGCCGCACGCCGACATTCGTCAGGCCGCGGTTGGTATCGCAAATACCCGCGTTTGACATATGGTCGACCGTAACCAGCAAACGCCAGTCTTCAGACAGGGCCATGCCCAACGAGCCGGACTCCCGGAAATTCACGGTGCAGCCATAAGAGGCGGTGTGCCGCTCGTTCAACGGTCCATCGTGTGCCGCACCGCCAAAGGATGCCTCCACAAAAAACCGGTCCGTGAGTTTGAAATCCCAGGTCGCGCCCCAGTAGAACTCGCTCGTCTTACCGAAGGCGAGCGTCGTCCCGATGTGTGGACGAGGCGTCAGAAAGAAATCGAGCACGCGATTTTCATAATGACCAGGAACCCGGCCAAGAAGGACTTCAAGGTTCAGGGCAGCGCCGCCTTCACCGGGGGCGTCATCTACCGCCTGCTTAAAGGCACCAATTCGCGTCTCATCGATGGCGTAGAACGGTGTCGCGCGCGTTTCGAATTGCTCGATTGCCTGAGCATAGCTCGAAGCAAACGCGAACCCGACCGCAAACAAAGCTGCGCACGTTGCTTTTTTCGAAAATGACCCGAGCACGAAGACCCCCTCTGATACCCAGCGCACTTCACTCCAATGGGCAGAGTCTGTCAAACGTCTGGTCTGTCACACGAGGCGTTTCTTATATTCTGTGAGAAATAAGACACGAAGGCAGTTATCGTGCGAAATAGATCGCCGCCATGATGACGACAACCGCGCCAAACTGAAACAACACGCGGGCGCGCATAAGCTTTTGGCTTGTGCTGACGCTTCCCGCGCGAGCCATGTTCAACAAGCCGAGGAGAAGAACAACAGCCACGGCCGCAATGGCGATGGGCACGAGAAACTTAAACATCATCGAACTGACGAACTCCGGAAAAAAGCATTCGAATGCGATGCACCTCTACGACAGAAGGTGTATCGAAAAAAGCCGGTCGGGGTCGACCCAAGTTTTCGTGCAGTGCCAGCCGGACTCTGCGGCCAGGGCGCGCAAATCGTCGATGGAATATTTGTGCGAGTTTTCCGTGTGGATGGTCTCGCGTTCGCAAAACGCGATCTCGTGGCCAGAAATGAACACCGTCATGGGTTTCAACGCCTGCAGGTGCATTTCCACGCGGTTGAGAGCGTCATTATAGATGGCGATGTGCCTGAATTGCGACAAGTCGAAGGTGCCGTCAAGTTCGCGGTTGATCCTGGTCAGGATGTTGAGATTGAACGCCGCTGTGACCCCAGCTTTATCGTCGTAAGCAGGAAGAAGCACATCGAGCGGCTTCACGAGATCGGCGCCAAGCAGAAACAATGCGTCAGGTCCGAGCAAGCTTCGTGCGCTTTGTAGAAAGCTGATCGCCTCGTGCCGCTCGAAATTGCCGATCGTCGAGCCAGGGAAGAAGCCAATGCGCGCGTTGCTCGGGACATGAAGTTGCAGTGTGTGCAGATCTTCGAAACCACCGAGAATCGGATGCACAGCGATGTCCGGGAAGCTTTGTCGTATCCGCGCGCACGCCGGAATCAGTGCCGATGCCGAAATTTCGATCGGAATGTAAGCTGCGGGAGCTTTTAAGGAAGCCAGCAATATTTCGGTCTTGCGACTGGAGCCAGAGCCGAACTCCACCACGGATGCGCCGGTCGGGACAAGTTTCGCGATATCGCTGCCGTAGCGTTCCAGAAGTGCGGTCTCCGTGCGCGTCGGATAATATTCCGGCAGTTGCGTTATTTGCTCAAAAAGGGCCGACCCTTGCCGGTCGTAAAAATATCGACAGGGCAGCGATTTTTGCTTCGCCGCCAACCCGTTCAGTACAGCAAGCAAAAACTGTTCGTCGACCGCAGGTGTCGTTGTCTCTGCCCGAATTTGATAGGTCACTGATTACGCTCCAGAGGCGAGGCGAAGTCCCATGAACTGCCAGCGCTGATGAGGATAGAAAAAATTGCGGTAGGTGCGGCGTGTGTGATATGGCGGTGTTGCCACGGAGCCGCCTCGAAGCACGAACTGATTACACATGAACTTTCCGTTGTATTCGCCCAGCGGCCCGGCAACCGGTTTATAGCCCGGGTAGCCGACATAAGGACTTTGCGTCCATTCCCAGGCATTGTTGCCAAGACCCGTCAAACCGCGCCCTTGTTCAGATACGGGCAGAAGGTCGGACAGATCGTAAACGCGGGTGTTGAACGGCTGATTCGCGGCAGCGATTTCCCATTCGTGTTCGGTTGGCAGACGCGCTCCCGCCCAGCGCGCATAAGCGTCGGCTTCATAAAAGCTCACGTGACTGACTGGACGCGCGTTCTCGATGGGGATGAGGCCGTGCAAAGTCATCTGCGCCCAGCTTGCGTCGTTTTGGCACTGCCAATACCCCGGCGCGGACCAGCCTTCCCGTTGGACGGTGGCCCACCCGTCGGCAAGCCACAATAAAGGATTGGCATATCCACCGTCGGCCATGAACGCAAGCCACTCGCCGTTGGTCACGCAGTGGGAGGCAAGCTTCAAGTCCTGCAAAAAGACCTGATGACGCGGACCTTCATTGTCATAGGCGAACCCGTCACCGCCATGACCAACCTCGTGAAGGCCGCCGCTGACTGAAATCCATTTAGTGCTGGCCGCAACAGCAGCCTTCGCCCCTGACCGCGCACGATAAACAGGCTTCAGCGGACTTTCCGCGAACAGCGCCAGGATATCGGTCAACATCAGTTCCTGATGCTGTTGTTCGTGATGCAGCCCGAGTTCGAGTAGAGTATAGGCCTCATCCGCCGGGTTGCTGTCGAAAAGCGCATCGAGGCTTTCATCCACGTGAGCGCGGTAGGACAGGACTTCAGCCGCCGACGGGCGGGTTAGAAGCCCGCGCTTGATCCGCGGATGACGTGGGCCGAGGCTTTCGTAATAAGAGTTGAAGCAAAACGAAAAGCGCTCGTCCAGGGGCTTATAGTTCGCGTCAAAGCGTTTCAGGATAAGCTCTTCGAAGAACCAAGTTGTATGTGCCAGATGCCACTTCGTCGGGCTTGCGTCTTCGCTGGCCTGGACCGACTGGTCTTCGGCAGACAGCGGTAACGCGATTTCCAGAGAGCGGCGTCTCGTCGCGAACAGGTCATCCCTGAGCCGCTCTGCCGAAAAACGCGTGCTAACGGGGTCGCTGTGGATTATATCCAGGGGCATCAGAACACTCACATGAAGACTTCGATACGAGATAGCGACACGGGCGGTTTATAATTGCGAGTAACAAGTCGTTGATATCGGCGCACGGTTCGATCCAGCAATCGCCCACCGCTGAACACAAGAGAGCCACGGTCGTTGCGCGGCACGCTGAGGCTGTTACGTTCAATGGGGCATGCAACCCTGTCAGAATTCCCGCTTGTAACAGGGCGACGTGCCGACGTACTATCGCTGTCGGCAGACGGCGAAATCTGGATCATTGAAGTCAAGTCATGTCTCGCGGATTACCAAAGCGACCGAAAATGGCATCATTACCTCGAGTGGTGCGACCGCCTGTTTTTTGCAGTCGAACCCTGCTTCCCGATTGACATCCTGCCCACCGATGCAGGCCTCATCCTTGCGGATTCCCATGATGCGGTGATTGACCGCACGCCCCCTCGAAGCGCGCTGGTGCCAGCCCGGCGACGCGCTCTAACTCTGCGCTTCTGCCACATCGCTGCCGCTCGCCTCGCCGGGGAGAACGATCCCATCTTCTATTAAGGTGTCGCTTGAAAACATAACAAGACCCTTCGGTGTCTTGAGGCGAGCCCGAAAATGCTGTGGTCCTTCGATTGAGATGACGCTGACCTTCTGTTCCTGAGCGTTGAATCCGATGGAGGCCAGCGCCTGTTCCAGTTGCTTTGCGCCGGGGGTGCAAAGCTCGATCGCATCAAGTGACAGGCCGCGATGGGCAAGTTTTCTGGCCGGATGTGCGGCACCAAGCCACTCGATGGCAAAAGGAAAAAGCCCCTCTTCGGTTACGGAGCCGTCGTCGGGTATCGTAATGAGCCAGTTCAGGAAATTGCGGGTCATGGCGTGGATTGCCCCCGGCGTGATGGCGGAACCTGCGACGAGCGCGTTGATATCCGATGTTCGTACCGCCCAGGTTACCAGACGCGGCACCGATAGCGTTTTCTGCACCACGGAATTGTCGAGACCGAACCAGCGGCGGCGCGGTGGGTTTGCGGCCAAGGGATTGATCGCGATCAACTCGATGTATGCGCTTTCGCCAAGCCGGAGAAGCCGGTTGTGGGTGCCCATTTTGGTATGTTCACCACCGGCGTCGAAGGGCACGCCAAGGCGTAACGAAAGCCACTCCGCGCCCTCGTCCAAAGACGCCGCTGCGAACACGAGATGATCGAAACTCGAAGTCATATAACCGCAAACTGATGAACTGCAGCAGTGGTTATATTTTGTATACGATGTGAGACAAGCTTTTTCGATGCGACGCGGCTATTCCGCGGCGCGGTGAACCGGAGCCAAGGCTTTCTCGTGAACAGGAGGCGTCGCTCCCTCCGGGTCGCGTTCGCCCGTGAGTAGTTTCTGAAGCCTATCGAGGTAAATATAAATCACGGGCGTCGTGTACAGCGTCAGGATTTGGCTGAGCGCAAGCCCGCCCACCATGGCAAAGCCGAGCGGCTGGCGAAGTTCTGAGCCTGTGCCGGTCCCAACCATAAGCGGCAAACCTGCGAGAAGGGCCGCCAGGGTCGTCATCAGGATCGGTCGGAACCGGAGCAGGGCCGCTTCGCGGATCGCATCTTCAGGTTTCAGGCCGCGGTCGCGCTCTGCCGAGATGGCGAAATCAACCAGCATGATCCCGTTTTTCTTCACGATCCCGATCAGCAAAATGATGCCGATGATCCCGATGACCGACAAGTCGAACCCGAAAGCCATCAGCATCAGCAGCGCGCCAACGCCCGCTGACGGGAGCGTCGACAAAATCGTGAGCGGATGAATGAAGCTCTCATAGAGCATGCCGAGGATGATATAGATCACCACAAGCGACGCCACGATCAGGATCGGCGTTGACGCGAGCGAACTCTGGAAAGCCTGCGCATTCCCTTGAAAGCTGCCCTGAAGCGTAATCGGCGTGCCGATCTCGGTCACGGCCTTGTTGATGGCATCGACCGCCTGCCCGAGAGCAACGCCCGGCTGTGTGTTGAAAAAGATGGTGGCCGCAGCGAACTGACTTTGATGGTTGACCGCCAGCGGCCCGGTTTTGGCAGTATCCACCGTCACCAGCGTAGACAGGGGAATCATCTGGTTGGTAAGCGGCGAGCGCACATAAATCCGCTGGAGCACATTCGGGTCCCCCTGCAACTCCGGCAGGATTTCGAGCACAACGTTATAGGTCGAGATCTGGGTGTAATATTGAACCACCTGCCGTTGTCCCAGCGCGCTATTCAGCGTGTCGTTGATGGCTTGCGGGGATACGCCATAGCGTGAGGCCCTGTCCCTGTTGATGACGACATTCAGCTTGGGCGCGTTGTTGAGCTGATCCGAAGAAACGTCAGCCAGGATCGAAAGGGATCGCAGCTTTTCCAGCACCTTCGGTGCCCATTCATTCAACTCGTCGAGGCTCGCGTCCTGCAAGGTGTATTGATACAAGGCGCGGCTGGCGCGCGCCCCCACGGTGATGTCCTGAGCCGGCGAGAGGAACGCCCGAGCACCCTGCACCTGAGCGAGTTTTGGGCGCAGGCGATTCATGACTTCCGTTGCACTGGAGGATCGTTCGGGTTTCGGCTTGAGCGTGATGAACAGGCGGCCCGAATTGCTGGTGCTGCCTGGCGATGTGCCGGTAATCGAACCGACGGTCGTCACATCAGGATCCTTAGCCGCGATCTCTGCCAAAGCCTGCTGACGGCGAGACATCTCCTGAAATGACACATCCTGCGACGCATCGGTCACGGCGAAAAGCACGCCGGTATCCTGGATCGGGAAGAAGCCTTTCGGAATGATGATGAAAAGGTGCACCGTGAGCGCAAACGTGCCGACGAAAATCAGAAATGTTGCGAAATGAAAGCGCAGTGCGATATCGAGCGTGGTCGCATACCCGTGCACCAAAGCATCGAGAAACTTTCCCACCTGACGGCTGAGCCATCCCGGCTTTTCATGTTCAGGCTTCAGAAACCGTGCGCACAGCATCGGCGTCAACGTCAGCGATACGACCACCGAAACCGCGATGGTCACGGTCACCGTCAGCGCGAATTCCCGCAACAGCCGCCCGACGATGCCGCTCATAAGTATAATTGGAATAAAGACGGCGACCAGCGACAGGCTGATGGAAAAGACCGTAAACCCAATTTCGCCTGCGCCCTTCAAAGCCGCGTTATAGGGATCTTCGCCTTCCTCGATATAACGATAAATATTTTCCACAACCACGATGGCATCGTCGACCACGAATCCGACGGCGATGGTCAAGGCCATCAAGGACAGGTTATCGAGGCTGAAGCCGACGCCGTACATGACTGCGAATGTGCCAAGCAGGGAAAGCGGCACGACCGCACTTGGGATAAGTGTTGCGCGGATGTTGCGCAGGAAGAACAGGATCACCAGAACCACGAGCACGATGGTGAGCACAAGCGTGAACTCGACATCCTCCACTGACGCCCTAATGGTCACGGTTCGATCGCTGATCAATTCGACCTTCACGCCGGCCGGGATGACGCTTGAAAGCTTCGGTATGGCCGCTTTCACAGCATCCACGGTCTCGATGACGTTTGCGCCGGGCTGCTTGAAAACCGGCAGCAGGACAGCAGGCACCCCGGTTGACCATGCCGCCAACTGATTGTTCTCCGGTCCGGCTTCCGCCCGGCCCACATCCTTGACCCGAACAGGTGCGCCCTGACGGTAGGCAATGATGACGTCGCCGTAGTCTTCGGCCTTCGTAAGCTGATCGTTGGCAGCGATGGTGAAGCTTTGCTTTACGCCGTTGAGGGTGCCTTTTGCCGAGTCGGACGTGATGTTGTTGAGAATAAGCCGAACATCTTCCAGCGTGATGCCGCGTGAGGCGAGCTTCTCCGGGTCGACCTGTACGCGCACCGATGGACGGCGCTGACCGCCGATGTTGACATAGGCGACGCCGGATATCTGAGAAAGTTGTTGCGCGATCACGTTCTCTGCGAAGTCGCTGACGGTTTCCAGCGGAACCGTGTCAGAGGTGACGGCAAGGATCATGATGGGCGGATCAGCGGGATTGAATTTCCGGTAGCTTGGCGGTGCGCTGAGCGTGGTTGGCAGCCGACGCCCCGCCGAGGTGATGGCTGCCTGCACATCCTGGGCTGCCGCGTCGATGTTGCGGCTCAGTTCGAACTGAATGTTGATCTGCGTCGAACCAAGCGTGCTCGTTGACGTGAGCTGTGTGACGCCGGAAATCTGACCGAGTTGCTGTTCAAGCGGGTTCGCCACAGAGGACGCCATGGTTTCAGGGCTTGCACCCGGAAGCTGAGCGCTGACCTGAATGGTCGGGAAATCCACCTGCGGCAAAGGGGCGACCGGAAGATATAAAAACGCGGCGACGCCCATGAAGGCGATGGCCACCATCATCAAAGTCGTAGCGATCGGCTTGTTGATGAAGGGGGCTGAAACATTCATGACCGGCCATCCTGCCCTGCAGTTGCGACCGGTTTTGCATCGACTTTAACGCGCGTGTTCGGCTGGAGGCGATATTGGTTCGATACAATGACCTGATCGGTCTCCAGCATGCCTTTGTCGATCACCGTCATGTCCTCGAACGTAGTGGACGGCTCGACCGGTGCCATCGCCGCCCGCTGATCCGGCTTGACGATCCAGACATACACACCGTTCGGTCCCCGTTGAATGGCAGCGGATGGAACCGTAACCACCGTGCGCAACACGTTGACCTGTACACGCACCGGCGTGAATTGCCCCGGCCAGAGCGCGTCATCCGCATTGGCGAACACGGCTTTGACGCGGATCGTGCCTGTGGCCTGATCCACCTGATTGTCCACCACCTCAACGCGACCCGTTGCAAGAATTTTCCGGTTGTCCTGATCGAAGGCCATCGCCATCACGTCGCCCTTTCTCAAAGCGTCGCGCACGTTGCCCAACTGAGCTTCCGGCAGGGTGAAAACCACAGCGATGGGGTTCTTCTGGGTGAGCGTCGCGATGAAAGCGGTGTCGTTGGCGCGGACAATATTGCCGGGATCCACGCTGCGAAGGCCGATACGCCCGTCGAACATCGCGGTGATGGTGGTATATCCGAGGTTCGTTTGTGCGGTCTTGATTGCGGCATCGTCGGCAAGAAGCAAGGCTCGTCCAATGGCAACCTTTGCCGTGAGCTGGTCGAGCGCCTGTTGAGACGCAAACTGACTTGCGGCCAAGGCCCGGCTTCGTTCCAGGTCTTTCAGGTCATTGGCAAGCTGGGCTTCGTCCTGGGTCTTTTTCGCCTTCGCCTGGTCGAGCGCTGATTGAAAAAGGCGCGGATCGATGGTTGCGAGGACGTCCCCCTTTTTGACCTGCTGACCTTCGGCAAAGTTAACGGTATCCAGTGTACCATCGACCCGCGAGCGGATTTGCACCGAATTGATCGCCGTCACGATGCCGATTCCCGACAACATAACCGCCACATCCCGCCGAACCGCGGGAACAACCGCGACTGGGACCGGCGGTGGCGGTGCAACGACCGCGGCTTTCGGCGGAGGGGCAACCATCCAAAGATACGCCCCGATGCCCAACACGCCAAACAGACCCAAAAACAAAACACGTAACATGCGTAACCCTCATACCCACTCTAACATATCACGTTGCGGTTTGGGCTTGTGTAGGAACGACCGGCAAAATTTTTGGATCGGATGGCAACCGTTAACTCTCCGTTACATTAGAGCCGATCCCGATTGAGGTGAGTTGGGTGATCGGGTCTAAGTTCTTGGTGTAAGAGCGGTTCTTATCCGAAAACCGCGTCACACTTTTCGGGAACCGCTCTAGGACCGCTCCGTTTCGGAATGTATAAGGACGGGACCACTAGGAATACACCGGAAACATGTGTAGGAGTGGAACAACAGCGCGGCTCACAAAAGAGTGATCAGGGTATGAGGCTGGTGGGCGCTCCGATAAGTCTGGCCGCCCGATGGCCCGACAAGGTGATTGTTTTTTAGCATGCTTAAATTTTTACTTATCGACAGTTTGTTTCTTGTTGCGGTCACGATTGAGACGTGTGCGGTTTTATCGATGTTTCGCGACCTCGTCGGCGTTCGCCTGCGCCCTGAATTCGATCCCATACTCGGCTTCTATCAGGAGACCATTGTCGCCGCCCTTGCATCCGTAACGCAGATCGTCGCGGCAGGTTTGCCCGTCTGGTATTTGGACGCCTACGTCATCTCTGTCGTCTTGTTTTACCTGTTCTTCATATCACAGTTTCGATGGGCGATGACGCCGCACGAAATATCCGTGGCAGCGTCGGACGAAAAGCGCGATCGGGTCGAGATGGCCGTCGACGGGGCTTTGCCCGCAATCGCGTGCGGATTTGGAGCAACGATCCTGTCCTTTACCCTGCTGCCGCTGTTAACTCCGGTCCTGGCCGTTGGTTTGTATCTTCGACGGCTGATGGGATATACGTCGTGGTTCGACGTGACCCGTACCTACTACATTAACCTCGCGATTGTCGCGGCCCTGTCGCTGATCGCCATTTATTCATCGCAGTAGACGGTCTCTCGATCTTTCTCCTACCTGTTGAAGGATGATTCAATCACGTAGATTTGCCCTGCTCAGGCGATGTTTATCCTCAAAATAGCCCTTTTTCGCTTCGCGGTTATGATCCGTAACCCATCTGGAGACTTAGATGATCGATCGGCGCACATTACTCGCCATGAGCGCGGCTGCGGCCACGGGCCTTGCCAGTTCCTCTGTTTCGGGTGGCGGTGCAAGCGATGGCATCTACTTTGGGCAGGAGGTGCCATTCACGTTCGACGCTCTGCTGAGCTGGGCAAAGGCCCTTAGCCTCAAACCTTATGAATCGCCAAAGGTCTCCGACCGCGACATCATCGAACGCATCGACTTTGACGAATATCAGGAAATCAAGTTCCGCCCCGAGGGTGCGATCTGGGGACAGGGCGACGGGCCGTATCCGATTGAGCTTTTTCACGTGGGCAAGTTTTTCAAAGAGCCCGTCCGCATGTTCGTGGTTTCACAGCGCGGGTTTGCACGGGAAGTTCGGTATGGCTCAGACCTTTTCAATTACGGCAAGAGCAGCTTTGCCCAGGTCCTGCCCGCCGACACGGGATATGCGGGCTTCCGCGTTCTGACCGCGCCGGGAGAGCCCGATTGGCTCGCCTTTCTTGGCGCGTCTTATTTTCGGACACCGGGCGAAACCAAGCAGTATGGATTGTCGTCGCGGGGATTGGCCATCGATGTCGCCATGCCAACACCTGAGGAATTTCCGCGCTTCTCGCATTTCTGGCTGGAGCCGCTCCAGGGCGGGCGCGGTGTCGTGATCAACGCGCTGCTCGATTCGGCCCGCATCACCGGAGCGTACCGGATCGTGACCACGCGCGACGGCGGAACCCTTATGGATATCCAGGCGCATCTTTTTCCGCGCGCCGCCATCGACCGCGTCGGGATCGGGCCGCTCACGAGCATGTTCTGGTACGGCAAATACAACCGCAAGGAAGCCATCGACTGGCGTCCTGAAATTCACGACAGCGACGGGCTTTCCATCTGGTCCGGCAATGGCGAACGCATCTGGCGGCCGCTCAACAACCCTGGGCAGGTGCAGACCAGTTCATTTTTTGACCGCGCCCCGAAAGGCTTCGGTCTCATGCAGCGTGAACGGCGGTTCGATCAATATGAAGACGACGGCACATTTTATGACCGGCGGCCAAGTGTCTGGGTCGAACCGATGGGTGACTGGGGCGAGGGCGCAGTTCAACTCGTTGAAATTCCGACCAACGATGAGATCCACGACAATATCGTGGCTTACTGGGTGCCAAAGGAGCCGTTCGAGGCCGGGCAGGAGCGCATGCTGCGATACAAACTGCACTGGCGTCAGGATGAACCGTATCCTGCACCGCTGGCACGGGTTGTGGCAACACGCATCGGCGCAGGCGGTATTCCCGGTCGCCCACGCCTGCGCGGAACAGCAAAATACGCCATTGATTTTCAGGGCGGGAAGCTGCCGCAGCTTCAAAAACGGGGCGACATCGAGTTGGTTTTAACGTCGCCATCCGGCAAGTTCGAACGCGATGTGGTTTATCCGGTGGTGGACTCAAAAAAATGGCGGGTCACATTCGACTTCACGCCCGAGTCGGCGACACCCGTTGACCTTCGGCTTTACCTTCGCAAAGACGGCGACGCTCTGAGCGAGACCTGGCTCTTTCAGCATCTGCCTTCGCTTGCAACATTTTAGCACCCATGCGCTTTTACACGTCGACGGAGTTGAGACAACGTCTTGACTTCGGTGCCCTCATGGATTTCATGGCACACCGTCATCAGGAAGATCGCGGCGAATCGTCGGATATCCTTATCGGCGGCAACGACAACCGGTTTCTTGTCCGCGCCGCCACAAGTGCGACCGTATATGGCACGAAGCTTGTGACCATCGTCGCTGATAATGCGTCCCGGGGGCTGCCGTCGGTTCAGGCGCTGTTCGTCATGTTCGACCGAAAAACCGGTGTTCCGCGCGGCCTGCTCGATGCGACGGAGTTGACCTACTGGAAAACAGCCGCCGACTCCGGGCTTGGCTCCCGCTATCTGTCGAGACTGGACGCCCGCGTATTATTGATCTGTGGCGCGGGGGGACTTGCCCCCTGGCTCGTTCGCGGACACCTTGCCGCGCGCCCTTCAATCGACCGCGTTATCGTCTGGAACAGAACCCTGGCAAGCGCGCAACGTCTCGCCGCGAGCCTGACTGCGGAGGGCATTAAAGCGGAAGCAAGGGACGATCTTCCAAGCGCCGTCGCTGCTGCGGATATCATCTCGACCGCAACGATGGCTCGCGAGCCATTTCTGAAGGGCGCGTGGCTGAAACCCGGTCAGCACATCGATCTTGTCGGCAGTTTCGGGCCAGACACCCGCGAGGCTGATGACGACTGCATGCGACGGGCGAGCGTATTTGTGGACAGTCGCGAAACAGCACTGCATGGGGTTGGCGATGTTCTTGGCCCCATTGCATCCGGTGCGCTGTCTGCTTCAGGGATCAGGGGCGACCTTTACGATCTGGCGACCGGCGGGACGACGCGTTCATCCGTCGACGAGATTACGCTTTACAAGAATGCGGGCGGTGCGCATCTCGATCTGATGACGGCAGAATTTCTGACGCGCTTTTGAGTTTTCGCAGGGTCATGCAGCACGGCATTCTCGCGTTAACGCATGTTGTGTAGAGACACGACGAGCCAGTTTCCGCTTAAAGTCGTCATGCTGTCAGCATGTGTTCGAAACAAAGTCGCGGACCTTTATGTGCAATGATCAACCAGCCGTTCTCAAGCGCCCCGGTCCCCGGTAACTTCAACATGGCCCGGTATGTTTTTCGAAACGCCGGGGTCAGCCCGGATCATTCGGCACTTCTGATCGTCGGAACGGGCGGGAAACTGCGAGAAACCTGGACTTATGCAGGCTTGGAAACCGCCGTTTTGCGGGCGGGCTTTCTTCTCAAATCCCGCCGCAAGTCCGCACCGGAAAGCCGCGTCCTGATCCGGATGAAGAACACCAGTGCCTATGCCATCGCGTTTTTTGGCGCGATTGCGGTGGGTCTCGTGCCGGTCCCCGTTTCGCCGGACCTCACAGCGAGGGAACTTGGCTATATCGCCGAACACAGTGGCGCATCCGCTGTCATCCTTGACCGCGCACTGGCGTATGAACCGATGTCGCCCGGCGTTGACGTGATTGACGCCGTTGAATTCATGAACGCCATGCAGAGCGGCATGGTTGCTGATTTTGCTCTCACAAGGGCGGATGATCCCGCATTTCTTGTCTACACATCGGGCACGACTGCCTCTCCGAAAGGCGTTTTGCACGCCCATCGAAGCGCATGGGGCCGTCGGCCCATGTATGACGGCTGGTATGGACTTCGAGCGTCGGACCGGCTGCTTCATGCGGGCACCATGAACTGGACCTATACGCTTGGAACCGGCATCACGGACCCGCTGGCGAATGGGGCAACCGCACTCGTTTATGTCGGAGAAAAAACGCCTGAAATCTGGCTCCATCTCATGCGTGAGCACGGTGTCACGATTTTTGCGTCCGTTCCCGGCGTTTTGCGGCAAATTCTGAAATACACCGACATCGCGTGCGATACGGTTCCAGTCTTGCGGCACGTGCTTTGCGCTGGCGAAGCGCTTCCAGATGATCTCGCTGCGGAATGGCGGTCACGAACGGGGACGGGCGTCTATCAGGCCCTCGGTCAAACAGAGCTATCGACCTACATCTCCACAAGTCCGACGGTTCCGCCGAAGGCCGGCACGGTCGGGAAGCCGCAACGAGGCCGTCGCATCGTCATTCTTTCGGAGGTCGAAAGTCTTGCCGCACAGAATGGCGAAACGCCGTTGCCTGCCAACACGCGCGGACTCATCGCGTGTCACAGAAGCGATCCCGGCCTGATGCTTGGCTACTTCAATCAGCCAGACGTGCAGGAAGGGATATTTCGCGGAGACTGGTTTCTGGGCGGCGATGTCGGCGAGATGGACGATGAGGGGTATATCATCCATCATGGTCGCGCCAACGATCTCATGAATGCGGGGGGATTTCGCGTGTCACCGTGGGAGGTGGAACAGCAGCTTTGTGATCATCCGATCGTCGCCGAGGTGGCCGTCGCCGAAGTTGCGGTTCGTGCGGGTGTCACCATCATCGCGGCGTTCATCGTTTTGCGTGACGGCCAGGGCGCGGACGAAGCTTCCCTGCGCGCGCAGGCTGGCGAGCGTCTGGCAGTCTATAAGAGACCGAAGCATTACGAGTTTGTTGCCTCGCTGCCACGAACCGCGAACGGGAAAGTCAAGCGATCCTCTTTGACGGTAGCCGGGGCAATATCGTAAAGCGAAAGGGGCACCATTCATGGGGCAAGGGAGTCATGGCATCGTGCAACGCGCGCGCACCATTAGATCCCTTAGACCCATGTCCTCTTCGGGTTCGATCATCGCGGGAAAACCGTGACAGCTCTTTTGTGCCAGCGCAGCTAACACGATAAGCCGGTAACGTGAACTTTTAGACGGACTTCGGGCGGTTCTGATGCTAAAAGCCGCGAAACACATTCCGGGAACGGCTTCACGACAAACTTCGTTACCTCTGTTCATAAAACCAGAAGGATCGCTTTTTTGACCTCACTTCCAAAATCGTTAACGATGGAGACCACGCACGGGCGTGTCACGATCGAGCTTCTTCCGCAGCTTGCACCAAATCATGTGGCTAGGATTGTTGAACTGGCTGAACAGGGTTTCTACGACGGTGTGGTTTTTCACCGCGTTATTGACGGCTTCATGGCACAAACCGGCGATCCGACTGGAACCGGGACCGGCGGCTCGGGGAAAAAGTTGAAGGCCGAGTTCAGCGACGAGCCGCACATCCGTGGGATCGTGTCCATGGCCCGGTCTAACGATCCAAACAGTGGTGACAGTCAGTTTTTCATCTGCTTCGACGACGCGTCGTTTCTGGACGCCAAGTACACTGTCTCGGGTCGAGTGCTCGACGGTATGGAAAATATCGATAAAATCAAACGCGGCGAACCGGCCAAAAATCCAGACAAGATCGTTTCCATGCGCGCAACCGTTGCGGATTGAATCCAACCGGCGGGACTTTGATTCGGATTATACGCCCAGTTCACGGTATTGCCGTTGCGAATGAAGTGGTAATCTGCTTGTCAAAGACGTACTCCGATTGGAGACAGGCATTCATTTCATGGCCGCTGGTGATTCAAAGCTCTTCGGTCGCACCTCAATCCAAAGGCTTCGCTACCCATGAATGACGATACGGTTCGCCTTTCTCCACACGCAACATTCTGGTTCATTTTTATTGCGTTGACGTTCGTTGCATTGATGTTGTTTTCGAACATCCTGCTGCCCTTTGCGGCCGGCATGGTCATCGCTTACCTGTTTCATCCGCTGGTCGACCGGATGTGCCGTGTCGGGATCGCGCGTCCAGTGGCCGCCTTCGCGATCATTGCGGTTTTCACGCTGATGCTCGCGACAATCATATCGCTGTTTCTTCCGCCACTTATCAATCAACTGGGTAACCTTGCTGCTAATGCTCCGCAATACTTCGATGAAGCGCGGGCGTATATTATGGAGCATTATGGACATTATCTGGAGCCGATCCGCAAACAGGTGGATGGCAACGCGAAGCTAGGCAGTGCCGAGCCGACGGATATGTCGCGTCAGATCGCGCAAAATATCGGCCCGTGGGTCATCGGCCAGGTCAAAGGCCTGCTGGCCAGCAGTCTGGCGCTCTTCAATTCGATTGCGTTGCTTTTCATTACTCCTGTGGTCGCATTTTTTCTCATGCGCGACTGGAACGATATGATCCGCGCCATCGACAAGTTTTTACCCCGGCAAGACGCGCCGACCATCCGTCAGCTCGCGAACGAGATCGATACGACGATTTCCGCTTATCTACGCGGAACGTTGATCGTGCTGATCATTATTTCGACGTTCTACATGGTCACTCTGGGGGCGCTGGGCTTGAATTATGGTCTTCTGATCGGGCTCGGCGCGGGATTGATCAGTTTCGTTCCCTATCTGGGGTCGAGTTCCGGGTTCATCGTGGCGGGGGGCGTGGCAACCGCGCAATATTGGCCTAATTACACCCAGATTCTCCTCGTCCTCGGCATTTTCGTGTTTGGCCAACTCATCGAGGGCAACGTTCTCACACCGAACATTGTGGGCAATCAGGTCCGCCTGCATCCGGTCTGGCTGCTGTTTGCCCTCATCGCGTCAGGCTATATTCTTGGGTTTACCGGACTTCTGATTGCGGTTCCGCTTGCGGCTGCCATTGGCGTTCTTGTGCGATATGCGATAACGAAATACTATGAGAGCGAAGCCTACGGTGCCACAAACAAGCCAGAGCTGAAGGTTGAGGCCTAGACATTGGCGAACGCGGCGCAGTTGATGCCCGGGCAACTGGTCCTTAATCTCACCCCGCTCAGTTCATGGGATGAGGGGGATTTCTTTATAGCGTCGTGTAATGAGCATGCCTTCCATTTCGTCAAGGGCTGGCCAAACTGGCAAAGCCACGCAGCGATTATTCACGGGCCTCGGAGCTGCGGAAAAAGTCACCTCGCAGGGATATGGCGAGCGAACGCAAACGCCCGCAGCGTCATTGCCGCAGAATTCACATCGGCTGGCGGCGTCCCTATTGAGCATGCGCTGGTCGTCGAAGACGTCAATGGCGCATTTACCGACGAGTTTGCGCTTTTTCATCAACTGAATTTCGCCAAGGAGCACGGATTGTCGGTGCTGCTGACGGCAAGAACCCCGCCGGGGCAATGGCAGGTCACGCTGCCCGATCTTCGTTCACGCATTCGTTCATTTCCCGCGATCGCCATTTCGGAACCCGATGACGAACTTCTCGCCGCGGTCATGCTGAAGCATTTCACTGACCGCCGACTCCATTTGGCACCTGATGTGATCCCGTTTATATTGCCACGGATCGAGAGATCGATGGAAGCTGCAGAAACGATCGTGAACGCGCTGGACCGCCTTTCACTCTCGGAACACAGGAAGATCACGCGATCTTTCGTGGCCCGGTTTCTGAAGTTGAATGAGAGTGAGTGTTGCGTCGAGAGCGATCCCGAAAAGGCGGATTGAAGTCCCGTTAGGCGGTCGATCATCTCAAGCAGGCACCAAACTTGCTGTCGTCCTGTCAAAAAGAATGGTTAGACTGTACTCGTTGCGCTGCCGGTTTGCAGTCTAGGACGGAATGTGTGGAGACCCAGATGTTACTGCGCGAGAGCGGAGCGTTTCATTCCTGCAAATCTCACATCGAAAGTTTCGGACACAGCCGTTTTTTCAACCGCGAACTCTCCTGGCTTGAGTTCAACAAGCGCGTTCTCGAAGAGTCGGAAAACCCCCACAATCCACTGCTGGAGCGGCTTCGCTTTCTTGCAATTTCCGGGTCGAACCTCGACGAATTCTATCGCGTTCGCGTGGCCGGACTGCATGAGCAGGCCGAGATGGGGGTCGAAGACATATCCGACGATGGGATGACGCCAAAGACACAGGTGTCGAAGATCAATGCTGCCGTCAGCGCCATCACCGAAATGCAACAGCGGCGTTGGGTCGCGCTTCGTCGTGAACTGGAAGCGGACGGCATTACGGTGCTCGGCGCGGAAATGCTTGGTGATGCCGACCGCGAGTGGCTGAAAACTTATTTCATGAAGCACATGTTCGCCGCGCTGAGCGCGGTCGCGGTCGATGCAGCACACCCGTTTCCGCACATCCAGAGTCAGGAACTGGCAATTATTCTGGATTGTGAACGCGTGGACCTTGGGGAGCCTCGATCCATGTACGCGCTCGTGAATATCCCCGCGAAGATGGAGCGGTTCATCCGCCTGCCGGCCACAGTGGGGCAAGACGGCCGCACCAATCACCGGTTTCTCGCGATCGAGGCCATGATCGGGTTATTCGCGGACGTTCTTCTGCCAGGATTTTCCGTTCGCGAGGCGGGCTTGTTTCGCCCGTTGCGAAACAGCGAAATCGATTTTCAGGAAAAAAGCGAGGACCTCCAGAAAGTTCTACGCAAAGCGCTCGTACAGCGGCAATTGGGCGACGTCATTCGACTGGAAATGAGTGCCAGTCTTGTTCCGGATGTACAGGAACTGATCGCCACGGGTCTCAGGACGTCATTCAGGGATGTGATCCGGGTTGACGGTCTTCTTGCCATTGCCGACGTTTCGCAACTCATAGTCAGCGACCGTCAGGACCTGCTTTTCAAGCCGTTCGATATCCGCTTTCCAGAGCGCATTGCCGAATTCGGCGATGATTGTTTTGCAGCGATTGCCGCGAAAGATATTGTCGTTCATCACCCTTACGAAGCCTTCGACGTGGTGCTGCGCTATCTGAAGCAGGCCGCAGCCGATCCCGATGTGGTGGCCATCAAATGGACTCTGTACCGCACATCGAAACGCTCGCCCGTGGTGGAAGCTCTACGAGAGGCGCGCGAGGCGGGAAAGCAGGTAACCGTCATGATCGAGCTTATGGCGCGGTTCGACGAGCTGAACAATCTCGACTGGGCGCGCCAACTGGAAGAAGTGGGGGTCACAGTCGTTTACGGGCTGACGCACCTGGAGTTGAAAACACACGCCAAGCTTGGTCAGGTCGTTCGTCGTGAAAACGGAGAGCTGCGCACCTATTGCCATATCGGTACGGGTAATTATCACCCGGCCACCGCGCGCATCTACACGGACATCTCTTTTTTCACCGCAGACCCGGTCATCGGTCGCGACGTAACGAAAATCTTCAACTATGTGACCAATTACAGCCGCCCCCATGACCTGCAACGCATGCACATTTCGCCGCATGGCATCAAAAACAAAATTATCGAGGATATTCACGCCGAGATCGAGCCACGCGAAGGTCGGCCACCCCTCAGGAATCTGGCTAAAACTGAACTCTCTCGTCGACCCGGATGTGATCGACGCCCTGTATGCCGCAAGCCAGCATAAAGTACCGGTCGATCTTATCGTGCGCGGAATCTGCTGTTTGAAACCGGGCGTCGCAAAGCTTTCCGAAAATATTCGCGCGAAAAGCATTGTAGGCCGCTTTCTGGAGCACTCGCGAATTTATTGCTTTGGAAACGGGCATGGGTTGCCCTCCGAGCACGCGAAGGTATATATCAGTTCGGCAGACATGATGCCGCGCAATCTCGAACGCCGTGTGGAAGCCATGACGGAAATCACGAACCCCACCGTGCATGAACAAATCTTAGAGCAAATCATGATCGCAAACTTGAAGGATAACCTTCAAAGCTGGAAAATTTTACCGGATGGGTCTAGCCCGGAGGTTCGGGATCGCGCCGGGGGAGGAACCCTTCAGCGCGCATGAATATTTCATGACCAATCCGAGTCTGTCGGGGCGTGGCGGTGCCTTGAAACGCGTGTTTCCGCGACGGCTTGCGTCGTCGGTCCATGACCTGGAAGCTTGAGCTGTGAGCGATGGCGCGGTTGGGAAGAATCGCCGGTTCAAAGCCGGTCGCGGTCATCGATATCGGATCGAACACAATCCGGCTGGTTGTTTATGAAGGCTTGTCCCGCTCGCCAACGCCGCTGTTTCAAGAAAAGGTCATGGGCGGTCTTGGCCGGTATTTGAATTCCACAAAAAGACTGAACGTCAAGACCATCCCGACGGTTCTTAAAGCTCTAACGCGGTTTCGCAAACTGGCTGCGGTTTGCGGCGTGGCCAAGCGCGATCTTCATCCGTTTGCAACCGCATCTGTACGATGGGCGCAAGACGGACGTGAGTTTCTTGCGCGCGCCGAAGAGGCGTGCGGCGTTCCGATCCAGGTGATCGAGAATGTCGAAGAGGCAGAATTGGCCGCTACGGGAGTTGTTGCCGGGTTCATGTCTCCGCGTGGCGTCGTTGGCGATCTGGGCGGAGGCAGCCTTGAGCTGATCGGCCTGAACGGTGGCGCTTATACGAATCCGGTGTCTTTGCCTTTGGGGGGATTGGCGCTCATCGATAGAACAGGTGGGGACAGATCGATCGCAATCCCGATGATCGAGGCGGCTCTTGCGCCCCTGAACTGGATGACCGAGTTGCGCAACCAGACGTTCTATGCCGTTGGCGGAACCTGGCGTTCCCTGGCAAAGTTGAATATGCGCCAGACGGACTATCCTTTGAGTGCCGTTCATGGATATCGTATCGATCAGCGCCGCGCGCTTCAGATTACGGGTCGATATGCCAATAGCGCGCCATCAGCTTTGGCGCGAATGGACGGGATGGCCGCCGGACGGGAAGAAACCCTGCCGGTTGGCGCGTTATTGCTCAACGCCATCATTCGTAAAATGCAGCCCGACGCGGTCGTTTTCTCGGCATTCGGCGTGCGGGAGGGGTATCTTTTCGGCCTGATGAGCGAGGATGAACGCGCCCGTGATCCGCTGCTTACGGCGTGCGAAGAGGTTTCGCGCTTGCGGTCAAGGTCGCCATTGCATGGTCGAGAATTATGTATCTGGACGGACGCCCTGTTTACAAGGCCGAGCGAGCAGGAAAGCGACGACGAACGGCGTCTGCGCCATGCAGCGTGCCTCTTGTCAGATATCGCCTGGCGCGCCCATCCGGATTATCGCGGGGAGCAAAGCGCGTCCCTTATCGCGCAATCTGCGCTGGTTGGCCTAGATCACGGCGGGCGCGCATTTCTGGCACTATGCGTTTATCACCGCTATGAGAAAAAGCTGGGCGGAGAGTTGCTGCCGAAGCTCGCGACACTTGTGACCCGCCGGCAGGCCAAGCAGGCGCTCATCTTCGGGCAAGCCGTTCGTGTGGCGCATACGCTGTCTGCCGGGATGTCTGGTGTGCTGCCGCACGCGCCGCTGGCCTTCGACGACAATACGCTTTTTCTTCAGCTTTCGAAGCGTCTGGAACCATTAACCGGTGACACGCTCACGCGCCGTCTTCGCGCTTTAGCCAAGGAAATCGGCGTCGAGTTCGAGATTCGGTTAACGCAAGCCGCCGATCCACGGGCGTCGCTTTTTCGGTCGTGGATGGGGCGATCGATTGAAGATGTGTGAAAGACGCAACATCTATCGATAAAGCTCCCATTTCTTTTGGTAGTGCGTTAATAACGTCAGACTTCACATTTGCGACATTGGCCGATAGCATGGATCAGGATCTCTACGCCATACTTGGTGTCAGTCGCACCGCATCGAACGATGAGGTGCGCCGCGCCTATCGTAAGCTTGCCAAGGATTTGCATCCGGACCAGCACAAGGGCGATCCAAAGACGGAAGATGCCTTCAAGCGTGTGTCCGCGGCTTTTGCGATCGTTGGCAACCCCGAGAAGCGCAAACGTTACGATGCCGGTGAAATCGATGCGATGGGCAACGAGCGCGCAAACCCGTTCTATGGCGACTACACGTCTGCGGGGGGAACGTCGCGGCGGAAGCAGCGGCGGAGGAGGTGGTGCCGATTTTTCCGATCTGTTCGGCGACCTGTTTGGCCGACAGGGCCCTACCGGCTCATTCACTATGAAGGGCATGGATTTTCGCTACAATCTTGAGATCACGTTTCTTGAGTCCGTCAACGGCATCAAGAAGCGGGTTCAGTTCCCCGATAACGAGACACTCGATATTTCTGTTCCGGCCGGGGTTGAAACGGGGCAGGTTCTGCGGCTTAAAGGAAAAGGCGGGTCGGGTGGCGGGGCGCGGAGAGCCTGGTGACGCGTTGATCGAGCTGAAGGTTGCAGCCCATCCCGTGTTTACGCGAGACGGCGACAACATTATGCTGGAATTGCCTGTCACCATCGACGAGGCTGTCTTGGGCGCGCGTGTCGAGGTCCCGACCATCGAAGGACGCGTGACGGTCGCCGTGCCGAAAGGTGCGTCCAGCGGGCAGATGCTTCGGCTTCGCGGTAAGGGCGTCAAGAACACGCGATCAGGGCCAACCGGCGATCAATTGATCAAGATCCGGATCGTCATGCCCGCGTCTATCGACGATGACCTGGCGAATTTCATGCAGGATTGGGCTGAGAAGCACAGCTACGATCCACGCCATAAAATGCGTGACCTCGTAGGAAGTTAGCCCGCGGCCGCGCTGACGCAGGCACTTGACGCGGCGGAACGCGCTGGTCATATCGAACGGCGAAGGGTGCTGAACAGGGATTGTGGCCTGCGTTATCCAACTTTACATTCAGGCTCATCATCGCCGTCAAATTTCCCCATCTTGAACACAATCTCGTTACTGTTAGATCGTCCTTAGGCGTCGGATCAGGCACTGGCGATCGATACCAAGTAGAGAGTCTTTCAGAAGGAATAGGATCATGCCTTGGAATCAAAACGGTGGGGGAGGCGGCGGCTGGAAACCCGGCAACAGCGGCCCGTGGGGACAAGGCCCATCCGGCGGTAACGCGGGCGGCCCTCCACCTGATCTCGAAGAGATTTTGCGACGCAGCCAGGACAAGCTGCGTGATGCCATGCCCGGTGGTGTGGGCACGTTGGGTTCATTGCTGATCGTCCTCGCCATTGCAGCCGCGGTCGGATATTTCGGCTTCACGACCCGCGTCAATCCCGATGAACGCGGCGTCGTCCAGCGCTTCGGCAAGTTCGACCGCGAGATGTACAGCGGTCTGAACTTCCGCTGGCCCTATCCGGTGGAAGAAGTGACGGTCATTCCTTACACTCGTCAAAATCGCGTTGAGGTCGGGTTCAGCACCGGGCAGTTCGGTACACAGTACGGCTCAGTGCGCAACCCCAACCATCCCGAAGAAAGCCTGATGCTGACCGGCGACGAAAACATCGTCGACGTGAACTTCAACGTGTTCTGGAATGTGAAGGATGCGAGAGGGTTTCTTTTCAGCGTTCGCAATCCCGGCGACAATCCGGATGCCAACTCGAATGTGAAAGCCGTGGCGGAAGCTGCGATGCGCGAAATCATCGGGCAAAACGAAATCTCCCTCATCTTGACGAAAAGCCGTCAGGAAATCGAGGAAGCGGCCAAGAGCCTCATACAGCGCATTCTTGACGGCTACAACGCCGGTATCCAGATCAATCAGGTGAACCTGCAGAAGGTCGATCCGCCTGCCGCAGTCATCAGCGCGTTCCAGGATGTTCAGGCGGCTCGAGCCGACCAGGAACGGTTCCGGAACGAGGCTCAGACCTATGCCAACAATGCGGTTCCCGTCGCGCGTGGTGAGGTGCAGAAGATCATACAGGCCGCGACAGGCTATCAGCAGCAGGCCGTGGCAGAAGCCCGTGGCCGCACCGAGCGGTTTCTGAAGGTGTTTGAAGAATATCAGAAAGCCCCGGAAGTGACGCGGAAGCGGATGTATCTGGAAACCATGGAGCGGGTGTTCGCTGGCATGGACAAAATCATCATCGACGAGAAAGTCACGGCATCGAGCGGCGTTGTTCCGTATCTGCCGCTTAATGAACGGGCCGCAAGCCAGACCGGAGGCCAGAAGTGAGAGCCTTTTTTACCAGCATCTTTCTCATCCTCCTCATAGGGGCAGGCGTGGCGGGGTTCTTCTCGCTGTTCATCGTCAACCAGACCAACACAGCCATCGTGCTGCAATTTGGTGAGACGGTCAAAGTGGTTCGCGAGCCGGGCATTTACTGGCGCATTCCATTCGTCCAGACGGTGGAGTTTTTCGACCGCCGCATTCTCGATCTCCAAACGGATGAACAGGAAGTGATCGCCGCCGACCAGAAGCGGTTGCTCGTTGATGTTTTTGCCCGGTATCGGATCGTGGACGCTCTTAAATTCTATCAGGCGTTCCGTAACGAAACGGCGGCGCGTCAGCGGCTGACCTCGATTGTCGACTCCACCATGCGTAACGTACTGGGCCGGGCGACATTCATCGACGCGGTTCGGAACAATCGCGACGCTCTCATGAAGCAGACGGCGAAGCGTGTGACGGACGAGGTTGCAAACCTCGGGATCGAGATCGTCGACGTCCGCATCAAGCGTGCCGACCTTCCCGAAGCCAACAGCCAGGCCATCTACAAGCGCATGCAAACGGAGCGCCAGCGGGAAGCGGCTGAACTCCGAGCGCAGGGTAAGGAACAGGCTCAGCGCATCGCGTCAAACGCGGACCGGCAGGTGACCGTGCTTGTGGCTGAAGCCAATCGCGATGCGGAACGGCTGCGTGGGGAGGGCGACGGAGAGCGGAACCGAATCTATGCTGAGGCTTTCGGCCGCGATCAGGATTTCTTTGCGTTTTATCGCTCGATGCAATCCTATGAGGAATCTTTGAAGGGCAGCGGAACCCGTATCGTGCTTTCGCCAACGTCGGAGTTTTTCCGATATTTTAATGCACCCCGGGGAAGCGGCGCGGCAACTCCGCCGCCGCCCGCGACCACGCCTAATACGCAAGCTCCAAGATAAACCGCGCTCTCCATGTTGCTATGGCCAGGCTTGGCCAAGCCTGGCCATAGCAACAGAGATCGAAGATTGCGGTAAACGTCTTCGGATGCGAAATTCTGACTGCCGCCGACTGAGCGATTGAACGTATGATGTTTTGCGTTTGAACGTATTTGGACATCCCATGACATTTACAGGAAAAGACCTCCTCGATATGGGCTTTAAGCCCGGCAAGTGGTTTGAGGACGGGATCAAGCTTGGGTCCGCGCTTCAAGCCGAAGGTGCCCCGCTCGATGAAATCAAAACCCGGATGGCGGCGTTAGCCCCGGCTCCCGTCGTCCCCCTTCGCACGCGCGGTGACGTTAAATACAGCGTGAACATCGAAGCCTCAAGCCCCGCAGAAGCCGACAACATCGCCTCTGTCGTCAGGCATATGGACGAACTCATGCGTGTCCCTACCGTTGAAAAGGGTGCGGTCATGCCGGACGCGTGTCCGTCAGGGTCGGCACCCGGAACGATTCCCGTCGGCTGCATCGTGGCGACCCGGAACGCGATCCATCCGGGACTTCACTCGGCGGACATTTGCTGTTCTGTTGCAATTTCCATCCTTGGCGATGTCGATCCCAAAGCGGTTCTGGACGCGGCGCAGGCGCAGACACACTTCGGTCCAGGCGGACGCTCTCGCGAAACGAGCCTGCGCCGACCCGATCCCGTGCGCGCGGCGTTCGAAGGCAATCCCTTTCTGAAAGACATGGAAGCCGATGCCATCGGGCATTTCGGCACGCAAGGGGATGGCAATCACTTTTTCTATGTGGGCCGCCTGAAGTCCACCGGCGAGGTTGCGGTCGTGACGCATCACGGGTCGCGCAAGCCCGGTGCAACGCTTTATAAGCGTGGCATGAAAACTGCGGAAAAATGGCGCAAGATGCTGTCGCCTGAGACGCCCGCCCACAACGCTTGGATCCCGGCGGACGAACCCGAAGGCCGCGACTACTGGGCTGCGCTTCAGGCGATACGCCTCTGGACGAAGGAAAGCCACTTTGCCATCCACGATCTTGTCGCAGCACAGGTTCGCTCAAGCGTCCGGGATCGCTTCTGGAACGAGCATAACTTTGTTTTTGAACGCGACGGCCTGTTTTATCACGCGAAAGGAGCGACGCCCGCGTGGAAAGATTTTGCGGCAGACACGAACGGGCTCACACTGATCCCGCTGAACATGGCTGAACCGGTCCTGATTGCGAAAGGACTGGACGCGGAGAACGGCATCGGGTTTTCGCCTCACGGGGCCGGACGCAATTCCAGCCGCACCGCATACCTCAAGACGTTGCAAGGGCGGACCGAGGCCGAGGTGATCGCGGAGCAGGCACCCGGCATCGATGCGCGGTTTTACTGTGGCACGCCGGATTTGTCGGAACTGCCGCTCGCTTACAAAAACGCGGCGAGTGTGCGCAGGCAGATCCAACAGTTCGGCCTTGCCGAAGTGGTGGACGAAGTTCTGCCCTATGGCAGCATCATGGCGGGCGAATGGGATCGCGATGCGTTTTGGAAAAAGAAAAAGAAAGTCGACCGCGATCAAAAGAGTGAATCAGTGCTCAACGATCCTCGCGATTGAAAGTTCGTCGGCATTAACCACTTCCTGCCCATGATCTTGAATGACGGTAAGGACGCAGCGGAATGACAATTATACCCATCAATTTCGGGGTGACTGCACTCAACAAGCAGCCTGTTTCCGCCGGAGACCGGGAGGCGCAAGCTTTAGACGCCTATTCCAACATCGTGACGACGGTCGTGGATACCGTAGCGCCTGCCATGGTCGGCATTCAGCGCAAGGCAAAGCCAGGTGGCGAACGATCAGGCGATCCCCGTCTTCAAGGCGGAGCAGGTCCGGATTTCTCATCACGCCTGATGGGTATATCCTGACCAACAATCACGTCATTCAGGGCGCCGGTGCCGTTGAGGTTCTGCTTGCGGACGGAAGCGAAGCACGCGCCGATATCGTGGGCGGCGATGCGGATACGGACCTGGCAGTCATTCGCATCCACGGTGCGCGGCTTGGGTTTGTCGAACTCGGCGATTCCGATGCGCTTCGGGTCGGGCAATTGGTCGTCGCCATGGGCAATCCATTCGGGCTTCAGGCCACAGTCACAACGGGCGTCGTGAGCGCATTGCGGCGGACGCTTCGTGCAACCACGGGGCGGCTGATCGAAGACATCGTTCAGACCGACGCAGCGCTTAACCCCGGAAACTCAGGCGGTGCGCTTCTCGATTCGCGCTCTCGTGTGATCGGCGTCAACACCGCGATCATCGCGGGCGCAAATGCGACCGGCTTCGCGGTGCCCATCAACACGGCAAAACGCGTGATTCCCGATCTCTTGCGCGAAGGGCGCGTGGTGCGCGGTTATCTGGGCCTCGCCGGGCAAACGGTTCCGTTCTCGCGGGCAGCGGCCGCTCAGTATGGCGTTGCGGCCCCCGCCGGGATACAGGTTGTGCAAATCGTACCGGGCGGTCCCGCGGATAAAGCGGGCTTGCGCGCCGGTGATCTGATCCTATCCGTCGATGGCAAGGATGCGCCGTCCGTGGACGCCATTCACCGCATTCTGGACGGCAACTCCATCGGACGGGAAGCCACGCTTCGCATTGTGCGTCAGGGGTCCATCATAGCCGCTCGGATCATGCCAACGCGCAGGCCGGACGAACCACGCCGCTGATCTGGACTACGGACTGACAGCGGTGCGTTGTGACAAAAGGAGCACGATGCCCGCCGTGATCAGTGCGCCGCCCGAGCTGCGATTGATCCACGTCAGGCCGGATTTGGACCGCGCGACAGATTTGAGGCGTGCACCGGCCACCGCATACAAAGCGATGGCTGCAATCTCCATAACGAGGAACGCGGTGCCCATCAACGCGAGTTGCAGCCATACAGTGCCGCCCGGTTGTATAAACTGGGGCATGAACGCGGTGAAGATGGCGATGGCCTTCGGGTTCGATGACGCAACAAAGAAATCCTGACGCCATAACGTGCTGCGCGAAGTCACTGGTGTCTCCCATTGGACGCGGCCAATGGCACCGCCTTCGCCAGAACCATCCGAACGCCCAGATAAAACAGATACAGCGCGCCGACCCACTTCAAGACGAGAAACGCGACTTCGGAAGCGGCCAAAAGCGCGCCCAGGCCGATTGCCGTCAGCGCGACCATAACGGCAAAGGCTGGCAATCGGCCAAAGCCCGCGATGAAGGCCGGACCGAAACCGTAACGGGCACCGTTCGAGAGAGAAAGCAGATTGTTCGGCCCAGGAAAAATGTTAAGCGCGAAGGCTGCGGGAAGAAACACGATCCAGTGTTCAAGTGTCATGAGTCGTCCTCAATTACGAATATGTACGCATTTAGAGCATGTCGCGTTTAATACCAAACACAGAATTATTAACCGGAAGTCCCCCCTCACCCAACCCTTGCATGTTGGTTTCGAGCCCGAATCGTTGTGGTGATGAGGGCGTCTCATGAGGGATGGCCATCCCTCATGAGACGGGCGGCCGGGACCGTCCAACCCTTAAGCTTCTGGCTTGCGGGAGAGTTTGGTCCGTCCGCCCTCTGGCTCGTGATCTGAACAGATGATTGGGGAGCAAGTCCCGCATGCAAGGCAAGATGACATCCGTAACAGCCAGAATCGCAGTTTACGCCGGGATCGACGTGAGTAAAGCGTGGCTTGACGTTTATCTGCATCCAATCGGCCAAACTTTCCGCTTTCCCAACAGCAAGGAGGGGATCGAGTTTTTGTGCCTGGAACTGGCTGGCACCGACGTGGCGCTCGCCGTCGTCGAAGCTACGGGTAAGCTTCACAGGCTGGCTCATCGAATGCTCGGCGCGGCGGGATATCCGGTTGCCGTTATCAATCCCTTGCGGTCGCGTAAATTCGCCGAAGCGCTGGGGCAGCTTGCGAAGACCGATAAGATCGACGCGCGGCTTTTGGCGCTCTATGGCACCAGCCTGAGCCCCAAAGCCACGCCCGTCCCGGCCAGGATATTGGCGGAACTTCAGGAACTTGTCCTGGCCCGGCAAGCGCTTAAGGCCGATGAAACGATGCTCAAGAACCGTTATGGCACCGCCGAAAGCAAGGTTCTCAAGCGGCTTTTGCAGCGTCAGCTCGATGTTTGCGCACGCGCGGTCAAGGAACTGGATGCGGCCATCCATGCTTTGCTGGAACGCGATCCCTGCCTGAAACGCCGTTATACCATCCTGACCTCGATCAACGGCATCGGTCCCGTTGTTGCCGCAACGCTCGCCGCCTGCCTGTCCGAACTCGGGTTGCTCCCCGCGGCTAAAATCGCAGCCCTTGCCGGCGTCGCGCCCTTCGACGACGATTCCGGCGGGCGCCGGGGCCTGCGCCGCATTCAAGGCGGACGCGCCCCTGTCAGGAAGGCGCTGTACATGGCGGCCGTCTCCGCCGTCCGCTGCAATCCCGACCTGAAAGCCTTCTACGGCAGACTTCGCGCCAACGGAAAACAGCCCAAACTCGCGTTGACAGCCGTCATGCGAAAACTGACCGCGCTCGCCAATACCCTCATTCGAGAAGACCGCCACTGGACACCTCAACATGCTTGACTTCGAACACAGATGCTCTCCCCAAGGGGAGAGGCTTTACAGCAGCGCCCCCTTCCACGTAGTGGCGAGGAAGGCTTCTCTGCGGTGTTCCTTCTCCCGAACGAAAACGCGAAGACGTTTTCGCGGACCGAATAGCGGCGCGCCTTTGGCGCGACGGGGAAAAGGTCAGCGACTGTCTTGGAGTCAAAGTTTATGCTTTGGGTGTAAGTCGCAATAGCCTCGGATGTCGTCCTCGCGAAGGCGGGGACCCATATTTCACCACCTACAGTATCTCAACATGGATTTTCGCGGCGGGGACCAAGATCACAAGCCCAACATAACGATTTCACTACCATAAGCTTGGCCGTTTCGCCGCTCCGACTATCCCCTGTTCATGCCGGCGCGCCGCAATGCATCGGCCATGGCGCCGCCACCCGACGAAGATGAACTGTTTGGCTGTGATTTCGGCGCAGCACTCATGGTGCGCGGCGCGGGCTGGCTCGCGGGTCGCCTGCCGTTTTGCCGGTCCTCAGCACTCGTGATCTCATCGTCAAGCCGGAGCGTCAGTGCGATCCGTTTACGCTGCGTGTCTGCCTCCAGCACCTTCACGCGCACCACGTCGCCGGGCTTGACGACCTCACGCGGGTCTTTGATGAACGTCTTCGACATCGCCGAGACATGCACGAGACCATCCTGATGCACGCCCACGTCCACAAAAGCGCCGAACGCCGCAA
>CBDFGZ010000003.1:35000-112434 GCA_965247345.1 Rhodomicrobiaceae bacterium | reverse complement strand
GATCCGGTCGGATATTCCCATCACGACACCCATATCATGCTCGATGAGAAGAATGGACAAGCCATGCTCGTCGCGAATCTTTCGCAGCAGAATGTTCAAATCCGCCGACTCGCGCGGATTGAGGCCGGCGGCTGGTTCGTCGAGGCACAACAGAACCGGTTTCGTACACATGGCCCGCGCAATTTCTAGCCTGCGTTGCGCGCCATAGGGGAGGTCGCCAGCCGGATCGTCGGCGCGATCGACAAGGCCCACCTGTTCGAGCCAATATACCGAGTATTCGATAGCGGAGGCTTCGGCATCGCGAAAGCTCCTGAGACCGAGCAGGCCGCCCACGGTATAACCAGACGCACGGTTGAGCGCGTTATGCTGGGCTACGAGCAGATTTTCAAGCACGGTCATGCCGGAGAACAGGCGGATATTCTGAAACGTGCGCGCGACGCGGGCACGGCTCGCGATTTCATGCCCTTCCATTCGCTCCAGGAGAAAGAGCGGCGCACCCGGTGTCGTTGTCCAGCGTCTGCCGCTTTTCGTGAGGTCCTGAAGACCATCGAACGCGGTTGCGCTCTCGGGAGCTAACGAAATCCGCCCCTCGGTCGGCTTGTAAAATCCGGTGATGCAATTGAAGCACGTGGTCTTTCCAGCACCGTTCGGCCCGATGATGGCGGTAATATCGCCGCGTCTGGCGGAAAAGGAAAATGCATCGACGGCGACGAGACCGCCAAACCGCATCGTCAGGTTTTCCACCTTGAGAATTTCGCCGTCGGGCAGGGTCGTCTTGGCTCCAATGGGGGCCGAGTGCAGGTCGAGCATCAGCCATGCCCCTGCTGAACGAATTCGTTGGATATGGTCCGGCGTTTCTTCAAGACCGCCGACGGCGACCGCCCGGAAACGAGTCCCCGTGGACGCCACGTCATAATGAGCACCATGGCAAGACCGAGGATAATCATGCGGTAATCCTGCAATTCGCGGAACCGCTCCAATCCGCCGACAAGGGCTACCGATGCGACGACGACGCCGAGCTGGCTGCCAAGCCCGCCAAGCACGACGATGGCGAGCACGAACGCCGATTCCTGAAACGTGAAGGACTCAGGGCTGATAAACCCCTGTCTGGTTGCGAAGAAAGACCCGGCGAACCCGCCAAACATGGCCCCGATGGCAAACGCGGTCAGTTTCGTAGTCACGGTGTTGATGCCAAGGGACCGGCAGGCGATTTCATCTTCACGCAACGCTTCCCACGCGCGTCCAATCGGCAATCTGCGCAGCTTGAGCGTAACAACATTTGTCAGCAGCGCGAGAGCCAGTATGAGGTAATAGAAGAAGATCACGCGATGAACAGGATCGAACTCGATGCCAAAAAACTCGTGAAATGTGTTGTCGCCACTTCTGCTGAATTCAAGACCGAAGAACCCAGGGCGCGGAATCTGACCGATGCCGTTTGGCCCGCCGGTCAAGCTCTGGAAATTCAGCAGGATGATCCTGATGATCTCGCCGAACGCCAGTGTGACGATGGCGAGGTAATCTCCGCGTAACCGCAAGACCGGGAAGCCCAGCATGATGCCCCAGAGGGCCGCGAACAGTCCGGCCAGCGGCAGACAGATCCAGAATGACCATTCGAACTGTGTGGCCAGCAACGCGTAACTGTAAGCGCCGACGGCATAGAACGCCACGTAGCCAAGATCGAGAAGCCCGGCCAGACCCACAACCACATTCAGGCCCCAGCCGAGCATCACATAAATGAGCACCGTCGTGCCTGTTTCGATGCCGTAGCGCTGCTCCGGACCGCTTACGAGCAGGGGAAGCGTCAATGCCACCAGAAGCAGCGCCGACGGAAATTCGGCGGAAAGATTGGAAAATCGCGATAGAAATGAACCAGTCGCAGATTGAGAATCGCCAGCGGTTGGCCAGACGGACGCGAGGGTCAGACGCGCAATTCTCACGATGACGGCTGCGGCAACGATCGCGAACGACGCCATTGCCGCCAGGGTCAAAAGATCGGCCGCAGTCCCCAGCAGCCAATAGATGGATCGTGCCTCTGCCACGACGGTCGTTCGCGTGCCGGAAATCAGGAACAACACGCCGCCCGCCATCACACCGAAAGCCCCGAGACCGCGCATGATCGCGGAAAACCTGGGCATGAGTGCTGCCAGCGAGTCCGCGCCTCGTCGCCAGAGGAGGATATCGAGGAAAAACCGTGCAGCAGCGATGGCTGCCGCAAATGCAACGGCCTTCAAAAGATGCGTGGTAACGGTCAGACTGCCGTTTACGATTTCTGTTTCAAGTCCGATAATCGAAACATTGAGCACGAGTGCCAGCAGGAAAGCGACGCCTGCGTCTTTGAGTGCACCGGGCGGAATGCCGGAGGCAGCCACCGCTTCAGTTTCCGGTTTGATCGCCACATCCACCATGACTAGACCTTTTCCACTTCAGGACGGCCAAGAAGCCCCGATGGCAGGAAAATCAGCACAATGGCGAGGATCGAGAACGCGGCCACATCTTTATACTGAGACGTGAAATATCCCGCCCAGAACACCTCGATCAGGCCGATGACAAGTCCGCCCAGCATAGCCCCGGGTAACGACCCGATGCCTCCGAGCACAGCAGCCGTGAACGCCTTGATGCCTGCCACGAACCCAACGAAAAAGTCGATCACGCCGTAATAGGTCAAAAACATCAGTCCAGCCACTGCGGCGAGAGCGGCACCGATCACGAACGTCAGCGAGATCGTGCGATCCACATTCACACCGCACAACGCCGCCATCTTGCGATCCTGTTCACAGGCCCGCTGAGCGCGTCCTAGCGCGGTTCGGTTGATGATCAGCGAAAACACCGTCATGAGAACAACAGTCGTTACGACGATCAGGATCTGGATAATGCTCAGGCTGACTGTAAAGCCGTCGTTCTCCGCGACCACATAGCTTCCCGTTATCAGCGGGGGAAGCGGCTTGGTTCGCGCGCCCTGAGCAAGCTGAACGCCGTTCTGCAGAATGATCGAAACACCGATCGCGGTAATCAACGGAGCCAGCCGGAACGATCCTCGCAAAGGGCGGTACGCAATCCGCTCGACGCTCCAGCCCCAGACCGCCGTCACGGCCATGCCCACGATGAGAGCCAGCAACAGCGCGATGGGAAGGAACGTGAAGGAGGCCGAAAACAGCGACAGGATCGTGATCAATGCGATAAAGGCACCGACCATGAAAATGTCTCCATGGGCGAAATTGATCATGCCCACAATGCCGTAAACCATCGTGTAGCCGATGGCGATCAACCCATAGATAGAGCCGAGCGTGACGCCGTTGATGAGTTGCTGAAGAAAATATTCCATAAGCCCCGTTAAGCAAGATAATCCACGACGGCCAGAAATCCGGCCACAATCTGTTGTATCAACAATAGACTGAGGGCTTCAACGCCTACTTATGGTCAAACGGGTGATAACTTGGACTTAGTGCCTTATTGTGGTGCAATTTCCTCGTGGAAGGCAGTGCACAAATTCGCACAACAAATCATGAAGATGTCGCATCTCGGCCCGGCCGGAGTTTATTATCTCGATGCAGCGGGCTGAAATCGCGAACCGAACGCATCGATTTTCGAGCCCGCCATTCTGTCGGCGTCAATAACGTGGTCCACAGCATCGAGCAGCATTTTCGCCTTACCGTCATTCAGCGAATAACGAACGTAATGCCCTTCCCGCGCAGCGGTAACGATTCCGTCGAGACGAAGGCGAGCCAGATGCTGGGACACAAGGCTCTGGCGCAGCTTAAGCGTGTCGCAAATGTCCATGACGGTGCGCGGCGTTTGCCGTAAAAGGCGCAGGATCAGCAGCCGATGCGGATTACCAAGCGCGCGCAGGAGATCGGCGGCACGTTCCGCACCTTCAACTCCCTGCCTGATTTCGCCGATTTCTCGATCCTTCGTCATTTTATGCCCTTTTCTGAATATCTCACAATCCAGATACGTGGCGAAATGACTGCGGTGCATGCATCGGGAAATAAAATTTGTGCAGCCTCAGGCGTAATACCAGCGGCCTGAAGCCGAGCCTGAACGGTGGGATCGACACAGGAGGCCTATCGAAAAAGGGGGCTGTATCAGGCCTTACGACACGCGGACCAGGAGCTTGCCAAAATTTGCGCCTTTCAGGAGGCCGAGAAATGCATCCGGCGCTTTTTCCAGTCCGTGAACGATATCCTCACGATATTTCACCTTGCCATCGCGGACCCAGGCCGACATATCGCCCAAAAAACGCGGCATCTGGTCGGCAAAATCGAAGACAATGAAACCTTGCATGCGAAGCCGCTTCACGAGAACCGCGCGCATGAGCGCGGGCGTTAGATCGGGGCCCTGAGGCAGGGCGGTCATGTTGTAGTTCGCGATCAGGCCGCAGACCGGAATACGCGCAAAGTTTCGCAATAAGGGAAACACCGCGTCCCAAACCGCGCCGCCCACGTTCTCGAAATAGATGTCGATCCCTTTCGGACATGCCTCTTTCAGGTTGGCCTTGAAACTCGGGGAGCGGTGATCGACGCCTGCGTCAAAGCCAAGCTCGCTCACAAGATACCGGCACTTGTCTTCGCCGCCTGCGATGCCGACCACGCGACAGCCCTTCAGCTTCGCGATCTGCCCGACCGCAGAGCCGACCGGGCCCGCCGCCGCCGCGACCACAAGCGTTTCGCCCTCCTTTGGCGCCCCTATGGTCAACAAGCCCGCATAGGCGGTCAATCCCGGCATCCCCAGCACACCGAGGGCCGTGCTGACCGGAGCCATTCCGGCGTCAATCTTCATCACGCCCGCGCCGTCGGACACGGCATACTCCTGCCAGCCGCCGAAGGCAGACACGATATCCCCAACCGCGAAAGCCGCGTTGTGTGATGCCACGACTTCGCTCACCGTACCGCCACCCAGCGGCTCGCCGATCTCGAATGGCGGCACATAGGATTTCGCATCGCTCATGCGGCCGCGCATGTAGGGGTCGAGGGACAGAAACTTCGTCTTGAGCAGCATTTCGCCGGGCTTAGGCTCAGGTATCGCGCCATCGACGAGCTTGAAATTCTGTAAATGCGGCTCGCCTTGCGGGCGCGAGGCAAGAACGATCTGACGGTTGATGGTGGAGGTCATGGGTGCGTTCCTCATCCTTCATGCTTTTCAGAAGCATGCACTTTTGCCATCTAAACGTCCAGAGTGTCGCAGCCGCGCCGTAATTTCCCGGCCATACCATTGCGTCCAACGCCGAAAATGCATCCCGATAAGAAACAGTTCGCCGTCATTTAAGCCATTCGTCGTGCAAGGGATCGATCCATGAAACAATTTACCGTCATTGCCATCGCTGCCGCGATTACAACAAGCGCCGGAGCCGCCGAGCTACCGTTGAAACGCGTGGTTTTATCAACCTCAGGCCTCGCGCAGTTTACCCATCGCGGTCAGGCCACACCTGGGACCGGTCTCGATCTGGCCGTCCGCCTCGATCAGGTGGACGATCTCCTGAAAAGTCTGACGATCTTCGATCCCGCCAATGCCATAGGTGCGGTCAGTCTGGCTGGCAAAGCTCCACTCGCCGAACTCTTCCGCGATCTGCCCTTCGGTCAGGATGCATTGACATCGCCATCGGCGCTGTTGAACGCGCTCGTGGGTGCTGAAGTCGAAATCGAGGGCAGCGTCAACGCCAAGGGCCGCGTCTTCCGCGTCGAGGATGAACTAGTCCAGCTTCCCAATAATGGCGGTCAGATTTCCAGGCATCGCCTGACGCTTCTGACCGACAAGGGCCTTGTGCAGGCGATCCTGGAAGACCTGTCAGCCATCCGGTTCACGGACGCTGTCGCCAAAGCGCAGATCGACCGCGCCATCGCCGGTGTTGCGCAGAACCGCGCCAAAGAACGGCGCACGGTTTCGATCACCATGCTCGGCAACGCGGCCCGTGATGTGGGCTTCACCTATGTGGTTGCCGCACCGGTCTGGAAGACGGCATATCGCGTGGTGTTGCCCAAGGAGGGTGGACGCGCGCGGCTGCAAGGCTGGGGCGTGGTGGAAAACCTGACAGGCAGCGACTGGAAGGAGATCGACCTGTCGCTCATCTCGGGAAATCCTGTCGCACTCAAGCAGGCGCTTTATTCGGCGGTCTATGCGGATCGGCCTGAAATTCCGGTCACAGCGTCCATGCGCGTGGTTCCGAAACAGGACGACGCGGACGAGGGATCACTACGCAAACGTATTGGCCGTGCCGTAGCTGCAGCTCCTGCACCTCTTGCACAAAACCAAGCCTCTCGTAGCCGCTCACAAGCGCAATACGAGAAGCTTGCACCAGACGATCAAGACAAAGAGAAGTATTTCCGATTTGGATCAGCGACTAAATTTGGAGATGCCTCTGGAGCCGTTGAGGAGACAATCGGAAGTGCGGCATTAGCCACTGAGTCCGAAGAAGCAGCCACACAGATCGTCTATAAATTTCCAGCGCCCATCTCGCTAACCGCCGGTTCAACCATGATGATCCCGTTCCTTGATCGCGAGATCGCCGCGACGCGCACCTGGCTCTATCAGCCGGAAACCAACGAACGCCGTCCGCTGGCGGCAGTTCGTCTCAAGAATGACAGCGAGGGGGCGCTCCCCGGTGGCATCATCACCGCGTTCGACATGAGTGGCGATGGCGCGGCGAACTTCGCAGGCGACGCACAACTTCCGCTGATGCCGAAGGGGAGCTTCAAGTTCGTCACCTTCGCGCTCGACTCGAAAAGCGACGTGCGTCGCATCAATCTGCCGATCAAGCAGTCGCGGCTCGGCACGGCGGTCAAAGGGCAACTCACGCTCACGGTGAGGTCGCGCTGGACCACGAGCTATGAGATTACGCCCCCCGCCGACGAAGACCGCGATCTCGTGATCGACGAAGCCCGCGCCGACGGCTGGAAACTGGCTGACGGCACCAAGGACGTTGAGGAAACCGCCGCGCGCCTGCGCTACAAAGTCTCGGCACCCAAGGGCAAGACCACGAAAGCAGAACTCGTGCGCGAGCGTGTGGAGGTGCAGACCGTTTCGCTCTCGGGACAAAAGGCCGATCAACTGCTGACGACCGTGAGCGGTCTTGAGAACGAAAGCCCGGCACTTCGAGACGCGGTGCGGAAATTAACGGGACTTGTGAGCGACATCGCGCAAGCCAACGGCCGTCGCCGCGATCTTGAAACCCAGCGCAAAAAGATCGGCGACGACCAGGAGCGCATCAGGCGCAATCTCACGGCCGTGGGACAGGGGTCCGATCTCGGGCGGCGTTACCTTGACAATCTGAAGTTTCAGGAGGATCGCCTGACCGCGATCGACAACGAGGAAAAGGCCATCGACGCTGATATCGTCTCAAAGCAGAAAGCCGCCGAGGAAACCGCACTCGCGCTTACATTATAACTCATCAGGAACCGCGTACTACCATGGATGGGATCTTTCCCACTTTGCATGCAGACGCGCTGACATAACCCCGATGTCACCCGGAAGGCCCCGGTCTTCCGGGGTCTATTCCATAGTATCAGTTTCGGATATGTCGACCGGTAATGCCCTTCACCCAACCCTCTTTCCCACATGGATAGAGCCCAACCCCGGGTCTAAAGGATAATGCTGAGTTAAACACGATTTCCCGGCAAATATTTCAACAGTCCCGGAAACACGCTACAATTCCATCCCGATAACAAAACCAAGCGGCAAGCAAAAAGCTTTCCTCTCATCTGGAACCCGGAGTTTGGTTATGATAATTTCAAAATCGAATAAGTTCAAAGGATATACGAAGGCAGCGGTCGTTGGCGGCGGCCTGTTCGCAGCCTCTTTGTCGCCGTCGTTTGCAGGAAGCGCCGTCGATGTCGGCACTGCGCTGGACAACAAGGCGGGCGTTGCCATCGAAGACAAGACGGATACTTCGGCAAAGACCTCCGATAGTGCAGACGCGCTCAGGTGGGGCGGCGGCCATGGCGGCAACAGAGGCAGCGGCGGATACGGCGGGCATCGCGGCGGTGGATGGGGTAATCACCATTACCGTCACTGGTACCGTCCTTATTATCGGCCCACCTACTACGGCGGATATGGTGGTGGATATCAGACCTACGGAAGCTACCCGTCCTACAACACATCCGTGAACTGCGACTATACGAACTATCAAAACACGTCGTATGGGACCCAACAGACCTCGCAGACTTACGACCAGTCTCAGGGTCAAAACAATCAGCAACAATGGAACTCGCAACAGACGAACGATCAGTCCCAGCAGGGTCAGTATAACCAGCAGCAGGCTTATAACCCGCAGGGCGGTCAGCAAGGCTACGACCCGTCGCAGCAGGGACAGAACCAGCAGCAGGCTTATAACCCGCAAGGCGGTCAGCAAGGCTATGACCCATCGCAGCAGGGTCAGTATAACCAGCAGCAGGCTTATAACCCGCAGGGCGGTCAGCAAGGCTATGACCCATCACAGCAGGGCCAGAACCAGCAGCAGGCGTATAACCCGCAGGGCGGTCAGCAAGGCTACGACCCGTCTCAGCAACAGGGCCAGAACCAGCAGCAGGCTTATAACCCGCAGGGCGGTCAGCAAGGCTATGATCCGTCGCAACAGGGCCAGAACCAGCAGCAATATCAGCCGCAGGGCGGCCAGCAGTATGGCCGGTTTGCTCCAGTCTCAAAAAGCTTCGGCCCAGAGGCCGAACTGAAGCTTGCGTCAGCAGTCGTGGAGGAGGATGTCGGTAAACGCGCGGGCGGCGGCGGTGGCTTCCGTGGTGCCGGTGGCGGCGGGTTCCGAGGCGGCAGTGGCGGATATCGGGGCGGCGGCCGTCCAAGTTTCAGCAGCTATCGTCCGAGCGGAGGCTATCGTCCGAGCGGAGGCTATCGTCCGAGCGGAGGCTATCGCCCGAGCGGAGGCTATCGGCCAGGTGGTGGATATCGTCCCAACTACACCGGTTATCGGCCCGGCAACTGGCGTCCAGGATATCGGCCCAATGGCTGGAGACCCGGAAACTGGGGCGGATATAACCGGAATTGGAACTACACGCATTACCGTTATCACTGGAAGCCACGGTGGTATGGTTCTTACGGTTACAATTATTACAGACCATACTATTACAACAGCTATGGGTACACCTATCCGACCACCTATCAACAGTCCGCGTATTCGTACAACCCATGCGCGAACTATACCTATAATACGAACACAACTTATACGCCGTCCTATAACTACGGTGGGGGCTACACTTACTATCGGCCTGGTTATCGCTACTATGGATACAACCGGTACTACTATCGGCCCTTCTATCGCCATTACGGCGGATATCGCCACACAGGCGGATATAGAGGCTGGGGCGGACATGGCGGCGGGTATCGCGTAGGTGGTGGATATCGTCCCGGCGGCGGCGGCTATCGGCCAGGCAGCAGTGGCTACGGCGGAAATCGCGGTGGAGGACATCGCGGACGATCCGATGAGACGGTTCAGGCCGATGTTAAACCGGCGGTTCAACCGTCAACCGAAGCCAAACCGACGGATCAGTCTTCTGGTCAGGTGCGCAAAGACGAACCGTCCCTGTTCGGTCCAAGATAACAGCGGGGAGAGCGGTCAGGCTCACCCACACTTAAGCGAAACATAAAAGCGAGGCAGCGATGCCTCGCTTTTTTGTTTTCCCGGTTTGCAGAACGCGGTCCGTGCAAATGTCGGTTAGAGCGGTTCCCGAAAAGTGTGACGCGGTTTTCGGATAAGAACCGCTCCCGTATAAATAACTTAGAGCCGATGACCCGATTCCTTTTGATCGGGATCGGCTCTAAGACTCAACCGGAAACACCAGAGCATTTTCAGGCCTACTATGCCCTCGGCCTCAATCCGGGGGCCGATGCAGTTTTGCTTTTCAAAATGCGATAAGACCAGGAGATGAAGCGCTTTCTTGCCTCTGATGAATAGAGGCACTCGCCGTTGTCGAAACGTGCCGTTAGCCCGGCCTGAAGTGGTGTGGCCTGCACTCGCCGAGCGATTGCCTCGGTCTGAGCTGAATATCAAGCCATGGGCACAAATAAAAACGGCACCCAAGGGTGCCGTTTTGTATGCTCGCCGGAAAGTGTAAAGCCTACTTCAAAGGCTCATAAGACTGTGTCACATGATAGGTCAAGCGTCCGCGAACCGACCAGAAGTCTTGATCCTGCTTTACGGTTACAGCATCTGTTCCAGCGTCATAGCGATACGTCCGGGCATTGTTGTCGAAGTTGTAGTAAAGACCTTCTGCACCGATGCTCCAGTTTGGCGTGATTTTCTTTTCGACGCCGCCGCCTACAACGTAACCCACCTCGTCGCGGCTGTTGTTAAAGCGGAAAGGGGAAGCGTCTTCAGGCTGTTGTACTGAAAATTTATCGTTCATTCCGATAAACGCAACACCGCCCGTTCCGTATACGAGGAAATCGCCGAACGAATATCCGAGACGGCCCCGAACGCTGGCCAGGTAATCGATATTGTCAATCCCGAATGTGGCATCGCCTTCGATGCCAAACACGAGATGGCCCTGTTGGAAATTGTATCCGACGTGGACGCCGCCTACAAATTCAGTGCTTTCCCGATTATTTTTGAAAATCGCTTCCGCGGTATCGTTACCACCTTCAGAATCTAAGAAATATTTGTTCTTGTTATCATTGAAAGCAGCACCGGCATTGCCGCCAATATAAAAACCGGTCCACGTGTTCGCGGCGTAAACCGGTCCGTCTTTGTAGCCGCCAACTGCTTCGCGGCGATAGATGTCGGCTGCGTTTGCCGTTCCTGCGATAGAAAGAGCGCCGATCACGCCCAAAAATGCTTTACGAATCATCACGATCTCTCCGTCCTCACACCAACTTTGTTCCCATCGATAGATTCGTTTTAGGACGGACCAGGCCCATGCAAAACAAACCTTAAGTTGAGAAGGCAAACTGGAATGCACGTGTTGCATATTCGCAGCCACTGTGCCCAACAAAAAACGGCACCCGAAGGTGCCGCTTTGTATGCTCGCCGGAAAGTGTAAGGCCTACTTGAGAGGCTCATACTCTTTGTTGAAGTGGTAGTTGATACCGGCACGGACTGTGTGGAATGCATCCTCGCCGCCCGGGCCACCGCGATCGGCTGCAAGATTTGCACCGGTTACGGTATTTTTTAGATTGTTCTCGCCAAGATTGATATACTGGTATTCAACCTTCAGAGACCAATTCGGAGAAACTTTCGTCTCTACACCGCCACCAACGGTGTATCCGGTGGCAGTATCATCATAACGAAAATTGGTGTTTACCGGAAGGGAAATCACTGCAGACTTGTTAATGTCAGCATAAGCGAAACCGCCGGTTGCGTAAACCAAAGTACGGTCAAAGGCATATCCTAAGCGACCGCGTACTGTACCGAACCAGTCGATATTGGACCGGAATGCGCGACCTGCACTAGACGTGCCATTATCCGAAATATCAGACCCTTGAAAGTCCGCTTCAATGCCGAACACGAACTGCGGTCCAAATAAGCTGCTGCCGAAGTTATAACCAATTTGACCGCCGCCAAAACCGCCTTCGCTGTTGAGACCACCAAATGTGCCTTGGGGAGCGTTACTATAGCGATACTGATCGTCATTAGCGTTGAAAGCGTAACCGCCGTTGCCGCCGATGTAGAAACCCGTCCATGTGTTGGCCACATAAACTGGTCCGTCTTTGTAGCCGCCAACTGCTTCGCGGCGATAGATGTCGGCTGCGTTTGCCGTACCTGCGATAGAAAGAGCGCCGATCACGCCCAAAACTGTCTTCCGAATCATCACGATCCCTCCGTCCTCATGTAACTTCGTGCCTTTCGACATGACATGGTTTTAGGACGGCCCAGACGATTGTAGAACAAACCTTAGGTTGAGAAGGGAATCGAGGATGCACGTGTTGTATATTTGCAGAGCTGATGCTGAGCAAAAAAAAACGGCACCCCAAGGTGCCGCTTTTGGATTTGCCCTGAGATCTTGAGGCCTATTTCAGCGGCTCATACTCTTTGTGGAAGTGGTAGTTGATACCGGCGCGAATCGTATGAAAGTCCATTTCGTTTGAGCGCACATTGTAACTTGACGGGGCGACCAACAAGCCGTTCGTGCCGGTGAAGTTATCGCCGGAGTCGAGGTTGATGTACTGATATTCAGCCTTGACCGACCAGTTTGGCGACAGCTTTGTTTCGATGCCACCTCCGACGACGTAACCTGTCCGGGTATCCTCCTTTGAGAACCGACCAACGCCCGCGACGAAGAGATCGTCTTTTACGTTCCCATAAGCGAAACCGCCCGTTGCATAGACGAGAGTGCGGTCGAATGCATAACCGATACGTCCGCGCACGGTGCCGAAGTAGTCGACGCGGGTGTTGAAGCGATCAACGGGAAGCACGCCACCGAACACGTTTCCGCGCGACTCGGCGGAGATGTCGGAACCCTGGATGTCGGCCTCAACACCGAATACAAACTGGCTGCCTAGAAAGCCGCTTCCGAAGTTGTAACCGATCTGACCTCCGCCAAATCCGCCCTCGCGGTCGTTACGACGACCGAAGCCGTTGTTCAGGCTGTCATCGCTGTTCGCATCGAAAGCATAACCACCGTTGCCGCCGATGTAGAAACCGGTCCAGCTATTGGCGACATATACCGGACCGTCTTTGTAGCCGCCAGCGGCTTCGCGGCGGTAGATGTCGGCTGCATTTGCAGAAGTAGCGGCAAGGACAAGTGCGCTGGTCAGCGTCAAGCCCACGATGCCGGAACGGAGTGTAAACATTCTCAAGTCCCCATCTAGTCTTTGTGTTGTCAGTGTATGAACCTATACCTCACACCACCATCCTGGCAGTGCCGACCGTTCATTTGATGACCTGACATTACCCGTCCGTTTTCGAGAAGGCAACCCTTAGGCGTAGTTTCCGTAAGTGCAATCAAAACGTGAGCAACCCAGGATTGTTCTTTTTTTTCTTATCTACAACAATAAGATAAGAGGAAAACCTATGGCATTTCTGAATTTAGACGGGTTGCATTTGCGCAACATCAGGTTGCAAAGACGCTCTGCCGATGCCTGGAACTCGTTGAGGAATGCTCGTGACAGGCGGGCGCTGTGACGCTTTTCCCGACTCGCAACCTGAAATTCACCATCCGACCGACGGCAATTGCGCAAGGCCCCAAGGGTCCGGCACGTTTTTTCAAACGTGATGTTCACTTAAGAGATATAGAAGAGGGAGAAATCTGAACACGGAGCCGAACATGCAAAGGCGTTATGCGGTCTGGGATGTTTTTACGACGGAAGCTTTGTCCGGCAATCCGCTCGCGGTTGTGCTGGACGGCGACGGATTAAGCGACCAAAAAATGCAGGCCATCGCGCGCGAGTTCAATCTCTCGGAGACGGTCTTCGTGCTTCCAGCGCAGGTTCCCGTTCACACCGCCCGTATTCGCATTTTTACGCCAGCATCCGAGTTGCCCTTTGCAGGGCATCCAACCGTCGGTGCGGCCATACAACTGGCACAGGACAGAATTTCCGGTGCCGCAGCCGACCTCGACGCGCTGGTCGTTCTGGAGGAGAACATCGGAAACATTCGCGTAGCGGTCACGGGCCGCGAGGGCAATGCGCCCTTTGCCGAATTCGATGTGCCCAAACTGCCTGAGCGGGCCGGGATTCCAGCCCACGACGACAGAATCGCGTCTGCCCTTGGCCTCACGCCCAACGAGATCGGTTTTGCGAACTACAAATGTTCGCAATTCGATGCGGGATCTCCGTTTGCGTTCGTACCCGTCCGCGATCTGGACGTGATCGGCAAGGCGACCGTTGTGTCTCAATACTGGGACGAGGCGTTCTCGACAGTGGGCGGGAAGGCGTTTCTTTATTGCCGCGAAACGACGCACCATCACGCCACGTTTCATGCCCGCATGTTTGCGCCAACGATAGGGATCGCGGAAGACCCTGCCACGGGATCGGCCGTCGCTGCATTTGCGGCGGTGGTTCAGCAGTTCGATCAACTGCCCGAGGGGATGTCCACCTTCATCATCGAGCAGGGCATCGAAATGGGTCGCCCGAGCGAAATCAAGCTGGAAATCGAAATCGAACACCGGGTCATCAAGAGAGTGCGTATCGGCGGAAGTGCACGGCTCATCATGCGCGGAACGCTTATGCTTTAGGAGGCAGCCGCATTCCGCGAATTATGCCCCGCGCCGCCATGATCGCGATACTTCCGCAGTTCCAGCTTCGCGATCTGATTGCGATGCACTTCGTCCGGACCGTCGGCGATGCGAAGCGTGCGGATTTGCGCGAAATCGAACGGCAAGTGGAAATCATCGCAGATGCCAGCCCCGCCGTGCGCCTGGATGGCCCAGTCGATCACCTGCTGCGCCATCACGGGTGCCACCACTTTGATTGCTGCGATCTGCGCACGCGCTTCCTTGTTGCCGACGGTATCCATCATGTGCGCGGCCTGTAGTGTGAGCAGGCGGGCCTGATCGATCATCATGCGGCTTTCGGCGATGCGCTCAAGCCACACGCCCTGCTCCGACACGGGCTTACCGAACGCGACACGGGTCGTGAGGCGGCGGCACATCTTCTCCAGAGCGCGCTCGGCCCGGCCTATGGTTCGCATGCAATGGTGGATACGCCCTGGCCCGAGACGCCCTTGCGCGATCTCGAAGCCGCGGCCCTCGCCAAGGATCACATCCTCCACCGGCACCCGCACATTGGTAAAGCGCATCTCGGCGTGGCCGTGAGGCGCATCGATATAGCCGAACGTCGGCAACATCCGCACCTTCTCGACGCCCGTCGCGTTCATCGGCACGAGCAGCATGATTGTTGTTTGTGCGGGTCCGGGTTGTCGGGATCGGTCTTGCCCATCAGGATCATGACGGCGCAGCGTTTGTCGCCGGCACCCGTGGTCCACCACTTGCGGCCGTTGATTACGTAGTGTCCGCCGTCGCGTTTGATCTCGATGGAAATGTTGGTCGCGTCGGACGAAGCCACGTCCGGCTCGGTCATGGCGAATGCGGAGCGGATGCGGCCGTCCAGTAGAGGCATCAGCCAGCGCTCCTTCTGAGCGGGCGTGCCATAGCGCACGAACACTTCCATGTTGCCGGTGTCCGGCGCATTGCAGTTGAAGACCTCCGGTGCCCAGTGCGAGCGGCCCATCGTCTCGGCCAAAGGCGCATAATCGAGATTACTCAAACCCGCACCATATTCACTATCCGGCAGAAACAAATTCCATAGCCCCTCGGCTCGCGCCTTGACCTTCAACTCCTCTATGAGTTTCAACGGCTCCCAGATGTCGGGCTGCGTCGCCGCCGTGTCGAACAGCGTGTCTTCATTCGGGTAGATGTGGTCGTCCATGAAGCGGATAAGTTGCGCCTGCAATTCCATCGCACGCGGCGAAAACCCGAACAAACCGGCCATGGCGTTTTCCTCGACTATTTTTCAGTGCGAGTTTAGCACTCTCCGCCGCCGAAACAATGTCCATATGGCTCGATTGATTTCCGATTTGGAACAGCATCTGGCGCCAACGTCTTCGTCAACTGCAAGCGAACCCGACACCGAGAGCAGCGTCCAAGCTTTCTACCACTTCTTAAGATGTTTCGGAAAATGGCCTGGTTCGGATGACGCGCTTCTTCGATGCATCGCGCTTGCCAGCGCGAAACTCTTTTGCTAGATTGAATGCATGGCAGAAGAACCGACAAACCTGATCCTTGAGCATTTGCGTTTGATCCGCGCGGACATCGCGGATGTGAAGCGCGTCCAGGCCGAGCACGGGCAAATCCTTGCCGAACATACCGCCACGCTTCGCGAACACAGCCAGGTGCTGGACGGATTGCTCAGTATCATGGGCTCCATCCACGGCAGATTATCGCGCGTCGAAAAGCATCTCGGGCTTGTCGAGGCGTAATCACGCTCGCGGATTTTAGCCGCCCGCCGTCAAATGACGCCAGTGCACCTTCTGGCCCGCGCTTGCCGTCATATTGTCGAGCACTGAGGCAGGGTCGGCCACTTCTGAGATCGCCTGTGCAGCGCCTTCGCGCCCCGCAAGCTTTGCGCCTGCTTCCATCGCGCGCGGCGAGAACCCGAACAGACCCGACATGGCGTTTCCTCAGTTTTTAATGCGCTCACTTCACCCGAGTTTAGCATCAGTCCGCGCCGCGCTATCATGGTTAAGCCAAACGCATCATTGCGAGCACGCGACGACGCGCAACGCACCGGGCGAAATCGTGAGCGTCTTGCGAAAACCATCCCGATAACTGTAATGTCGGCAGGCAAACTCAACCGGAGCCACACAATGGCAATACTCAGCCGAGTTGCTTTCATATTGGCCATAGGACTTTTCCTGTCTGCTGACGCTTTTGCGCAGTTCTGGTCATCGGCAAAACCGAAATACGAAACGGCGGGCGCATGCGTCACAGCGGGTAGCCCGAAGCGCGTGGCACTCGTCATCGGCAATCAGGCTTACACAGCGCTTTCCGCGCTCAACAACCCCGCCAAGGACCGCGCGGGCGATGGCGCAGCTTCTCTGCGACAATGGCTATGATGTGCTGTTCGCCGAGAACGCGAACCGCGCGGCCTTCCTCGCAGCCTTCGACACGTTCCGCCGGAAATATGCGCCGGGTGCCACGGAAGCCTTTGTGTTCTACGCGGGCCACGGCATGAACGTGGAGGGGCGCGATGTGCTTGCCCCCATCGACACCACCTACGACTGCGACGAGAAGAAGAACGAGCCTGCTGTGTTCGGCGAGGTGCCGCTGGAGGATCTTGGAGCGCGTGTTGAAGGGTATCGCCAACGTCACCATCGTGCTGGATGCCTGCCGGGAGCGGCCGTATAAGTCGTGCGCGCGGGGCGGGGCGGCAACCGGCTTTCGCGGATTGCAGCGTTCGCCGCCCGGCATGCTGATCGTGAACTCGACCGCGCCGGGCGCGCTGGCAGCCGATGGGGACAAGGGGGCTGGATCGCCATTCCTGCGCATCGCGTCGGAGAAGTTGAAGGCCGCACCCGGCGCGTATTTTCGCGAGGTGTTCGACGACGTGGCCCGCGAGGTTTACACCCTGACGAACGGCAATCAGGTGCCGGAGGTGCTGGCCCGTGGCGGTGCGCCGAAGATTTGTTTGTCGGGCAAGTGTGGCGTGCAGGTTGCGGTGGTTACGCCGGTGCCGGTCGTGGCGACGCCGCCGTCCGCCGTCGTAACGCCTCCAGTGAGTTTACCGGTTGCGCCGGTAAAGCCCGTCGCCCCGTCCCTCCACGCCTATCTCACCCGCGGCTACGAGGACCGCGCGAGCCGCCTGGTGCGCACCTTCACCGGCCATACGAGCAATGTCTCTTCCGTTGCCATATCCCCTGACGGCCGCTTTGCCCTATCGGGGAGCGGTGACAACAAGCCGAAGCTTTGGGACGTTTCCACGGGCCGTGAGGTTCGCGCCTTCACCGGGCATACGCACTCTGTCAGTTCGGTTGCCTTTTCCCCTGACGGCCGCTTTGCCCTATCGGGGAGCGGTGACAAGACGCTCAAGCTTTGGGAGGTTTCCACGGGCCGTGAGGTTCGCGCCTTCACCGGTCATACGAGCTGGGTCCCTTCGGTCGCCTTTTCCCCTGACGGCCGCTTTGCCCTATCGGGGAGCGCTGACGACACGCTGAAGCTTTGGGACGTTTCCACGGGCCGTGAGGTTCGCGCCTTCACCGGGCATACGGGCTCTGTCTATTCGGTTGCCTTTTCCCCTGACGGCCGCTTTGCCCTCTCGGGGAGCGATGACAAGACGCTCAAGCTTTGGGACGTTTCCACGGGCCGTGAGGTTCGCGCCTTCACCGGGCATACGGGCTATGTCTATTCGGTTGCCTTTTCCCCTGACGGCCGCTTTGCCCTATCGGGGAGCGCTGACGACACGCTGAAGCTTTGGGACGTTTCCACGGGCCGTGAGGTTCGCGCCTTCACCGGTCATACGTACCCTGTCAGTTCGGTTGCCTTTTCCCCTGACGGCCGTTATTTTGTTTCGGGCGCGGACGTCTCGGTCGATGATAGGAAAGGTTTGATGCCGCCAGCGGTGACACTCTGGGATAGAGCGACGGGCTTGCTAGTTGCTAAACTGACAGGGCAAAAAATTCGCGCGACGAGTGTTACCTTCTCTCCTGATGGCCGCTTCATCCTTTCGGGCAGCGACGACAAAACCCTGAAACTGTGGGATGTGTCGGAGTGGACGGGAGCGGGGCCAAGTGCCGCGAAGTAGCGCAACGATGGCCGAGGTGCCGCAGCGGCGGCGAAGTCATTCGTGAAGGTCCCTTCATATGCCGGGTGCATGCTTTGCCGTTCGCGGTTATACTCGTTGCGTGAAAGGAAATCCGATGGCCGACGACGCAATCGATCTCACCCGCGAGCGGTTCAACCGTGTTGACGCAAAACTCGACCGCATTTTAGCCGCGTTGGAGATGGTCACGATGCGGCTTGCATCGTTGGAGGAGCAAGTCGCGATCTTGCGTCGCGAAAACGGACTTTTGCGAGAAGACTTTATCCGTCTTGAGCATCGCGTTGATGGTATGGACTCTCGCTTAGGCAGAATGGAAAAGCGTCTTGATCTAGCACCTGCGTGAGATAATGCGCTACGCTATCGTGATCGAGAAGGCGGAGGGGAATTATTCAGCCTACGCCCCGGATTTATCGGGCTGCATTGCAACCGGCGCAACGATTGACGAAGCGACAGAGCATATGCGTGAGGCGATCCGCTTCCATATAGACGGCCTGACCGGAGGTGGGCTGCCGATCCCGAAAGCCGAAAGCACGCTGGCTTACGTGGAAGCGTAAGTGCCGATGACCTCCGTCGCCTTCTCCCCCGACGGCCGGTTCATCCTATCCGGCAGCGACGAAAAAACCCTGAAACTGTGGGATGTCTGCGAGTGGACGCAACCGGGCGCGCAGGCCGGAAGTAGGATGGCAGGATGCCAACCAAAGTCAAAGACGCGATTGCCCTGATCGAGTATGACGGATGGTATCATGTTGCGACGCGTGGCAGTCACCGGCAATATAAGCATGCTAGCAAACGAGGCCGTGTCACGGTAGCGGGCAAGCCTTCCGACGACTTGGCACCGGGCACCTACGCGAGCATATTAAAGCAAGCTGGATTGAAGGGGCAAAAGTAGTGCGCTATGCCATCGTGATCGAGAAAGCGGACAGCAACTATTCCGCGTATGCGCCGGACTTGCCGGGTTGCATCGCAACCGGCGCGACGATTGACGAAACCACCGAGCATATGCGCGAGGCGATCCGATTTCATATCGATGGCCTGACCGCGGATGGCCTGCCGATCCCGAAACCCGAAAGCACGCTGGCTTACGTGGAAGCGTAAGAGTCGGCGTGTCTTCCGTCGCCCTCTCCCCCGATGGCCGTTCATCCTGTCCGGTAGCGGCGACAAACCCATGAAATTGTGGGATGTGTCCGATTGGCCGCAGCCGGGCGCGCAGGCCGGGAGGTAGGCGCTGGAGACTGACGTTTAGAAAGGGTATCGAAGCTAAACCGCAACACCCCCCTTTGCATGCAGGGTGCGCGCGTTTACCTACACCCAAACCATGCCCCGCCTGTCGATGATCAACATCGCGTAGGCGTTTGATTGCAACGTGCGAACTGCGTTTTGACTTCGTTCCAGCAGGGTTCTGATCTCGTCGGTGGTGCAATTGCCAAGTCGAAGCCATACGCATTTTGGCGGCGGTCCGTAAAGCATTGCACGTTGGCGGAAATCCTGATCCTTTGACACGATCATGAGTCCGTTCGCGGCGGCGAAATTCCAGATGGACGTGTCATCTTTGTCTGCGAGGCCTGCTTCCCGAACGTGGATGATGCCTGGGAATATGGTCGCCAGTGATCTGCAAAGCCTGAAAGACAGATTTTGATCAAGAAGCAGCAATCTACTCGGCCGCTGATACTGACAACTTTCGTTCGCGATCCGCAGCAAACGCAAGGCAAGCGCGGATGTCTTCGGCGGTCAATTCCGGGAAGTCTGAGAGAATTTGCGCTTCGGTCATGCCACCGGCGAGATAATCGAGCACATCATACACGGTAATGCGGGAGCCCCGAATGCAGGGCTTGCCACTCCGGTTATGGGGATCGATCGTCAAAACTTCATTGTAATGCATAGGTTAGAGGGTAGCGTTTGTAACATTGCACGTCAATGAGCCTGTCCGGTAGCGGCGACAAAACCCTGAAATTGTGGGATGTTTCGGAGTGGACGCAACCCGGACCCAGCGCCGCGAAATAGGCCGCCGCTGGCCGACGTGCGGCAGCGGCGGCGAAGTCATTCGCAAATGCCCCTTCATATGAAGGGGTGTGCGCTTTGCCGTTCGCGGTTATACGCATTGCGTGAAAGGAAATCTGATGGCCGACGACGTAATCGATCTCACCCGCGAACGCTTCAATCGCGTTGACGCGAAGCTCGACCGCATCTTGAATGCGCTGGATACAATAACGGCACGGCTTTCCTCCCTCGAAGAGCAGATCGCCTTGCAGCGCCGTGATCTCATCCGCGTGGAACATCGCATCGACGGCATGGACAGGCGGCTTGCGAAGATTGAAAAGCGCCTCGATCTCGTTCAAGCATGATGCGCTACGCCATCGTGATCGAGAAAGCGGAAGGCAACTACTCGGCTTACTCGCCAGACTGCCGGGATGCATCGCAATCGGCGCAACAATTGACGAAACCACCGAGCATATGCGCGAGGCGATCCGCTTCCATATCGATGGGATGGCCGAGGATGGCCTGCCGATCCCGAAGCCCGCTTGCCTACGTGGACGCTTAACACCGCATTGACGCAATCGTCCTCTCACCCACCCGCAGCCAGATGCCGCCCGCGCACCTTCTGTCCCGCGCTTGCCACCACGTCGTCTAGGACCGACGCCGGATCGGCGGCCTCCAGGATCGCCTTCTGCAACGCCTTCCCGCCGGGCAAACGCTGCGCCTGCACGACCTCCTGCAACTCGGCACGGCTCAGCTTGTTCAGAAACGCGCGCGCTTCCTGCTCGCGGCCGTTGAGCAACGCGGCTTCCAGATGAACGGCGAGCGGATCGAATGGCGGTCGGGCTGCGGGCTTGGTCAATTTCTGATCCGGCCCGTCACGGGATGCCGCCCCTGCCTTGGACCTGGACCCGCCAGGCGTCATAGCCGCATTGGTCCACGCGGCCTTGATCGCTTCGGCAAAGCGCGGATTGACCGCAACTTCCGCCGATATTGCGTCGAAGAGCGCGCGAAGGCGTGCCTTCAGACCATCGAGTTCGTTTGCGGTCACGCGGCCTCCTGTTGGTGGCGGATCAGGATGGAGTCCACGGCTTCCTTGCACAACGCGTGGACGATGGCTGCGCCGGAGCCGTATTTTTCCTCGATGGACATGGGCTCGCCGCGATATTCAAAGGCCTCGGCGATGCCGTCGTCCTGCGGAATGCGGATTTGCATCACCGGATGTGCGCCCTCGATCGCGCCGAAGTTCAACCGCTGGTAATCCCCACCCTTCCAAAAGTTCACGATGGTGATATAGCGGCGCTTCTCGCGAGCGATGTTCTGAACATCGGTGAGGCGTGACTTTTCCTCGATCATGCCAGCGATACGGTCGACAGCATAACGCGATACGGCATCGGCACGAAACGGCACGATCACCTTGTGAACGATGCCGAGCGCCGCACGCGCCGCGAACGAGAGGCCCGGCGGGCAGTCGAAAATAACCACGTCGAACGAACTGCCGAAGTCCTGCAACATGGTCCGGAATTTGCCGATCACGGCCTGCTCCGCGCCATGCAGCGAAATGTTCGAGCGCGCGCGATTATGGAGCAGTTCGTTTTCAACCTCTTCCAGGTCGATGGAGCCGCACAATACCGACAGGCGACCCAGGTCCGCGTCGATATCGCCGACATTGTGGATGATGAACGCGTCGGGCCTCAGCATAGGTTTGTCGAACCGCTCGTCGAAATAATCGGCGATGGTCTGGCGATTGCGCCGCGCCTCGTCCCAGCGCTCTTCACCGACGAGGATCATGGATGAATTGCACTGCGTGTCGAGATCGACCACAAGCACGCGCTGCTCGCCGGTGGCGGCAAAGCCGTGAGCAAGCATGGTGGTGATGGTCGATTTGCCGACGCCGCCTTTGCGGTTGGCGACTGCGAGTAGAATGCCCATCGCGTTTCACTCTCCGTCACAAGCGGACGCGAATCAAGGATCGCGCTCGCGGATGCGCCTTAGAGTAAACCCGTATGAGGCGGGACGCGTCAACCGCCGTCTGCGACATCGTCGGGGTGATTCAAAGAACCTTACCCGTTATCGGTGACAACTCGCGCAGATCTGGTTCCATCGACAAGCCAATGGCAGACGCCGGAGGCTTCAACGGATGCCCACAATTTGAACTGCCCGGAATGAGATCGAGGATCTCCAGGGCCGCAAATGGCGGCAATATGCGCTGCACGGGTTCATGTTTCCGTACACAAAGTGATGCGAGCCAACATCAGGTTCGATCTCCGCACCGCATATTGCTTTAGCTCAGATCTTCCGATAGTTTGCTGTGCAATTGTCCTGTAACTGCCAGGTTTCCCTGCGAGCGAGGTGTCCTCTTGCGTACCATACTCTTCGCAGTCATGGCTCTGTCAACGTTCGTATTTTACCCACCTATGACCGGGCAGGCGCAGGTTATCCAGCGCGAGCAGTTGCCGGTCAAAGAGGCGTTCGAAGCGGCGCGCGAATTGGGCACGGCTGACGCGTGGACGACCTTTCTGACGCGCTTTCCGGAAGGCTTTTATGCCGATCTCGCACGCGCCTACGTTAAGAAGCTTGGAGTCGCCGCAACGCCCAGCCCTCCGACGCCTGTCGCCAAGCCGGTGGCAGCGGTAACCCCGCCGCAACCCACCAGCGGCGTCCCGCCCACCGATCCAGCCAAGCCTGCGATGCCACGTGGCGGCAAGTTCTTGGGCTTCGATGAGAAATTCAACCGCTACTATACGGACCCCGACTGGAAGCCGACGCAGACCATATACGTCAGTCCGAACGGATCTGGCGACGGGACGCGGCGCGAGGCACCCACGAGCGCTCGTGAAGCCGTAGCCAACGCGCAGCCGGGCACGCTCATCTACTTCCTGCCGGGAGCTTATAAGGGCGGTATCGACTTGCCGGCCGAGCGCAGCGGCACCTATGACGATCCTATCGTGCTCTTCGCCGACAAATCCGGTGGCGTCGCCGTCACTATCGACTGCGCCGTTGGCAATCGGCGTACCTGCATCAACCTCGAAGGCGCGAGCTACATCGCGGTCGACGGGTTCGAGCTCGTCGGCGGAAATTTCGGCGTGCGCGTCGTCAGCCAGGGTCTCACGGCGAGCGAGCACTCGCGAGGCGTCGCCGTCATCAATTCGAAGGGGCACGACCAGGATCGTGATCCGTTCTTTTCGGCTGCCGCCGACTGGGCCGTGTGGGAACGTAACGTGGCCTATGGTGCCAAGAAGGGGGACGGGCACGGTATCTACCTGAGTAATGGAGGCGACTGGAACATCATCCGCTTCAACGTCACTTACGGCAATGCTTCAAGCGATTTCCAGATCAATCCGGGTCCGGCCTCGACGTGCGTCGACGAAGGCATTAAATTCGACGATCCGCGATGTGACAGTTATGCGGGCGAGGGTGAAGGCGGACAGGGCGCTAGCGACTATTTCCTCGTAGACGGCAATCATTTTCACAGCAGCGAGGTGGGACCCAACTTCACCAGTGTGCGGCGGAGTCTGATCCGAAACAACATCTTCGGGCCTCAGACACGTCACAACGTGAGCTTCTGGCAGGAGACAGACAACCCGAAGCTCGGATCATCTGGCAACAGGATTGTCCATAATCTTTTCATCACAAAGAGCAACCGCGATGCCGTTCAGTTCGCGAAGACTTCGGTGGGAAACGAGTTCAGCAACAATGTGATAGTCGGCATTTCGGTCGACGGTCGCGTGGCGACAGCCAATCCTTCATCGCTCCTTATGGAAGTCGACGAGTCGGCGGGCGACAATACGTTCCGCAATAATTTTTACGTCGCGGGCAAGCTCGAAGGACGTCAGCCAGGTGAGACGGAAGTTATGCTTCCGGGCTTTGACGCCCGGTGGTTTCGTAAATTCCCGATTGATCGCAATCACGAGGCGAACGACTTGACGCCAATGACAGGGGCGCCGTTCGCGGGCAAAGGAGCCCTTTCGGCGGATGCCCCCACGGATCGCAACGGTGCCCAGCGCGCAGGTCGCATCAGTCCTGGCCCGATCAATATTGCGGCGGTGACAGGCTCTGGTGCTCAAGAGAGCAGCCCCACGCAAGCGTCAGCGCCACCCCAACCGCTCAGGCAACCATCATCCCCATCGCCAGCGGGAGCGCCGGTCCAAGGTCAGTCGCCTGCGCCTATCCTGGCGGTACCTATCGCGCGGACGACCAAGATTCCGCCATGTTCCGTCTACGTCGATGCGGCCGCACAGCAACGCGGCGACGGGTCAGTCGCCCGGCCGCACAAGACGATCACCGCCGCTGTCGATGGCGCGCAGCCCGACGCGGTCATCTGTGTCGCCGAGGGCATTTACCGCGAGCAAATCGCGCCGCAGGAAAAGTACTTCACGCTTGCCGGAGGCTTCGCGCGCGGCAGTGAATTCAAGATCCGCGACAGTGCCAAGCACATTAGCAAAGCATTAGGCAATGGCAGCGGCTCATTTCTCAGCATTGTCGACCCTGGACCGAAGGAGGGTCAACTGACCGCCGTCGACGGTTTCGAGATTACGAACTATGCGCGCGCGGTGGTCCGCGACTTCTACATATCGCAGCGCTTCACTTTGACGAACAACTACATTCACGGCAATACGTGCGGCGACGACAGTCTCGCCGGCGCAGGATTTGCCCTCATCAATGTGTCAGGCACCATCTCCGGCAACGTCATCCGAAACAACGCGTGCGGGCGAGGCGGCGCGGGATTCCTGAACGATCCTCTCAACCAGAATACCGTTGTCATCGAGCGGAATCTGATCGATTCCAATTCCGGCGTCGAGACCAGCAGCTCCCACGGAGGAGCGCTCTATCTCTTCGGCAACACGTTGCGGATCACGGGCAACCTCTTCACAAACAATCGCGTAACCCAATGGGGCGGCGGTCTCTTTGTCGGTGCCTTTACGCCAGGTAACCAGCCCACCACGGCGACTCTGAGTTGGAACGTCTACAGGGCCAACCGGGCAGGAAATGGGGGTGGAGGATTTTTCTGCGACGACGGCGCCACCTGCATCGCTTCGCATGAATTGTACGAAGGCAATTGCGGCGGCAACGTCCTCGTCGATGGCGGGTCGGAAGGCTCTGGCCCCACCACGACCACGTTCGATCAGATCACCAACGTGCGCGCCCTGACGCCCGACTGCACCGGGCCGGGCGTTGGCATCTCCATCGATAACTCGGAGGTACTCGCGCCGGACTCGCATGCGGTCACGAATTCAATTTTTTGGGGAAATGGAGATGGAAAGGACGTTGCTTCGGCGTGCGACAAGGGCTGTGACCGGCTGAAGTTCAGGGTCGCCCGGTCAATGGTACAAACAAAGTCCTTGAACGGAAGCATCAAGATCGTATTCGGACCCGGCATAGTGCCCCCGGTCGATCCTATGTTCGTTGCACCCGACAAGGGCGATTTCCGCCTGCGATCGGACGGACCGGTCAACATCGACCTGGGAACATACGGCGGTCCTCGAAAGTAACGAAGCGGAGACCGTGCGCAGCGAAATCGCACGCTAACTCGCGTTTTCCACGGTATACGTGTTCGCAGTCTGGTTTCCTGCGGCTCGCAATCTAAAACAAATAACGTGAAATTTGCGTGCATGGCTCGAATTCGCAGGTGATTTATTCGACCCGGACCTCAGCGCGCCATGCGCAGCGGCCGACGACATCGGTTTCCGCTTGGCTCAGGCTTAGTGCTATAATGCGGGGAAACCCGAACCGTGGTAAACCATGGATAAACAAAAGCGTCTGGAGGAGACAACGCCATGACGGCTCAGGGCATCGGTGCCAGCGTAAAGCGGCGTGAAGATTTTCGCTTCATCAAGGGCGTCGGCAAGTACACGGACGACATCAATCTGCCGAACCAGACCTGGTGTTACATCCTTCGCTCGCCGCTGGCACACGCGCGCATCAGCGGCATCGACGTGGCGGCGGCGAAGGCGGCACCTGGCGTCGTCGCGGTCTACACCTCGAAAGAGATCGACGAGACCGGCGTCGGCGGCGTACCCTGCGGATGGCTGGTCACAAGCCGCGACGGTTCGCCCATGAAGGAGCCGAAGCATCCGATCCTTGCGGCCGGTAAAGTGCGGCATGTGGGCGATCCGGTGGTGGCGATCATCGCGGAGACCTACAATCAGGCGAAGGACGCCGCCGAACTCATACACCTCGATCTGGAAGAATTGCCCGCTGTGGTGAACATGAAGCAGGCGCTCGCCAATGGCAGCGCTGTGTCCGTTCACGATGAAGCAACGGACAACCTCTGCTTCGACTGGGAACTGGGCGACAAGGCCGCCACCGACGCCGCCTTCGCCCGCGCGGCGCACGTTACCACGCTCGATCTGATCAACAATCGCCTCGTGCCAAACGCCATGGAGCCGCGCGCCGCCATCGGCCATTACGAGATGGGCACCGGCGATTATACGCTCTATACCACAAGCCAGAACCCGCACGTCATCCGGCTGCTGATGGGCGCTTTCGTGCTGAACATTCCCGAACACAAGCTGCGGGTGTATGCGCCGGATGTGGGCGGCGGGTTCGGCTCGAAGATATATCATTACGCCGAGGAAGCGTTCGTGACGTGGGCCAGCGCCAAAGTCGGCCGTCCTGTCAAATGGGTGTCCGACCGCTCCGAGGCGTTTCTGTCCGACGCCCACGGCCGCGATCACGTCACGCACGCCGAAATGGCGTTCGACGATCAGGGCCGCGCCATGGGCCTTCGCTGCGACACGCTCGCCAACATGGGCGCGTATCTTTCCACGTTCGCGCCATGCATCCCAACCTGGCTGCATGGCACGCTGCTCGCGGGGCAGTACCGCACGCCCGCCGTGTATACCAACGTCAAGGCCGTGTTCACGAATACCGTGCCGGTGGATGCGTATCGCGGTGCGGGCCGTCCCGAGGCGACCTATATTGTCGAGCGGATCATGTCGAAGGCTGCCCAGGAAATGGGCATGGATCAGACCGAAATCCGCCGCAAAAACTTCATCCAGCCGAACGAGTTTCCGTATCAGACGCCGGTCGCGGTTGTGTACGACACCGGCGATTATGAACCAGCCCTCGACAATGCGATGGAGCTTGCCGATTACGCAGGCTTCGAGGCGCGGCGCGCTGCGGCGAAGGCCAAGGGCCGGTTGCGCGGCATCGGCGTTGCCAGCTATATCGAGGCGTGCGGCATCGCGCCGTCGAGCCTCGTCGGCGCACTCGGTGCGCGGGCGGGCCTGTACGAAGCGGCCACCATCCGCGTCAATCCCACCGGCAGCGTCACCGTTCTGACCGGGAGCCACAGCCACGGGCAGGGCCACGAGACCACATTCGCGCAAGTCGTCGCCGACAAGCTCGGCATCGACGCGAACCAGATCGAGATCGTCCATGGCGACACCGACAAGGTGCCGTTCGGCATGGGTACTTACGGGTCGCGATCCATCGCGGTGGGCGGTTCGGCCATCGTCAAGGCGCTCGACAAGGTGATCGAGAAGGGCCGCAAGATCGCAGCACACTTGCTGGAAGCGAGCGAAGGCGACATCGAGTACAAGGACGGGGCCTACACCGTGAAGGGCACCGACAAGGCCAAGACCTTTGGCGAGATCGCGCTGACGGCCTATGTGCCGCATAAGTATCCCATCGAGACGCTGGAGCCGGGGCTGGAAGAAACCGCGTTCTACGATCCGAAAAACTTTACCTACCCGGCTGGAACCTACATCTGCGAGGTGGAAATCGACCCGCGCACAGGCTTCACCACCATCGTGCAGTTCGTGGCCGCCGACGACTTCGGCAACATCATCAACCCGATGATCGTCGAGGGCCAGGTGCATGGCGGCCTCGCGCAAGGGATCGGACAGGCGCTGCTGGAAAACGCGGTTTATGACGAGAATGGCCAGCTTCTCACCGGCTCGTACATGGATTATTGCATGCCGCGCGCCGACGACATGCCGTCGTTCACCGTGCATACCTTGGCAGGAACGCCATGCACCCACAATCCGCTCGGCGTCAAGGGCTGCGGCGAGGCGGGGGCAATCGGTGCGCCGCCCGCCGTCATCAACGCTGTGGTGGATGCGCTGAAAGAATATGGCGTTGATCACATGGACATGCCCGCCACGCCGCAGAAGGTGTGGCGCGCGATCCAGGCTGGCGGCATGAAGATGGCAGCGGAGTAAGGGTATCCACTCATGGTTCGAGACGGCTCCAGGCTTCCCCACCATAAGGGTGTCTTCATACTGAGGAGCGGCTTGACCCCCGTGCTGACCTCATCCTGATGGGCGGCTTTAGCGGCGTCTCGAAGGATTGCCCCATCTCTGGGTCTAGCGCAGGTTAAGAAATGGAGTGGTCGCGTTCGCGGGATGACAATAAAGATTGCTGTCACGGTCGGGCTTGATCCCAGCCTTACTGTGGACCGGCTCTAGGCTCAGGACCTGTTAAATTCCCGATTCCCATCGGTTGGCAAATCAGATTCAAGGGTTTGGCAGGAGGACCTGTCATGACCGATTTGCTTTGGTTGACGGACGCCCAGCTTAACCGCATCAAGCCATACTTCCCTTTGTCCCACGGCGTGCCTCGCGTTGACGACCGCCGTGTCATCAGCGGCATCGTTTTCGTGATCAGAAACGGCCTTCGCTGGCGGGATGCTCCGCGGGAGTATGGACCTCACAAAACGCTGTACAACCGCTTCATCCGGTGGAGCCGCATGGGCGTCTTCGACCGGATCGCCGCTCTTGCCGCAAAAGGCAAGAAGCCGGACCGGCTCATCATCGAGGCAACGCACCTCAAGGCACACCGCACAGCAGCCAGTCTGCTAAAAAAGGGGGTTCGCGGGAAAATGATTCACTGGATCATTTCTCTTCCGCTCAATCCCCGCCGTATCGGGCGCACGAAAGGCGGCCTGAACTCAAAACTGCACGCCGTAACCGGTGGCCACGGCAAGCCCTTGGTCCTGCTGCTGACGGAAGGGCAGATGAACGATCACAAAGGCGCAAGGATCATGCTTCCCAAGCTGCCGAAAGCCAAATCGCTGACCGGCGACCGCGGTGGAGCCTGCCCTCGGGCTTGACCCGGGGGACAGCGACTGGTTTCGCAAAGTCTTGATTGCGAAAAAGATCGAGCCCTGCATTCCGCCAAAAAAGAACCGCAAAATCCAGCACGGCTACGACAAGGCCTTGTACAAGAAGCGCCACAGGATCGAAAACACCTTCGGCTGGCTTAAGGACTGGTGGCGCATCGCAACACGATACGACCTATGCGCGCATACGTTCTTTTCAGCAATCTGCATCGCGGTCAGCCTCAGCTTCTATCTGAAATAATGAGCCCTGAGACTAGGGTCTGTTGAGATTCAGGATTCACAATTTTTGCGAACAGTGATTCAAGCTCCCGAAAGGAGTTTTTCATGGATCGCTTTATTTTGACGGATGCGCAATGGGCAAAGATTGAACCGCATTGTCTGGGCAAGAAGACCGATCCAGGGCGGACGGGCGGTGATCCGCGTTTGTTTTTGGAAGCGGTGCTGTTTGTTGCAAGGACGGGTGTGGGATGGCGCGAGCTCCCTCCGCGTTTTGGCAACTGGAACACGGTGTTCAAACGGTTTCGCCATTGGGTGAAAGCCGGAGTTTTTCAAAGGATTTTTAATGCCGTATCGGAAGAACCGGACATGGAATACGCCATGATCGACGCGACAATCGTCAAAGTGCATCGTTTCGGTCACGGCGCAAAAGGGGGACTCAAAATCAAGCCATAGGTAAGTCGAAAGGTGGTTGGACAACGAAAATCCTGGCCATGACAGACGCACTTGGCAATCTTGTGCGCTTCGAATTGCTTCCAGGAAACCGGTACGACACCGTCGGCGTCGCACCTTTAATCGCGGATGTCGAATTCGGCGCCTTAATCGCCGACAAGGCCTTTGATTCGAACTGGATTATAGAAACCATGAACCATCGAGGCGCGAAAGTCGTCATATCTCAGCATCCAAGGCGATCAAAACCACGCCAAATCGATAAAGAGATGTATAAATGGCGTCATCTGATAGAGAATTTCTTCTGCAAACTCAAGGACTTCAAGCGAATAGCCATGCGATGCGAGAAAACCGATACAAGCTACACCGCAATGATCTACGCTAGTTCAGCCGTCATAAACTCACGATGAATCTCAACAGACCCTAGAGCGTCGTGCGTTTAATCGGACGCATATCCCATGGCTTTAAAGAAGTTTCGGCATTCTTGTTCATCGAAGAGATCGCAGATGTTTCCGATTGCTTTCCACAGAGTATCGCAGGTTCGCGCCTCAGCTGCCCGAAGGTGAGCCTTAAGTTTCGGGAAGGCCATTTCGATCGGATTGAGATCGGGGCTATAAGGGGGCAGGAACAGGAACCAAGCCCCTGTCGTTTTGAGGGTTTCGGCTGCCCTCTGGCTTTTGTGACTTGAGAGATTGTCGAGAATGACGATGTCGCCTTTGGCCAGGGTCGGCGCGAGTTGGGTCTCGACATAGGTGTCGAAAGCCGCCCCGTTCATCGGGCCGTCGAGAACCCACGGTGCGGTCAGCCCCCAACTGCGCAAGCCCGCGATGAAGGTTTGTGTTCCCCACTTTCCGAAGGGAGCCGAGGCTTGCAGCCGGTTGCCTCGAAGGCTGCGCCCGCGAAGACGGGTCATCTTTGTGTTTGTCGAGGTTTCATCAACAAAAACAAGCCGTCCCGGCTCAATCCGCATTCGTGGCTGACGGCGCGAGATCCAGAACTGCCGCGCCTGTTTGACATCCGCGCGTCCTTGCTCCGCCGCCAGAAGTGTTTTTTTTACAGGTGAACCCTGCCTTGCAAAGAACCCGCGATAGCGAAGCCGGGCTTGCCTTAACCCCTCGCCTGGCCTCAAGAACCGCTGCGAGTTCCGGCATGGTGATATCGGGCCGCTTTTCAACGCGTTCGATCAAAAACGCGCGATGCGGTCCAAGCTTGCCACCGCCTGCCGGGCGACCCTGCCTGGCGGGGGCATACGATCCCGTCTTTCGACGGCGCAACGCAAGCTTCACCGCAAAGCTCGGCGAGACGCCGAAATGACGGGCCGCCTGCCGCCTTGAATGACCTGCATCGACAAAACCGGCGACCCGGCTGCGTAAGTCCGATGAATAGCTCTTCCCCATGATCCACCTCCGCATACGGTGAATCAGAATTCGCGACTTTAGGGAATCCCCCGATTCCGGTTTTAAGCGTGACGCTCTAGTCCAGGTCACCGACTCATGGCACGCAGCCAGATGCGGAGCGATGCGAGTTTAACGGAAGCAAGAAAGTTGTCATCGCGTTTATCATATCGTGTGGCGATAGTCCGGGAAGTGCGTGATCTTATTGAACAATCGCTCAACGGCATTGCGCTGGCGGCAGAGCCATGCGGAGAAGGCGGGGAGTTTTTCCGGTTCGGTATCAACCTGATATTCCCCCGGGCACCGCGTTTGCGCAGCATGTCGCGCAAGGCATCGCTGTCATAGGCGCGGTCCGCGAGCAGACTGTGCCCGGCCTGAACGGTTTCGAAAAATATCGGCCCGTCCTGGCGAAGCCAAGCTGCGCCTGGACGGCGCACCCGTGCGAAGACGCCAGAAGGCTTGTCCCCGCGAAGGCGCGCGTAAGCGGGGATGCCATTCAAAACACGCCGGTCGTCAACACGCGGAACACCGCGCGGTTTGTTCGGTAATATAGGCTGGATCACCGACCATTCGAAATCCGTCAGATCAAAGCGCGCCCTTCAAACCTCCCGAGTTGGATGCTTGAATCACTGTTCGCTCAAGAGGATTCTTCTGCATGCGTGTCTCGGACCGGGAATGCATTGTTTGTCACGAGTTCCTGCGTGGCGACTATGACGCCGGATGCTGAAATCCCGTTAGGATAGGCCAAGCGTGGAATATCGCCCTGCGCCGTCGCAAGGTGGAATGACATTAATACAAACGTCAAGGCCACCGCGACCGATTATTCGGCAGCGGCATTCGCGATGGCACCGTGGCAATGCTTGTATTTGCGCCCGGACCCGCAGGGACATACCGCGTTGCGGGACACCTTCCCCCAAGTTGAGGGATCATCCGGATTAGCGACAGCATTGCCGGGTCGCTGAGCCTTGCCCGTAAATGGCAGCGGCGCACGATTGTTCGAGGGCGTGTTCGGTGCACGCTTTTGCGCGCTACCCTGCTTTGCTGCGGCACGACGTTCCTGCCGCGATGCGGGTTCCCGTGCCTGTTCGGCGTTTGCAAACTCGTCCTCACCCGTCAATGGGTCGAGATGATGAGCAAACATGTCGGGAAGCTCGCCCATCTGCAAAAGATCATCCGCCTCGCCCGCAGACAACGATACATGCATCAACTGGCCCGTCACATCCTGACGAAGGCGGCCGAGCATGGTTTCAAAAAGCTGAAACGCCTCGTTTTTGTACTCATGAAGCGGATCCCGTTGCCCGATGCCGCGCAAGCCCACGGCCTGCCGCATATGATCCAGCGAAACCAGATGCTCCCGCCACAGATAATCGATGGTCTGAAGCAATACGGCGCGCTCGATATGCCGCATGGTGTCGGAACCAAGTTCAGCGGTTTTTCGGGCTGCCGCGGCCTGCGCCTTGTCTAAGAGCCGTTCCAGGATTTCCTGCTCGGCGATACCTTCTTCCGCCGCCCATTCCTCGACCGGCACGTCCATATCGAAGATGCGGTTGAACTCCTCGCGCAGGCCTTTCATGTCCCACTGTTCGGCAAACGCCTTTTCGGGAATGTGTTTGGCCACGAGTTCTTCCACGACCTGACGGCGCATGTCGTCGATGGTTTCGGTAACGGTCTCTTCCTGCATCAGCTCGATGCGCTGCTCGAAGATGACCTTGCGCTGGTCATTCATCACGTCATCGTATTTCAGCAAGTTCTTGCGGGTGTCGAAGTTTCGCGCCTCGACCTTCTGCTGGGCCTTTGCCAGGGCGCGGTTGATCCACGGGTGGGTGATCGCCTCGTCTTCCTCGATGCCAAGCTTGCGCAGCATGAAGTCCATGCGCTCGGAACCGAAGATACGCATAAGATCGTCTTCGAGCGACAGATAAAACTTGGATGCTCCCGGATCCCCCTGACGGCCCGAGCGCCCGCGCAACTGATTGTCGATGCGGCGGCTTTCGTGACGCTCCGTGCCGATAACGTAAAGGCCGCCTGCCTCAAGGGCTTTGGCCTTCTTGTCTTCGATGTCGGCGGCAATTCGTGCTTTCTCGGCCTCGATTTCTTCGGCAGATGGAGTGTGCTTTTTACGCTCCTGCTCCTCATGCCACTGGGCAAGTTGCATGGACGCATTGCCGCCAAGCTGAATGTCGGTTCCACGGCCCGCCATGTTCGTTGCAATCGTAACTGCGCCGGGCACGCCGGCCTGCGCGATGATGCCCGCCTCCTGCTCGTGATAGCGCGCATTCAAAACCTGATGGGGAATCTTGAGCGGCTTCAGCATTTCCGCCAAAAGTTCGGATTTCTCGATGGAAGTGGTCCCCACAAGGATAGGCTGGCCACGGGTCTGGCACTCGTTGATCAATCCGATGATCGCTTTGTACTTCTCCCGTGCGGTGCGATACACCTCATCATCCGAGTCGATGCGTGCCATATCCCGGTTTGTGGGGATTTCCATCACCTCAAGTTTATAGATATCCATAAATTCGGAGGCCTCGGTGGCCGCTGTTCCGGTCATCCCGGAAAGCTTGCTGTAAAGCCGGAAATAGTTCTGGAAGGTGATCGATGCCAGCGTCTGGTTTTCAGGTTGAACGTCGACCTTTTCTTTGGCTTCAAGGGCTTGATGCAAGCCTTCCGAATAGCGGCGGCCCTCCATCATGCGGCCCGTGAATTCGTCGATGATGACGATCTGGCTTTTGTGGACAATGTAATCCTTATCCTTCTGGAACATTGTATGCGCGCGCAATGCCTGATTGGCGTGGTGAACCAGCGTAACGTTTTCCACATCGTAAAGCGTGGTTTCGGGCTTCAGATACCCGGCTTCCTGCAGCAACGTTTCGATACGCTCGTTTCCGGCTTCGGTGAAGACCGAGGTCTTGTTCTTCTCGTCGAGTTCATAATGCTCTTTTTCGAGCCTTGGGATGAACGCGTTGATCGTATTGTAGAGATCGGATTTGTCTTCAATGGCACCGGAAATAATGAGCGGCGTGCGGGCTTCGTCCACAAGGATCGAGTCCACTTCGTCGACGATGGCGTAATTGTGCCCCTGCATGTCGGCGGTGCGGCCGCCAAACTGCACCATTTCGTCGACCGAGTATTTCATATTATCGCGGAGATAATCGAAACCGAGTTCGTTGTTAGTGCCGTAGGTGATGTCGCAACCGTAAGCCGCGCGCCGCTGATCGTCGTCCAGCTCGTGCAGGATACACCCGACGGTGAGGCCGAGGAACCGGTGGATCTGTCCCATCCATTCGGAGTCGCGTTTGGCCAGATAGTCGTTGACCGTGACGATATGGACGCCGTGACCGGTGAGGGCATTGAGATACGCTGGCAGTGTGCTGACGAGGGTCTTGCCTTCCCCCGTCTTCATTTCCGAAATTTTTCCTGCGTGAAGAACCATGCCGCCGATCAACTGCACATCGAAATGCCGCTGACCCAGCGTGCGGCGGGAGGCTTCGCGGACCGTCGCGAATGCTTCCGGCAACAGGTCGTCCAGCGTTTCACCATCGGCCAGACGTGCTCGAAACTCCGCCGTCTTTCCGCGCAGTTCGTCGTCCGACAGAGCCGTAAATTCTGGCTCCAGATCGTTGATAGGCGCCACACGACCGACAAAGCTTTTCAAGCGCCTGTCATTGGAGCTGCCGAAGATTTTCGTGGCGATCGTGCCGATAGAAAACATATGGGCCTCATAGCCCCGCATGCTCCAAAACGGAACGAGCCGGGCGGCGCGGCTTGCGCGCTTTGCGGCGTGTGTTGCGAGGTCTTTGTACTAATGCATTTGGAAGGAGGAAGCGCGCTTCCACCAGTGGAACAAGAAATAAGCAGGCGCGCGCTCCGTGTCAACGAACGGTATGGTCGTTGCCGGGAATCCCCAGCGAATCACGCGATCCATGCGCAATCTGGGATTGCATTGTCGTTGCGCTCGCGCTTTGATATGCCTATGAGGCGGCTACGACGCGGAGGCGAGGCGCAACCGAAATCGGACTTGTTGACATTCATGTTTGATGTAAATGTATAAGCGCAGGTGAGGAAATATGACAGAGGAAGTCGAGAACCACACAATACGCTTGCTGCAGGAGATGCGGTCCGAAAATGCTGCTTTCCGGCAGGAAGTGCGCGAGCGTTTTGATGCGGTTGAGCATCGCCTCGAAAAGCTGGAACATGGTCAAAGACAGCTTGAACATGGTCAGAGCCAACTTGAAATAGGGTTTGCGGCCATGTCTGTTGACCTGAAGGCGACAAAGGCGACGGTGGAGAACATCGATGACCGTCTCATGATTGTCGAAAGCCGGATGAACGGCATCGATGGCCGTTTGGGACGCATCGAGAAGCACCTGGGTTTCGTGAAGGCCTAGCGCGTCACTTCCCATGTGGTGACGATCTCGCCGGTTTCCGGGTCTTTCGCGTCTTTCAGGGTGATGCCCATCGCGGCGAGTTCGTCGCGGATGCGGTCGGCTTCTGCCCAGTTTTTGGCTTCCCGAGCGACCGCTCGTGACGCAAGCAATAAGTTAAAACGATCATAATTTAAGTCGCGCTCTACTCGTTGCTGTTTGCTTGACTTTATGTGGTCGATATCGAAATCGGCAACATCCAGGCCCAAGAGATTACAACTTGCAGCAAGCCTTTGTGCAGCCACGTAAGACCCGAGTTTAGCTTGTTCGACCAAGCGATGAAGGCTTGCAACCGCCAGAGGTGTGTTAAGATCATCAGCGAGAGCCGACATAAACTCTTCGCTTGGACCTACCTCTTCAGGACTGCGGGCAAACCGTCCAAACGTACTCAATGCAATTGCGGCCTGTTCTAACCTCTCACTAGTCCAGTCGATGGGCTGCCGATAATGCCCTGAAAGCATGGCAAGTCGAACTACGACAGTTGGCCAGAACTTCCCGCCCCACCCATCCACGGCATCACGAATAGTCACAAAATTTCCATCACTTTTGCTCATCTTCTTGCCTTCGACGAGCAGCATGCCGTTGTGCATCCACGTATTCGCCATCACGGGCGTGCCGAACCCGCAGGTGGATTGCGCCACCTCGTTCTCGTGATGCGGAAACACGATGTCCACACCGCCGCCGTGAATGTCGAACACGTTCGGTGCGGCAAGTCCCGCCTCGCCGAGCAGCCCGCGCAATGATGGCTCGTCCCACAGCCAGCGGTTCGCCATCGCGGAGCATTCGATATGCCAGCCGGGCCGACCGAATCCCCACGGGCTATCCCAGCCCGGTTCGTCGATGACCGCACCGGCCTCGCCCTTTTTCCGCGACGGCTTCCACAGCACGAAATCCAGCGGATCGCGCTTATAGGGTGCTACATCGATGCGCGCGCCGGACCGCATCTCATCCACGGGCCGACGCGCAAGCGAGCCATAATTGGGATCGGACGGCACATCGAACAGCACATGCCCCTCCGCCGCGTAGGCATGGCCGCGTTCGATCAACCGCTCGATCAGCGCGATCATGTCCGGGATATGCTCCGTCGCGCGCGGCTCGATGAAGCGCTTCGGCTTGCCCGGTTCGTTGACGTCCTCGGGCATCAACACGCCAAGCGCACGAATGTCTTCGTGAAACTGCGCCGTGGTCTCCGCGGTCAGTTCACCGATAGAGATGCCGCGCTCAGCGGCGCGCGCGTTGATCTTGTCGTCCACATCCGTGATGTTGCGCGCATAGGTGACGTGCCCTCCGGGCCGCCCTAGAGATGCCGCAGCAGCCGGAACAGCACGTCGAACACGATGATGGGCCGCGCGTTGCCGATATGGGCGAGATCGTAAACCGTCGGGCCGCAGACATACATCCGCACGTTGGTCGGGTCGATGGGCTTGAACTCTTCCTTCTGCTTCGTGCGGGTGTTGTATAACCTCAAAGACATGTCGGGCAATCCATCGCTTGATCGGCGTATCCGCGCATTTTTAACGGTCTTCGCCCGTGCCTGCAATGCTCACGACGCGCTTCGCGTTTTCGGATGTGCCAGCAACGGATATCCGCGCCGAACGAACATGGCGACGGACGCGGCAATCGCGGCCTTGATGACGTCGCCCGGCAAAAACTGAAGCTGCCCGTAAGCCGCGACGTTCAACGCATATCCGCTCAGAAGAACGAGGCCTGCGACGCCCCCGGCAAGAACAAGCGAACTCCCGACGAGATTGATCACCATCTGGCTTACAAAGTTTAGATCGTACCAGAACCGCTCGGTCAACCAGCCGATGAAGAATGCCCCAACTGGAAACGCGAAGAGATATCCCGCAGTTGGCCCGAAGAAGACGCCAAGCCCGCCGCGCCCGCCGGGCAGGAGCGGCAGGCCCGCCGCCACAAGCGCTAGGAAAACCGCAATGGCAGCAAAACCGCGCCATGCGCCAAGGATTGACCCAGCGAGCATGATGCCCAGCAACTGCGCGGTGATGGGCACAGGGATACCCGGAAGATCGATTTTCGGCACGATACCAAGCACCGCTGTAATGGCGGCGAACAGTCCGATATAAACGCTGTCTTTAACGGTCATGACGATCACGTTCCTCAAATCCACGCGCCAGGACGGCGTCGCTCACTTCATCAGCCATACGGATCGCGTTCAGGATCAAAATCCCCAAAGAGAGATAGCCGAAGCGTCGGGCGCATCGAGCGATGCGCGCGGCTTTAATCTCCTCGAACTCGTGTACCAGCGTCGGAATGAAGCGCATGGCAAGCGCGAGCGCAAGCCCGATTTTCTCCGGCGGCAGCCCGAACACGCGCAAGGGGCGGGCGGCCGCGATCAGACACGCGATGAGATCTGTATAGCGCGTGGTATAACTCACGAGAGCCGCAGCTAATATAAGATCGAGGATGCGCAATGTGGTCGTGAGCGCGGACAGCCATCCCTGGAATGCCCACTGCAAGCCTGCGAGAAAGATAATGAGGACGAGCGCAGGGCGCAAAGCCGCGAAGATGGACCGCGCGGTCAGGCCGGCTGCCGCAAAAAGTGCCAGAACTGTGATGCCGCCGCCGACGAGAACAGCAATATTCGAGGACAGGCTCATGGCGACGGCAAATGCCGCGAGCACGGTCAGCTTGGTGCGGGCACCGGTTTTGTGGACGATGGAGTTGCCGGGGGCATAGATGGTGAGCAGCGCTGAACCCTTTCGAGGTATGCCGCGATGGCGGGCGCGGGTGTGTCATTCGCGATGAGGCGGCCTTTGTCTAAAACGAGAACACGGTCATAATGGGCGATCGTGTCGAGATCGTGAGTCAGAACCACGGCTGGCTGAGGCAATCGCTCGATCAGTGACAAAATCCGGGTCCGGTTTACCAGATCGAGCGACGCCAGCGGCTCGTCGAACACGACGAGGGCCGGTTCCATGATCAGAACCGATAGAATGCTGAGGAGCTTCTTCTCACCGCCGCTCAAAAGATGCGCTGGATCGTTGCGCTTTTCCCATAGGCCATACGCTTGAAGCCATTCTTCGACGCGGCTGGCTATCTCAGCTTTTGGCACTTTGAGATTTTCCAGGCCAAAGGCCAAATCCTCTTCCACGGTCGGCATGACGATCTGCGTATCGGGATTTTGAAAAACGAGACCGACGTTCCGGCGGGCATGGCGGCCATCTTTTCGTGTGGACTTCCTAAAAACGAGAACCTCTCCGCTGTCCGGAAGCATGAGGCCGTTCAGTAGGCGCGCAAACGTGGTTTTGCCGGACCCGTTCGCCCCGATAACCGCTGTCCGGTGATCGTCTACAGAAACCGTGATGCCTTCGAGTATAAGACTGTTACCCGACGACTTCGATACATTCGAAACTTCAATCATTTTCAGGAATATATTCAGGAGCTTCGCTTAACAAAACTTCAACCAATCCAGCCCTGAATTCCTCAACACACGCAATCGTATTCAGGCCGCATTTCGCACGCGTTTCAAACGACGCCGGGCGGCGGAAGAGGGGATGCGGAGCGTCTCCCGGTATTTCGCCACCGTGCGGCGTGCAATATCGATCCCGTCAGATTTGAGCAGCGTGACAATCCGGTCGTCGGATAAAACCCGCTCGTTGCACTCGGTCGCGATGAGTTGCCGGATACGGTCGCGCACGGCTTCCGAGGAATGCGCAGGCGTGGAGGCGGGACCGGCCGCCGCGATAGCCGACGTGAAAAAATATCTCATCTCGAATACGCCTCGCGGGGTCGCCATCGCCTTGTTGGACGTGACGCGGCTTACGGTGGATTCGTGCATGCCGATCTTGGTGGCAATCTGCCTGAGGTTAAGGGGCTTCAGATGTCGAACGCCCTGATCGAAAAAGGCAACCTGTTCTTCGACCACAGCGGTTGCAACCTTCAAAATTGTCGTCAGCCGTTGCTCCAGGCTTTTTGCAAGCCAGTTGGCAGCGCTCATGCGCTCGCTGAGGTAGGTGCGATCCGTTTCAGACCGGCAACGCGCTTTCAGGCTTGCATAATACGCGCGATCCACCGCAAGGGCTGGGGCGGACGAGGGGTTGAGGTCAGCTTTCCATGCGCCGTCGGTGCCACGCTTCACGATCACATCCGGGACCATGGTCTCAACCATCTCAACCTGAAACCCGGCACCGGGACGTGGATTGAGGCTTCGAATTTCCGCAATCATTTCAACAAAGTCGTCGTCGTCGACGCCGCAGAGCCTGCGCAAACGCGGAAACTCGCAGCTCGCCAGCAAGGGAAGGTGGTCAAGCAAGCGCTGCATGCAGGGATCGAGACGATTTTTTTCCCGAAGCTGAATGGCAAGGCAACCGGAGAGATTTTGCGCGCAAACCCCGGGTGGGTCGAAGGTTTGCAAGGTGGATAAAACGCTTTGAACTTCGGCGATGTCGAGGGCAAGCATCGCTGCGACATCGTTCAGCTCGGAACGGATGTAGCCGCCTGCATCCACGAGATCGATGAGATATTCGGCGACAAACCGGTCTACCGGGCTTTTGAACGCCAGATACGCCTGTTCGCGCAAATGATCGCCCAGTGTGCGGGTGATCGTCATCCCTTCGAGTGGATCGTAATCCCCTGACAGGCTTTCGCCACTCACAGACCCGGCCAGATGCCAATCGCTAGTCTGATATTCGGTGGAGGGCACGGCGAATGCGTCTTCGCCGTCGCCTGTCGCAGGCGCCTCGCCCGTCCAGGTTTCGGTAAAATCAGGCGCGTCCTTTTCGCGTCCGTCGAATGCGGGCAGGTCCAGTTCGCCGCTTGAAAGCCGTTCGGGTTCGCGCGTCTCATCAACAGCGCTCTTGTTTTCCTCAAGCAGAAGAAGCGGATTTTCGCGGACTTCGTTTTCAATATAGGCCTGAAGATCGAGGGATGACAGTTGGAGAAGCTTGATCGCCTGTTGAAGCTGGGGCGTAATGACGAGCCTTTGCGTCTGCTTCAGCTCAAGCCTGGCAAAGAGCATATCGTCACCGATCCAATCTATAACGCAGAAACACAGGATGCGATGTTAACGGGAAAACATATCCCCCAGATAGACGCGCTTTACTTCTTCGTTGGCGACAACCTCGGCGGGGGTGCCTTCCGTCAGCACACGACCATCGTAAATGATATAGGCCCGATCAATCAAGTCCAGCGTTTCGCGCACGTTATGATCGGTGATAAGAACGCCGATGCCGCGTTCGGTGAGATGACGAACAAGCGCCCGGATGTCGCCGATGGCGATGGGATCGATACCCGCGAATGGTTCGTCGAGAAGCATATAAGCCGGACGTCCTGCAAGAGATCTGGCGATCTCGCAACGGCGGCGCTCGCCGCCGGATAATGCGATGGATGGCGATTTGCGCAGCCTTCCGATATTGAACTCGTCCAGTAGTGCTTCAAGCTGACGCTTCCGCTCTTTTCGACTCGGCTCGGTGACTTCCAGCACCGCCATGATGTTGTCTTCAACTGTCAACCCCCGAAAGATGGAAGCTTCCTGGGGCAGATACCCGATGCCGAGCTTTGCGCGACGATACATGGAAAGCTTAGTCACATCGTAGCCGTCGATGTGCACGCTGCCTTCGTCAGGGCGGATCAGGCCCGTGATCATATAAAAGACCGTTGTCTTGCCTGCCCCGTTTGGGCCGAGGAGCCCAACGGACTCGCCCTTGCGCAGATTGATGCTGACGCCTTTCACGACCATACGTTTTTTAAACGTCTTCTTGATCCCGTCCACGATGAGGCGTTCGCCGGATTCATCCTCGCGGATGCCGTAAGCCATCGCCTGAACGCGGGATGGGCGCGACGAGTGCGCTTGGCGGCGCTGGTCTGTGACGGTCATAGGCTACGATCACTCACAAGATTAGCAACTTACTCGCTTTGGGTCTGCCAGCCCGATCCAGATTTTGCCTTCGGCTTCGGTTCCGGAGGATCGGCAGCCTTTTCATTTTTCTTTTTCTTTCCCGTCAGCGACTCCATCGGATTGCCCTGCGTGGTTCCGCTGCCATCGCGCTTAAGGATTGCGCGAACCCGGCCCTTGTCAGGGTCCACCACGGCACGCCCTGTGGTGAGGTCGATGTTCAGCTTCTCGCCTTTGACCACGTTGCCTTTCTGCGTCAGCAAGACGTCGCCGGTCATCGTGATCTTTTGGGCTTTGACATCAAAAAACCCTTGATTCCCGATGGCTTTCTGATCATCGATCAGGGACGTGACCACAACCCGGCCGCCGGTTGCTTTAACGAATTTAACCTGCCCTGAACTCAGTGGATCGCTGGCTGAGCCCTCCGTTTTCGACCCCTTTGCGGAAGCTGGTTTCTTAGCCTCGCCTGAAGTAGAAACGGGCTTGACTGGCTTGGCAGGCGCATCGTCGTCAGCTTCCCCAGCCTTCGCGTAAGTCACTTCGAGTTTCTGTGACTTCAAATTATAATCGCCTTGTGTCGCGGAAACGTTTCCCGTAAAAGTTGCGATGTTGGTCTTGTCGTCGACCTCGAGGCGGTCCGACTCAATATCGATGGGCTTGTTCGCGTTTTGACTGGAATAACCCGAAAATGCATTGCCCGACCCTTGCGCATTCGTGAACGTTGGCACGGAAATCATCGCAACGCCAAACAGACCGATAGCGCCAACCGCGATATACGCCGACCTTCTCGGTATCTGACCCATTCGGCGTTCCTTTAGATCGCGATACTCACGGCTTTGCATCGCGGGCTTTTTTGTCTGCAACTTGCTGCCGCTCGATGTGTGTTCGCACGTTGCCTTCGAAGACCGCGCGCTGTTCGCCTGAGTACAGTGTCATAGTCTCCGCTTCAATTTTGCTTTCATGAAGGCGGACGATGACGGGCGTTTTCGAGATCACAAGTTGCTGTTTCATGAAGACTTTAGCGGTCTTGAATGTGGCTGTCAGGCCCGGTTCGCGTGTGACCACCGCGCCGTTGTTGAACGTCATCTCCTCCGCCTTGGAGTTGTAAAGCCCATCCGGCGCTGTCAGCACTGTCACCTGCCCGTCTTCAGACGTGAGCTTCCCGCGAATCTTGTCCAGATACATGACGTCGGTCGCCTTTGACTGTTGAACCGCGCTGTCGGCGATGACGTCATAGACACCGTTGTTCTCATTGACCCCCTGCATGCGCGGACTGAGCATTTTCAGCGATCCGGCTTCAATCGTAATCGCCTTGATGGTGGCGGTGCCCTTGCCGCCATCGATGCTGACACGCAGAAAAGACGGCAGGATGTACAAGCTGACGATACCGGCGGATAGAACAGGAAAGAAAATCTTTAGCAGGCGAACGAGCGCGCTATGACGCCTGGCCCGACGAAACTCCACCGCTCTATCGCGCAGCTTGATCGCGGCGGACCCGGCGGCAGGAGCTGGCGCCTGCGCCCGGCCCGGTCTTACGTTCGGCATTGCTGCGGCGGGGTAAGAGATAACGCGCTCCAGAGGCTAATGGTTGAATACGTCCAGACCGTCCTGCCAGCCGTTGAGATCAAGTTCGGCCTTGTAAGGCAGAAACGCAAAGCACGCTTGGGCGAGCGCGGTTCGATGTTCCCGTTCCAGCAGCACATCGAGTTTTGCCTTCAGCGCATGCAAATGTAATACGTCCGAGGCAGCGTAACTCAACTGTTCGGGTGTCAAAACCGCCTGACCCCAGTCGGATGTTTGCTGCTGCTTGGAGAGATCGACACCCAAAAGCTCACGGCACAGTTCTTTCAGGCCATGCCGGTCCGTGAAAGTGCGAATGAGCTTGGCTGCGATCTTTGTGCAGTAAACCGGTTGTGTTCGAACGCCTAGCGCATGGTACAGGACCGCGATATCGAAGCGCCCATAATGAAACAGCTTAAGCACGTCGCGGTTGGCCAGCAAAGCTTTCAGGTTAGGAGCATCGCGTGCGCCTTTTTCGAACTGCACCAGATGAGCCGTTCCATCGCCGGATGAAAGCTGCACGACGCACAGGCGATCCCGATGGGGATTGAGGCCCATGGTTTCGGTGTCAATGGCCACCGAACCGGTAAACGTGATCTCGGCTGGCAGATCGTTCAGGTGTGTAAACAAGCTCATGTCCGTGTTTATGCCATCAACCGGCAAAATCGCAAAGCGCGATCATCGTGGGGCCAATCGGGAACATGCTGTTGCTGACAGACCGGCAAAGCGAGGCAAGGACTGTGTATTAACGCCTGCGTGCCGGTGTCAGCGACCAATCACACGGGGCGCCTACGGGCGGGCCTCCCAGGTTGCCGCCTCGTCTGTTTCACCTGTTGGCGGCGTGCAATCCGTCTCTGCGCCACGATCTTCCTCGCGTTGCAGACGATGGGCCGCATATCGGTCGGCTTTGCGCCATCGGGGGTCGAAACCGCTAAAGTGTCGACGGTTGGCGCCAGAACGGCCTTCCAGGGGTAAATCTTGAATCCGTGCTCAAATAACGCTGCCGCTTTTAATGTCCGAGCGCCGCCAGACGCTTCGCCCAGGACGACGGCAACGAGCCGACGCCCGTCGCGGGTTGCGGTGCCAACGACATTATATCCGGATGCGCAAACAAAGCCGGTCTTCATGCCATCCGCCCCAGTGTAGGCGCGGAGCAGGCCGTTGTGGGACATAAGAAAACGGCTGCCGATGCGGACATTTGGCAGTGTAAAAACTTCCGCGTGCTGCGGGAATTCCCTGATAAGCATGCGCGCAAGCAGCGCCATGTCCCGCGCCGATGTTATGGCCCGCGTTCCCTCCGTGCCGTCGGGATTCATCTGCGGCAAGCCGTTCGGGTTAACGAACGTCGTGTTCGTCATGCCCAACCGCTTTGCCGTGGCATTCATCATGGCTACAAAATTCGTTTCGCTTCCGCCAATCTTCTCCGCCAGCATGATCGCCACATCGTTCGCCGATTTCACGATCAGCGCTTTGATGGCGAGATCGACCTTGAGTTTCGCACCAAGTGGCAGGCCCATTTTGCTTGGAGGCTCATGATAGGCGCGCTCGGAGCAAATCAGGTCGTCTTCAGGCGAAAGGCGGCCATCGCGCAGCGCTTCGAAGGTGAGGTACGCGGTCATGAGTTTTGTCAACGAGGCCGGATGCCAGGGCAAATCCGCGTCTTCGGCATAAATCACAAGCCCGGTCGAAGGTTCCAGAACCATGGCGGGTCCGGCCTTCGCCTGCATCGAAATGATAGCGAACGCCCCCGCGAGAACCACCATGTACAGTGCGCGCATGAGATCCCCCGAAGCCTTTTGCGACGAAAAAATGGTGCCCCCGGCCTGAGTCGAACAGGCACGCCCTTACAGGCAACAGATTTTGAGTCTGCCGCGTCTACCGGTTCCGCCACGGGGGCTGTCGTTTGGCGAGATAATAACCGCGAACGCGGTCACGTCAACACCGCCGACTGAAATACGCAGGACCAGGCCAGCATTATCCCGGACAAACCATTGCCTTGTGCGCTTTGCGCCCGTGATTTGAGCTTTACGCGCAATCGTCGGCGATTCGCAGCGATAACCCATCCAGAGCTTCATCCCAGATAATCTGGCAGGACAGTCGCGACCGCAGTTCGACATTTGGCAGTTCGTCGAGTTTGAACATCTCTTCGTCGCGCGGGGCATGAAGCTTGTCCATCCAGGCGTCGTCGATGACCACGTGACAACTTCCGCAATCGCAGGCGCCGCCGCAGATGCCTTTCACGTCGAGTTTATACTCGCGAAGGATTTCCATCACGCGCCACCCTTCGACGGCCTCCAGCGTATGGCTCTCGCCGTCGCGATCGATAACATTGATAATTCCCATAAAATCCCCCTCCTGATCCTGAATGCGCCCCCTTGGCACAACAGGACCAGACAAGTTGTTGGTGATTGGCCCAGAAAGTTAATGTTGAGACTGCCCTCGGTAGCGCGTTCCGTCCGATTCGGTTTCGCCTGTTACCTCACCGTCCTGGTCGTTATCGACGCCAGCCACCGCGTAAACCCCGCCCAACCATCTATGCAGATCGATATCGGCGCATCGCTTCGTACAGAAGGGCGAATACCGGTCTGTCTTTGACCGCGCCTGACAGATTGGACATAAAGACCGGGCTGTAACGATCTTATCGTCGCCATCTTGCGTCGTCATTCCGAAATATGCCTTCTTCGCTCGTCTTTGAATGCATCCGGTGTTCCACTTCGCCCGGCAAACGTTTTTTGCAAGAGGCAAGCCTCTGACAAGCCACGCCGTAAAACCGGTCAGACCAATTCGGTTTCAGCCCGGTTCAGCCAATTGAAGTAAATGGGAAAACCTTCAGCATTCAAAAGTTGCACAACCTCGTTAAGCGGCAGACCCACCACGTTGGAATAGGAGCCCACCAGCTTCTGCACGAACGCGCCTGCAATTCCCTGTATCGCATACCCGCCTGCTTTCCCGCGCCATTCGCCACTTGCGAGATAAGCATCGATTTCCTCGCGCGCCAGCCTCTTGAACCTGATCCGGGTCTCAACGGTGCGTAGGCGCACCACACCGACACCGTTGATGAGGCATAACGCTGTGTAAACCCGATGCGAACGACCCGACAACGCTCGCAACGCGGAAGCCGCTTCGTTGAGATATTCAGGCTGTCCGATGATTTGCCGGTTTACGGCAACGACAGTATCCGCCGCCAGAACGCAGGCTGTATTGTACTCCGGCTCATGAGCGAGGCGCTCAACCACGGTGATCGCTTTCGCTCGAGCGAGTCGTTCTGCATAGCTGCGCGGGTTCTCGCCTTTTTTTGGAGTCTCATCGATGGAAGCTGGACGAAGCGCGTCGGGCTCGACTCCAATCTGCTCCAGAAGAGCCAACCGTCGCGATGAAGCGCTGGCAAGAACGAGCAGTTGACGCCGCCCAACCCGCTGCCTGGTTTCTGCTGCGCGGAATTGACGCTCACGAAGGGCGCTCGATTGTGCGACCCGCTCCGATATGAGCTTCGATGCATCTTTTGGAAAAATCATGACGGCTCGAACCGATCCGGGAAAGCGAATGTTTCACCGGACAATACGGAACGAAGCTCTATAATGGAAGCCTTGATTGCCGGTCACGCTGAGGTGTCGACGAGCCGGAGGTAAGGTTTCTTCATGTCTGTCTGAAACGTGAGACGGCAGGTCAACCGCTCAATGTCATTCCGCACTCGGCTCAGGCCTGCGGAGCGCTGCCGATTTCGAAACGAGCCTTGATTCGTTTGAAAAGTGTTTCGCGCACCGAACGGTATACGCTGAGAATTTGTTCACGATTTCCCGTGGTGGCGGAAGGGTCCAGCGTCGCCCAGTATTCAACCTCGACGGCCATGGTTCGCGTGAGCTCAAGCGCCTTATGATGCGCCTCCGGGGCAAGCGTGATGATGAGGTCGAAGGACGTATCCTCCAGGTCTTCAATGGAGCGTGGATGATGAGATGACATATCGATCCCGATTTCGTCCATGACGGCGATGGCAAACAGATCGGCCTCACCCGGCCGCACTCCAGCAGATCGGGAATAGATGTTCTTACCCGCCAGAAACCGGAGAATTGCCGCAGCCATGGGCGACCTGATCGAATTATGATTACAGGCGAACAGGACCGCCTGAGGCTGTCGTGCGGGGAAGTCGCCGCGAAGGTTTAACAACGCCGACGCCTCATCAAAGGTGATGGTTACTATGTCTTCGAGGTTCAATGTAGCGCAATTCGAGATCAAACACTGGTCAAAATATCGAAGCCAATTCAAAAGTTATCAACTACAATGCTAGCAGCGATTAAAAAAACAGCCTCTGGGATGCCCGCTTTGAAAAGGGTGACGCAGTATGCGCCACCCCGTTAAAGTCTAGTAGCAAGCCTTAATGGCGAGGCAGGCACGGAAGCGAGCGCCGCGACGGGGATGAAGGCGTCCGCAATAGATGCGGCGGCCGCGGCAGCGAGCATAGTAGCGGTTCCGGTACTGAACCGGTGTTGCGACGCTGGGAACTTCAACAGCGTTGACTGCTGATGCTGGAGTGGCCTGAGCCGAACCAAGCGACAAAGCCGAAACTGCAAGGGCCAAGCCCAGCGAAGCAAAAGTGATTGTGCGCATCGGTGTTTCTTTCGTATGTGTTCTCCCCTCGGCAATGGCTGTCTGTGGCGAAATGTGGCTAAAATTAAGGCGAGCTGTTTAGTATTTAGCAGTAAGCGGTATCGCGGGCGTATCGGACGAAGGCGAGATTCTGAAAAGTATGGAGCGGCCTCGCAGACCCAGGTCTGATCTTACACGTAACATCCCCGGACTCGCTCTAAGAAAGTTCTGACCAAACCGTTCAGGTTGCGTATTTTCGTAAAGAACAGCCCTCACCCAAGGGCGTTAGCAAGCCCAATAAATAAAGCTGGAAACAAAAAAAGCGAACCATACGAAAGCTGACAATGAAAGAGGTCCAGGCGACAAGCACCGGGGATCGGCGATATATGGACAACCGCCGCATGCAAGTGCGGGGGAGGCGGAGAGATCGGGATCGGTCCAGTGCTCACGGATTCACCCCTCCACGAGGTGCGAGCCGTTTCTCAAGATCCGTATTTCAGCATTGTTGCAGGCGACGCTCATTGCGCTGTATGGAACGACAACGCAGATGGTTGCATCTGCTCAAGACAGCCCCTAAAACGGATATAAAATCGACGAAGACAACCGGTTGTCTTCGCAGCAGGGGAAAACGATGCAAAAAGTGACTCTACTCGCTGTATCGACCGCGCTCATCGTCTCATTGCAGACGACTGCGGTTTTGAGCGATGAACTCAAGACAATTGTCAAACAGGCCTACCGCGACCGGATCGACGACCTGACCAATGGCGTTTATTGCAAAGCGATATCGTGCGAGTTCGATATAGAAGCATTTGCCATCGAAGAAACGGCCCCCTTCACGTACCGCCTCGATACCACCGTTTGGCTTAAAGGCACCATCCCAGGGCTTCAGGGGTCTGCAAAACGCGAAATTACCTTTACAGGCTATTATACGCGGGGCACGTGCATCGTCAAAGATGTGAAGGCAATCGTCGATACCACGGAAGACAACAACGGCTGGGGAGCATCGCGAATCGCGGGAATTTTTCGCACCGCACCGCTGCCAGCCAATCTGTATCTTGAACCGTCCGATTGCAAAAAGGCCGACTTGTATTTAACCAAGCCGAGCTAGCAATTACTCAAGCGTAAGCCGCTACGCTGTCTGATCATGCGAGAATAAAAAAAAGCGCTTTCGCGACTGGAAGTCAACCGAAAGCGCTCCAGTACGACAACGAGACTACCGGCCGCCGCGACGCAGACGATCAAGGTTTTCAGCGCTCGCGAGACCATCTTCGCGAATGCCATTTCGCCGTTGCCACTGGATAAGGGCGGCACTGCTCTGATCGCCAAAGTCCCCATCGACTCCAACCCTGAAGCCTGCGCGGTTCAACAACTGCTGCAACTCCTGAATTTCGCCCCGCTCCAGTTCGCGTCGACGTGCGTAATCGTCGCGACCGCGGTCTCTGATGCCGGCATCACCACGAAAATCACGTCCACGGTCACGACTGCCCTCTTCCTTCAAGTAAGCAAAGTCTTCAACCTTGACGGTAGGTGCGCAAGGGATGCCGCTGTAGGTACAGCGCCGTGTTCCGGAGACGGCACCAGCCACGCATTCAGTCCGCTGACAGATCGCCTTGTCCCAGTTCTGAAAACGCTCTCCGAACTTGTCCAGCACCTGACGCTGCCACGATTTCCGGCCAAGAAATTCTGCGCTCCGAACGATGCCATAACTTAATTCGCCAGACGAAGCCACGCGTTCGCGCTGGCAGCCATCGGGCAGTGGCGGCAAATCTTCGACGACTTCAGGCCGGTCGCACAAGCTTTCCGCCGACGCGGTCCGGGATAGCGAAAACGTTGCCAGGACCGTCAACGCAACGGTCATCGGCATTACCAAATGTCTCAACTTCATCATCGTGACCCTCACGCTAACTCGAATCAGCTAAATTGCTGCTGGATATGTTGCAGCTCGATCCCGGCCTTAACCATCGTCCGGATGATCATTAACTGAGACGCGTTAGCAAGCGGAAGGTTCGCTGTCAACGGTGACTATAGGAGATGCCACGCGGGCAAACTTTTCCGCGTGACACTGAAACTACGATTGCTGTTGAATCTGCGCCGATTGCGATAAGGCTTCTTCAGGTTTGATCGCGATCAGTCGTTGCATGATCTGCACTTTTCGCTGTGCAAACAGAACATTCGGGATTTCTATTTTGTCTTTGCGCGCGCCTGTCGTGATCAGAACGAAATCTCCCGACCCCAATCCGATAATTTTATGCCGGAAAAAATCGTCGCCGTGTTGCTCAAACAGCATACCGCGCGTGTCATAGCTGATTTCACCGCCCCCTATGATCCGCTCCTCCGTGAGCTGGCCGGGACGCAGGCGCCAGAATCTTAACCGGTCGAAGATGAAGAAGCGCGCGGCCCAGATCAGGAAAATCACTACGCCAAAAGTCAGATAGAAGCCGATATTGAGGTAAACAGTGAGTTGAGGTATCAGCTTGAAGATGTCGTTCCAGATTCCCAGCCAGCCAAACAGAACGGACACAAACGCGATTGCGAGGATGAACACAACTGAGTAAATGCCACGAAGTTTCACGTTGGTGAGACTCATGATCAAGACAAGAAGAACGAGAAAGGTAATTCCCAAACCCGCATTGGGATGAACCAGGATCTCCTGCCCGTTCGACAGAGCGATGCGCTGTCCGCCGAAATAGGTGATACCCGCCATAACGAAACTGCCCATCCACAACGGCCACCAATAAAAAATGTTGGATCGGCTATAGATTCGTAGTTCAGGTAGTTTATTCGGGTTTGGTAAGTCCGATGCAGTCATTTTCGGTACTTCACCGGTAGGCGAATGTACTGCCTCGGTATTTGCTGTCCCCGTCGCGGACTCTGACATGGATCATCTCCAGGAAACGGTTTGAATAAAAAGAACCCGACTGCTGAAACTCGGGCAGATACGAAAAAGTTCCGTGATCAGACGGATTTTGCAGTCGGTGGATCAAATGATTCAATTGGGATTTACTTCGGCAAAACCAGCGGACTTTATCAAATCATAATACGCAAATCCTCAGTGGCGTTATGCTGAAGCCTCACAATTTGAGAGGGTTCTGCGTTATGTCACCCGAGCATCGCGACACTGTTCTTGCTTTAGAGCTGGAGATTCCACGGCTTCGGCGATTCGCTCGATTTATGACTCGCGACCCTGACCGTGCCGACGACCTTGTTCAAGAATGTCTGACCCGCGCAATAACCAACATCGGATCGTGGCGTCCGGGTACGAACCTGAGAGCGTGGTTATTCGTGATCTTGAAAAACGTGTTCAGGAATGAAAAGCGGCGGTCGAACTACGAGGCGTCACACTTGCGCCATCTGGAATATAACGCTGCTCCCTACAGTGCGGCAGACCAGATCACACACGTCACACTGTCTGAAACTCAAAAAGCATTCCACCAACTCAGTGACGACCATCGGGAGGTGTTAGCCCTCGTGGGGGTCGAAGGTCTCAAATATGGCGAGGTGGCCCTGATGCTGGGGGTGTCTGTCGGAACCGTGAAGTCGCGTCTATCGAGAGCACGGACGGCTTTGAGGACTCTGGCAGTGGATTGCGCGCCCATTTCGGAGTTCGCATTAAACCGACCCTCTGCCTTATTCAGTCATAGTACCACGTCCAACACCATCCATTAGAGCGGTTCCCGAAAATTGTTACGCGGTTTTCGGATAAGAACCGCTCTTACTAAAAGAGTAGAGCCGGTCAGCCGATTCCTTTGAATCGGGATCGGCTCTAGTTACTCGGCAGGTTCATGCACACCTTCTAAAGCCACGAAGCACGACGGAGTTTTGCTGCCGAAGTTGACGGCGAATGCGCCACCTTAGCGATTGCACTGAAACCCGGTCGTCCTGCGCAGGGTCATCGAGAGAGTTCTGCGATGTAGCCCGGCATCGCAAACGCCGCCACATGGATGGTCGGATTGTAATAGCGCGTCGTGATGCTTGCTGCTTCAAACCTGCCGTTCAACTCTGAGAACGGCGTATCCCGAAGCGTCTTGTCATGCGATGCCCAAGCCAATGCAAACGGTCCGCCGAAATATGTCGGTTGATCCACAAGATATGTGGCGCTGTCGGCGAACGTGTTTTTGAACAATTTCATCGTCCCGGTCAGATGATCGGGATGCAGAAACGGCAACCCGTTCTGCGTGACAAGAACGCCGTGCGGTGCAAGGCAGCGTGCGCATCCATTAAAGAACTCAGGCGTGAACAGCACCGCAGCAGGCCCAACTGGCTCCGTCGAATCGACGATGATCGCATCGAACCGTTCGCTGGTTTCCGCGACGTACTTCACGCCATCGGCGATGATGATCTCGCTGCGTGGATCGTCAAATGCCCCCGCCGAAATTTCCGGCAAATGCTCGCGCGACAGGTCCACAACCGTCCGGTCAATCTCGCACAGGACGACACGCGCTACACTTTGGTGCCGAAGCACTTCACGCATCACGCCACCGTCGCCGCCGCCAATGACCAGCACGCGCCTGGCTTTGTCGGGACCAAGCGCAAACATCGGCACATGGGTCATCATCTCGTGATATATGAACTCGTCCTTCGTCGTTAATTGCACAACGCCGTCCAGCATCATCACCCGACCGAATGTGTCGTTGTCGAAAATGATAAGATGCTGATGTTCTGTCTGACTCTCGTATAAAATCCGTGTTGCCTGCATCGACACGCGGAAATGCGGATGCAGAGTTTCGTCGATCCATCGTGTCATGCTACCGATCCTGGGGCTTGCCCGCGTTTGAAAGCGATGATCTTCGACGTGAGAATTTGAACCGGCTCGCCCGCCTGATTGGTCGTTGTGGTCCTAACCGTGACAATCCCCTGATTGGGCTTCGAGCGCGATGGTGTGATCTCGATGATTTCGCTGGTCGCCGTCAAGCTATCGCCGGGACGGGTCGGGCGCGGCCAGGTCAACTCGGCACTGAGCCCGATGGCACCGTCGCCAAAAGGCGCCGCGCCGTCCACAAGCAGTCGCATGGTAATCGCCGCTGTGTGCCAGCCGCTGGCCGCGAGGCCCTGAAACAGCGTTCGTTTGGCAGCCTCGTGATCCAGATGAAATGGCTGTGGGTCGAAATCGCTGGCAAATGCAATGATCTCAGGCTCGGACACGGTTCGGGGTCCGGCTGTGAACGTCATGCCGACAGTCAAATCTTCGAGAAAGAGGCGTTTCACCTTCGCGACGCCAGACATTTAAGGTCTCACACAGCTAAATAGCCAAGCACTTGTGCCGATAAGCATTCATGGATTGGGTAATATAGTCAAGAATCAGGCTTTGCGATAATGCAACTGAATTATATCGATACAGCCTGATTTAGACAGCTTTTTCAGCGTTTTTCTCACCCACCTCACCGTTCAAGCCAGGCGCAGACCAGCCCTAAGGTCGGTAAAATTGCATGTATGCAAATCTCAGCTTCATTTGCCGTTACATTTTCCAATTGCATACGATGAAGGGTTGGGGCCTGATGAGGGAAAAAATGGGGAGGGAGACATGCGATACCTTTTGATACTGGGCAGTGGATTCGTGCTTTTCGCGTTTGCTGCAAGTTCCTTTGCAAGGGCTGAGGTGGGATCCAGGGACGAAGCCATAGCGATGGTCAAGCGAGTGCAGGCCAAGTTCGAGAAGGATGGGGCAGACGCCACATTCAAGGCCGTGACGACAAAAGCGAAAGTGTTCCACGATCGCGATCTTTACCCGTTCGTTTATGACATGACAGGTTTATCGGTCGCCCATGGATCAAAAGCTGAGCTTGTCGGAAAAAATCTGCTCGACTTCAAGGACCAAAACGGGAAATTTCTCATCCGCGAAATGATCGATATCACGAAAACGACGGGCTCCGGCTGGGTCGACTATCGATGGACGAACCCGACGACAAAGAAAGTCGAGGACAAATCGGCCTATGTCGAAAAAATGGGAGAATATCTGGTCGGTGTCGGCGTTTATCGTCTCGATCAAGGAAATCAAAACACGATTGCAATCATCTCCGGAAGTCCAAATTCCGACGATACTTATCTCCAGGTCGCTTATGACTTGGCCGCAGTCCTCAACAATGGTGACGAACTGCGCATTCTCCCGGTTGTCGGCATCGGGGGTTCACAGAACATTCGCGATGTGCTGACCCTCAAAGGTATCGATATCGGTCTGACCCAGACCAGTGTTTTGAACAATTATCGCAGTTCCAACCTCACTCTCGGAGCTTCCGAAGATAAAAATAAACTTGTCTACATAGCAAAATTGTTCAATCAGGAAGTCCATCTCATTGCCCGGTCGAACATCACTAAAATCGAACAACTTCAGGGCGCCAAAGTCAGTTTCGATCAAATCGGCAGCGGAACCAATTTTGCGATGCGGGATATCTTCCGCCGCCTCGGCATTAAGGTGGAAGAAGTGAATCTCACCGCCGCCGAATCCGTCGAGAAACTGAAGGACGGCTCAATAGCAGCGACAGCCCTTGTGGCCGGCAAGCCTTCCCGTTTCGTTTCGGGTATTCAGGCGGCAGCGGGTTTTCATCTTCTTTCGGTGCCGTTTGAAGGAGAGGTTGCAGCGAACTATTTTCCCGTCACACTGACCTCTGCCGATTATCCCGGCCTGATTCCAGAGGGAGAAAAAGTCACGACGGTTGCCGACGGTGTCGTTCTGATTGCCTACAACTGGCCCAGAAATAACGACCGTTACCGACGTGTGAAAAAATTTGTAGAGGCGTTCTTTCCCCGCATTGCTGAATTCCAAAAGCCGCCACGGCATGCAAAATGGTCCGAAGCAAATATCGCCGCCAAATTAACAGGATGGGAGCGTTTTGAACCTGCGGAGGCCTGGCTGACAGCGGATAAAGTGAAAGCGCCGTCCGATCTGCGAGAATCATTTGAGGAATTTCTCGTATCGAGACAGAACAGCGGTCAAAAACGTTTCGGTGCGACGGACTCGAATGCAGACGCCGAACAACTTTTTCAGAGCTTTCTGAAATGGCGGCAAGGCAAGCCTGAAGCGACGACACGTTGAGCGGCTACCAAGGCTTCTCGCCCGGGTCAAACCCGGCCAAGAAAGCGGGCTCGTGGGGTACGGCTTTCGCCGTACCCTCTCAATGCCTGTTACGTTGTTAAAACGAGTTGCACCGCAATCTTCTATGCAGCCAGTTTTAGCCCGATTTGCCGCGCGGCTTCCTTGCCCCGCAGTTCTTCCTTCACAATGATCTCGTCCGGTTCAAACGCCTCGCGGATCACATCGATTGCCAGATGAGGCTGGGCATGTCCGCACATGAAGATATCGAGCGCGGCATAACCATACTCAGGCCAGCTATGGATGGAGATATGCGATTCCGACAACACCGCTACCCCGGACACGCCACCATTGGGCGTGAAATGATGCAAATGAATGTGCAGGAGGGTTGCTCCCGACACTTCGATGCATTTTCGGAAGGTTTTTTCGATGTGATCGATATCGTCAAGTCGCGTGCCGTTGAGCCACGTCGACCAGCAGGTGCGTCCCGGCGAACTTCACGCCGTCGCGTTCACAGAAGTAGTCTTTCCGTTCCTCGTCGTCTTGAGAGAATGGAATGACCGAGAGATGCTTTTCTTCCGTTTGGGCGGTGCTTGAACCTTGATCCAAGTCCATCCCCAATTGGAAGAGGGCGTCATGGAATGCCATATGGCGTCCTCCCCAACCAGCAGATGTCCAAGATTAGACAGGGGGGGTATCTGCCCCCTTTTCCCTTTCAATACAAGAGAAAAATACATGCGCGGGGTAAAAAAAATCAAAGTCGTTTCATGTCGCAAATCTTGCACACAATAAACGGCTTAACCGGTTGACCTGTTTACCGTTTTAACAGACTAGCCACCGTCAGCTCTTTGTGAGCATTTTTCCATTGTTGGCCCTCAACCCCGTCGCGGCATCTGGCTCTGCGCCGTAAGCGCGAGCATTTTCAGATCCTGCTCGTTCTTGTCGGCAGTCAGGAAATATCTGACACGGTCCTGCACCCAGCTCACGCCCCGGTTCGACCCAAGCGCATGCGCGGAGATTGGCGCGTCCGCCGTGCCGCTTGCCGGAAGCACATAAAACGTGAGCGGCGGTTCGGTCTTCGATGCAAAGGTGAGCTGCATCATCTTTTCCTGGTTGTAATGAAAGAGCTGTCCTCGAAAAAGCGTGTAACCCTGACGTGAGAAATCGGGGGGTGTGATGGCGCGGGCGGTGACCTTGGTGAGCTGGAACCCGATCAGCTCGGGGTTAGAGATCGCGTCGTTGTGAGGCGTCAACGTCTCACGCGGGAAAAACGCGTGAAAGCGCGCAAGATCACCCATCCAGCCGGACGGTAGCGCAGGCTGAGCCGTTTGCCGCTCAATGATCTTCGGTTCGGTTGGAACCTGCTTAGACGAGAATAGGGTCGCGCCATAACCGCCGATCAACCCGCCGACGAAAACCGCACTCACGAAAATTGCCTGCCGCATCATGGATTTTGGAGTCTGAGTCGGGGCAGCCGACACCGGCCGCACATCGGCCCGAAGTCCAGTCGGCAGCGGTTTTGGTGCCAACGGAGGCGCGTCGGACGCGAAGACAGAGGCTGGAATGGCGTGCTGTTCGCGCGCGAATGCGCCGAAGGTTTCGGAAAGCTGAGCCTGTGTCCGCCTCAGCCGCGCGAGGCGGCGCGAGACTTCCGCGTTGTTGGCGGCCAGTTGCGCAACGCTCGACGCCTGTGTTTTCTCGATCTGTCCGTCCAGATACGCGAGCAACAATTCATCGCTCAGGTGTGTCATGCTGCTCTCTCGGTCGCGACGGGGGTGGAAACAGTATCGGTTAAGCCACGATGATCGAGCCAGTGTGCCAGCGCCACATGACCGCGCGACACCAGCTTCATAAGCGCGAGCACGTTCAGGTTGATGATATCGGCGGCTTCATCGTAAGACGCCCCCTCGCCGTACACGAGATAGAGGACTGCGCGCTGCTGCGATGGCAAATTGGCGATGAACTTTGCCAGATGAGCGTTGCCAGCGAGTGGTGTCGTCGCAAGCGCCGCCATGAAAAGCTTTGGCTCGGAAGGATTTTTCTGCTGAAAACCGGGATCATCGCCAAGCTTTGCCGCCCACATGCCATACATCTTGCGAAGCGAACCGTGGGATGTGGGTTTTCCACCAAGTCCGCGCCATACGCTTCTCACGAGACCACGGGCAAGATTTTCGTTGGCGGTCAGGACGATGGCAAATCTATAAAGCTGCTGAGCAAGCAACGGCGCATGGGGTTCAGCGTGGGTCGGGGCTTGAATGGATACCGGCATGATACTCGGCCTTTCTGAGGCAGCCGCTACTACTACATGCAAGCAGAATGTCACGAAATCGTTGACATGCAGTAAAACCTGAACATCTGATTGAAATCATCGCATTTTCATCACAAAAGATACAAAACGTTGAAATGAGTATCGATTGCCGAAACCTTGAGTTAGCAATCAAGACAGCACCGCATGTGTGAGCAATGACAGATGAGACCCCGCAGGAAGAACTCCGGTTAAGCAAGTTCTCGAACGCAGATCGATTGCTGTACAACCGGCATGTCGAGGAAACCGCGAAGGCGTTGCTTGCGCAGCAACAACAGGGTGGTCGGCCACCAGCTTATGGAATCGGTGCGGAAGAGCCTCGCCATGAGCGGCCGCTCGAAGAGATGCTCGAAACCGTGATGCGGACCGATCCATCCGACGATCTGCCCGAGACCGAGGCTGATGCCGAGCATCAAGCCGCCCGGATCGAGAAGCCGAACGCGCCGTCTATTCAATACTCGCGCTATCAGCCCGAGCCGCCACAGATTTACGAGGACATGGAGCCAGAGCAAAGCCAGCCAGCTGCTCCTTCAAAGCTTTTTGACGAATTGACAGCGGCACAAACCTGGGTTGAACCGCAGCCTTCTCAGCCGGTTGACCGGTTTTCATTCCTTCAGGTCGAGGCGTTTTCCCTCCCGCCAAACCCGTCGCCCTCGTTTGGCGGACAGGAACCAGCGGCGACATCCAACACGTTACCCGCGATTGTTTCGCAGATCAGAACCAGCGCTTCCCGCTCGCTTGTGCCACTTCGAGACAAGGTCTCATCGTTCGATTCGGCGAAATGGAAACGCAGGATCTTGGCGACGGCGGGGGTCACGGCTCGCATTATAAGGCGTTCGCCGTCGTTCACAGTCGGCAAGATCCGAACCGCGCGCCGGTATTACTACAATGCGGCGATGGTTTTCCATAGGCGGGTTGGGGACCGCTCCATTGAGCGCATGCTGTTCGAGAAGTCGGGACTGGTCTCGCCGTTCGCTGATGCTCTCAACAAGAGCGATAAACATCCACACTATTCAGGGCCTATCCCGAAGGCGGCTTTTGGGTGGGCCATGGCGGGCTTGCCCGGCGACCTTCGAGGGTACGCATTCATCGACTTTCGCGCGGACAATGGACGCACCCTGCTCCTGGCGACCGCCTACGGGTTCGACTATGCCATCGGATATGCGTTCGACGAATCAAGCTTCAACGCGCTTCAATTAAACGTTGCGCAATTCCCTCGATCCAAAATGGTATGCCGGGATGTGCGTCCTGTCCGTGGCGATGTGGACGGCGTCACCATCCCGCCGCAACCGCTGGTTCTCTTCTTCGGAGACAGCCTTATCGAAAGCCATCTCGAAATCGTCATAGGACACGTGGCGGCATCTTATCGGCTCAATCCGAGACCAATCCACCTGATCTTCGAAAATTTGAAGCAGGATGTCGTCCGGCCTTATGCCGATGCGTTCGCACGCGTGCCATTGCCTCTATCCCCGCGCATTAAAACGATGCTCTTCAATCCCGCCAAAACCAGGTTTTACCGATCTCTTGTATAGAAAATAAAAATAATTAACGAAACCGACGGAGCCATTCCGAGAGTGAGGCGTTGTCTTGATATACGAATTACCAAGGAGATGAACATGGCTCACCTAGCAGAAACGATCAGCGCTTTGAAAAAGGGCGTCACCTCGCTCACTGTCGATGCCGCGGTCAAGAACATCGAAATGTGGGAAAAAGAGCTGGCATCCGTGAATGGTGCGAGTGCAATCGTTGCAGATCTTGGCAAACTCAAGACAGCACTTCATGCAAAAACACCTGACAGCAAGTCACTGAAAGAACTGATGACAAAACTGTCGACGGAAACCAAGAAAGCGGCGGCAAACGCTGGCGCGAAAAAAGAGCAAGTTGAAGAACTGGCTACCGCTTTACACGTGTAGTTCAAGCGTTAAAAAAGTTGTTCGGCAAACTACGGGAGCTTCGGTTCCCGTTTTTTTTTCCCCTGATCCATGCAGCAACATACCCGACCGTCGTCCCCGTATAGGCGGGATCGAATTTCCATGATTTAATGTCGACCGCAACGGATTTCACCTTCGCGGGAACGACAGTCGTCATTATTGTGACCCGCACTCATTTTGAGAATTTACAGATGTCTTTCAGCGTCGACATTCCTATCGACAGGCCTTCCCTGACATTGCATCCTCCACCGTCAGCAACAGAACCTGGGACGCGAAATGGGCGACAATGCCATTGCAAGCGAAGTCATTGTCGGCGAGGTCGGGCGTGCTGGCATCATTCGACTGAACCGCCCAAAAGCGCTAAACGCGGTCACTCATGGTATGATCCAAACGCTTCAGTCTTTCCTGAACGCGAGCGCCAAAGCACAGCACATTTATGGGATCGTTCTTGAAGGCGAGGGCAAAGCCTTCTGCGCTGGTGGCGATATCCGCACGATTTACGAGAAGGCAAGAGCTGATCCAGCAGCCATTGCAAAGTTTTACGCAGACGAATACCAGTACAACTGGTCCTTGAACCGGTTTCGAAAGCCGCATGTCGCGCTTATTGATGGCGTCGTGATGGGCGGCGGAGTCGGAATTTCGATCCATGGGACACACCGCGTGGGCGGTTCGAATATGCGTTTTGCCATGCCGGAGACTGGGATTGGATTTTTCCCCGATGTAGGCGGAAGTTGGTTTCTTCCGCGGTTTCCCGGCGAGCTGGGCATGTATCTCGGCTTGACAGGAAAAGTTATCGGTCAAGCGGACGCCTTTTACTGCGGCGCTCTCACCCATTGCGTCGCCGGGGATCAATTCGATCGTATTAAAGCAGCCATGAGCCATGCCGAACCCATCGATATCGTTTTGGACGAACTCCATAAGGCACCGCCGTCTGGCGATCTCGATCGCGTTCGTCCCGAGATAGACAGGTGGTTCTCTGCATCGACTCTTTCAGGTATTTTTCAAAATCTCGAGAACGAGACGGGTGCCCAACGCGAGTTCGCTCACGAAACCTTATCGCTGCTTCAGAAAAAATCACCGCTCAGTTTGCATGCCACGTTCGCACAGCTTAGGCGAGGACGAGAGCATCGCTCACTTAAAGACTCGCTCGTCATGGAATACAGGCTGGCGTCCCGCTTCATACGCGAGCCGGATTTGTTTGAAGGCATTCGCGCGGTCATCATCGACAAGGACCACGCGCCGAAATGGGACGCTGCCTCGATCCACGATGTCAGCGATGCGCGCGTTCAGGCGCTGTTTGAGCCTTTGCCGGAGGGCGACCTCGCGTTGATCGACACCTGAAGCGAGGCGCGTCAACGGTCGCCAATCAGCAACACCGAAGAAACGTTTGGCCTTAAGAGCCGGGTTCGGTTGACGCCGGGGGAATAATAAGAATACTTTCCCAACGCTATGTTCGAAACATTGTGTGAGATGATGCAGCCGCGCGTTACGAGTGCCGTCTGGTTGAAAGGCTTTGGGACCGGCGCAATGCGGGTTATAGTGGCGGTTGCGATGGCATTGGCGTGCGCGTCCTGCTCTTTCATTCCGCGTGACACGTTCACCGCGTCAGAACAATCCATCGCACAAGTCCCGGGCATGCCAAATGTGCGTTTCTATGCCGATGCCTCATCAGCAGAACTGCGCGCCTTCGAGTCGCGCTGGAATCTGAAGACCGCGATCAATGCGACGGGCCGGTTCGATATTTTAGCGCTGTCCGGAGGTGGTTACGACGGCGCATATGGCGCAGGCGTTCTGGCTGGCTGGACTGCATCGGGAACGCGGCCCCGGTTTACCATCGTGACAGGGGTGAGCGCGGGCGCGCTGATTGCTCCTCTGGCATTCGTCGGACCGGAGTACGACCGTGAGCTGCAAGAAGCCTTCACGGGTGGATTGTCACAGGTGCTCGGCGACATCGGCGGCCTAAGCTTGCTCGGCGGCGCTGATGTTCGCCGGTCAAGCCTGATCGACATCATTTCCAAATTCGTGGATCAGCGGTTGCTCCGGGCCGTCGCCATCGAATCCGCAAAGGGCCGTCATCTCCTAATTGTGACGACGAACCTCGATGCGCAGCGCGCTGTGGTTTGGGATATGGGTGCGATTGCCGCAAGCGGACACCCTGATGCAAGACGACTCTTCATCGAAGTCCTCGCCGCGTCCGCAAGCATTCCCGGCGTTTTCGCGCCTGCGCTCATCGAGGTCGAAGCCAGGGATACGGGGCGCAGGTTCAAGGAACTTCACGTGGATGGCGGCGCAACCACGCAGGTGTTCGTGGTTCCCGATGCGGTGCTGGTTTCAGGCGTTGGTATCGCAAAGCCGGCCGGGGCAAAAACTCATGTCTGGGTGGTCATGAACAATCGCCTCACCCCGCAATTCGAAGTGGTCGAGGGCGGTATCCTGCCCATTGCGTCGCGGTCATTTTCGACGCTCATCAAAAGCGAAGCTAAAAGTACGCTGCTGGCCACGGCCGCATTCGTCGGCAAAGGGAATTTCAATCTGACTTACATCGACGACGGCGTGAACGCCTTCATAAAGGAGAACACTCCCCCAGGCACGACACCCGGGTTCAACACCGCTTACATGCACGCGGTCTTTCAGTACGGATATCGCAAGGCCCTGACCAGCGCCCATTGGGAGAAGCAGGTGCCGGTTCCGGAAGGCATGAAAGCGCGTGTCCGCGCCATTGCCGCGAGTATGCGGTAAAATCATACGTGCGCCATAAATTCGTCAGTACTGGAACTTTTTTTGCGTCTTTGTGTCCTCCCGGTGAGCGTTAGTTGAACGCCCCGAAGCTTGGGAGATACTTATGAAAACTATGATGACCGCGGCCGCCGCCCTGATAATTGCTGTCAGCCCGCTTGCCGCGCAAACACCGTCTTCGCTGAATTTCATCGCTCAACAGAGCCAGACCGAAGTACTTGGAACCGATTTCACGGGCACTGAGGTTGTCTCAAAAGACGGCCAGAAGGTCGGCACCGTGGACAACCTCGTGTTCGATCAAACAGGACGCATGTCCACAGCCGTGATCGGTGTTGGCGGATTTTTGGGCGTTGGCAAGAAAGAGGTTGCGATCCCCTTCGACAGCCTGAAGTCGGACTTGAAAAACAACAAACACGTCTTCGTCGTTGACGCTACAAAAGAGCAACTGACCGCGGCGCCAGCGTTCAAGACACTGAACGATCAGGCCTTCAATCAGCGGATCGCCGATTGGCGCGGCAAGGCAACGGAAAGCTACAATCAACTCAAGCAACGTGCCTCAAAAGCGTACCAGGACACAAAGGCGACCGTGAAGGAAACAGTGAACAAGGAATTGGCACCGACGCCAACGCCAGCCGTGGACGCGCCTCCGATGCCAACGCCTGCACCGACGCCAACTCCGGCTCCATCTACGACGCCTACCCCTGCGCCAACACCGACCCCTTCGCAGTAAACCCGCCGTTGCGGCCACAGCAACCACGATGGGAGGCTTTGGCCTCCCTTTTTTATGGAAGGTGCTGGTTCGTGATCGGGGTTCTTGCTGTTGATGCAACGAAAGCTCGCCTTGCGATTGTCACACCGGTGTTGCAAGGAGAAGGTGCAGTGCGCGCGGAGAATCGAGCTCATGACCTATCAGCAGTCGATCGCAGGGTGTTTGTCGTCGAAAATTGCGTCGCATGGTCTGACAGATGCGCGGCTTGCGCATTGGCTCGACAAACTAACGACCTGCTTTGACGCACTCAACCTCATAGCGCGCGAGGGCAACCTCCCTCATTTCAAGATTCTCGATGACGACGATGGTCTGTTGCGGGCCAAATCGGCTTATGACACGCTTGCGCAAGGGGCGGAAACCATTGTGGTGCTCGGCACCGGCGGCTCCAGCCTCGGCGGTCAGGCGCTCGCGCAACTTGGCGGCTGGTCTATTCCCGGCGACAATGGACCGTCAGGGCGAAAAGGGCCACGGCTTCGTTTCTATGACAATCTGGATGAGCGTTCGTATCTGTCGGGTTTACGCATTTTGAACTTTGAGACAACCCGGTTCGTGGTCATCTCAAAATCCGGTACGACGGGCGAAACGCTTGCGCAAACTCTTACCGCGTTCGCGCTCATCGAAAAAGCCGGTCACAGCGCGTTAATTCCCAAGCTATTTCTCGGCGTCACTGAACCGGCGCGACCGGGTGTCTCCAACGGTCTACGTGACCTATTCGGCGCGCGCGGCATTCCGATTCTCGATCATCCGACCGACATCGGCGGCCGCTACTCCGTGTTCTCCACCGTCGGGCTGATCCCCGGCTTCGCACGCGGCCTCGACATGGCGGCCTTCCGGAACGGCGCGCGGGAAACAGTTCAGGCGCTTGCTCAAGCGTCATCGCCGGAAGACCATCCCGCCGCTGTGGGCGCAGCGGTCGCCATCGGTTTGGCGAAGGACTTGGGCGTCACGAATTCCATCATGATGCCGTACAGCCCCTACCTCGGCCGTTTGTCCGCCTGGTATGTTCAGCTCTGGGCGGAAAGTCTGGGTAAAGGCGGCGAAGGCACCATGCCCATTGCGGCGCTCGGGCCTGTAGACCAGCACAGTCAACTTCAGATGTTCATGGACGGACCTCGCACGCACATGCTGACAATTGTCAGGGTCGGCGGGCACGGGTCAAGTCACGACGCTGTCGCGATTCCCAAGCCCCTCGCCGATGAAGCCGGGGCGTCTTATCTTGGAAATCGAACCATCGGCGATCTTGTTCGCGCTCAGCAGAATGCCATCGTGGACGCCTTGCTGGAAGTCGGCAGACCGGTCCGCACCATCGATATCCCGGTTCTTGACGAGCGCGCAATGGGCGCCCTCATGATGAACTTCATGATCGAAACCATATTGGCCGCCGATCTTCTGGGCGTCGATCCGTTCGATCAGCCGGGCGTCGAACTCGGCAAGACACTGACCCGCCAGTATCTGGCCCAGTAAGTATAAGCTCGAACCAGCAACGCCATCGCGTGACAATACGACAACTCAGCTCCGGCGAAATCAATCGCATTGCCGCAGGCGAGGTCATTGAACGGCCCGCCAGCGCGGTCAAGGAACTCGTGGAAAACGCCATTGACGCGGGCGCATCGTCCATCGAGATTGTCGTTGAGGCCGGTGGGCTGTCCCTCATTCGGGTGACCGACAACGGGTCTGGCATGAGCGAAGCCGATCTCGCTCTGTGCGTCGAACGTCATGCCACGTCGAAGCTTCCGTCTGACGATCTTTCACGTATCTCGACCATGGGCTTTCGCGGTGAGGCGCTACCATCTCTCGGCGCCGCGGGACGCCTTCAGATCGCAACCCGGCGTACCACGGACACGACCGGATATGCAATCTGTGTCGACCGCAGCGCAAAGTCTGCGGTGAAGCCCGTGGCGGCGCAGGCGGGCACCACCATCGAGGTCCGTGACCTGTTTTCGGCGACACCGGCGCGGCTGAAGTTCATGAAATCGGACCGCGCTGAGAACGCGGCAATCGCTGACGTTATCAAGCGTCTCGCGTTGGCACGCCCCGATATCGCGTTCAGTTTAAGCACCGGCGAGCGCGTGTCGTTGTCGTTGACCGCCGTCTGGGGCCACGATGAAACGCAGATGCGACAGCGTTTAAGCCGAATTATGGGGCGCGATTTTGCCGAAAGCGCCGAGCCTCTTGCGCTGGAGCGAGGGGCTTTGAGCGTCACCGGGTTTGCCGGAAAGCCGACGCTGCATCGCACCGACGCAAGCCTACAATTTGTGTTCGTCAACCGGCGGCCGTTGCGCGACCGTTTGCTTCTGTCTGCGATCCGGGCGGCTTACATGGATGTGGTGCCGCGTGGCCGTTATCCTTTGGCCGCCGTTTTTGTCGCGCTGCCGATGGAAGATGTGGACGTGAACGTCCATCCGGCAAAAGCAGAGGTTCGATTTCGCGAGGCAAGCCTCATCCGCAGCCTTGTTGTATCCGCCTTGCGCGACACCTTGGGTTTGACAGCAACTGCGAATGCCATTTATTTTTCGGCACGAACCGGGCCACAGAACTCGCGAGCACCCGCCTCAGCGTATCCGGCACCGACATCGAACCGTTCGTTCGCACTGCATCTGGCCGAACCGGAAGCCGACGCGTTCGATCATGAAATCGCTGCCCCCGAGGCCGACGACGACCACGCGCAATATCCACTCGGCTTCGCCAAAGCGCAAATTCACAGCACGTATATCATCGCCGAGACCGCCCACGGGATGGTTCTCGTCGATCAGCACGCCGCCCATGAACGCATCGTCTACGAGGCCTTGAAGGCAGGTCTCGCGAACGGTGGCGTGGCGCGCCAACTTCTGTTAATCCCTGAAATTGTGGAACTCGACGAGCACGAGGTAGCCCTTCTGCTTGAGCATCGCGAGGCTGTCGCTCAGGCGGGTCTCGTGTTGGAGAGCTTTGGGCCGGGAGCCATCGCCGTTCGCGAAACGCCTGCTTTGCTAGGGCAGGCGAATGTGCACGCCATCGTCGGCGATCTGATCGCAAGCTTACAGGACGCCGATACCAGCGGGGTTGAGCGACGTCTGCATCAGATTTGCGCGACGATGGCCTGTCATGGCAGCGTCCGCGCAGGCCGAACGATGCATCCGAACGAAATGAACGCCCTGCTGCGCGAAATGGAACGCACACCCAACGCCGGCCAATGCAATCATGGGCGACCAACCACCGTGGCCTTGTCCCGGGAGGACCTTGAACGGATGTTCAAGCGCCGTTGACGTTCAAGTCGCTTGCGATTTTAAGCATGACGCTGAGAGAAATGGCGCATTGCGAACCGCAAAACCGTTCTCACTTTTTCAAAAAACGCGATATGAGAATAAAAAATTACGGATGAATGACGTGATATCCCAATGAGGAACCGGCAGGTTGGTCGAAAACGTGGGTGAGGGCCGTTTATCCCTGAATATATTTGCGAACGTCTGTGAGGTCGATCCAGGCTACTATACCCTCTTTCCTGCAATGGAGAGCTTTGAACAGACCTTCGGCCGGTTTCACGGCGGGGTGACGGTGTTCGTTCATCCGGAACCTCTCACCCGGCATTATCCGCAATATGAGCGCGACATTGCAGCTTACTATGCAGATCGGTCCGACGTTCGTGTCGTGAAAACGAAAGGGCTCGCCGATGGATACAAACGCAGCATTGTGGAGGCCTCGACACCCTACCTATTTCAGTTGGAGCATGACTGGATTTTCGAGACTGCTCTTATCAAGCATTCGCTGACGCAAATCCTCGACGCCATGTTTGACGCGCGCGCTGATTACTTCCGGTTTGGAAAAGAGCCGAACTCCCGCAACAAGTATGGCCACAAATTCGTGGATGCCCCCCTGGATGACATCCCGGCGTGCGCGGTAACATGGCGCTCGAACAATCCACATATTATCGATGCAGCCGCTTACCGTGAAAAGTATCTGCAATTCATCGATCTAAGCATCGGGGGTTCGAGCGGTGTCGAGGAATGCCTCCCGTCAGCTTCAGGTGCCTATGTCTATGGTCCGCCTGACTATCCGCCCACCCTCGGCCATACGAACGGGCGGACACGTTTGATCCAATTTAGAAAATCGATTGGCAAAATCGCTTACGGCGGATTAAAGGCATCGGGGTTGCTTGAAACGGCGTTTCGAACCTGGCTTCAATCGAACCTGGCGGAGGCTCGCCTTAAGAAAGGCGCTTAACGTCGAGCCTAAAACGCCACCGCTTGCCCATCCTTGCGTGGGTCCGATCCCGCAATATAACCGTCTTTCGTTCGCAGGATCAGTTGCGCACCGCCAAACGCGGGATCGCTGCCCGGTTCGTCGATAACGAGATCGTGGCCAAGGCCGCGCAAAGTTTCGATGGTTCTGGCGCTCATACCCGGCTCGATTGAGACCTTTCGGCCGGTCAGCAACCGCCAGCGTGGCGCATCGGCGGCGGCTTGCGAGTTCTGACCGTAGTGAAGGACGCGGAGCGCCATCTGCACATGGCCTTGCGCCTGCATAAAGCCGCCCATCACGCCGAAAGCCATGAGCGGCCCGCCGCCTGCGTCTGTGGCGAACCCCGGAATGATGGTATGAAACGGGCGTTTGCGGGGGCCGACCTGATTGACATGACCCGGTTCGAGCGTAAAACCCGAGCCGCGATTTTGCAGGCTGATGCCGGTTCCGGGCACGACTACGCCAGAGCCGAAACCCATGTAGTTGGATTGGATATACGAGACCATGCGGCCGTCCGCGTCTGCCGCCGCAAGGTAGACCGTCCCGCCGGGTTTCAGCGCGCCAAACCGTGGTTCACCCGCGTGGCTTCGGCTGATGGTCTTCGCCCGCTGTGCGAGGTAAGCCGGATCGAGCAACTCGTTCACATGGGATTTCATGGCTTGCGGATCGCCGACATATTGAAACACGTCCGTGAACGCGAGCTTCATAGCCTCGATGGCCAAATGGATGACATGGGGATCGTCTGCGTCAGCACCGTCGAAGCCAGCCGCTTCGATCATGCCAAGCCCCATGAGTGCGGCAATGCCCTGACCATTGGGCGGAATTTCATGCACACGCGCGCCGCTGAAGGGCATGGAAATCAGGTCGACCCAGTCTGCGGTGTGATGGCAGAAATCGTCCATGGTCATCCCACCGTCATGCGCTTTGCTATGCGCCGTCATGGTCTCGGCAAGCGCGCCGCGATAGAATGCCTCGCCTCGCGTCTGCGCGATCAGTTCGAGACTTTTTGCAAGATGCTCCGACCTGAACAACTCGCCTGCCTTCGGTGCGCTGCCACCCGGCATGAAGTGTTCGCCAAAACCCGGTTGATCGTGCAGGTATTCTGCAGCGCGCGCCCAGACGCCCGCGATCTTTGGTGTGACAAGAAACCCGTGCCGCGCATAACCGATGGCAGGCTCGGCCAGGGTCTCGAAGGGCAGTTTACCAAACTTTGCGGAAAGCTCGACCCACGCGGCCACGGCACCCGGAACGGTGACGCTGTCCCAGCCCCTGTCTGGGAATGCTTGATGGTTTTTGAAACGCTCCGGCGTCCAGGCCTCGGGCGACCGCCCCGACGAGTTCAATCCGTGAAGTTTTTCGCCGTCCCAAAGGATCGCAAAGGCGTCGCTGCCAAGCCCATTGCCGGATGGTTCCACGACTGCAAGGGTCATGGCCGCAGCAAGGATTGCATCAATCGCGTTGCCGCCCTTCAGCATCATCTGCATCCCGGCCTGCGACGCAAGCGACTGCGATGTGGACACGACGTTCCGTCCCATGACAGGCGCGCGCGACGAGGCGTAAGGCAGGCTGAAATCGATGGCGGTCACGGGCGCTGCTCCGGTTCGTTTGTGTGTCGCTTGATCATCAAGTTTCGCGCGGATCGAGGGCATCGCGCAAGCCATTACCGACGAGATTAAAGCCAAGAACCACGAAGAAAATCGCCAAGCCCGGCGAGACCGACATCCATGGCGCTTGCTCGATGAAATTTTTGGCCGTGTTCAGCATGGTTCCCCACGACGGCGCAGGCGGCTGCTGGCCAAGGCCGAGGAACGACAGGCTCGCCTCCGCGATGATCGCCATCGCGATGGCGAGGGCTGCCTGAACAACGATTACGGACGAAATATTCGGAAGAACATAGCGCAGAATGATCCGGTATGAAGGAAGCCCGATGGCATAGGCGCTTTCCATATAGGGCTGCGCAAGGACGTTCATCACCTGACCGCGCGTGAGGCGAGCAAAGATCGGCATGGCGGAAAGTCCGATGGCGATCATGGCGTTGGTCAGGCTCGGCCCGAGAGACGCGGCAAGCGCAATCGCTAGAATGAGAAACGGACATGACAGGATCGCCTCCATGACGCGCGACAAGATTACGTCGATCCAGCCGCCGAAATAGCCCGCGATCAGACCAACCGGCACGCCGATGCCGAGCGCGATGGCCACCGAGAAACTTCCCGCCAGCATCGACGCACGCGCGCCATACAGCAGACGGGAGAGAATATCGCGGCCGAGTTCGTCGGTTCCAAACCAGAACAGCTCGGACGGCGGCTTTCGGATGGCAAGATAGTTGGGTTTGACGGGATCGTAGGGCGCAAGGTATGGCGCGAATATCGCGGCCATTGCGAAAGCAAGCACAATGGCTGTGCCGAGTGCAAGGGACTTGTTTCGACGGAATTTTGCTGCGAGATTATAGGATCGGGGAGAGCTTTCATCGGCGCGAACGTCCGTCGCGGTAACGCCTTTGGGATCGGCGTCCGTCATGCCCCCGCTCATGTCGCGGTTCGCATGCGTGGGTCCGCGACGAGATATAGTAAATCGGCAATCAGATTAAGTGCTATAAACCCAACGGCAACGCACAAAACGATACCCTGAACCACCGCATAATCCCGGTTGAACACTGCGTCGACAAGCAACTTGCCAAAGCCCGGGATCGTGAAAACCTGTTCCGTGAGCACAGCACCGCCAAGCATTTCGCCGAGCAGCAAAGCACAGACGGTGATCAACGGAATGAGCGCGTTCGGGAATGCGTGACGCAGAATCGTTGGCCAGTGGCCCATCCCCTTCGCGCGCGCTGTGCGTATATAATCTGCACGCATGACCTCGATCATTGCGGCCCGCGTCTGCCGCATCAGTGTCGCCGCAGGGGCGAGGCTCAGCACAAAAACCGGCATGGCAATGGTGCGCAGGTTCCCGACAGGATCTTCCGAAAACGGAACATAGCCCGACGCGGGCAACCATCGCAGCTTGACGGCAAACACGAGGATCAACAGCACGCCCACCCAGAAATTCGGGGCTGATACGCCGAACAATCCGACGGCGCTGGCACCCAGGTCGGCGCTGGTCCCGCGCTTGACGGCGGATACAATTCCGGCAGGAACACCTAGTGCCAGAGCAAGGATCATGGCAAGACCCGCAAGTTGAAGGGTGACCGGCAACTTGGAGGCAATCAGCGTCAGCACCGGTTGCGCGCTCCTAAGCGACGTTCCAAGATCGCCGTGCAATGCAGCCAAGACCCAGGACGCATACTGAACGAGGATTGGATCGCCGAAGTGCAGGCGGTCGCGGATGGCCGCGATCACCTGCGGGTCACGCTCTTCGCCCGCCATGGCTAGCGCTGGATCGCCGGGTAACAACTTTTGCAGCGTGAACACGAACAGCGACACAAGGAGCAGTGTCGGGACCGCGATCAGGAGTCTTCGCACGACGAGCGTTAGCATGACGGCATCGCGTGCCATCGCAGAGCGTGAGCGTTGTCGGGTCCTCCATCACCCCTGCCATCTCCCCGGGGGGAAGGGAAGCAACGTCGCAAGCCCCTTGCCCAAGACAACAGAATGCGAAGTCTGGCCCTCCTCTCTCTTCGGGAGAGGCAACAGCGAAAATCCGTGACAGAAAGGAAGCGGGACGGATGTCTTAAACGCGATCTCGACTCCCTCTCCCCGTGGGAAGAGGGTTTGGGTGAGGGGGTCTGGACGAAATTCAACAGCATCTTATCACTGCGCGAGCTTCACGTTATCGAGCCTGATCATGCCGTCGGGGTGTGGCACGAACCCTTGAAGTTTGCTCGTCATGGCGAAAATCCGCGGCTCGGAAAACAGATAAATCACCGGCAGATCGGCATTGAGTTGTTTTTGTGCTGCGTCATAAAGCGGCAGCCGTTCAGGCTGATCCCCCGTCTCGCGCGCCTCATTCAGCAGGCGGTCGACTTCGACATTGCAATATTTTCCGTCGTTCAGACTGCCTTTGCAGGTCACGAACTGATGAATGTTTCCGTCCGGGTCGACGCGCCCGGACCACGCCTGCAAGCTCAGTTCGAAGTTTCCCTGCTCCTGTTGTTTGACGAGCGACGCATACTCTGTCGCGCGCACTTTCAGATCAAACCCCGCCTCGGCAGCCATCGCCTGCACGAGTTGTGCGACCTGTTGCGTGGTGTTGCTGTTTCCAGCCATCAGTTCGGCCTGAACCGGGGCGGTGACGCCGGCCTGTTTCAGTAGTGCTTTCGCCTTCTCCACGTTTCGCAAAGGCGCCGGAATCGCCTTGGAATAATAAGCGCTGACCGGCGGAAACGGTTGGTTCGACGGGGTGAAAATCCCTTCAAACACCACCTGATTGAGAACCGTGCGATCGATGGCGAGATCGAGCGCCTGCCGCACGCGTGCGTCTTTTGCGAACGGATTTGCCTTCGCCCGCTCGCCGTTCGCCACATTGATATAGATCGCGGTGTAACTGAGGCCCGGCACTCGCATGACATTGAAGTTCTTGTCGCTGACGATTGTGGAAAGGTCGCTTGGTGCCGCGCGTTCAAGAATATCGAGGCTGCCTGCGCGCAAATTTGACAATCGAACGGTTGTGTCGGGAATTGGAAAATAGACGATGCGGTCGAAGGCGAACGCGGCCTTGTCCCAGTAGTCGGCAAAACGCTCCAGCACGATGCGATCCTGCTGGATGCGCTGAATAAATTTATACGGGCCGGAGCATACGGGAGCGAGCGCGAACTCTTTGCCGGACTGGGCAGCCTTTGGTGAGATCATCATCCCGGCCCGGTCCGACAACTGGGCCAGAAGAGGCGCATCCGGCCGTTTCAACTTCAACGTGACGGTCTCTGCGTCGATGACATCCACGGCGTCGATGGATGCAAGCTCACTGCGCCGTTGGGACTCAGGCAAAGTTCGTGCGCGGTCCAGATTGAACTTTACCGCGGCAGCATCGAACACCTCACCGTCGTGAAACTTGACCCCAGGCCTTAGCTTGAAAGTCAGCGCTTTTTTGTCGTCGGTTAGCGACCATGACGTGGCGAGGCGCGGTATAAACTTGAGGTCCGGCGTGGTGTCGACGAGCTTGTCACAAAGTGCTGTGAACACGATTCGGCCCACATAAGTGCGGGCGCGATGGGGATCGAGAAGATCGGGATCGTCCTGCAAGCCGATGCGAAGGATAGTTGCATCGGCGGCGCACACCACGGATAACGAGCAGAAACTCGCAAATGCCGCTGCGAACACAAGGCACATTTTCGAAAATCGCATGACTGTCTCCGCACGCACGATGGATCGCATGCACTTTAGGCCATGTCGCGCTGAGGTAGCAACAATTCGGTCGTCACCTCAGGGCGAAATCCGAAATCTTAATGTGGCGATTCGCGCTCTTTTCACTGTCAGGGCAAGAGTTCGCCTCGCCCGTACAGCATTAGAAATGACTGAATCACCGGGTCGAGCCAAGTGCTAAACTCAGCGATCCGATATCCCAGTTGAAGTGCACCGCAACAGTTTTAAGATTTTGCTCTGGTCATCATCCCGCTTCATTCGAAAAGCGCAGGATCAGGAACAAGAAATGTGAAGGACTTAGAGCCGATCCCGATCAAAAGGAATCGGGCCATTGGCTCCAAGTTATTTATACGAGAGGGTTCCCGAAAACCGCGTTACACTTTTCGGGAACCGCTCTAAAGCTAGGTTTATGCGGCCTGGTGTCCAAAATCATATCGACCCGGAAATGAGCGCGCGCTCTCACCACGGTCAGTGGGCTTTTAGCCAGCGCACTCTCCCCGCAAGGAGAATAAGCGGGAATAGGAACCAAAGTTTATGCCCCTCGGCATACTTCGCCACCCACCCTTTTGTTCGGCAACGAATGCCCAATCGGAATTCTTTAGTTAGGCCGAATTCACAAAACAGGGAAAACTTTCAAAAGACTCCACTTTGCTTTTCAGGCCGCATCTATCGTTGGATTTGCGGAACCGGCGTAGGTTGCAACGCTTGTGGGTTGGTTAAATTCGGGTTGAATGGCGCGCCACGGTTACTGGATGCTGCATCATTGGTCTTTGGGGCAACCGTCGGCGAAGCGTCGTTCAGGGTTTTGCTCCCGGCATCGGCACGCTTCGAAGGCTGCCGTAATGCGTCTTCCGATTTCGCGATTTCCTCACGGGAGAATTCGCTCTGATTGCACGAACACCCGCGAATGAAGACCTTACGATTGCGAAAGGCATTAGGCAGTGACGTGTAAGGACGGCCCTCCAGCGACACCATCTGATCCACATCCTGATCGCCACGATGATGATAAAGTTCGCTTGGCGCTGCACACTGGGACTGGCATTTGTTTTGGTCGTCGGAAAAACGGTTTTCGCTGGTCGAGTTGCTCACCGGGAAGTAGAAACCGTCACACAGCCGGACGCATTTCGTCTGGAATGTTGAAGCCGACGTAAACGAGGGCATAGGGCGACTGGCTTCCTCGGGCTCTTCCTCAGTGAAGAAGGAGAAAATGGACCTGTTGCGATCCCGTCGCTGTTCGTACTCCCGTGTGTAATTTTCACCACAGCGATTACGCGCGAGCTCGGCAACGAGGTCATCCCGTCTTGCGCGCGGCGAATTTCCCCTGACGAGTGCGTCCCGCTGCGCCCTTATCTGAGCCAGTTGACTGCGTGTCGACTGTACCTGCCGGTCGAGATCGAGGCATCTTGCCGTCCGTTTGACAGCCGCTCCAAAGATGAACATGTCTTCATAACAATCAGCGCGGTCAGCCTCCGACTTGGCGCGACGCGCTGCGGCGTCGGCCTGCCGCAATTCATTGTCGACACGCGCCACCTGGTCTTGCGCGTTACCGCCACCGCCGAAAAGCGCATTTTCGAGTTCAGTGCATCGGGGATTGGCGTTTTGCGCGACTGAAGGCCTGTATCCGGAACCGCCATTGCTTTGAAAACCGCCCCCAGGCTGTGAGGAACCGGGTTGATACCCGCCACCGTAACCGCCTTGCCCCTGACCATAACTCGACCCCCGGCGGTCGGATGGACCGTCGATGCCCCAGCCTTGGGCGGATAAGTTGCCGTCATTCGCTGCCAATGCAGCAAGTCCGGTTAGCAACAAAATCGAACAAATCCTGGATCGCATTTCAAGCCCGCCGCTGATTATCTTCATGCCGTTAAACATGGGAATCATGTCAAGTATGCGGGTCTGGATGCCATAACGCAACCGACGGGTTCGCCTCTGCTATGGCTTGTTCAAAAGTTGTAGCCGCCGCTTTGAAAGTGTGCTGAATTTGTTGGGGATAATATCGTGGACCGACCGTAAGGGCCGCCTCCGTAGATCGAGGATTTTGCCCGTCAAAAGTGAATGGGGTAAAAAGTCACTCACGTCGAGAACCGGATATTTTTGAAGCGGGTCATCACGATATAAGTTCCCCGCGACGAAGCAATTGCGTGATACGAAAATTACAGTCAGCGAAAATACTCACGTCATTAACATTCCATGGGTGCTGAAGGGTTTCAACAGACTTTTCGCGATGTGCCGACAGGTGTGCCGTTAAGGTGTTATGCTCTGCGCTCAAAGGGAATTTTGATCAAAAGCCTTCCTCATTCAAGCCAGCCGATTGACTCAATTTAGTTTCCTGCAAGACTATTTGGTTATACGAACGCTGAACGGATTTATTCCGGGCAACGATATAGCTCGAAGCAGAACTGGGCGTTAGAGCGTCACGCTTAAAACCGGAATCGGGGGATTCCCTAAAGTCGCGAATTCTGATTCACTGTATGCGGAGGTGGATCATGGGGAAGAGCTATTCATCGGACTTACGCAGCCGGGTCGCCGGTTTTGTCGATGCAGGTCATTCAAGGCGGCAGGCGGCCCGTCATTTCGGCGTCTCGCCGAGCTTTGCGGTGAAGCTTGCGTTGCGCCGTCGAAAGACGGGATCGTATGCCCCCGCCAGGCAGGGTCGCCCGGCAGGCGGTGGCAAGCTTGGACCGCATCGCGCGTTTTTGATCGAACGCGTTGAAAAGCGGCCCGATATCACCATGCCGGAACTCGCAGCGGTTCTTGAGGCCAGGCGAGGGGTTAAGGCAAGCCCGGCTTCGCTATCGCGGGTTCTTTGCAAGGCAGGGTTCACCTGTAAAAAAAACACTTCTGGCGGCGGAGCAAGGACGCGCGGATGTCAAACAGGCGCGGCAGTTCTGGATCTCGCGCCGTCAGCCACGAATGCGGATTGAGCCGGGACGGCTTGTTTTTGTTGATGAAACCTCGACAAACACAAAGATGACCCGTCTTCGCGGGCGCAGCCTTCGAGGCAACCGGCTGCAAGCCTCGGCTCCCTTCGGAAAGTGGGGAACACAAACCTTCATCGCGGGCTTGCGCAGTTGGGGGCTGACCGCACCGTGGGTTCTCGACGGCCCGATGAACGGGGCGGCTTTCGACACCTATGTCGAGACCCAACTCGCGCCGACCCTGGCCAAAGGCGACATCGTCATTCTCGACAATCTCTCAAGTCACAAAAGCCAGAGGGCAGCCGAAACCCTCAAAACGACAGGGGCTTGGTTCCTGTTCCTGCCCCCTTATAGCCCCGATCTCAATCCGATCGAAATGGCCTTCCCGAAACTTAAGGCTCACCTTCGGGCAGCTGAGGCGCGAACCTACGATACTCTGTGGAAAGCAATCGGAAACATCTGCGATCTCTTCGATGAACAAGAATGCCGAAACTTCTTTAAAGCCATGGGATATGCGTCCGATTAAACGCACGACGCTCTAGTGACGCCGGACTCGGCAAACAAGCGGGTTGCGTGCTAACCCGGCTCATTTCGTCAGTGTCGCTGCAACAGCGTGAGATTGCGTTCGTCCGGTTGGGAACAGCCTAATCCCTCGTCGGATGACTTGACCCGCGAGCACCGATCAATCCTAACGTGAAGCACAGAGGGAAATTGCAAAGGGCGAATAAACGCGTCGCTGCTGTGCAGAATACGACGGATCCAAATATCCACTCAAAGAGAAAGAAGATATGACGCAACGGGAACAAGCTTTCCAACGAAAGCACTTAAGTTTCATTACCAATCCAATAAATGGCTATCAACATGAGTGCTACACCAATTTCTTTAAGCCCGGGCTACAACAGAGCACCGTCGCAGGCCATGCAAAGAACTGTCGCCATAAAGTGGCTAACGCCAGCTCGCGGGAGCACAGCATATCACGTAGGAATTACAAAACAGGAGAGATCAAATTGAATACAACCAAGACACGGCATAAAGACCCGTGCACCCAGACCCGGCAAAAAAAACAGAACCCTTAACATACCTGGCGACGACCTACTCTCCCACAATGTAGTACCATCGGCGCTTGAGCATTTCACGATCGAGTTCGAGATGGGATCGAGTGGAGGCGCTCCGCTATTATCACCAGGTAAGCAAAAGATTCTCACTAACGCAGCTTTTACACTGCGAAAGCGATTATCAACTCAGAATGATCCAGTCATTTCATCTAGCCGTTAGTAAACATTGTTAATGAGAGCGATAAAGCCAATCGAACTATTAGTACTGGTAAGCTCCACGCGTTACCGCGCTTCCACGCCCAGCCTATCAACGTGGTGGTCTTCCACGGTTCTCAAGGGAGAACTTGTTTCGAGGTGAGTTTCCCACTTAGATGCCTTCAGCGGTTATCTCTTCAACACTTAGCTACCCTGCACTGCGGCTGGCGCCACAACAGGTCCACCAGAGGTGTGTCCATCCCGGTCCTCTCGTACTAAGGACAGCTCCTCTCAATTCTCCTACACCCACGGCAGATAGGGACCGAACTGTCTCACGACGTTCTGAACCCAGCTCACGTACCGCTTTAATTGGCGAACAGCCAAACCCTTGGGACCTGCTCCAGCCCCAGGATGCGATGAGCCGACATCGAGGTGCCAAACAACCCCGTCGATATGGACTCTTGGGGGTCATCAGCCTGTTATCCCCGGCGTACCTTTTATCCGTTGAGCGATGGCCCTTCCACGCAGGACCACCGGATCACTATGACCGACTTTCGTCTCTGCTCGACATGTGTGTCTCGCAGTCAGGCAGGCTTATGCCATTGCACTCGACAGCTGATTTCCGACCAGCCTGAGCCTACCTTCGCACGCCTCCGTTACTCTTTGGGAGGCGACCGCCCCAGTCAAACTACCCACCACACATTGTCCCGGATCCGGATAACGGACCGCGGTTAGATATCCATAATCGCAAGGGTGGTATTTCAAGGTTGACTCCACCAGACCTAGCGGCCCGGCTTCATAGTCTCCCACCTATCCTACACATGTAATCACGAATACCAATGTGAAGCTATAGTAAAGGTGCACGGGGTCTTTCCGTCTAACCGCAGGAACCCCGCATCTTCACGGGGAATTCAATTTCACTGAGTCTGCGTTGGAGACAGTGGGGAAGTCGTTACGCCATTCGTGCAGGTCGGAACTTACCCGACAAGGAATTTCGCTACCTTAGGACCGTTATAGTTACGGCCGCCGTTTACTGGGGCTTCAATTCAATGCTTGCACATCTCCCTTTAACCTTCCAGCACCGGGCAGGCGTCAGACCCTATACGTCGCCTCGCGGCTTCGCAGAGCCCTGTGTTTTTGGTAAACAGTCGCCACCCCCTAGTTTGTGTCCCTCAACGATGCTTGCGCAAAGTTAAGGCCCTCTTATCCCGAAGTTACGAGGGTAATTTGCCGAGTTCCTTCAACGCAGTTCTCTCAAGCGCCTTAGTATGCTCTAC
>CBDFGZ010000003.1:0-30000 GCA_965247345.1 Rhodomicrobiaceae bacterium | reverse complement strand
TATTGAGAAACTCGTTGCCGAAGCCGATGCTACCTACGCGACTAGCGAAGCCGGGGCCCTCGATGCAGAAGCGGAAGCCCTCGAAGAAGCGATTGCGGCACCTCCGCCTTTGAAGGCAGAGAAGAATACGACAATCCTTTACAAGAAAAGCGACGACGACGACGCTGAAGAGTCCTTCGACACGCGCTCCATTACCGCCAAAGGTGGAGAAACCATTGAGTCCGTTTTGAAAGGGCAAGGCGTCGATACCGCGCAGGCAGGGCAGGTCGCGGAGGCATTGGCCAAGATCACCAAGACGAAACGGTTGCGCTGGGGCGAGGAGGTCCGCGTCGCGCTTGCTCCCTCCACAGTGGAAGAGGGCAGCCTGGACGTGGCAAAGCTTACTATCGTCTACCAGTCGAACCCTATCGCGACGATTGCGCGCGATGGCGACGGGGATTTTGCGCCAAGCGCAGGACCCGTCGTTCTGGACACACCAGCCGATGATGGCGGTAACGAGCGCTCCACGATCTACGTGAGCACATATCGTGCCGCGTTCTCGCAACAGCTTCCGAAGGATTTCATTTTCAAGTTCCTGAAAATTCACGCCTATGACGCTGACTTCAAGACACGCGTCAAGGCAGGGGACGGGTTCGAACTGTTTTACGACGTGACCCAGGACGAGGCTGGCATCGAAAAGCCAAATGAAATGCTTTACGCGGCGTTCACAATCGCGGGGGAAACACGTGGTTATTACAGGTTCCGCACGCCGGATGGAGCCGTGGATTATTACGAGGAAAAAGGCTCGAACTCCAAAAAGTTCTTGATGAAGATGCCTGTCAAGGCCGGTCGGTTGACATCGACATTCGGTTACCGGAGGCATCCGCTCTCGGGCGTGATGAAACCTCATACGGGGATCGACTGGGCGGGTCCGATTGGCACACCGATCATGGCGGCTGGTAACGGAACGATTGAGGTTGCGGGGCGCGAGGGCGGTTACGGCAACTACGTGCGCATCCGCCACGCCAACGGTTACAAGACGGCCTACGGCCATATGGTGCGCTTTGCCGAAGGCGTGAGCAAGGGGGCCAAAGTCCGTCAGGGCCAGGTTATCGGTTACATCGGGAATACCGGCTTCTCAACGGGCGCTCATTTGCACTACGAGGTCAGTGTCAACAACAAGTTCACGAATCCGCTTTCCATCAAGGTCCCACGCAGCCGTCAGCTTACGGGGCGGCTTTTGACAGAATTCCGGCGCGAAAAATCCCGCATTGACGATCTCATGAAACGTCCCGTGGTCAAGACGAGCACCACGTCCGTCGAGCGCGCCGTCGTTGCGCGGTCTCCGTCGTAGCGTTGTGCCAAACCGCCAAATCCCCTCCTAAGTAATCCTACCCCCGAGTGAGGGGCATTAAGAGTATGTTGCACTTATATTAAAACCTATGCCTTTTTGTCATGGCCGCCCTTGAGGCGGCCATCCAGGGAAACAGTCCCGGGCGGGGCTAATAGTCTGGATGCCGGGGTTAAGCCCGGCCATGACATTTTGCAATGCTGCAAGGTCCCCTGAAATACGATCAGGATGAGAAGGCATTGGAGACAAAACTCGCCTTCAGACATTCGTTGGCTTCATCGCTTCCGCTTTGAGTTCCTTTTTTGAAAGCTTGCCGATAAGCGTCTTTGGCAATTCGTTTCGGAACTCGATTTGTGACGGCATCTCGATTTTCGACAGCTTCGACGCCAAAAATTGCAACAGTTCGTCCTGTGTCACCTGCTGATCGGAACGCAGTTTGACGAACGCTTTCGGGGCCTCGCCCCGATACTCATCCGGGATGCCGATAACAGTCACTTCCTCAACGCCTGGATGCTCGTAAATCGCTTCCTCGATGCGGCGCGGGTAGACGTTGAAGCCTGAGCAGATGATCAGGTCCTTGATGCGGTCCACGATATAGGCAAATCCGTCCTCGTCCATATAAGCCACGTCGCCGGTGCGGAAAAATTCGCCTACGAAGGTATCGGCAGTCTCGCGGGGTTTCTTCCAATACCCCTTCATGACCTGCGGGCCAGAGATGCAGATCTCGCCCTTATCACCGAGCGGCACTTCGTTTTCCGGTGCGCCGATTTCACGAAGCGACACAATCGTACCCGGCACCGGAAACCCGATCGACCCTTCGCGAACCGGCCCATTGGGCGGATTCACATGAGACACGGGCGACGTTTCCGACAGCCCATACCCTTCGACGAGCTTGCAGCCGGACACGCGCTCGAACTCACGCTTGACCTCAAGGGGCAGGGGCGCGCCGCCAGAGTTGCAGAACTTCAAGGATGACAGGTCGTGGTCTTTCAGCGTTGGCGCCTTGGCCAATGCGTTGAAAAGCGTCGGTACCCCGGCCATAACGGTCGGCTTTTCTGTGTCGATAAGCTTAAGCGTCGGCTCAAGCTCGAATCGAGGCAGCATGATCATCAACGCGGATTTCGATACGGCATAGTTCATCAGACAGGTCATCGCGAAAACGTGAAAGAACGGGATCACACAAAGGAAGCGCTCTTCTCCGTCGACGGCAAGCCCAGGAAACCAGGATGCGATCTGCTGCACGTTGATGGATAAATTCGCGTGAGTGAGCATTGCCCCTTTCGGCACGCCGGTGGTTCCCCCAGTGTACTGAAGCACCGCCACATCACGCACATCCACCGCCGGAGCCGTGAATTTGCCGTCGTTGTTCTGGAGGTCGATGGACGAAACGACACCGGGCGCGCCCTTCCAGTCCGCGACGTCTCTGGATTTGAACAGGCTGAACAGTGCGCTTTTCACACCGGGCAGCATGGAGCGGAACGGCACGACGACCGCATGTTTCAGAATTCCTCCATCCACCAAACCCCTGGCTTTCGGAAACGTTGCCTTGAGATCGAGCGTAATCATTATCTGGACTTCAGCATCCTTGGCCTGATGCGTGAGTTCTGAAACAGTATACAGTGGATTAAAATTCACGACCGTCCCGCCGGCTTTCATAATCGCAAAATAGTAAACAATAAAGGCCGGACAGTTTGGAAGTAAAAGCCCGACATTAACACCTTTCGTGACGCCCAGTTTCTGTAAACCTTTTGCGGTCCGGTTGACTTGCTGAGCGATATCTGCATACGAAAGAGTCTTGCCGAAAAACCGGGTTGCGGGATTTCCGCCAAAACGTGCTACCGCGTTATCGAGGAGGGCAGGAAGGATATGAGGTTCGAACGTCGTCTCCCACTTCACGTCAGATGGATAAGACCGGAGCCAGGGATAAGCCGCCTGATCGAATTTCAGCCCACGGTCCGAACCGGTCACCGTCGCCGCGCCGTTGTAAGCCATATCTCGTTCTCTCCCTGGTATTGACGTTTTTATTTGTAACTTCGTACCGGCTTAAGCTTAACCTGACTGCAACTCCGTCATCCTCTTGCGGCAAAGCACTTCGTTTTATATAATTGGGGTCACAGCATCACAAATATACGCTAATTCCCCTTCGTCGCAGTGTCGACATTAATGTCATGCTCGGTCTTTTCTGGACTTGAGAGAGATTTGCCGTTATCCCGTTCGCCACGCGCATGAGCAGCCTGTGTGAAGGGTCCCTTCATCTTTGCGCGTCTCAACATAAGCGCGAGGAGCTTCTGGATGGATGATATAGCAGAAAAAGTCGTAGCAATCCTGCGCAAGAACATGCGCAACCCCGACAAGGAGATCGCGCTCGACACGAAACTGGCCGACCTTGAGATCGAGTCTCTGGATCTGGCCGTGATTGTGTTCGATATCGAGGACACGTTCGGGATTCAAATTCCGTACAATGCGAACGAAGAAATGCAGGACTTTGCAACAGTTGGATCCGTGGTCGAACGCGTGAAGTCCATTCTTGGAGGCGGAGCGCATACATCCGGGGCAGTAGCGTAATCAGCGGACAGCGAACGTGTTGCAGTCTGCTATTGAGGCAGAAAATATGAGTTTGAACGGTAAGGAACGTCGCGTCGCCATCACAGGGACGGGCGTGGTTACGTGTGTTGGAACGGGTGTTGAAAAATTCTGGCGTGCTGTCAAACGCGGTGAAAACGGGATTGGTCCGATCACCGGCTTTCCGCTTCAGGATTTGTATATAACCATCGGCGGCGAGGTCCGAGACTTCGACGCAAAGATGTTATGCAAGACGAAGCACCTGATGCTGGCCGACCGTTATTCACAATACGCGGGGGCTGCGGCGAACGAAGCGATCGCACAGTCTGGGATAAAGACGCCGCTCGCCGACGGACACCGCGGTGCCTGCATCATCGGTTCGGGAGCAGGGGGCCTTGCGACGATGGAAAAAGCTTATGAAGACATGTTCATTCATAAGAAAAAGGCGTCCCATCCGCTGTCCTTGCTTCGCTTTATCGGGAGTTCCGCTTCAGCGCATGTAAGCATCGAACACGGCTTCAAGGGGCCTGTGTTCGGAACGGTGAGCGCGTGTTCCACCGCATCTCACGCGATCGGCCTCGCGTTTCAGATGATCCGGTCGGGGCTGGTGGATATGGCGGTTGCGGGTGCGTCGGAGGCAGCGATCACGTATGGCTCGATGCGATCCTGGCAGGCCATGCGCGTCCTTGCGCCGGAGGGATTGTATCCGTTTTCCAAGCGCCGCAACGGGACCGTGCTTGCGGAAGGCGCTGGCATGCTGTTCATGGAAGATATGGATCATGCCCGCGCGCGGGGTGCAATTATTCTGGGTGAGGTTCTGGGGTTCGGCATGACGTCTGACGCTGGCGACATGGTGAACCCGAACGTTGAAGGTCCAGCGTCGGCAATGACCATCGCGTTGCGCGATGCCGGGCTGGCACCTACGGATATCGATTATTTGAACGCGCACGGCACCGCGACGACGGCAAACGACGTTAATGAAACCCGCGCCATTAAACGCGTCTACGGCGAGCATGCGTACAGCCTCGCGATCTCCTCGACCAAATCGATGCACGGGCATTGCCTGGGCGCAGGCGGTGGTGTGGAGGCGGTTGTTTGCGTGCAGGCTATCCAGGAGCAGTTCGCGCCCCCAACCATCGGGTTCGACAGGCCTGGTGACGAATGCGATCTCGACTATGTTCCGAACGAGGGCCGGCCCATCAATATTCGTTATGCGATGTCGAATTCGTTCGCCTTCGGCGGTCTGAATGCCGTGCTCGTGTTTGGACCAGGAACCTGAGTATCATCTTTGTACGAAGATGCGCATAGGAACCCTGTTGTGTTATCTTGGTTGATCACCAAATGTTGCAGCTCGATGTTTTGTCGCCTGCGGGCGTTTTTCTTTCTTTGAGCAAGGAACCGTATGGCCGAGCATTCTCCATGGGTTTGGGTTGTCTTCAACGCATTGATCCTGGTCTTGCTGGCCCTGGATCTTGGTGTTTTTCATAGCACCCGCCGGGTTATTCCGGTTAACGAAGCTTTGAAGACAACCGGTGTCTACATTGCGCTTGCTCTCGCGTTCAACTGCTGGGTTTGGTATACTTACGGCGGTAAAACAGCCATAGAATTTCTGACTGCATACTTTATCGAATATGCGCTGAGCATGGACAACATCATGGTCTTCGTTGTGATCATGGCTCATTTTCAGGTGCCACCTCAGTATCAGATGCGCGTACTCTTATGGGGGATACTGGCCGCTCTGGTGCTTCGGGCTGTTTTCATCGTTGTCGGGGTTGCTTTGATCGAAGCGTTTGAGTGGCTGATCCTGCTTCTCGGCTTCTTCCTGATTTACACTGGCGTCAGAAGCCTGATGACGCCAGAGGGGCCAACCGATCTCGACGAAAACCGTATCATCTCCTTCACAAAGCGATTTTTGCCCGTAACGACGACCTATCACGGGGACAGGTTCTTCACACGCGAGAACTCCGTCCGAGTGGCGACGCCGATGTTTCTCGTTCTTGTGGTTCTCAACGTAACGGATATCCTTTTTGCCGTGGATTCAATCCCGGCCGTGTTCGCGATCACTCGGGATCCGTTCATCGTCTACACATCGAACGTGTTCGCTGTGCTGGGGCTGCGTGCGCTTTATTTCGCATTGTCCGGTATGCTGGACCGGTTCCGATATCTGAAAGTGGGATTGTCCCTCGTCCTGATTTTCATTGGTGGCAAAATGGTGTTCAACTACCCGTCAGCTCTACCGGATATTCCGACGGTAGCCGCGCTCATCATCACAGCGATTCTGATCTTCGGGTCTATTGCTCTCTCAATTATGCGCAATCGCGATGATGAACGAAAAAAAAGAGACGTTGCTGCAGTATGATGCCTGATCGCCGCGAGGTAGGGCTTCGCGGCGTCTGAAAGGTGCGGATAATCATCGACGTGTCATTGAATTGGAATGTGTCGCTCAAGGACACACCACCAAATTCAGTGCACCGATCCCGCAAAATAAAAATATCGCAGATAACCCGGTGAATTTTCGCGTTTGTTATACTTGGTCTGTATAAAGCAGATAACGAAATCGAACTTGATCATGCGATGGCTGCGCCAATATTCACACTCCTTCTGCTGACTTGCATCAATGGCTTTCTCGTCATGGCAGAGCTGGCAATCGTGTCGTCAAGACGCACCCGCTTGCAAGCCTTGGCTTCGGAAGGGCGCAGCGGTGCCGAGGCAGCACTCAACCTCTCGGAGGACCCCGGTAAATTTCTATCTTCGGCGCAGATCGGCATTACGGTTGTCGCGATTTTGACAGGCGCGTACGGAGAACGCGCGCTCTCGCCCTCGCTTGCAGAATTTTTCCGGACAGTATCAGTTCTGGCGCCCTACGCGGAAACTGCTGCTTCCACAGTGGTGATCCTGTGCGTGACCTACGTTACACTGGTGATCGGCGAACTCGTGCCGAAGCGTTTGGCGCTGGCGAACCCCGAGCGCCTCGCGTGCTTTGTTGCGCCCTCCATGAGCCGGTTAGCCGCAGTCTCATTGCCCGTCGCGGGACTGTTACGCTGGTCGACCGAGCGTGTGGTGTCGTTGATTATTTCACGCAAAACGGTCGGATCGGAAATCACCGAAGAAGAAGTCAAGACGCTGATCGCCGAGGGTACCGAAGCCGGAGTGTTCGAGCAGGCCGAAAAGGATATGATCGAGAGCGTATTGCGGCTGTCCGACCGGTCTGTGCGTTCAATCATGGTCCCGAGACCAGATGTGATCTGGTTGGATCTCACATCCACGCCGAACGAAATCTACGAGCATATTCTTCAGAGTGGACACTCGCGTTTTCCTGTCAGTAAGGGCGACGTGGACCAGACTATCGGTATTGTGCATGCGAAAACCTTGCTGGAGCAACTCCACTCCAATGGTTCAATCAACCTGGAAGCTGCAATCAAAATCCCCCTTTATGTCCATGAAAGCACAAATGTCCTGAAATTGCTGGAAATGTTCAAGACCAACCTCGTTCATATGGCAATCGTTCTGGATGAACATGGCACCGTTCAGGGCATCGTGACGCCAACGGATATACTGACGGGGATTGCCGGCGACATTCCCGAAGACGAAGCCGATATTGCACCGAGCGCCATTCGCCGGGCCGATGGCACCTGGCTCCTTGACGCCCAAATGCCCGTTTTCGAGGTGGAACGTGTTCTCGAATGTAAAGGGCCTCACCGTCGACGATGCCGAGTATACAACCCTGGCCGGTTTTATTCTTTCGCAGCTTGGACGAATACCCATCGCGGGCGACGCCTTCGAGTGGAAATCGTGGCGCTTTGAAGTCATCAAGCTGGACGGGCGACGTATCGACAAGGTTCTGGCTAGAGCCGAAGCTTAGGCTTCCTGCGTCTCAAGACTATCATTGAGTTCGACCTCAAGCCAGCTTGTAACGGACGCGTTCGAATGGATGGCACTTTTGAGCCTAGAACATTTTCAGCAAAAGTGTGAGCGGTTTTGCTTCTCGAAAATGCGATTAAACAAAGATTTAGAGCACGTCGTGTCTTAATTGAATCGACGGATTCCCAAACCCATCAAATCAGATTCAAGCTATTTACCGGGCGGAGGCCGGGATGGTTGGCGAAGCCTTATTCAATCTGATTTGCGGGAACGGGCATTGCGGCGTGTAGCGGCGGGTGAAAGCGTCCGCTCTGTTGCGGCAGTTCCAGGAGTGAGCGCGTCCAGGCATTGTCAAGTGGTCGCAGCTTCAGCGTCGCGCAAGGTTACGCCGGGCAAGATGGGCGGCCATCGTCCCTGTTGTGTGCGCGACGAACACCGGACGTGGCTTTTGGAGCGGGTCGCCAACGATCCCCATGTCACACTGCGCGGCCTGGCATTGGAGCTTGGCGAACGGGGCGTCAGGATTACCCATGGAACGGTTGGACGCTTTTTGCACCGGGAAAAACAGAGGTATAAAAAAACTGTGTCTCCTGCTGGGCAACATCGCCGAAAGTTGCCCGCTTCCGTGCTCGCTGGAAAGCGTATCAAGCAGGATTGACCCAACTCGCCTTATTTTTATAGATGTAACCTGGATCAAGACGAATATGTCCCGTTACGCGGATAGGGGGCGCTGCAAACGCTTGATCGCGCATGTTTCTTACGGTCACTGGAGTGAGGCGGAAAAGAAAACGATCCAGTGAATCGTTTTCCCGCCGAACCATGACTTTCATGGCCGCATGACGCCATGATCGCATCGATGCGCCGTGGATGCTCAACGGGCCGATCAACGGTGAAGCTTTTAATGCCTGTGTCGAGAATGAGCTTTTGACCTTGAAACCGGGATATCATCGTTCTTGACAATTGCAAAGCCACAAAGGAAAGGCGGTGCGCGCTATGATCCGCGATGCCGGTGCCTCTTGCTGCCTCTGTACAGTCCCCAGCAGACATTTTTGGCTTTGCCAACAAATGTCTGCTCAAACCCATCGAGCAAGTTTTCGCCAAAACGAAACACCTCATGAGACGGGCCATGGAACGCACAAGCGAAGCTGCTCAGGACCGCCTTGCGAAAGTTCCAGACACGATAACATCGAAAGAATGCAGAAACTACTTTGAAAACTCCGGATACGCTTCAAGCTAAACGCGACGTGCTCAAGGGCGCTTTCATTACTCTGATTCAATCGATAGCGCTTTAGCCTTGGTCTCAAAGGGTCGCCTAGCTCGAGAGGCAGATCCGACGTTTTTGTAACGCCTCTAACATAAAATGGCCGGGATTTCTCCCGACCAGTTCCACCATCGACTAGGCCTCGGGTTTTGGCAATATGCCATTAGCCCTTCAACGACTGCGGTTTTGCTTCAGACGACCGTCATGCTCAGGGTCTTTTACGCGGCCCTGGCCACTTGGCTGAACATTATCATCGTCTTCATCTTCGTCACGATTTGAGCGAGCTGCTGACGACTTTGAACGTGAAGAACGCTGATCCTCATCATCTTCATCACGACGAGTGCGAGATGAACCGTTCGTATTCATGGACATGCCTTTATCACGGTTCTGCTTCAAGCGGCCATCGTGTTCAGGATCGCGCACCTCACCACGTCCATCATCACTCTCATGACGCTGACGGGACTGCGATGACGACTCTGACCGGTTGCCTTTCAAGCGGTGATCGTTCTCCTCATCGGTGACGCGACCACGACCATCATCGCTCTGGTGACGCGAGCGATTAAGAGCTTGCGTTTCGTTACCGCGAAGGCGATGATCGTTTTCCTCATCTGTGACGCGACCACGGCCATCATCACTACGATGGCGCGAACGGTTAAGCGCTTCCGTTTCATTTCCACGAAGGCGATGGTCATTTTCTTCGTCCCTAACGCGGCCACGGCCGTCATCGCTTTGATGACGTGACCGCTGAAGCGCTGGAGTTTCATTACCACGAAGGCGATGATCGTTTTCCTCATCGGTTACACGGCCGCGCCCGTCATCGCTCTGATGACGCGAACGCTGAAGCGCTGGCGTCTCATTACCGCGAAGGCGGTGGTCATGCTCCTCATCTGTGACGCGACCACGCCCATCATCACTCCGATGACGTGAGCGATTGAGAGCTTCAGTCTCGTTGCCCTTAAGGCGGTGGTCTGTCTCAGGGTTTTTTACGCGGCCACTGGGACCTCTATGGTCATCCTCATCGGCACGCGATGACGAACGCGAACCACCAGACCGCTGTGACGACGTTTGCGAAGCAGATTGCCGCTTTGAACTTGATTTATAATGACGATCATCGTCCTCATCTTCATGCTCGGATGCATCTTCGATCGCTTCGCCCAGGTCTTTGATTTTCTGCGAGCTGCGATCTTCTGCTTTGTCCGCAATCTTGATAGTGGCGTCAGCCAAACGTGACATCAAAGCGCGAACCTTGTCGCCATCCGGCTGATCTTTGTCGAGTGCTTTCTTGAGAGCACCAAGATCGCGAAGAATTCCTTTAGTACCAGGAAGCTCGATATCTTGTAATGCTTCTTCCCAACCTTCGATTTTCTTGACGGCAGCGTCGGCTCCCATCTTTGTAACGCCCTTGCGAAGAGCATTGATAGTTCCAGCAAACCATGCAGGCACGGATTTTCTCCATTTATTGTTCAGGACAGTGAGTTATGTTTCCCAATCGAGAAAACGAGAACCTCTGTCATGTTCCATCCGCATTCGAATTTTCCGATAGCAGATCAATTAATCTTAATTTTACCGGCACATATCGGATGGAACTCTTTAGAGGATAACGCGTGCCTTTGATTTACAATGAAATTATTGAGCCTTGTTTAACATGGCCACAATCTCGATTTCCACCTTCGCGCCGCCTGGAAGAGCTGTTACCGCAACTGTCGTGCGAGCCGGACGCGGGTCTGAAAAAAACTCCGCGTAAACCGCGTTCATGGCCTTAAAATCATCCATGTCTGTTAAATAAACATTGCACTTGATCGTGTGATCGAAACTGAGACCGGCTGCCTTTAAGACCGCCAATAAATTCTGCATGACCTGCCTCGTTTCCCCCGATGCACCACCGCTGACAATCCGGCCAGACTGCGGATCGGCTCCGGTTTGTCCTGAAAGATAAAGCAGATCACCTGCCCATACAGCCCGGGAATAGGGCCCAAGGGCGGCCGGGATGCCTTCAATTTCGTTAACAGCGCGTCTTGACATGATCATTTTTCCAGGTTTCTATGTGATTAACAACCTAAGCCGTTTCGCTTACGCGGCTCTATCGACGTGTTTGCCATCCGAAGCGCGGTCAACACTCCAAAAGCCGCGCAGTGTCAAGTGGTCCGGATGTCGTTGGGCGGAGGATTTATTCGCGATAACGTCGAACGGGTCCGGGGCAACCGCCACCACGGCTCTTTCGGTCTCAAATGATGTTCATGATGATATCCGAAGTGATAGCAGGTCAGAAGCGAGAGCAACGCATTGTAATCGTTGCTCCGAGCGCGGTGTCCGTCGGCGAACGAGCCCGCTTGTGGCCTGTGCGGCAGATACGTCCCGAACGTGAACAACTGTAGCGATGATGAGAAGTGCTGGCAGTGCGACGAAAACAACAATGTGTTCAATCGGCGCACACGAAAATGAAATAGTAAGTACATATGACGCTGCCAATCACAACTGGCTGACGCCATGTTAGATATTCCAAGAAAAACTTTGCATACCAGCGCCAGAAGCCGTGCGGATGCCGGTCGTCAAAGTCCGGATCGTCGCCCGTGCCGGAATGCCGATGATGGGCATGATGGTTTGCATTTAGCATCTCGAATGGGAAGCCGGCATATAAAAACAGCACAACTGTTCCCAAAACGCGGTTGATAACGGCCATGTCCGGGTGCGACCGAGCCATGCATGCAATCATGGCCGATAATGAACAGTCCCACATACAGCCAACATTGCAGAAGGATGACAAATGGGACCGCGAAAGGCATCGTGGACCACGGTATGAAAAATATCGAACTGATATGTACGGCAAGCCACGCGACCACGATCAGCATCGAAAGCGCAACGCCAATAATCGACTGCCTGTTGCGGCTCAGCACAGGGCGGCGAACTTCTTCTATGCTAGTGACAACCACAGACACCTCAACTTCAAGCTGGACGCGCGGGCTTTTTTACGCGAACACGTTACGCAAGTCATTGGCATCTGGATGATGTCGACCAATTGTGCAATTGCGTCCTATACTGGACAAACGACCCAGAGATCGAGATCGAGAAGAACCGACGCATCGTAAACATCTCCATTTTTATACGGGAACCTGGTGCCTGGCATGTCCTTCAGCGCAACAAGTCGGACCCGAAGCGCGCCCACGTCGTTTCGCCTCTCAAGCTTGGCCTTATCCAGAATTTCGCTCCACGCATAGACCGTGTCGCCTGCAAAAGCCGGGGTCACATGTCGCCCTGGAATTGATCGCTGTGATATGGAATGCATTCGCTAACCCATTGAAAGATAATGCACGGGCGAGCGACATGACATGCCCGCCATACACCCAATCGGCGCTTGAAACGATCCTCACTTTGCGCATGCTGGTTGAAATGGACTTTCGCGGTATTCTGATACAATCGCGTGGCAAGCTGATGCTCGGAGTCCTCGATGGTCATGCCGTCGATATGGTCTATTTTCTCGCCCACGCTGTAGTCCCCGAAGCGTGCAGCGCCTGCCGGAAAGCGCGAAATCGTAGCCGTTCTGAAGGTGTGCCGCGGCGGGGGTTTGCGAAGCAATAAAGCCAATGGTCGAAGGGGACTTACCGTCGATTCTCAACGGAGGCACCGCTGCACCGAGCGCTGAAACATCAACGCTGTCAGCAAGCTTCGGCACTTTGGGTTTCGGGCGTCGGCGACGATGCATCACGCTTCCGCACCATCACCCAGCGCACGAACTCCAGCACGGGCATGTCGCGCTGATTACGGCCCGTGGTGCGGACGTAAACCACGCCGGTCTGGCGATTGGAATTCTCTTTCAAACCAATGACTTCGGACGATGCGCTCAGCGTGTCGCCCGCGTATACCGCACTCAAAAAACGGCACTCCGCATAGCCAAGATTGGCCACCGCGTTCAGCGAAACATCCGGCACCGACTTGCCAAACATGGTGTGAAACACGAGCAAATCGTCGAGTGGCGCGGCCGGATATCCTATGTTTCGCGCGAAGATATCCGACGACTGCACGGCAAACCGCGGGCCATAAAGTGCGGTATAAAGCGACGCGTCTCCATTGCTCAGCGTGCGCGGCGTGGCATGCCGGATCACCTGCCCGAGCCGGAAATCTTCGAAAAAATTGCCTGTTGTTGCGTTCGTCATGCCAGCACTGTCGCGGCTTTTAACGCCCTCGTCAACGAAAATGTTCACGATAAGTTCACGCTGCCACAATAATTAATGCATTTTTTCGCGCCGTACTTTTCGCGCAATTTAGCGCATTTTTCGACGATTCCCGCTGCCATTTGCCACAAAAACACTTCCTTGGGCAATCCGCCGTTAACCCCGCCGTATGTGAGGCAAAATTATGGCAAAAACCAATCGAGCGCGGATCGAACTTCAGGCAAATCTAATTGATATCGACCAAAAGTCCCCCCCTCACCCAACCCTCCCCCCGAGTGGAGAGGGCTTTCGCGCCACGTTAAAGACCGCTACTTCGATACCACCACCGGCGGCTTGAAGTAGAAATCCACATCCGGCAGCGTGCCATACACGAACGGCTCCTGGACATTTTTGGTGGCGGCGCGAACCGACCCGGTAACGCGGCGGAAGAAGCGGCTGAGTTCGAGGCCGTCCTCGTCGAGATGCTTCACGAACGCGGTTGCGAACGGGCTGTTCGCGCCGTCCCCGTCGGCGGCCACGCTGCCGTCGCGCGCCGCGTAAAACACCACCTCGCCGTTCTGGGGCTCGATGCGGGCGAGACCCCGATCCACGGACCGCGTGGCGGTGCGGCCCATGTCCATCTTGGCGACGAACGGGTTGTTGCGGCACGCGTCGAGGATCACCATGCGCAGCACTTTGGCCGGGCGCACCCGCTCCAGAACCCGGTCGAGGGCCACGGCCTCGTCGGCGATGTCGCTGGCGCGGGCCAGCTTCGCGTCGGTGGGCAAGAGCCAGTTGCGGCCGTTCATCTCGATCCCGTGCCCCGCGTAGTAGACAAGCGCCCAGTCCGCATTCGCGGCGCGCGTCTCGAACTCGGCAAAGGCGGCGCGCATGTCGGCGGCGGAGAGGTCGTCTTTCGCGATGACCTCGAAGCCAAGCCGGGTCAGCGATGCGGCGATGGCGCGGGCGTCGTTCCGGGCGTTGGTGAGCTGCGATACGCCTGTGTAGGCGCCGTTGCCGATGACGAGTGCTATGCGTGCACCTGTCGCCGCACTTTTGATATTAATTGGATGAGGATCTTTAGATTGTAACTCCGCGACCTCAGAAGGCGGCTGAATAATTTGAGTGGATAATTGCTTATCGAGGAGGGTTTGTGCATTTCGTCTGTTAATAACTGCTAACTCGTGTTTAGGCTTAAGCGAAAGCGCCTTTTCGTAGTCAGCGATCGCGCTTTTATAATCTTGCTTAATTTGATAACTCCAGCCCCGACCGTTATAGGCATCCGCATTGGCTGGACCTAATAATATCGCTTGGGAGTAGCTTAAGATCGCCCGATCATGATCGCCCTTGCCTTGATATGCTATGCCAAGATTATAAAAAGCTATGGGATAATTCGGCTTTATAGCCACCGCCTGCTTGTAATCAGTAATTGCTTTGTCATACTCGCCCGTCACGAGATAAGAGCCGCCGCGGTTATTGTGCGCTTCGGCTCTCTGCGTAGTTTTCACAATACCGTGAATGAGTAATGAGCATGCCTTTACGGACAAAGTTGGGTCCTTGGACTGGGCACAATCTGCGCCCGTATCTGCGACGGTGATTCCCGTTGCTCCTGCTAAAAACCCAACCGCCACAAAAATCTCCCGCATGAAATCTCCCGCCTGAACATGCCTGCAAGAGTATATCGGGATGGTGCCACGCGCCAGCCCGATTACACTCGACTTTCGCAATGCCGATTGCAAGATAGCCGCCCATGACAAAATATGAGAAACTCATAACATCGCTGTTAAACAACCCGAAGGATTGCCGGTTTGACGACGCGTGCAGGATAGACGAGGCGTTGGGGTTCATCCACAAGGGTGGAAAAGGCTCGCATCGTGTGTTTGCGAAGGCTGGCGAACGAGAAACGCTCAACTTTCAGAACAAAAACGGGCGTATCCCTGCATACCAAGCGCGGCAATTGATTGGAATGACCGAGAAATACGGACAGAACCATGACTGAAACGTACCGCTATGCGTTGCAAGTGCTGTGGAGCGATGAGGACGCGGGCTTCATCGTGCTCGTGCCGGATTTGCCGGGCTGCTCAGCTTTCGGCACAACCCAACAGGAAGCCGTTGGAGAGGCGCAGGATGCGATTGCCGCCTGGGTGGAAGCCATGACGGCGGCAGGCAACGCCATACCGAAGCCGTCGAGCATCGCGCCAGCAATCTAGCTCGATGTCATGGCCGGGCTTGACCCGGCCATCCAGACTTGTTCGCGACATCGCGTTCGTTGCACTGGATAGCGCCCCAAGCTCGTCTATGGCGCTGCGCTATTTCCCAAAACCCGGCCAGCCACCGCATCGAGCTTCGCCACCAGAAAATGATCGCGCTCGGCGGGTGCCGTGACAACGGCGTATTCCAGCGCGCGGTCGGAGCCGATCGGGCACGGCTCATGGTCACGGGGGAAATCGGCAGCGAGCTTGGCGATGAGGTGCCCCGCCTTCTCGGAGTTGGCCTTCATGATCGTGAAGATGCTGGTGATGTCCACGTCGGCGTGGTCCTCGTGCCAGCAGTCGTAATCGGTGACCATTGCCACGGTCGCGTAGCACAGCTCGGCCTCGCGGGCGAGCTTGGCTTCCGGCATGTTCGTCATGCCGATGACGCTGCATCCCCATGACTTATAGAGCAAGGACTCGGCGCGCGTGGAAAACTGCGGGCCCTCCATGACGAGATAGGTTCCGCCCCGTGTGTAAGGGACGGCAATAGCCTTGGCGGCGGCCTCGACCCGGTTCGCAAGGCCCGGACTGATCGGATCCGCCAGCGCCACATGGGCTACGCAGCCCTCGCCAAAGAACGATTTGTCGCGCGCGAACGTGCGGTCGATGAACTGATCCACGATCACGAAATGGCCGGGCGCAAGTTCCTCTTTGAACGAGCCGACCGCCGAGACCGACACGAGGTCGGTGACACCCGCGCGCTTCATGGCGTCGATGTTGGCGCGATAGTTGATGGAGGTCGGCGATTGTACATGGCCTTTGCCGTGGCGCGGCAGGAACACGATGGGAAGCCCTGCGATTTCGCCGTAATGCAGTTCGGACGAGACTTCGCCCCAGGGCGAGTCCATGCGTTCTGTGCGCTTGTTTTCCAGGCCCGGCAAGTCGTACAAGCCAGAGCCGCCGATTATTCCCAATACCGCTTTCGTCATCGTGATCACCCTTCCGCTCATGTCGCCTGCCAATTGCAACACGTTCAATTGTCGTCCCCGCGAAGGCGGGGAACCATATTTCAGCATCTACATCGTCGTGACATGGATTCCCGCCTTCGCGGGAATGACCGTATTTCTTTCCGAACGCAGCCTCTTCTAACTCACGATGATATTAAACAGGCCCCAGACCCATTTGCCAAGTTCGTCGTCTTTCGGTTCGATGCCCGGCGGCAATTGCCGGACGGCCTTCGCGGGGCCAAGATCGCCGATCCCGAACGCTTTGCCGTCTTCGGACAAGGCCAGAACCCATCCTTGCGCTTTGATGTCGGCCAGCGGCACATCGGCCGCGAAGCCGTCGAGCGCCATGAACCGCGCCGTTGTGGCGGCTTTGTCCGCGCCCGCCGCATTGAGGACCTCTGCAACGGAAGGACCCCGATACGTCACGTTCTGTCCGCTAAATATGCCTTCGACGGCGTGCTGGGCGAGCCTCGACAGCGCCGCGGCATCGAACGCATAGGCTTTGTCGAAGCTCAGATTGTGATGCTCGAAAAGCCGATCCCTCTGCGCGCTGAACGCGGGCCGGTTCGCGGTCTGAATGAGGCCGGTGACGGTCACGAGGGTTGCCCCCGTGCTGTCGGCAGGTGAACCCGTGTCGCGCGCCCCTTGGGCGACCGCACCGCGAGATAACAGCCCGGCTCCCGCGAACGCGCCACCCATCGCCGCCCAAAGTGCAGTCCTGCGTGAAAGTTTTTCCCTGCGTGAAAGTTTTTCCATCCCCCAAACTCCCCTGAAAAATGCGGCGCTGTTGCTTGCGTACAGCACTCCCACGCAAAGGGAAAGTCCGGGAAGCGCACATGTCCCGAAGCAGCCCCTACGCCTTGCGTTCGCATCGCCATCGGTTTACAGACCGGTTGAAACCGAAACGGACTTTGACATGAACGTTTATCTTGCAGCCATGCTTCTTGGCGTCATCGAGGGACTGACGGAGTTTCTGCCGGTCTCGTCAACGGGGCATTTGATTGTGTTTCAACAATATTTCGGGTTGAAGTTGCCGTCTGACGTCAATGTCGCGTTTACGATCATGATCCAGCTCGGCGCGATTTTTGCGCTGGTTCTCGTGTATTTTCGAAAGCTGTTCGGAACTCTGATTGGCCTCGGATACGACCCCGCATCGCGCCGGTTCGCGGCAAGCGTGGTGCTTGCGTTTCTACCTGCGGCAGTCGCTGGCGCCATACTTTACAAATATATTCGCGCTCTGCTGGATTCGACAACAGTCGTGGCAATCGCCTTGATCGTTGGTGGTGTCGTTATTTTGATTGTTGAGCAAATTCAAAAAAGGGTCGTCTTCCACGAAGCGGATAAATTGCCGCTTTCCACCAGCCTTTATATCGGTCTTGGGCAGACCATCTCGATGATACCTGGCGTTTCGCGTTCAGGTGCGACAATCATGACGGCTTTGCTGCTTGGTGTGGAGCGGCGCGCTGCTGCCGAATTTTCGTTCTTCCTCTCCATCCCCACCATGGCGGGCGCATTCGCCTTCAGCGCTTACAAAAGCCGCGCCGACCTGAATTTCGACAACGCCTCCATCATCGCGGTCGGTTTTGTCGTCGCATTTTTATCCGCACTTTTTGTCGTGAAACCCTTCTTGAGTATCGTCAGCCGGTTCGGTTTTGCTCCGTTCGCATATTATCGGATCGCTCTTGGGACGTTCGTGCTGACGCTTGCACAGTTCAGCTAACTGACGCTTGCGCACCTCAGCTAAACTCGACTGCGGTCCAAAGCGCAATCGACCAGAATATCCCCACCCTCCAATAGATAGGTGTCGGTCTTGACCCGAAGCGCATCCGATAAGCAAGCGGGGGGCGGAAGGTCGAGGCCGGTCTTCCCGGACCCAAGGATACGAGGCCCGATCAGCAGGTGAAGCCGATCCAGTTGGCGCTCATCTAAAAATCGGGACACTGTTGCCGCACCTCCTTCTACAAGGAGCTTCCGCAGACCATATCTTGCAAGTGCCCGGATAATGCGGTCGCACGGAATCATTCCGTTGTCGACGGGATCGATCTGCAGCTTCACAATGCCGGACCCGACGGGTATCCTACAAGTCGTCGCCTGAACCACGATAACTTTTCCACCAGCATCTTTCAGACATCGATGGTCGTTAGTCATGCGCCCGTGGGGATCGATGATGACGCGCACGGGACTTTGGCCAGGCACACGCCGGACAGTGAGAAGCGGATCGTCGGCAAGCAGCGTTCCAACACCAATCACAACCGCATCGACGGCTGCTCTCAGGCGATGAAGGTGATCGAGCGCCGCGTCCCCGTTGATATATTTACTTTCGCCGGAGGGAAGGGCAATGCGACCGTCGAGGGATTGGCCCAATTGCGCGATGACAAAGGATTGCGAAGGATTGGCGTCAGCGATCGGACGAAGCGCCGCTTCAGAAGCTGTTGTAGACACTTTGTGCATTCCAGATCGTGACATCATTTAAGCGTGAACTTAAGGCACGATTTCCAGCAACCATTAAGAATAATCAGGATCAAGCATGCGTAAGGAAGAACTATTTCTATCGGTCGAAGAGTTGAAACACGTTCAGGTTGAGCGCGCGTTGCACGAATTCCGAAGCGCCCGGCCTGTGCTGGTTCGATCCGGCGGTTCCTTATTGCTTGCGTTCCCTGTGGAAGGGCTATCGAACGAACTTGTCACATTTTTGAAAGAGCAAAGGTCGGCTCGTCTTGTCACACCTTTGTCGAAGCCTAATGATCTCAACACAAAAGACGCGATAGACGATGCGCCTGATGGTTTTTCCGCTGCCGTATCGCCGCTGGATGCCAAAACCCTCGCTGAACTTTTGAGAGCGAGTGGGACCGATTTCCAAGCGGCATCGGCGGCACTCAGGGTTGGGGCTAATCCACCGAGCCTGTCGGAACGGGCGGCGCTAGTGCTTGCCCATCTCGCGCTTCTGTTACCGGCGGTGGTCGTTTGCGAATCCGACAGCGCGTCCGATTTTCCCCTTGTCAGTGTTGACGCGGATGCCGTCTTGTCATTTCGCGATCTTGAGGCTGAAAGCCTCAGAATAATCGCTCGTGCTCCGGTTCCTCTCGAAGGCGCTGAACAGAGCGAATTTGTGATTTTCCGCGGTGGGGATGGTTTCCGCGAACAGATCGCGGTTATCATCGGCGAACCCTCCGCCCGCCAGCCAGTACTTGTTCGCATTCATTCCGCCTGCCTGACAGGCGATCTGTTTGGCAGCCTGAAATGCGATTGCGGTGAACAGCTTCGCGGCACGGCTCGTGTTATGGCGGAACAGGGCGGCGGCGTTGTCCTCTATCTCGATCAGGAAGGGCGCGGCAATGGCATCGCTAATAAAATCCGGGCTTATGGTTTGCAGGCAGAGGGGCATGACACCTATGAGGCCGACCGGCTCCTTGGCTTTGGCCTCGATCAGCGGCGTTTCGATTTCGCAGCGTCCATGCTGAAGCAGCTTGGGTATACGTCGATCCGGCTCATGACCAACAATCCCCATAAGATCGATGCGCTTCGAGAGGCAGGCCTGGACGTCGTCTCGACGCACAGGGTCATTCCGCCGCTCAACGCGCACAACGTGAAATATCTCACGGCTAAACGCGACAAGGCGGGCCATATGCTCGACGAGTTGACAGTGAACGGGTTTGACGGTGATGCCGCAACACACCCCGTGGCAGCCAACTCATAAGTGCATGGTTGATACCACGAGACTTGACGAATCGGCGTTTCGATCCCCACTTTCGTCTGATGAAAACGGCCTTTCGCCGCCATCGATCAAGAGGCTTACCATGGGCACAGTCGCAGTTACCGATACCACCTTTGACGATGAAGTGAAGAAGTCTGCGATGCCCGTCCTCGTGGATTTCTGGGCGGAGTGGTGCGGACCTTGCCGCGCTGTAGGGCCGATCCTTGAAGAACTGTCCGAGGAGTTCGCGGGTAAGTTGAAAATCGTGAAACTGGACGTGGATCATAATCCGAAAGTCGCTCAGGCGTATGGTATTCGTGGCATTCCGGCCCTGATCCTGTTCAAGGCGGGCGAGGTTGCGGGGCAGAAGATCGGTGCGCTACCCAAGCAGCAGTTGAAGGCCTGGATTTCCGAAACGGTTGCTTGAAGACACTTAATGCAGGGCTGTCGTGGTCATGGGGTTATCCTGTGACAGCGACGGCTTCTTTTCATTTTGGCTCACGACAAATTGAAACAGGCATAAAGCGGGCGTTACGCCGAGTTCCATGACAAGCGCGAAAAGCATGATCGGCGAAGGAGTGCCCATTTTCGAGATGCCCCAGAGCCGCGCGATGCCGCCAACGACCACAATGAATGTGAGCAATCGCACGCGCGCCGTTTGTGTCTCGATGTGCGGGACGGTGCTCAGAAAACATAATCCTATCCCGAACAGCAGCCCGGACAGATATCGATAATTGCTATCGATGTCGAGACCGGTCGCGCCCGGATCGAGGATCCCCGCACCGCCGAATACCCCGGCCAGACCTCCGCCGATGGGCACGATACATCCAACGCAGATCAAAACCTGCAACAGCCTTCGCATCGCTCATACTCCTTCGTTGGCAGTCCATTCGAAGCTACGGCCCTGGCCAAATTTAAGGTCCAACATACAAAAGTTTCTGGAGTTGCGAAGGTATATAAGCGAAACTTGAGGCCTCCACTATTTCATCTTCATCTTTTGAGGGACAATGCGTTTTTTAACGGATTTCGAGCCGCTTCTCCCGGCTGAACGCAAATTGCTCAAGCACGCGGTGGCGGGCGAAACATGCTGGCTGACGACGGAGGGTCGGCCGACAGGGCCAACCGACGCCACCGAGGTGCGCGCATCGTTCGTCCGGTTTCTTGCTCTGGGCGGCGATCCGTCCGGTGTGTTCGAGGGCAGGTCGGCGGCGGTGCACGACAGCGGGATCCGTCTGCGCGGGGCCTATATCAAAGGTGCCGTCAATCTCGATGGAGCAAATAAAGTTCGCCCGCTCTGGTTGATCGAGTGCGTGATCGCCGGGCGGTTCAGCATTGCCGATGCGCGCACGAAGGTGATTTGTCTCGACAAAAGCTCCATACAGTCCCTGCGGGGCGAGGGTGTGAAGATCGACGGCAGTCTGCTCCTCCGAAACACGATCTGCGAAGGCGATCTGAAGCTGTTCGGCGCTGAAATCGACAGCACGCTGGCGTGCGCGGGTGCAACGATCAAAGGCGTTGAGGGATCGGCGCAAAGGCTTGCGGTCGACCTCGCCACTGCAACCATTCGCGGAAATGTCGAGTTCAAACGTGGCTTCACCGCGCATGGGTTGATCGGTATGGACGACGCCGAGATCGGTGGTCTGTTCGATTGTTCCGACGGACGGTTTCTGTCAACCCCGCAAAACACGGGCCCGGCCCCTTCATATGGCCGGGATGTGAATTTGCGGGCGTTGAAATGCCACCGGCTCCTCGTCGGGGGCAGCCTCTACTTGCGCGGCTCTCAATGCGACGGTGAAATTTCGTTCTCCGGTGCGGAGATCGGCGGCGATCTCGACTGTCGCGAAGGCCGCTTCGAAACCCAGAATGGTGACCGGATCGCTCTCCGTTTCACCCGGATCAAAGTTGGTGGCAACGTTTATCTTTCGGATCGATTTCAGTCATTCGGCAAGGTACAGTTCAATGGTGCCGCGATCAGTGGCAACCTCGATTGCCGTGGCGGCACGTTTACGATCCCGCAGGAGATTGCGTCGAAGGATTTCGCAGGCTCCGGCGACCGCTTTTCGCAGGACGCGCTCTCGCTTGTGAATGCGGAGATACGCGGTGCGCTCATCCTGGCACCGATCGAACCCAACGATAACAGCCGACCGGCGACATTTTACGGCTCCATCGATCTGAAAAGCGCGAAAGCACAGGCTCTGGTCGATAACTTGAACGCCTGGCCACAGGGTGTTTTACATGGAGGATCGAACCAGTTGCGCGATGTCATCCATCTGGATGGCTTCACCTACGAACGATTTGCGGGCACCGCACCGACCGATGCCAGAAGCCGCAAGCGCTGGCTGCTCTGCCAAACGGCGTCGCATCTTGGACGTGATTTCAAGCCGCAGCCCTTCGAACAGGTGATCAAGGTTCTGAAGGCCATGGGACATCCGGAAGATGCAAAGCGGCTCGCCATCGAGCGGCAACATTATCAAAATCGCCGCCAGCTTCGAAACTGGGGCAATCCGTTTCGTGTTCTCGCAGCCCTGATCACACGGCTGACCGCGGGCCTTCTGATCGGCTATGGATACCGGCCGCAACGCGCTCTCTTGTTGATGCTGCTCGTCGGCCTGGCAGGTGGCGCTTATATACGCATCGCGGCGGAACAGGGCATTTTTGCGCCGCGCGATCCGCAGATGTTTCTCGCACCGGGCTTCGAACGATGCCGCCCAGGCGCGAAGCTTGAAGAAGGCCAGAAAGGCGGCAACTGGACCAGATGCGCCGATCCTGACTGGGGTGTTGGCATCGCTTTCGCGGAATATCCGCAGTTCAACCCCTGGATTTATTCGTTCGACGTGCTGTTGCCCGTCTTCGACCTGCGCCAGGAAGTCCACTGGGTGCCGATGCAAAGGCCCGTCACCCTCGATGTAGCCTACATCGGTCGTATTACATTCTCGCCCCACGGCACGACGACGATCCTGCTTCTGGAACGAATATTCGGCTGGGTTGGCAGCCTGTTGATCGTGGGTGCGTTTTCAGGGCTGGTGAAAACCGATTGATATTTGAAGCAGCCTATACAAAGTCACGGCCGGGCTAGACCCGGCCATCCAGGATATTCCTGATAAAATACGGTGGTCCACGCTGGAATGGCCGGGTCAAGCCCGGCCATGACAACAGCAAGTTCGTTCTAGCCTTTGTGGCGATCATAACCCTATGTCAACGCGTATCGCAGGAAGCGCTATGACGCCTCAGGGGTCTTGTCGGCATGCTCGGGAATCTGGTATTTCATGATGAGGCCGATTTGTGAAATCATGAAAATGGCGGTGAGCGGCATGACGCCTAGTGATTTGAACTGAACCCAGGTGTCGGCGGTAAAATTGCGCCAGACGATCTCGTTCAGAATTGCCAGGGTTACGAAAAATGCAGCCCATCGCATGGTCAGCAACCGCCATCCTTCTTCCTGAAGCTGCATCACCTCGCCGAGGGCAAGTTTCAGCACGTTGCGCTTGAAATAAAGCCCGGCTGCAAGCGTTGACGCGAACAGTGTGTTAACGACTGTTGGCTTGATCTTGATGAAAAAATCATCCTGAAGGTAGATCGTCAATGCACCGAAGATCATGACGAAGAAACCGGTGACGAGTGCCAGGATCGGTATCCGTTTCAGGAAAATGCGGCTCGCCAGAAGCGATATCGTGGTCGCAACCATGAACGTCGCCGTCGCGTAAAAGATGCGGTTGGGGTCGTTCTTGAACACGACACTGTTCGTTACGAAAAAGATGCATAGCGGCCCGACTTCGAGCGCAAGCTTGATAAACGGCGAAAAATCCTGTTTTGCCTTGAGGGCTCTAATAGTGTCCATTATTCCTCCGACGATGCTAATTCGGTTCCTGAAATGGCGCGCGCAAACTCGCCCGCATTGAATTTTTGAAGGTCTTCGATCCCTTCGCCGACGCCGATGGCATGAACCGGCAGGCCGTATTTGGCCGCGATGGCCACAAGAATGCCCCCGCGCGCCGTTCCGTCCAGCTTAGTCATGACCAGGCCTGTTACGCCTGCAGTCCTGCCGAAGATTTCCACCTGATTCAGAGCGTTTTGCCCCGTGGTGGCGTCCAGCGTCAAAATCACGGAATGGGGTGCCGTTTCGTCCAGCTTTTTTATGACGCGGATCACCTTCTCCAGTTCGGCCATCAGCGCAGTCTTGTTTTGCAAACGGCCCGCCGTGTCGATCAACAGCACATCGTAGGCACCGGCGCGCGCGCTTTGTATGGCATCGAAGGCAAGTCCGGACGCGTCCGCGCCTGTTTCGCGGGCGACCACTTCGGCACCGGTGCGTTCACCCCAGATTTTCAACTGTTCGATGGCTGCGGCGCGAAACGTGTCTCCCGCCGCAAGCATCACCCGCTTGCCGTCGCGGGCGAACTGATTTGCATATTTGCCGATGGTCGTGGTTTTGCCGGTGCCGTTCACGCCGACGATGAGAACGATATGCGGCTTCAGGGTCGCGTCGATCTCAAGGGGATGCGCAACCGGAGCGAGGATTTTTTCCACTTCCTCGGCGAGGACTGCCCGAACTTCATCGGAGGTAATGTCGGTGTTGTACCGCGATTTTTTCAGCGCAGCCGTGACACGAGCCGACACGTCGAGGCCGAGATCGGCCTGGATCAACAGATCTTCCAGCTCTTCGAGGGTCTCGTCGTCCAAACGGCGGCGCGTGAAAACGCCCGTGATGCCGTCAGTGAGGCGCGACGAGGTCTTGCCCAGGCCCTGGCGAAGGCGTTGCAGCCAACTGCGGCGTGGCGCGTTCGCAGCATCGATTGGTGAGGGGGGGACGGGGGCGACGCGATTTTCGTGATGGTCGCGAACAGCATCCACAACCAGCGGCATCGCCAGAGCCTGCGCGTCCGCGACGGACGGCACTGGCGGGAACTGAGGCGCAGCGGCCAAGCGGTCTCACCCCCGGCCTATGCTTCTTTCCGCCTGCGACCATTAGCTGACGATCTTTCCCACAAGGCGGCTGTCTGTCCGTCCCACCACTTGAGCCATGATAAGCGCTCCGGGGGCAATCCTCGTATCGCCCGGCTCGTCGAACGAGACTTCCGTGAAGCCAGGGCTGCGGCCAATGCCGGGGCGCTCGACGAGTATTTCAAAAACCTGACCCTGATTGGCCATGAGATGCGCCTGCAATCGCTCCCCCGCCTTCGCACGCAGTCTAGCCGCCCGTTCTTTCACAACGCTACGTTCCACCTGAGGCATACGGGCGGCAGGCGTTTGCGGACGGGGCGAAAACGGAAAAACATGCATAAACGTCAGCCCGCATTCATCGGCAAGGCGAAGCGAGTTCTCGAACATGGCCTCGTCCTCGGTGGGAAAACCGGCGATTAAATCCGCGCCAAAGGTCATGTCCGGGCGAAGCCTGCGAAGGCGCTCGCAAAACGCGATGGCATCCTCGCGGGCGTGACGGCGTTTCATCCGCTTCAGAATGAGATTGTCCCCCGATTGCAAAGACAGATGCAGGTGTGGCATCAGGCGGGCCTCGGTGGCGAATGCGTCGATCAACGCCTCGTCTGCCTCGATGGTATCGATGGACGACAGCCGCAAACGTGGCAAGTCCGGCACGAGTTTCAGGATACTGCGCACAAGTTTACCGAGCGTCATGCCGCCGGGTAAATCCGCGCCATAGGAGGTCATGTCGACGCCCGTGAGCACGACTTCTTTATATCCGCTCGCCACGAGGGTTTGTATTTGCCGAACCACATCCCCGGCGGGCACCGACCGCGATGGGCCGCGACCGAGCGGGATAATGCAGAACGTGCAGCGGTGATCGCAGCCGTTCTGCACTTCCACATAGGCGCGTACGCGACTGCCAAAGCCTTCGATCATGTGCGCGGCCGTTTCGCGCACCGATGCGATATCGTTGACCTTAACGCGCGGCAGGTCGCCGGTGGCCAGCAAGGCGAACGTGTCGCCGCGCACTTTCTCGCCGTTGCCGATGACGAAGTTCACCTCAGGCATCGAGGCAAAGCGGTCCGGCTCGATCTGTGCGGCGCAGCCTGTGACGATGATCGTTGTATCGGGACGTTCGCGGCGGAGTTTGCGGATGGCCTGTCCGGCCTGTCGCACCGCCTCGCTCGTCACGGCGCAGGTGTTCACGATCACCATATTCGAGACGCCAGCCGATTCAGCGTGGCTTTTCGCCACTTCGCTCTCGAAGCTGTTCAGGCGGCAGCCGAAGGTGATCGTTTCGACGGTCATGGGCGCTGGCTAACGTCATATGAGTGCAAGGTGCCGTCCCCGTTCAAATGGATTATGCCGTCGAAATCGTGAGACGCGGGGCCGGTCATGAATATGTGGCCGTCGTCTGCGCGCCATTCGATGACAAGACGCCCGCCCGGTAAATCCACGTCCACAATGCGTCCTGTCTTGCCCGAACGATGAGCAGCGACGGCCACGGCACAAGCCGCCGTGCCACAGGCTTGCGTGATGCCGGCCCCGCGCTCCCAGACGCGAAGCTTGATGCGGTCGCGAGCATGTTCGTCGCCGGGCGTGACTTCGGCGAGCGAGATGTTAGCGCGTTCCGGAAACAGCGGATTATGCTCAAGCTCTCGCCCAAACGATGCGAGATCGTAATCGTCCGCGTCCGTGACCCAGAAAATGCAGTGCGGGTTGCCGACATTGACCACGCTCGGGTCCTGAAGGGCGCGGCCGTCGGGCAACTCGAACCGCAGGGCAATCGCGCGGGTATCGATCTGCGGTGACGACAACGGGATGTCGGACCATTCGAACCGGGGGCGCCCCATATCCACGGAGACGAAACCGTCATCGGTCACGCTCGCGCGAAGAATGCCCGCCTTCGTCTCAATTGTCCCATAATACGGGTCGCCCAGCGTGGCCACGCACCGGGTCGCGTTGCCGCACGCGTCCACTTCGGAGCCGTCCGCGTTCAGGATCGACATAAACACGTCCGCGCGCTCGGACGCTTTGAGGACGATCACCTGATCGCAACCAATGCCGTCCGTCCGATTGGCAATCGACCGCGCCAGCGCGTAGGAAACCGCGTAATCCTGCGCACGCGAATCTATCACGACAAAGTCGTTGCCGAGACCGTTCATTTTTTTGAATGGAATGAGCACGCAGTCAGGACCATAGACTTATCAAAAGCATTTCACTGTGCTGGTATATAAGCTTCCGTGCGCGCCGTTGCAAAGTTTGTTGTGACGGTGTTGGCGCGCTGATCGCATCACATTTCCGCCCTTTATCGTTGTTTGAGGGAAATACAGGCTTGTCATGGTCGGACCTGACCCGACCATCCAGCTTTTCCAACTGGATGGCCGCCTCAAGGGCGGCCATGACATCAAGAATACTTATCAAAAAGTTCCCAAGACAGAAGACGGTTGCAGGCCGCCCGAAATCTTGGCTAGGTCTTAAAAATGGTTAACGAATCGGTCATGAACATGCGCGCGTTCGTCGTTCGGGTTGTCGCGATTATCGCGGTGTTTGGATCAACGGCCATCTCCAGCGGCGCTCAGGAGGGTTTCCCCACCTTTCAAAAGCCGGGCGAGACCGTTGAAAAGCCTGTCGAGGCCGCTCAACTGCGCTGGCGGCTGGAAAATCCATTTCGGCTGTTTCGAAAGCCGTCGAGCATCGCGGTCCATCGTCAAATCTATCGGTCTCTCGGCAAAGCCGACCGGGAAAATTCTCCAGTCCTGTCCGCTGAGACTAAGCTGCAAGCACAATCCGGCGTCATGGGCTGGGCACACAGCGAATTTCGTCACACCTGCTTTTCAGCGGGCAGCGCCAGCGCGCCTGAATGCAAAAACTATTTTTTCCCGGCGTCGCACCGCGTGATCGTGGAAATCAGCGGAAAGTTTGATGACGACACCGTTTGCGACTGGACGCTCAGCGACCGCAGACACCGCGTGATCCGCCGCGCGCGATCATTCTGCCGCAAGGCGCAACTGTTCGATATTCCTTATCCGGGCGGCGGTATCGTCGAAGCTCGCAATCGGGCGTCCCTCGTGGCAAGGCAAGTTATCCGGGTCGAGGACATTCTTGTTGTCGGGCTTGGCGATTCCATCGGCTCCGGCGAGGGCAATCCCGACGCGCCTGTCCGCTTCGATGACACGAAAGTGTTGAGCTATGGTCGCGTGATGGTGACCCGGCTTGGGCTGTTACGCTGGCCAACTCAGCTTAGCGGCTATCCGCGCCGTGCTGGCGAATGGGAGCGGCTGTTCGAGCCGGGCTTCGAGAAGGCGGGCGCTGGATGGCTCGATCAGCAATGTCATCGCTCGCTGTATTCGTATCAGGCGCGCGCGGCCATGCAGCTTGCCGTGGAGAACGATCAGCGATCGGTGACGTTCCTGAACCTCGCCTGCACGGGAGCTGACACTCTGGAAGGCATATTTTTACCATCCACGGTTCGCGAGTGCGTTCCTGACAAGCCCACGTTCATTCAATCCCAGCTTAACGGCATGGTCAGCAGCCTTTGTCCCGTCAAACCGCAGGAGACAGCGCTTCCGAACCCGATCGCATCGCTTCTCAATGATGGAAAATCGAGCGACCCTGCGCCGCTGAAAATATTGTCGTGCCCCAGGAGGCAGCCAATGCGAAAGCCCGATCTCGTCCTCGTTTCCCTTGGCGGCAACGACATCGGCTTCAGCGAAATGGTGGCTGACGCGATTCTTCATCGCCGCAGCTTCTACCGGGAACTCGCCCGGAATGTCGACTCGGTTCACGGTCCGGAGCAGGGCGCCGCAAAGCTGAAAGCGCTGCCGAAGCGCTATGAGGCGCTCGCCCGCACGTTCGAGACCTTGTTCGCGACACTCTTGGGCGAGCAGCGAAACGTGCTCATCACGTCCTATCCCGACATGGGGTATGGCGCGGACGGAAAGACAATCTGCAAGGGTTCGGACGGGATGGAAGTCTTCCCTGCGTTTTCACTCGATGAAAAGCGGGCGACGGCGATTGAGGAACTCTCTACAAGCCTGCACACACTTCTTCAGACCGCGAGCAAGACAAACGGCTGGACCCTCGTGGATAGCCATCGCGACATCTTCAGGCCTCATGGGCTTTGCGCGCAGCCCGTCAAGGAAGAGGCGAGCGACGTACAGGCGATGCCTTTTTACAACAACAAAAAATGGAAGCCGTTCAAACCGAACCAGTATCGGCCTTACGCGTCACGTCAGCGCTGGGTGCGAACCCCGAATGACGCGTTCATGACCGTCAATTATCATCAGCAGGCTTTCGGGCGCGCGAAATGCTCCAATCTAGGCAGCCTCGTGTATAATCCGTTTCAGTTGTTTCTCGCGGGGACCTATGGCGGTGCGTTTCATCCAACAGCCGAAGGGCATGCGGCCATGGCTGACGCTGTGGTCAAACAAGCCCGTCAGGTGCTGAAAATGAAGCAGCTTGCTGCGGCAAGATGATCTGCGGCTCTGGAACTCTGACGCGCGCGCGCCTATAACGCGGCTAAGGAATTCAGGAGCCAAACATGTTCGACCAAAATTCACCCCGCGACCGCCTCGTTCTCGCAGCCTTGCATCTGGCGGAAGCGAACGGATGGCGTGACTTGACTCTTCTTCAGATCGCGGCGGCGGCATCCATGCCCCTTCCTGACATGAGGCATCACTTTACCAGCAAAGCCGCGATCCTCGTCGCATTCGCCGAGGCGGTGGATCGCGACATGTTGCACAAATTCGCGTCCCCGGGCATCGATGTGCCCCGCGACCGGTTGTTCGATGTGATTTTGTCCCGCTTCGAAAGCATGCAGCCCTACAAAAACGCGTTGCGACGCATCGTGGAGGATGCCTCGCCCTCGTTCGACATGTTGAAGGTCGCGTTGAAATCTCAATACTGGACGCTTGTCGCGGTCGGGGTTAACCCGGAAGGCAGCCTTGGCGCGATCCGGATGCAGGGTCTGCTCTCGCTGTACGCCGACGTGTTTCGCATCTGGCTCACAGATGACGA
>CBDFGZ010000002.1:0-42213 GCA_965247345.1 Rhodomicrobiaceae bacterium | reverse complement strand
AGTTTAAGTCCGGAGACTCCGAACCCTCAGCAAAGCAGCCTGAGGCGCGTCAGGCCGATCAAGTTGGGAAAACCGGATGCGGACCCTGAGGCGGCTCTCAAGCTCATCAACGCGTACCGCGCCAAAAAAGCGCTGAAACCATTGGTGCTCGACACGCGCGCGGCGAAAGCTGCGGCGGCTTTGGCAAACGATATGGCGCGCCACGATAAGATGTCTCACACCGGTACGGACGGGTCTGATGTGGGGAAACGGCTCGAAACCGCAGGATACACCTATCGCCTCGCTGCCGAAAACATCGGCGTTGGCCAGACAAGCCTGGAGCAGATGGTGGATAGCTTGAAAAAAAGTCCTCCCCACAGCAAGAATATGCTTTTGAAAGATGCTAAGCACATCGGCATCGCGGTCGAGTATAAGCCTTCGACGAAATACCGCACATTCTGGGCTTTGGTGATCGCAGCGCCTCGTTAGCAAGGCAAGTCATCGACGATGCGACGAGGCTTGAAGAAACAGACGCGGCTGTATTGGCCGATGGAAACCAAATGGGCGCAGGACTAAAACTCGACTTATGTGACGCGCCCGCTGCCGCAGTTACGCGCCGCGCCATCGTTTTTGCAGGCGCGCGTTTTATTCTGGATGCACGTGGTGCGGCCTATCTGCCCGATCACGACACCCTGGTCGCCTCCGATCTGCACCTGGAGAAAGGATCGGCCGGTGCCGCCCGAGGACGTCCTGTGCCGTGTTACGACACACATGACACTCTGATCCGGCTTACCGAAGTCATCGAGGCGTATGAACCGAAGCGGGTCATTTGCCTTGGCGATAGCTTTCACGACGGCGCCGCGCACGATCGAATGACCGTCGAGAACCGGGCGGCGCTCGTCGCGTTATGCCGGTCGACGCCGCAGTGGACGTGGATCAGCGGCAATCACGATCCGGCCACGCCAGCGTTTTGTCCGGGCGAAAAAGCCGATCATGTGAGCATCGATAACCTCATATTTCGTCATCTGCCCATATCCAGCGAGCCCCAGGCCGAAGACGACACAGCACAGGTTATCGGACATTTTCATCCGAAGGCCACTTTATTGGCTGGTGGCCGACGCCTGTCCGGGCCGTGCTTTCACGTGGGAGAATGCATTCTGATCATGCCCGCGTTTGGGGCTTACACTGGAGGGCTATCCATAGATCACTCGGCAATCCAGGACATCGCGCCGTCGCCAGCCCGCATTTACATGCTGCATAGTGGCAAAATCTGGCGCGTTCGTTAGACGCAGTCGCCCGCAAACCGCTCATCCTCCTGATCGACAACTGTCAGCCTGTCACCGAGCATGGTCAGCAGAAGCGGGGATGACGATCCAGGATGTTGCACCCCAAACTTATCATGAGGTAGGCCTGTTCCACTCATACCTAGGCACACGCCCTTTTGTCATGGCCGCCCTTGAGGCGGCCATCCACAGAAACAGGCCAGTAGTCTGTATGGCCGGGTCAGGGCGGCCATGACGCTGTTCCATTAAAAACGAACCGCTCTAATAGGCGTTTTCCGCAAAGACAGGCCGTACATCGCCGCCCCAGACCTCGTTATAGCGGCTGATAAGGATATCGGCTGGACTGTGACCGCTTTCGACCGCTTCGCGAGGGCTGTCGAGAAATGTGCTTTCGTCGCCGGAAACGAGATTATTATAGCCGCGCGCTTTGAGCCCCGACGCAGCCAGCTCAACCGCTTGCCGCGCCACATCACGCAGTGTTCCGCCCCTGAACGGCGTTGCCAACGCGCGCACGGCTACATCCCGGCGTATGGCGTCGCGTTCTTCGTGCGTCCAGTCCTTGATGAGGTCGTAAGCGGCATCGAGGCTCGATTGATCGTAAAACAGCCCGGTCCAGAACGCAGGCAACGCGCACAGACTGCGCCAAGGGCCGCTGTCGGCGCCGCGCATTTCGAGATAGCGCTTCAACCGAACCTCGGGGAAAATCGTTGTCAGGTGGTCCGCCCAATCGTCGATGGTCGGCTTTTCGCCGGGGATCAGTTCCAGCTTGCCATCCATGAAATCACGAAACGACGCGCCCGCCACGTTCAGATGCCGCTTGCCACGTTTGACGAAATACATGGGCACGTCGAGCGCGTAATCCACGAAACGCTCATAGCCCATGCCGTCCTCGAAGGCGAAGGGCATCATGCCGGTGCGCGCAGCATCGGTGTCGAGCCAGATTGCACTGCGGAAGGTCTTGTATCCGTTCAGCTTGCCTTCCGTGAACGGGGAGTTGGCGAACAGCGCGGTGGCCACCGGCTGGAGCGCGAGACTGACGCGCAGCTTTTTTACCATGTCCGCTTCGCTGGAAAAATCGAGGTTCACCTGAACGGTACACGAGCGAAACATCATGTCGAGGCCGAGCTTACCCACCTTCGGCATATACCCGCTCATGATCGCATAACGGTTTTTCGGCATGCGCGGCGTCTCCGCCAGCGTCCATAAAGGCGAAAACCCCAAGCCCAGAAACGAGATCCCAAGCGGATCGGCGACCTCGCGCACGGCGGCAAGATGCCCGTTCACCTCATCGCAGGTCTGAAACAGCGTTCGCAGTGGCGCCCCGGATAGCTCGAATTGGCCGCCGGGCTCAAGCGTGATGCTACCTCCCATAGGCGCGGAGGGGTCGAGCAATCCCACTATGCGGTCGTTGTCCTCTATCGGCGTCCATCCGAATTTCGCCTGAAACGCCTCAAGCAACGCGCGGATACCGCTAGGTCCGCCGTAAGGCACCGGTGACAGGTCGCGCACATAAAACGGCGTTTTTTCGTGCTCGGTGCCGATGCGCCACGCGTCTTTCGGCTTTTCGCCGCCTGCAAGATGCGCAACAAGGTCTGCGCGGCTCTCGATGAGGGGCGCGTTGGAATTGCTGTCGTCGGCCGGCATGGTGTGACCCGCTGTGTGTTGTGGCGCGGGCGCGGCCCGCTTTCTGACCGGTCTTATAAATGGTTCTCTAGCGCCAGTCTCCCAAAACTGCATTGACGAGCGCGAGAGCGGCCACGGCTGCGGTGTCCGCGCGCAAAATGCGCGGGCCAAGCGAGATCGGATGCACGAATGCCAGCCTCAGTAATGCACGTCGTTCTTCCTCGGTGAAGCCACCCTCAGGGCCAATCAGCACGGCGCGCTTTCGCGCGGTCACGCCTTGAAGCGCGCTGAGAGGCGATCCCGTTGCCGCTTTTTCATCGCAGAAAATCAGCGCCCGGTCCTTCTCCCACCCTTTCAAAAGAGCATTGAGTTTAACCGGTTCGGCAATTGCTGGCACTGAGAGAATGTTACATTGCTCCGCAGCCTCGATGGCATTGGCGCGCATGCGTTCAGGGTTCAGACGCGCAACGACAGTGCGCGCCGTGATCACCGGCTGAATGAGCGACACACCCATTTCCACCGCTTTTTGTATGGTGTAGTCGAGCCGTGCCTGTTTCAGCGGCGCAAAAACATAATGCAAATCCTGAGGCGCGGTCTGTTCGCGGGTCTGTTCCGAGGCTGTGGCGACGCAAGTTCCACGCCTGCTTACGGTGATAATGCTGAGCCATTCGCCATCCACGCCGTTAAAAAGCAGGACTTGAGCGCGGTCCTTCAGCCGCAGAACATGGAGAAGATAATGCGATTGCGGTGTGTTCAAATCCACAGTTTCCCCTGTCTTCAGGGGGGCATCGCAAAACAAGCGGGGAAAATTGCTACTCACGTTGTGTGTTCTTGTCGCAGCGTCTTTTGAATTGAATAAATGTTGGCACATTATTTGTATAATTGCTGGATAACCAGTGATCAATTAGAATAAACCATGAGTAGAACTATGGATATCGCTCACACGCAGACCATTATTGCGCCACGCGACGATGTTTCGGCATTGCGACCGAAGGATGCCGCGCCGAAAAACTGGGTCGATCGTTATGCGCCGGGTCGTCTGAAGCCCTGGCTGCGGCTCATTCGGGCTGATCGCTTGATCGGGGTTTGGCTGCTCCTCTGGCCCTGCTGGTGGTCGGTGGCTCTCGCGGCACAAAAGTCTGAGAGCCTCCCCGATCCTTTCCTGCTCGCGTTGTTTGCGGTCGGTGCCTTCGCCATGCGCAGCGCAGGCTGCATTTATAACGACATTCTCGACCGTGATATCGACGCCAAGGTGGAACGCACCCGTGCGCGACCCCTTGCCAGCGGACAAATCAGCGTCAAGAGCGCAACGGTATACATGATCGCGCTTTGTCTCGTGGGACTGGCTGTTTTGTTGCAGTTCAACAGCTTTGCCATCGTCCTTGGATTTGCCTCCGTCGGCATCGTTCTCGTTTACCCGATCATGAAACGCGTTACGTTCTGGCCGCAGGCGGTTCTCGGGCTGGCCTTTTCCTGGGGCGCGCTCATGGGCTGGGCCGAAACATTCAGCGGCCTGAGCCTCGCACCTCTCGCGCTGTATCTCGCTGCGGTGTTCTGGACCATCGGTTACGATACGATCTATGCGCATCAGGACAAGGAAGACGACGCGGTGCTTGGGTTAAAGTCGACAGCGCTCAAATTCGGGGCCGCGACGCGCCGTTGGCTGAGCGCATTTTACGGACTAACGATTGCGGGCATCGGCGCGGCGGGCATGCTTGTTGAGGCCGGTCCCTGGTTTTTTGGAATGTTGGCGCTCGGCGCACTTCATTTGACCTGGCAAATCACAACCCTTAGGATAGATGATCCAAACAATTGTCTGCAGCGCTTTCGCAGCAATCGCAGTTTTGGAGCGATCATTTTTTTTGCTTTCATAGCCGATATGGTCTTTTAGTAACCTTATGCCATGCGGTTTGAGACTTTTGGGGCAGCGATGGATGAGTTGGAGACTGACCTCAGTCTCATGAAAGCGGTCGGACGTGAAGCGGCGGATTTGGCGCTTGATTTTCAGCGTAGAGGTTTCACGACCTACACCAAGGCCGACGGCAGTCCTGTGACCGATGCGGATTTGGCCGTGAACGGCCTGCTTCTGGAGCGGCTTCAGACGGCGCGCCCGGATTACGGCTGGCTCTCCGAGGAATGCGTCGACGGTCACGAACGTCTGACCCGGGAACATACATGGATCGTTGATCCAATCGACGGAACGCGCGGATTTCTGCGCGGGTCGGATGAGTGGGTCGTCGCACTCGCGCTTGCAAGGCAAGGCAGGGTTGTGGCATCCGTGGTCGTGAACCCGATGCGAGGGCAACTCTTCGAGGCTGTTGAGGGCGGGGGTGCGAGATTGAACGACGAAGCGGTTAAAGTCAGTTATGCCGCCAAGTTGGAAAGCTCAAGAGTATCGATTTCGGATGGACTGCGGCCAGCCACGTGGCCGCCCATGAAGCCGGTATTGGTCGGCTCCACGATTTATCGCTTCGCATTGACAGCGTTGGGCGAGATCGACGGAATGCTCGCATTGAAATCAAAATGGGAATGGGACGTGGCGGCGGGCGCTTTACTGGTCAGCGAAGCCGGCGGCGTCGTTACGTCGTCGTCCGCCGATCCCCTGATCTTCAACACCGCGAGCGCAAAAGTGCAGGGATTTGTTGCGGCCGCGCCAGTTTTGCATCAAATCATGATCGAGCATGTGGCGGGAACCCGTGCCGCATAAATACAAAGTTACATCAGGAAATCAACGCGATGACGGCTGAAGACGGCATGGAGACAAAGCAGCTCCTTCACCTTGTCTTTGGAGGTGAGTTGCAATCGGTGAACGGCACGCAGTTTCGCGATGTAAAGGCCCTAGACATTATCGGCATTTATCCGAATTACGCCACCGCTTATGACGCGTGGCGGGCGGCCGCACAAAAGTCGGTCGACAATGCACTGATGCGATATTTCATCGTCCACATGCATCGGCTCCTCGATCCGGAGACAGGCGTTCCCCTGATCGCAGAAACGTCAGCACATTCTTGATGACCGTTCCCGTAGTTAAAAAACGCCGACGCGGTTTTTTTCGGCGTGTGCAGCAATCAGAACGGTTTATGAACACGGTCGGGGCCGCGATATCCGGCCATATCCGCTTCGTTTACCGCACGTCGCGCGTGTTCCGGCATCCGTCCGATCTCGACCGTCATCTGTTGGAGAACAGCCCATCTATCCTGGCGACCTGGCATGGGCAGTTCGTAATGATCCCGGCCTTCAAGCCGAAGACCTTACCCACAAGCGTGATGGTAGCCCGCCATGCCGATGGCGAGATGATCGCGCGCGCGATCAGGGGCTTCGACATGGGGCTGATCCGGGGCGCGGGTGCCGGTGAGTCCGGAAAAGACAAAGGCGGAATGGAGGCCTTGCGCGCCGCAGTGCAAGCCCTTCGCAGCGGGACCACGCTTGCCATGACAGCCGACGTTCCGCCGGGACCGGCGCGCGTGGCGGGGCTTGGCATCATCATGATCGCGCGCATTTCCGGCAGACCCATTATCCCGGTTGCCCCCGCAAGCAATCGCCTGTTGACGTTTCCCACATGGAGCCGCCTCACCCTATGTCTGCCGTTTTCGAAGCTCTCGGCGGTGGCTGGCGAACCGATCTTTGTGCCGCGCAACGCAGACGGCGTCGAACTTGAGGTCTATCGGCGTCGGCTGGAAACAGAGCTGAACGCCGTGACCGCCCGCGCCTTCGAGCTTGTGGGGACTGACATGAGCAGGGTCTCGCCGCCTTCACTTCAACCGCCACCGAAGTCAGGTTTTTTGCTGCGAGGGTATCGCGGCTTGACGACCGTAGCTCGCCCTGTGGCCATGACGATCCTGCGCCGTCGGGCTGCGCGGGGAAAAGAAATCACGGCCCGGCTTCCCGAGCGGTTAGGCGAGGCGACCGTTGCCCGACCGGCAGGCGCGCTCCTCTGGTTTCACGCCGCAAGTGTCGGCGAAACCAATGCCATTCTTCCGGTCATCCATCGGGTGCAATCGCAATATCCACAGGCGAACATCCTTCTCACGACCGTCACCGTAACGGCGTCCCAAATCGCGAAGGCACGGCTTCCTGTTGGCGCCATCCATCAGTTTCTGCCTTTGGACAATCTTGTGTTTGTCCGGCGTTTTCTCGACCACTGGAAGCCCGATCTCGGCGTGTTCACTGAGTCAGAGATCTGGCCCAATCTGATCGTGGAAGCCGCCAACCGCGCTGTGCCCCTGATCCTGGTCAACGCGCGCATGTCACAAAAATCCGCCAAACGGTGGAAGATGCTTTCGAGCCTCAGCAAGCCTGTGTTTTCGCGTTTCGATCTGGCCCTTGCCCAGGACGCACGAATTGCCAAGCGGCTGAAGCAACTCGGGGTTCGCCGCGCGGAAGTGACAGGCAACATCAAATACGACGCGCCACCGCCTCCGGTGGATCTAGCGGCACACGATCATTTTCGCGCGCAGATCGCAGGCCGCCCGGTCTTCCTCGCCGCAAGCACCCATCCGGGCGAAGATGAAGTGATCATCGGCGCGCATGCGTTGCTGAAAGTCGCGATGCCAAATCTCCTGACAGTGATCGCGCCGCGCCATCCTTTGCGCGGGGACAGTATCGCATCGCTTTTGGCGGCAACCGGGCTAAGCTTCGCGCGGCGCTCGCACGGCAAAATGGTCCAGCCGGACACTGACGTCTATCTGGCTGACACAATCGGCGAAATGGGCTTGCTCTATGCGTCGGCCCCGGTCTCGTTTATCGGAGGATCGCTTGTGCCCCAGGGGGGACAGAACCCCATCGAAGCGATCAAACTCGGGTCTGGCATCGTCAACGGACCACACACTTACAATTTCGCAGAGACCTACGACGCGTTACAAAAGCACGGCGGAAGCCGGCTCGTTTCAAACGCGGAGGATCTGGCCGCGATCCTCAGAAATCTGTTCGAGAACACCGGTGAGACACAAGCGATGAAACGGCAGGCATCCATCGCGATTGCAGGTTTGAGCGGTGCGCTGGAGAAAACCCTGACCGCGCTTCAACCGTATGTGTCCCGCGTTCTCTCCGAGCCGCCCGTGTCTCAAACCGCGGCCCTACACGTCGCGGATCATGCCGCTTAATCCGCCGTCGTGGTGGTATCGGCGGAGGACGCCTCTCATGGCGTGGGCTTTGTATCCCTTGTCGCTTGGCTACGGCTATGCCGTGACACGGCGTTTCCATAACGCCAAACCTTACCGCAGCACGCTGCCCGTCATCTGCGTCGGCAACTTCACCATGGGTGGCGCGGGCAAGACACCTGTTGCGATTAAGGTCGCCGGGCTACTCAAGGATCAAGGTTTCCAGGTTGGCTTTCTAACGCGCGGGTATGGCGGAAGCGAACGCGGCCCTCATCTCGTGGACATCGAACGCGATACCGCGAGCCTCGTCGGGGATGAGCCGCTGCTTCTTGCGCGACATGGGATGACCGTCGTGAGCCGCGACAGGCCCTCAGGTACGAAGCTTCTGGAGACGTTGAACATTGATGTCATCGTGATGGACGATGGCTTTCAAAACCCGTCGCTGGCTAAGGATTTAAGTATCGTGGTTGTCGATGGTGCCGTCGGCGTGGGTAATGGACGCGTTTTTCCGCTGGGTCCCCTCAGGGCACCGCTCGCGTTTCAGGCAAAACTAGCGGATATCGTGATCGTGGTAGGCGCACCCGCTGATGGCGAGGCTCACAACATATCCGAATTTCAGGGTTTGCTGCTCAAGGCCAAAATCGAGCCCATGATTACGGCCGAGGCCTTTGCCGGACCGCAGATCGCGTTTTGCGGGATCGGCCGCCCGGCAAAATTTTTCGAAACGCTGGAGGCGGCAGGGATAACGCTCCTGGATCGCGTCGCTTTTCCCGATCATCACGTGTTCGGGTCTTCCGATGCGAAGAAACTTCTGGATGCCGCGAGAGCCACCGGCGCAAGGCTGATCACTACGGAAAAAGATCACGTGCGGCTTGCGGCTGGAACCGGCCTTATGCGCGACTTGCACGCAACCGCAAAGGTTTTTCCCATCTCCATCGTTTTCGATGATGACGGTGCCGAACAGCTTGTCCGGCATCTCAGACACGTCATTGCACCGCAAGTTTCCGCTGCAGCGCGTATCGCGTGATAAAGAAGACGAGAAGCCCGAATGGACCGAACATGAAGGTGAGCAGCAACGCTGGCACGATGACGAAATGCGACAGCCCTTCCTCCCGCGCGGTTCGCACCTGCCATGCCCCCACGAACAGATCGAATGCAAGATAGTGCAACCACCCTGCGAGGGTAAGCCACGATCCGCCTGCCGACTGAAGCTGCTGAAGCCCGGCCAGCGTCATGAAGTTTTGCATCGACGATGCGTCGAAGAAGCGCGCCAGAATGATAACGTAAGCGACCGCGAGAAGACAGGGCACGATCACCGGGGCGATCAGATTTGTGACGAATTTGGCGCGCGGCAGGAATATGATGCCCAGCCATGCAATAAGCGCCACGAGGTTCGCCACGGAGAAAGCCTGTTCAGCATTCATAGAAAAACACCTTTTCATACGGCATTTGAAGCCGCAACGCTCCAAATCATGAATACCGATCGTCAACCAAGACATGCTCTTTGTTAGCACTCGCGCCTTGACAGTGCTAACAGCTTAACTTAGGTAAGGGACGTAGGACATTCGGTTTTGCCGATAGCCTGCGTTTTCAATTATCACTGGAGGCTAAGTATGAAATTCCGGCCGTTGCATGACCGCGTGGTTGTACGCCGCGTTGAAGAAGAAGAGCGTACAAAAGGCGGGATCATCATTCCGGATACGGCGAAAGAAAAGCCGCAGCAGGCAGAAGTCGTCGCCGTCGGCCCAGGCCTGCGTAACGAACAGGGGCAAATTACGGCCCTCGATGTGAAGGCTGGTGATCGCGTGCTGTTTGGCAAATGGTCCGGCACCGAAGTCAAGATCGATGGTGAAGACCTGCTCATCATGAAGGAAAGCGACATTCTTGGCGTGATCGAAGGTCATCAAGCAGCGGCATCGACCAGCGATAGCGCTGCCAAAGCCAAGAAAAAAGCCGCTTAAATCATCATTTCCCATTTCCTCAGTTTTAGAAGGGAGTCATATCCATGGCTGCTAAAGATGTACGTTTTGGTCAAGATGCCCGCGATCGGATGCTGCGCGGCATCGATATTCTTGCGGACGCCGTAAAAATCACACTTGGCCCGAAGGGTCGTAACGTGGTTCTCGACAAATCTTTCGGTGCGCCACGCATTACGAAAGACGGCGTAACGGTCGCGAAAGAAATCGAGCTTGAAGACAAGTTCGAGAATATGGGCGCGCAGATGCTTCGCGAAGTCGCAAGCAAAACAAACGATATTGCCGGTGACGGGACGACCACCGCAACTGTGCTTGCACAGGCAATCGTTAAAGAGGGCGCACGCTCGGTTGCCGCCGGTGCAAACCCGATGGACTTGAAACGCGGGATCGACCTTGCGGTTACTGCCATCTCGAAAGAATTGCTCGCGAAAGCAAAGAAGGTCACGTCGCCTGCTGAAGTCGCTCAGGTCGGCACGATTTCCGCGAACGGCGATGCTGAAGTGGGTCGTCTGATCTCGGAAGCCATGCAGAAAGTCGGCAACGAGGGCGTCATCACGGTTGAAGAGGCCAAGTCTCTCGAAACCGAACTCGAAGTCGTCGAAGGCATGCAGTTCGATCGCGGCTATATCTCGCCATACTTCATCACCGACGCTGAAAAAATGCGCGTCGATCTGGAAGATCCGTTCATCCTGATCTACGAAAAGAAGCTGTCGAACCTTCAGGCACTGCTGCCTGTTCTTGAAGCTGTCGTTCAGTCCGCCCGTCCTTTGCTGATCATTGCAGAAGACGTGGAAGGCGAAGCCCTCGCAACCCTCGTTGTGAACAAGCTGCGTGGCGGCCTCAAGGTTGCGGCTGTGAAGGCACCTGGTTTCGGCGACCGTCGCAAGGCCATGCTGCAAGACATCGCAACGCTTACGGGCGGCACGATGATTGCGGAAGACCTCGGCATCAAGCTCGAAAGCGTTACCGTGCAGATGCTCGGTCGCGCCAAAAAGGTCACGATCACGAAGGACGACACCACAGTCGTCGACGGCGCAGGTGACAAGAAAGAAATCGAAAGCCGCGTCAACCAGATCAAAGTGCAGATCGAAGACACAACGTCCGACTACGACAAGGAAAAGCTGCAAGAGCGTCTTGCGAAACTCGCAGGCGGTGTGGCCGTGATCCGCGTCGGTGGCGCGACTGAAGTCGAAGTGAAAGAAAAGAAGGACCGCGTGGACGATGCGTTGAACGCGACGCGCGCAGCCGTCGAAGAAGGCTTCCTGCCAGGCGGCGGCGTGGCTCTGCTACGTGCTGTTCATGTTCTCGATCACGTCAAGCCTGCCAATGAAGACCAGAAAGTGGGCGTGAACATCGTTCGCAAGGCAATTCAGGCGCCTGCTCGTCAGATCGCCGAGAACGCTGGCGAAGACGGTGCCGTGATTGCGGGCAAGATCATGGAGAATAAAGATCACAACTACGGCTTCAATGCGCAAACCGGAGAGTATGTGGACATGGTTGCGACCGGCGTGATCGATCCAGCGAAAGTTGTGCGTATCGCGCTTCAGGATGCGGCATCGATTGCGGGTCTGTTGATTACCACCGAGGCCATGATTGCCGAGCGTCCAAAGAAAGACGGCGGCGGCATGCCGCAGATGCCAGGCGGCGGTATGGACTACTAGAGCGTTTTCAGCAAAAGTGTGAGCGGTTTTGCTCCTCGAAAATGCGAGAAAACGAAGAGTTAGAGCGCTTTTATGACTCTGATTAAATCGAAAGCGCTCTAAGTCCCTAAAACTTGCTTATCGATCAGGCCCGCGCATGTCGCGGGCCTTTTTTGTTGGCGATTTGCATCGGATATTGATGCCGTCAGAACTAATTTTAGCGTCTTGTGATACCAAACGCAAAATTATTGAGCGGTCACGTCCCATCCCCAACCTCCCGGTAGTTATAGGCGCACGCCTTTTGTTTGCGTGAAAACGCTTTGCGTTTTTGTTCGTGAGAGGGCTTTGAAGCGGCGTTCTTTCTCCGTTTGGGAGACCTTCGCGCAAAAGATCATTTTGTCATGGCCGCCCTCAGAGGCGGCTATCCAGTAAGACAAAAAAGGCAATAAACAGAGCTACATCTTTGTTGCACGCGATGGCGGGGTGATCCCAGCCATATCGTAGCTGATTATGTAGAGGTCCCTGTTGGAAAAAGGTTGCCCCTGCTATCGGAGCGAGGCTCTAAGCCGAGACACCGATAGCCTCTTCGTAAGCCACGGATGCCACAAGCCATGCCTCTTCCGCATTTTTCAGACTACGCAAAAGATCGGAGCGCTCTTTCTTGAGAGCCTGCGCCTTCTGTGGGCTTTTCGTATAAACGGACGCGTCCGCCAGACTGAGATCAATCGCCGCCAGTTGCTTTTGCACTTGGGCAACGTGACGTTCCTGGTCTTGTAAGCGCTTGCGAAGCGGAGCCAGATCGGCGCGTTTCGATGCCGTCGTTCGTTTCTCATCCTCGCGCACGCGTTTCGGATCATGAGCAGCCCCGTTCGCGGAGCCGTTTGCCTTGTTTCCCTTGCCGCCGGTCTTCGCCGCTTTGCCTCTGCCTGCGTTGAGGCTTTCCTGCTTGTAGCTGTCCAGATCGCCATCGTAAGGCACGACGGTGCCGTTGCGCACGATCCACAGCCGGTCCACAGTTGCCTCCAACAAATGCCGATCATGACTGATGAGAATGACAGCACCTTCATAATCGTTCAGCGCATGAATCAGGGCTTCGCGGCTATCGACATCCAGATGGTTTGTCGGCTCGTCGAGAATAAGCAGATGGGGCGCATGCATGGTTGCGAGAGCAAACAGCAGCCGCGCCTTTTCGCCACCCGAGAGCTTTTCGCTGGGCGTGTCAGCCTTATCGGCACCAAAGCCGAGCGATGCGGTCTTGGCGCGCCGCTGCGCCACGGTCTTGTCCGGCATAACCTCGGAGATGGTCTCGTAAGCCGACATCTTCGGATCGAGTTCGTCGAGTTGATGCTGCGCGAAATAGCCATATTCAAGCTTTTTCGACATGCGGCGCATGCCAGATAACGGATCGAGACGACCACACAGAAACTTGGCCAAAGTTGACTTGCCGTTACCGTTGGAGCCGAGCAGGCCAACGCGATCGTCCATATCGAGACGAAGGCTCACGTTCCGCAGCACCGGCTTTTCAACGGCATACCCGATTGCGGCACCATCGATGCTGATGAGCGGGTTGGCAAGCGGCCGCTCAGGCGACGGGAAGCGGAACGGCACCACCTGTTGATCGACCTCCGCCGCGATGGGCTGTAACTTCGACAGCGCCTTCAACCGGCTTTGCGCCTGCTTTGCCTTGCTCGCCTTGGCGCGGAACCGCTCAACGAACGCTTCCATATCCTTGCGTTTGTCGTCCTGAGACTTTTTCAACTTGAGTTGCAGGCGCTGCTGCTCGCGCCGTGTCTCCTCGAAGGTGTCGTAGCCGCCGGTGTAGAATTGCAGGCGCTTGTCGGTCAGATGCAGGATATGCGTGACCTTGTTCAGGAGGTCGCGGTCATGGCTGACGATCAGGATCGTATGCGGATACGATTGAATGAAATCCTCAAGCCACAGGGTGCCTTCCAGGTCGAGGTAGTTGGTCGGTTCGTCCAGCAGCAGAATATCGGGTGCCGCAAACAGCACTGCGGCCAGCGCCACCCGCATGCGCCATCCGCCAGAAAACTCCGAGCACGAGCGCGCCTGCGCCTCTTCGCTGAACCCAAGACCCGACAAGATGCGCGCGGCGCGAGCCGGTGCCGCGTGCGCATCGATATCCTCAAGCCGCGTAAAAATCTCGCCAATACGGTTTGGGTCTGTGGCGGTCTCGCTTTCCTTCAGCAAAGCCTCGCGCTCAAGGTCGGCGGCAAGCACCGTATCGAGCAAACTTTCAGGGCCGCCCGGCGCTTCCTGAGTCAGATACCCTAGCTTTGCAGACTTGGGATAGCTGATTGAGCCGTCATCGGGCTGAATCTCGCCCGCGATCAAGCACAACAGCGTGGACTTGCCTGTGCCATTGCGTCCGACAAGACCTACCTTGTGGCCCTCAGGGATGCCCGCCGTAGCCTTCTCGAACAAAGGCCGCCCGCCAATGCGGTATGAAAGATCATTGATGTGCAACATAAGGCGAATGTGACGGGGATTGCCGCAATGCGCAAGGGCTGATGCTGCATGTGCGAAGGGAAAAGTGTGTTATGAAGCTATAAACGTTTACGTAGTGATCCTGCCCAAGGCAGTTACTTTTGAGAGAACTGCCTTGATCTGTGAACCCGTTGTTTAACCCGCAGACCGTTTCAGGAAATCCACAATAATATGGCCGAGTTCTTGCGGCTGTTCTTCGGGAACAAAATGTCCTGTGTTGGGCAGCACAACTCCCCGAACATTTGTGAAAAGTGGCTGCAAATTTTCCTCAACCGCGGTTCCCATGCCTTTGTCGCCCCCAATGGCAAGCACTGGAACTGCAGTCGGTGTTTTTGCCGCTTCTGCGTTTACAGTAATATCTTTCGGCAAGGCACGAACAAGCTCAAAGCCCGCTTTCATACCTTCGGGGCTGCCATAATATTGAAGGTAGACCTTTATCTCTTCTGGAGAAATGGCGTCGGGTCTGGCTGCGAAATTACGATAGAAATACGTAAGATAAGTCTGTTCCCTGCCAGCGGTCATGGCCTCGGCAAAACCTGGGGCCTTATGAAAGGCATAGAACCACGGTTCGGGCCTCGACCATGGGCCTCTGGGCTGCGCTTCGATCACCACGACACTCGACACGCTTTTCGGATTGGAAATCGCATAAGCGGCGGCCGTCGAACCGCCCCAGTCGTGTCCCACAACCGCAGCGATCGGGCGTCCGAGCTTTTCGTGAACAAGCTTGTAAATGTCGTCTGCCATCGTCTTGCGGTCATACCCACCCGCAGGTCGTGCCGATAAACCAAACCCCCGCATGTCGGGAACGATAACCTCGAAGCCCGACCTCGCAAGGACAGGCATGACCTTACGCCACGCATACCAGGTCTCCGGCCATCCATGGATGAGAACGACCGTGCTGCCCTTGCCGCCAATAACGTAATGCAGACGAATGCCATTCACCTCAGCGTATTCGCTCCTGAAGCCTGCCGGTATTTCTTCGGCGACGGCGTTATTGACATTGGACATAAATAAAATTCCGGCGAATAAAGCGAGCGTGATAAGAGAAAGATTTTTATGATTATGTTTAAGCTGCATGATCCACCCTGCTATATTTCTTAATTTTTAACAAGATAACATATTAACTCGAACAACTGCAACGAAACTCGCCAGAACCCGCTTACTCCCGGCCTTCTCGAACAACAGACACGCCGATGCATCATAAAGCAGATCGATTTGCAACATGCGCGGTGACGGGGATTGCCGCGATGCGCAAGGGCTGATGCTGCATGTGCGAAGGGAAAAGTGTGTTAGGCGATTTTCGTTGTCAACGGCCGGAACCGAACCCGGCCTGGTTCGATGATCGCGATGTGGCCTTCGAATTTATCAGCATTCTCTATAATCTTCTCGACAGCATAGGTTTCGCGGGCTGGCATCGGCAGCGCATAAAGGCCAAAAATAATTACACCTAATGCTGGATGCCGCTCGCGAACAGCAAGTTCGCCTATGCCCCAGTCATCAGTAATCATGATGCGGCCCTCTGCCTTGGATAGATACAGCGCGATGCTGTCGGAATCGCCTTGGCAAACGTCCTTTGCCTCGATTACATCGAATCCGCGTTCGCGCAAGTCTCTGACGATCTTTGTCGAGATACATTCGTCTGCGAAAAATGCGGGCATCTGTTATTCGGCCGCAATCAAGCCTTCACGCGACAGATAGTCCGCCGCGTAGGCTTGTGCCGCGTGAATGTCCTCTACCGTAATATGCGGGTGGGCTTCGAGGATATGCGCAAGCGTATCGCCCGCTCCGAGACAACGTAAAATATGCTCGACCGTGATACGCGTTCCCACGATAACGGGCTTGCCCATCATGACCTTGGGATCGCGTTTGATGCGTGGGTGGTTCATGATTTTATTCCTTGCAGTTTTATCCTTGTTAGGGTGTGTGTTTGATAGTCTAAGTGAATTTGCTTATTTAAGCTCTTCTTCAATGATAGTTTTTGGGATAGCCGCTGCCAATTCTGGCTTTTTTAACCAGCTTTCGCGGACTTTTTCGAAATGCAACATGCGCTTATTTATTTTCGAAATCTCCTTGGGATAAAATTCCATTAAAGTATTACATAATTGTAACATCCATTCTCGCCGCGAATTTTTCTCTACGATAACGATATTGTTTGAATTTGCGATTTGGATTTGCCCCCACCCCAAAGCTCCAATCGTGAGGCATCGCCAACTCAAAAATTCAATCGGTACGAAATGCACCCCATCTACCCTAATATTATTGCCTATCACCTCATATGATACCATCAAGACAATAAAATAGTTTTTATCATCCTCGTAAAACCGAACCAACCTTTCCACAGAGGTTAAGTTTGGCATATTGAATTTCGTACTCATGCGGTGGGTCTTCACATCGATAATATAATAAAAATTCTCGAAATCCAGAAAAGCCAAGTCAGCCATCGCTCTACGGGCAAAACTATCACTGTATTCTTTACATACTCCCTCTCCAATAATCGACCGAAAATTCGAGGCGAGCAGTGACTGTATAGCGTCTCCAACTGCTCTCGGACTATCGCTCGTACTCAGCGACAAGAAATCAGCTTGAGTGTTTAGACTCAGCTTCAAAGCAGCTTCTACAGTCTTGAATTGATCTGAATAAAATATCTTGCTAAGCATGGCACACCGGTTATGGAATTAAAGAAAAAGCCATTCAGAGCTTGAAGACAAGCCATGTCTTAGCTTTGCTGGTGTGTTTCTCTCCAAGAAAATGCCGTCCGCGTATCCCTGAATCTCTACATTATAAGAGCTTAAAACCAGCCGCTTTTGAGAAAGACAGCAATAATGTTTGTCTATTTCGATCGAGATAAATTGCCTATTTAGTTTCTGGGAGACGACTGCTGTCGTCCCTGACCCCCCAAATGGGTCTAGTACGACGTCTCCCGGACGAGAACTAGCTAGTATAAGTTTTGCAATTAGCTTTTCAGGCTTTTGGGTCGGGTGATCAGTATTTTCAGCCATGGACCAAAACGGGACCGTAATGTCGGTCCATAAATTTGAAGGATGGGTCATACGATAACCGATGCCGTCAACTACATTCCAGCCTTTGGGCTTACCGTCTGTGTCACGATATGGCGCAATAACCCTCCGCTTTAATTTTACAGCTTCTACGTCAAAATAGTAATCCCCACTCACAGTGCAGAAAAATATATCCTCCGAACAATTTTTCCAGTTACTTTTCGCGCCTCGCCCCTTTTCTCTTTCCCATGTAATTCTATTCCTTACAGTGAAATATCGGCTTGCAACGCGATAAACAACTGCGGAACATTGCCAGTCACAACATATATATATACTTCCATCTTTTCGCATCAAGCGATGCACTTGTTGCATCCAAGTGTCTAACCATGTTTCATAATCACATTCGTCCATTTTCGAGAACGAACCAGAGTTATATTTTTTACTTCTGTTATAGGGCGGATCGATGATTGCTAAATTAACAGAGCCACTTGGGATCAACGGCAAGGCTACAATAGAATCCTGAAGTATTATCTTATTATATATATTATTCAAAGTTGTCTCTTCTTGCAAAGTTATTAAGTCTTTTGATAACGATTCCTCTTCGTCTGCGCTCATCGTTATTGTCCGATTTCTGGGTGCTTTAGATTTCATACGTTCATAACCTTATCAAATTTCTCTTTCACCCAAATCAAACAACACTCACAAAGCTCGCCACAACCCGCTTCTCACCGGCTTTCTCGAAGTCCACGGTCAGCTTATTCCCGTCCACGTCCGTGATGCGGCCATAACCGAACTTGTCGTGGAACACACGCTGACCCGCAGTATACGACGCCGGCACCGTCGCGCTGCTGGCGGCCACAAGATCGCCGTCGATCTCGGACGGAGGTGGGCGGCGGCGGTTCTTGGCTGCGGCGTCGCCCTGCCAGTTGGCCTGCGCGCGCTTCCAGCCGGGGCTTTGTACACCACCGCGCTCGAAGGGCGTCGCGGCGTTCGTGAAGTTGGCCTGGCCGCCGCGTTGGGTGCGTGTGAAGCCCGATACCGCGTCATCATAGGTGAACTCGGACTGTTCGCGTTCGCTGAAACCGCCGCCGCCTCCGGCTCGCGTGGCATCAAACCGGCTCGCACCATACCCGCCGTTGGCCGCGCCAAAGCGCCCGTAGCCATAGCCGCCGCTCTCCATCACGATGTCGGCATGCTCTTCGGCCAACTCATCGAGAAACCGCGACGGCATCGCCGATTGCCACGAACCATGCACGCGGCGGTTTTGCGCAAAGCTGATGGTGAGCCGCTTTTTTGCCCGTGTAATGCCGACGTAAGCGAGCCGCCGCTCTTCCTCCAGGCCCTCGTTGCCGCTTTCGTCAAGGCTGCGCTGATGGGGAAACAGCCCTTCCTCCCAGCCCGGCAGAAACACCACGTCGAACTCCAGGCCCTTGGCGGCATGCAGCGTCATAATGCTGACGCGGTCGTCGTCGGGCGTCTGCTCGGCATCGGCAACGAGGCTCACGTGTTCGAGAAACGCGGCCATGTTCTCGAACTGCTCCATGAAGCGGATGAGTTCTTTCAAATTTTCGAGGCGCGCTTCGGCTTGCGGCGACTTGTCCTTCTGCCACATCTCGGTGTAGCCGCTCTCGTCTAGAATTTGCATGGCAAGCTCGGTGTGCGGCATGGTCGCGGAAAGGTCTCGCCAGCGGTCGAAATGATCGAGCAGCGTGCGAAGCGACCTTCGCGGCGCGGGCTTCATCTCTTCGCTATCTGTAAGCTGCCTTGCTGCGACAGACAGGCTCACGCCAGCCCCGCGCGCATGGTTGAAGATCATCTGCATGCATTGGTCGCCAAGCCCGCGCTTGGGCACATTCACGATGCGCTCGAACTTGAGGTCGGCGGCGGGGTTTTGCATCACCTCGAAATAGGCGATGGCGTCCTTGATCTCCTGCCGTTCATAAAAGCGCGGGCCGCCAATCACGCGATAGGGCAGACCCATGGTCACGAAGCGATCCTCGAAACTGCGCATCTGGAATGACGCGCGCACGAGGATCGCGATCTTGTTGAGGCAGCGCACATTCGCCGAGGCATCCGAAGGGGTCATGCCGGGGGGTGGGTTGGCTGCGGCGTGCTGCCTCGCCTTTTTCCACAGGCTTTCGATGTCCTCAGCGGTGAGGCGCGCTTCCTCGTCGTCGTCCCAGACGCCGCGTGCGATAATCTTTTCGCCGGTTGCGGCCAGTGTGCGCAACGTCTTGCCGAGGCGGCCAGTGTTATTCGCGATCAGCTTCGACGCGGCGCCAAGGATATGCGACGTGGAGCGATAATTTTCCTCAAGCCGGATTACCTTCGCGCCGGGGAAATCCTTCTCGAAGCGCAGGATGTTGTCCACCTCGGCCCCGCGCCAACCGTAGATGGATTGATCATCATCGCCGACACAGCAGATGTTATGACTGCCCTGAGCGAGCAAACGCAGCCAGAGATATTGCGCGACGTTGGTGTCCTGATATTCGTCCACCATGATATAGGGCAGATAACGATGATATTGCTTCAGGACGTCCGGATTTTCCATGAACATCCGCAGGCATTCCAGCAGCAGGTCGCCGAAATCGCAGGCGTTCAGCTCCTTCAGGCGTTTCTGATAAGCAGTGTAAAGCTCGATGCCACGCCCATTGGCAAAGGCGAATGCATCGCCGGGCGGCACCTTGTCGGGCGTCAGCCCCTTGTTCTTCCAGCCGTCGATCTGCCCGGCAAATTGCCGGGCGGGCCAGCGCTTTTCATCGAGTTTTTCAGCCGCGATAATCTGCTTCAATAGCCGGATTTGATCGTCCGTATCGAGAATGGTGAAATTGGACGTGAGCCCCGCCAGCTCTGCGTGCCGCCGCAGCATGCGCATGCCGATGGAATGGAACGTGCCAAGCCACGGCATGCCTTCCACAACGCCGCCCACAAGATGGCCGACGCGCTCTTTCATCTCGCGCGCCGCCTTGTTGGTGAAGGTGACACTGAGGATCTCGTTCGCCCGCGCGCGTCGCGTCCATAACAGATGTGCAATGCGCGCCGTGAGCACGCGGGTTTTGCCCGTGCCAGCGCCTGCCAGCACCAGCAAGGGTCCATCCAGCGCTTCAACGGCCTCGCGCTGTTCGGCATTCAGTCCGGCAAAATACGGCGGCTCCACAAGTGTGGGCGTTGCTGCGCGCTTCAGGGCGCGGCTTCCTTCGGTGATTCCCATAGGTGAGATATAGCACGCGAGGCGCTCAAACTAAGAAATGCCGCGCGTTTTTCACAGCGGTTTTACCCTGCCACCGTCGGGGTGGCGCGCGGCATTTATTGCGTTTTGCCTTGATGGAAGCGCAGGACTTGCGATTGCTTTACTTCCCTCCTTGACGCGGGATCGGGAACAGGTCCTAACTAGCGCGTCAGTTGGCCGGATGGCCGCTGCCTGGCGTGTGCGCTGTGGGCCTTGGCTCGAAAGCATACGCCGGGTGGAGGAAAGTCCGGGCTCCACGGAAACACGGTGCCGGATAACGTCCGGCGGGGGCGACCCCAGGGAAAGTGCCACAGAAAACAAACCGCCTTTCTCGGTTTTCCGCAACGTGCTTCAGGCTAGCCGCCTCAAGTCGCGCAGAGCGCGGTAGGCCACTCAAGAAGGGTAAGGGTGAAACGGTGCGGTAAGAGCGCACCGCGCGTCTGGTAACAGGCGCGGTCACGGTAAACCCCACCGGGAGCAAAACCGAATAGGGACGGCACGGCGTTCGCGTCGCTTCAGCGGCGTGGGCGCGAAATGCGTTTCCGCATCGCCGTCCGGGTTGGTTGCTTGAGGCACCTGGCAACAGGCTGCCCAGATGAATGGCCATCGCTGCCGGAAGGCAGACACAGAACCCGGCTTACAGGCCAACTGACGCACTTATTATTAACGAATTTATATCTGCTAAGAGGTTTGCGCGCGATTTAGCGCAGCATCAGCAAAGATCCCAAGCAGCGCAGTTAGCTCGCGTTCAAATCCAAATGTGCAATCGCCGTCGCGTGACCGCACATGCGCAATTTCATGAAGGAGTACTGAAGCGAATTGTTGTACAGAGCTAAGCTGATCTCGACGAATGACAATAGTTGAGGACGCGGGATCCCAAATCCCTAATGCATCCGTACCCATCGACGAGTCGAGTCGCATGGTGTTGCTAACTTTAATTTCACGAACCTCGTCAGGCACTCCGCCCAGGAAATACAATATTTGCGTTGCCTTTGAGAAAACTGCTCGTTCTTCAACTGCCATTTGTTGGGGGTATACCCAGCTAAAGACGAAACTATCGTTCCACTGTTCGCGAAAGAGGTTGATATCCCGAATCGGCGAACCGCCTAGATCGGACATTCCGGAAATTTTCGAATATACGTTTTCTGGAACAACGATAGCGGTAATGCCATCGCCATTCGCGTGATTAACCAAGGCATTGTTCTGCATCGCTTGATCGGCAGTAACAAATAAATACGATCCCTCCGCATTGAGAAGCTTAGCTGCATGAACAGCAACATCCGTCCATGCGACTTCATCGCATGCATTGCCACTGGCTAGCATTGCCAGATGTCGCGCCAGGGTCCGTACGACCTGGTCACTTCTGGTCTCCATCAGCATGGATTTGACTCGTTCAACATAAGCCGTCCTGCCAACATTCGTCCGCTCGCGGTTCAATGCCTTTCTCATCGCGGCGCTAAGAGCCGTAATGTTATACGAAAAGACAAAATTTTCTTCTTCCGCAATGAGTAGTCCAGCTACATAAATCTTGCCCGTGGGGGACCGTTTTTCTAAGATTTGACCAATTCGGTTTTCAGCAACAACAGCTTCTCCTGAAAACTTGAGAAAAAAGTCCTTGGCGGCCTCCATATCGCCTGAGGCAAGTCCCCGTAAACGGACGGCAGTGCCGACGAAACTCGGGTTCGTCGGTGGAAAGACAGCAGCGTGAAGAGTGACGACGTCATTAAACCCGTGCTTTGGCTTTTGCTTTAGCCTGATCAAGCCATGAGCGGACTCAATCTCAACGCCAATCCTATTTCGTTCTAGGGTGGCAAGAGCATCCTTCAGGCCAATACCGAATTTTCCGATCACTTTGCCGACATTCGCGAGTTTTTCAGGGTTCTCATTCTGAGTGAAATGATCGTAACGCAGCCCACGACCATAATCGCGAATGGTCCAGGTTCCGTCTGCAGCCTTGGCGACTTGTATTTCTTGGGTTCCAGTGAGGGTTTGTTCATCTAAAGCGTTGGCGATCAATTCCCGCACCGCGTGAGGGTTTTCCCACGCCTCTAAGATTCGCTCAATGTTAAGGTCGAAAAGCCGAATGTTGTCCATCTCAGTTTCCTCGCCAGCCGTGTTTTCATATCGAATCGACAAGCGTTGAGATGCGTCGCTTTTGCGAAGCTGTTCATTCTCACTTCTATTAAGTCAGCACCTTCCAATAATCACAGCAAAAATATCACAACCCAGAGTTCGGTGTGGTTGCAGCTTCAATTCGGCTGTAGCCGCCGATGCGAATCACGCAATGTCCACCCTACGTAAAAGTGGCGTTTATTGCTTTGATCACGGCCCAGGATCCGTTGGGGCTATTTAAGGGGCTACATGCGCCGGCTGAAATTCATAATCGCGCTTTTGAGCGCGACGACATTGTCTGCCTGTTATCAATTGCCAGTCAGCGGTCCGGCGGGTGACTCAATCGTGGGCGGTGCAACTACGGTCGCCCTCAACGCCACCGCCCGGAGCGGTGTCGATTATGCCTTCCTCGACATCAACCCGCTCGTGGTCGAGAATGCCATCGATATCGATCCTGGTTCCTTCTACAGAAGCTTTGGAAAGGTAAAAGGACCAGCGCCCGAAATCTTTGTTGGCGCCGGCGACGTCCTTCAACTTACCGTTTTCGAGTCGAAAAGCGGGGGGCTTTTCATCCCGGCGGACTCAGGCACGAGACCCGGCAACTTCGTGCAGTTGCCCCCACAAATCGTCAATTACAATGGAACGATTGCGGTCCCTTATGCGGGCGCGGTCAGGGCCGCTGGCAAGTCGCTCCTGTCGATACAGCGCGACATCGAAAATCGGCTGCAAAATCGCGCCATCGAACCAAAAGTGATTGCGACACTGGTTGAGCAGAACGCAACCACGGTGGCCGTGGTGGGCGAGGTGAACGCACCCAAAAAGGCTCGTATCACCCAGGCCGGAGAGCGGATTCTCGACATGATCGCGCTGGCTGGCGGCATCCGTTTCCCGGGTTATGAAACCTTCGTATCGCTTCAGCGCGGATCGAAGAAGGATACCGTTTATTTCAACAGCCTCGTAAAAAACCCTGCCGAGAATATCTTCGCCCGGCCCAACGACACGATCTACGTGTATCGCGAGCCGCGTCGTTTTCTCGCCTTTGGTGCAGTGGGCACAGGCGTGTCTGGCGCGACCACATCACAGCAGTTCAATTTTGATCAGGAGCGTGTCTCATTGGCCGAAGCAGTCGCAAAGGCAGGCGGATTGCTGGACGAACGCGCAAATCCGGGAACCATTTTCCTTTACCGGATGGAGCCGCGCGACATTCTCCAGGCCATGCATGTCGACCTAAGCCATTTCCCACCAGAACAGGATGTCATTCCGACCGTATATCGCGCAAATTTCCGCGATCCGGCCAGCTACTTTTCGGCACAGCGTTTTCCGGTCAGAAACCGCGATATTCTTTACGTTTCGAATGCAGAAGCCGTTGAGGTGGTTAAATTCCTGAATTATGCCCGATCGGTCACTTCGACGGTTTCAGGCGTCGCCAGCGACGTGGCTATCACTAAAAAAGCCGGTAGTTATATCGGCGGTAGCGTAGGCTCACCTTTCTGAGGTTTGTTAACGGGAACGACATATTTCAGGCTCAGGTTGTAACCGGTCGGTTGTAGGGATTTGTCGCTCGTGCTACCGATTAGACTCCTGAGGCCTTACATTGTGTTTGTCTGATCATGCTTTTGCCTCTTAACGATCATTTTAACCGCCACGAGCCGCATGGCTCAGGCCTGATGCCGAATGTAAGCCGCGATTTGAGCCGACTCCTCGCGGCTGTACGGCGGCAATTGGCGGTCGTATTCCTGTGTTGTGTCCTCGCGTGCGCCGTCGGCATCGTATACGTTTACAGCCTTGTCCCAAGATACACCGCGAGCACGTTCGTCCTCATTGACAACCGTCGCATTCGCGCGGTTGAAAATGCCTATGACGTGAGTTCGAGCTACGACGTCGCCGGGTCCGTGGTTGACAGTCAGGTCGAGGTCATAAAATCGGCGCAGGTCGCCGAAGCGCTTGTGCGCAAACTGAACCTCCTTGAAAAACAAGCTCTGCAATCGCCCCCGTCGCCGGGCCTTCTAAAGCTTGCCAAAAGTCATATAAAGGTATTGTGGGCCAAACTCTCAGGCGCTCCTGCCAAAGACATGCCGCCTACGCGAACGCCGTCCATACAGCAGGCGATTGCGGCGGTGCAGCGAGGGTTGGATGTGAGCCGTGTGGGCCGAACTATGGTTCTGCAGATTTCGTATACCTCCGAAAGCCCTTCGAATGCCGCCGAAATGGCTAACGCCTACGCCGATGCCTATCTGTCCGATCAACTCAATGCGAAGTACGAAGCCACCAAGCGCGCCAGTCAGTGGCTGGAAGAGCGGCTCGCCGAACTGAAGCAAAAGGCGTTGACAGCCGATCTTGCGCTTCAGAAATTCAGGGCGGAAAACAATCTCATCCTGAGCGGCGGTAAGCTGATCAACGAACAGCAACTGACGGAATTGAATGCCCAGTTGGCGGTCGCGCATGGGGAGCGCGCGAAAGCGGAGTCGCGGTATCAAAGAATTGAGACCATCATTCGGTTGCGCGAAACCAAGGCCGTCGTGAACGAAGCCATCGGAAACACGCAGATCGAACAGCTCAGATCGAAATATCTTGAAGCCTCGAAGCGAGAAAGTGACCTGTCGGCAAAGGTCGGGTCCAGCCACCTCTCCACGGTCGGGCTCAGGGCGGAGATGGCTGAATATGAAAGGCTCATGTTCTCTGAACTGAGCCGCGTCGCGGAAGGGTACAGAAGCGAAGTCGATATCGCGAAGGCCAAGGAAGTCACACTTGTCGAAAGTGTGGATAAACTTATTGCAATCGCCGCAAAAGAAAACAAGTCGCTGGTCACGCTCAGGGAAATTGAGCGGGAAGGCGATGCCTTCCGCAATCTTTATCAAACGTATCTGCAGCGATATCAGGAGTCTCTCCAGCAACAGACGTTTCCCATCATCGAAGCTCGCACGATCAGTCCGGCCTCCGAGCCACTGGGTGCCAGCTATCCCAAAAAGGGGGTGATGATGATCCTGTTCTGCATCATGGGCGGCGCTATCGGCACTGTGGTCGGGATGTATCGTGAATTCCGCGAAAAGGGTTTCAAAAGCGAGGAGCAAGTCCGGGATTATCTCAACGTCGAGTGTCTCGGCATTGTACCTATCGCTATCGTCAAAGGGGCGTCGACCCTCAGAACAAAAAAGAAGCTTGGGCCTTATACGCGCGGCCAAACGGCAGGTCTGACTGAACGCGCCTTGGGCCGCGAGCGACAGCCACAAGCGCCGGATGCGCAATTGACAATGGTGTCCGACACCGAGATTGCCACTGACCCGCCAAGACCGGCAAGGCACATCGAAGAATCCGCAGGGGTCATGGCCTATTCCATGGATCGTCCGAACTCCGCTTTTACCGAAACGCTGCTGGCCGTGAAACTGGCTTCCGATGTAAAGCTGTCCGACAACACGTCGAAAATCATAGGCGTGATTTCGGCCTTGCCCGGCGAAGGAAAGACCGCGTTTTCCAAGAATCTCGCCTCGATGTTCGCATCCCTTAACGCGAAGACACTTTTGATCGATGCGGACCTGAGGAAGCCGGAGTTGAGCCGAAAGCTCGCCCCGGATGCGACGGAGGGTCTGCTGGAAGCGGTTATCGGTCATCGTGACCTTCGGGATCTGATCTGGCATGAGGAACGGTCGGGATTGGCGTTTTTGCCGACCGTCAGCAAAACGCGGGTTCCGCATTCTTCGGCACTGCTGGCTTCAGCGGGCATGCATCGGCTGCTGGAAGAAGCGCAGCAGCATTTTGACTACATCGTCATCGACCTGCCACCCTTCGGACCCGTTGTGGACGTGAGGGCAATCGCCAGTCAAATTCAGGCTTTTGCTCTTGTTGTCGAATGGCGCAAGACCGGTCGCAAGGTTGTGCGAAACATTCTGATGGAAAACGAGCAAATTTTAGATAAGTGCCTCGGTGTCGTGCTCAACAAGGTGAACGTGAACAAGCTTAAGCTGTTTGAAGAGCATGGGTCTCGGTATTATTACTTCAGGAAATATACAAAATCCTATTATATGGAGACCTGAGTTTCATTTCTGGAGTGTAGCGGACGCGCTTTATCAAGCGCTTTCGATTTACTCAGAGTCAAGAAAGCGCTCTAACTGCTTGTTTTATAGCATTTTCGAGGAGCAAAACCGCTCACACCTTTGCTGAAGCGCTATAGATTATGATAAATCGCAGAACTATCGGCCGTTAGTGCAGGCCACTCGATACTCTCCCCATCGTGCCAAAGGCACCGCTTTATGTCCGCGAAAACGTTTCCGCGTTTTCCGTCGGGGAGAGGGCGTCGAGGAACCTTTTCGCTTCCCGGGAAGAGGCTTGGGTTGGGTGAGGAGGCCTTAGCGGTCATCGATTTTACGGTTGGTATAAGGCTCTTCGAAAGTACAGCGAACGCGGAGGAGAGTCATAAGCCAGCCTCGTATAACGACTCTCACCCTCGCGGCCTCAGCAACCCCGTGGTGAATATACCTGACGGCTCGGGCTTCACGTCGATTGCATACACGGTTGGGTCCGGTTCTGTTGCCATCTCAATCAGCCACCGACCGGGGGCCAGGCCCTGCGCGGCAAATCGCCCGGCCTTGTTTGTGAATATCTCAACTTTGACGGCATCCTTCTTATCGGCCTCTTTCGCGCCCCCCTGAAGAAGAGCTACCGCGTTTCCATCGCGATCCATCAACGAACCGACGGCCGTTATTGCATAGGCCGAGCCCACTTGCAGTTTGTACCCTGACTTGTAGGGGGCCTGCACGTCATAGGTTCCGGTGCCCAGATCGTAGCCGGGGGGCGAATTCTCCACATCGTAGTTGATCCTTCGCGCGGAATACGGCCCGAGATCGGTAACAAGCGCTCCGGCCAGTCCGTCACTCCGGACACTCGGCGCATCCCGGTTTCCAATGATGACGCTTCGGTCCCCGAGGCTTTCATGAGTGTCGATCACAGCGAAGCTATTGCGGATTGGGCGGCCGTAGCTCCATGCTCCGTCAGCTACGGCGAAACCGGTTTCCGTGCGAAGGGTCGTTCGTTCGTCGACCGTTCTCGCGGTGTCGGTGCCACGTGAAAAATTGTCGAGACGGAGGGCGTGGGATACCGAAACATCGGCCCGGTTGGCACTATAGTTGGCGCTGGCGTTGACGTCGGCGGTTTGGCCGTTAGCGGCATATGCGGTATCGACGGACGCATTCCAGGCGCCGATGCCACCGCCTCCCGACGTCGACGCGGTCGCTCTCGCTGTGCCCGTTTGAGTGTCATAGCCCAGCGAGACGCTGGACGCCGCGTCCGGTCTGTAGCTAATGCGGGCAAGCGCGCGAAGCCCGGCAGCGTCGTAGTCGTGAACACAGATGCATGGATGTGTGGTATCGGCAGTGCCCGCTCCCGAACGATATCCGACCGAGAAAGCCCCGCTTAAAACATTCGAGAAGCGTTTCGTTACCGATGCGTCGGCCTCCCAGCTATCGAGGCTTGAAAAGAGATCCCGGCCAAACGAAAGGGATGCGGTGACGCTCGCGCTCACCGTGTCGGTTAGTTCGCGCGAATACCCTGCACCGAAGTTAAGGATCGCGTCACGCCGAAGGATCCCTTCGTTGATCGGAGCAAATGCCGCGCTTTTATATTCAGCAGACGCGCGAAATGACTGGTTCAGCCCATTGCTGCCCCGAACGTTTGCAAGTTCGTAAGACGACCGTGCCGCGAAACCGAACGAAGATTGATCCGCAAGGCTTGTGCTCAAATCGAGCGAGACAAACCCGATCGCGGTTTGTAAGGACACCGTTGACCCGGCCATGACTGTTTGCTGATCCGCCTGCGCGTTGAACCCTGCCATGATCGACGGCGTCAACCCCATTCGGTACGATGCCGTTACAACCGGTTGGTCCCACAAGTACTCAGGCTGGGTGAGAGTTACAGGCGAAAAAAACAATTTTTCGCGCGAAGGCTGCACAGCATGGGCCGCTTTGACGCCGCCTGCGATCTGCCACTCGTCAATGCCGGGCGCAAGGAAGTCGGCTCCGGAAAAATTCGTGATGTCGAGGGTCTTTCGCGCTCCTGTATCGTCTTCGAAGATCAGAGTTACTTTCGTGGCACCTGGACCGATGGGGAGATCGCGGATATTATAATTTCCGGGTTGCAACCGGAAGCGCCTGGAGATGACGCCATCCACCGAAATATCGAGACTTGATGGGCGATCGACCCGAAACGTCTGATGCGCTGTTGGTCTGATGGTCTGTCCTGGCCGCAGCAGCGCATAAGAACGCTCTGCCGACACACCAAGAATATCGGTAGACGCCTGAAAGCCCGCAACACCCGGTGACAAGTCTCCGACTTTAATCCGCACCGTTTCTGGCGCGTAGTCGTAAACGAGCCGCGTACTTTTTCGAGTGAGCGCATAAGACTGATCCTGAAAGCCTGCCATGGGCGAGTTACGCGAATCGTTGGTTAACGAGGCCTCACCCTCGACCACAACCGATCCGATGCGAACGGCACCCTCAAAGTCAAAGTTCGGTGCCCGGATACCAGTTTCGCCCGAGGATGATTGATGGACATATTCCGCGACCATGCGCGTATTAACATAAGCGCTGATACCTGCAGGGGTCTGTCGATTTGCACTGATGACCGACTCGCTTGATGAACCAAAGTCGAGGTTTCGATCAAGCAGTTGATCGATTGCGGGCGAGATTTTAAGTTCCGACGCTTGGCCATCGTAACTGAGATTGAGACCGCGTTTCTGTAAGTCGGCGAGTGCTGCAAACGAAGCGCTGGCATTAGGCTGACGAGCCGGAGTGTCGATTGCGGGCGCGTCCGCAGCTTTTCCAGGCGGACCTGTCTCTGGTTTGCGCTCAAAAAGGCGAACCAGAAGCAGCGAACCTTTTTCTCCTTGTTCCGTTTTGCTCACTTCTGAGACACCGCCCGCCTCGGCCGGGTTTTTGGCGGCTACATCCTGATCGCTGAAAATTGCGTGCAACGCCTGTGGCTTCATAATTTTTGCGAGAGGTGCTTTCAAGCTTTCAGAGTTAACGGAAACTGCGTTCTCGCCCGAAATCCTAACCGATACATCCCCAAGATAAAATTGGCCGTGCTTCAGGGGAATGTCGATTGTGATGGGCTTAACTTGCGTTTTAATGGGAATCACGCCAGTCGAGCCAGCGCCACCGTCCAAAGTGGAGGCGGAACGCTCAACTTTCTGCGAGCCGGTTTCCGATGCAATGTCCGATCTGGTGCTTACGGTAGTACTTTGCTGTGATGCGATTGTATTTTGCTCTAACCCCAAGTCTGCCTTGTATTGGAAAGTTGAAGCGGACATGGCGGGCGTTTTTACCAAATCCTGATCGGAACGCTTGACCGACGATGAATCCAGCGTTCTGAGCGCTCCGTTTTTCGCGATCAGGGTCGTGTTCGACGGCTCGTCCGGAGTGGCTTCCCCAAAGGCGCACATGTCCAAAGACAATTGTAGCGCAAGAACGCAGCAGCAGAGACCTTGGACGCGATACAAACTTTGACGCACAATGTTTCCCACGCAAACTTTGGCGGCTGCAACAAGGAGCGCTCAGGCTAACCAGAGTGAGGCATGCGCTCTCAGCAATTATTAGGAGGCGATCCTGCTTACGGAAATCCCGTGATCGCTTCTCCTCCTTTGAAAAAGAACCACTCATAAAGTACGGATAGTGTTCCGCGATGCCTCGCGTTTCGTCCCTGCACTCTCGCAACGCGCGCGATTTGCTGCGGACCCCGTTTCACGCTTCGATGCGGCGGGCGAAAACTGGGGTACTATTTCGTCGTCCTGGGCACGTAGTCCACACGGGCGGAGATTTGCGTCACCGTTGCCGGCAGGTCGACCGGTAAAATAAACCTCCGTTGCTTGCCGGGTTGTACAAGGCCAAGTCCAATCGCGTGTCGTAACTGCGCCGCCGGCAAACTCTGACGCCACGCCCCGCTTTCGAGGGTAATGTTTGCTTCCGACAGATATCCGTGCATCGTGCCGGCGTTTTCGACTACGACAACCGCGCGCCGTGTGCCCTTATCGTCCTTGCCGATATCGGCGTTGACATACTTGATGAGCGACTGCCCCCCGATAGGCGACACGTTCACGACAACGCTGAAATTGAAAACAACCTGAACGCCTGACTCATTGGCCTTCATCTTCACGGGCAACTGATTGACTGAAAAAATGAAGCTCTGGCTCTTTTTGATCGCGACATCGCCAACCCATTGAACCCGGAACGTCTGTGCGCCGCCGGGTGGCAGGATCGCCTGAGGCGGAAAGATCAGGAACTCATCGCCAGCAGGCTTCTGAACCTGTTCGCCTTTCTGGCCGATTTCCACTTTCATGACGTTGAAATCCACAGGGAGAGGCTTCGTCCCGTCATTGACAACCTGGATGGATGTTTTCGCGTCCCGCCCCGACACCGCCATATCGACAACGGTCGGTTGCACGCTCATGGCGTATGCGTGTTTCACGGGCATAGCCAAGCACGCCGCCGTGCACATTGAAATAATGTAAATTCTCAGATTCTGGATCATGACACTTCGCACCCTTGGTTGGATCAGGCCCGGCCACTGGCGACCGATAACGACCTTTGTCTTTCATGGGAACGATGCAGACGCGCTCTTCGAGAAGCCGGGCGCCTGCGTCGTTTGCAACCCGTCAGACCGGATTATAAAGCGTCCCCGATCTGCAAAGTCAGCGTGTCAACGTAAGGGTTACCGTAAGTTAAAAGCGGCTGTGACGAGGCAATGGTCTGTATATGAAGAGTCAAATCTGCCACGCGCGCGGGAATGACTGCGCTGTTGCTTGCGATACTCGAACCAGCGGTAGTGAGGGTGACTGACGGCCCACCCGTGCCCCAAGTTGCAGTAGCGGTGTAATTCACGGTGCCCGCGAAGCCGCTGGCCGCCGCGCTTCCTGCCGATTTCAATCCACCGGAGTCGGACTTCAGACCAAGCTTGGCCGTGTAATTGCAAGTGGCTCCGGCAAAAGTTATGTCGAGGTCCTGCCTTGAATGCTTGCCGGTTGAATCGATGAAAGTCGTAAACGTGACAGTTTTATCGGAGCCGTTTCCGTCAGCAAACGAGGCATCGCCGCTTGTCGAAATCACGCCGAATGAACACGTCGGCGGCACGGTCCCCATCAGTTTTAATTTACTGGTTGCATTAGTATCGGCCCAGGCCTTGGATGCGAGTAGGATCGAAAGACCTACACATCCGAGTAACTTCATCTTAATCATGCTGCCCCATTCCCTATACGCTGATCTTGCCCGTGAATCCGATAAGTTGGTGCCCATCGCCGAAACGATGTCCGAACCGGAACTCAATTGGACAATCCAGGATTTGAACGGCGGAAACCCCGTTTATTTGGAGGGGGCCGGGGTAAATTTTTTAGAGCACTGGCAGACTAGCGTGCGTGCTGTCAGGAAACGGAGATGCGTTCCCAGGAATGGCTTGGGGTTTCAGATCAAGCTCGCAATCTACAACGCAATATCTTGAAATCGCGACGCGCCTGCCTCGGCTTAAAAATTTGCTCAGCTTAATCAGCTAGAGCGTTTTCAGCAAAAGTGTGAGCGGTTTTGTTTCTCGAAAATGTGATTAAACAAAGACTTAGAGCGCTTTAGTACTTGGGTTAAATCCGCCACGCGCTAGCGCGCGGAGTTCGCCAGGGATCTCGTCTGAATGTCGGTCCGGTGTGCACGCTCAGACCGCCCACTGCGATAAAGCGTGCTATTTCAAAAAGCCTTCAAACTTCTTCTTGAATTTGCCGACTCGGCCACCGCGATCAAGAATCGTCGTGTTGCCGCCGGTCCATGCCGGGTGCGTGTTCGGGTCGATATCGAGGTTTAGCTTCGCGCCGGCCTCGCCCATGCAGGACCGCGTTTCGAACGATGTGCCATCCGTCATCACGACTGTGATTTTGTGATAATCAGGATGAATGTCTTTCTTCATAGCGAAATCCTCTGGCGCGGCGAACGGTATCTTGTACTGACGTTGTTGCTTTTGCTATACATGACGAAATACCACCGTGACAAGCGTTGCGCGGTCAAATCTGACAATGCGTGCGGTAAATCGGAAATCAGGCAAAGGCAGGCACGGTGAGCGTACAGGACACGACCGAGTTACCGAACGCGCTTATGCCGTTGAGCAGCACGCCAAAAATCACGTTACCGGCAGCGGACGTTAAAACGCGGCGCACGTTGCGCCCTCTGGCGATGCTGCGGCCTTATGTGTTCCGTTATAAGCGTGTCGCGTTGATCGCGCTTGTGGCGCTTGTGCTGTCGTCGGGGTCGACCCTGGTCATGCCGTTCGCCGTGCGCGAAATGATCGACGAAGGCTTCTCGCCGCAGAATGCAAATCTCATCAATATCTATTTCGCCGGGCTTTTCGCCGTCGGAGCCGTGCTTGCGGTCGCAAGTTCAACCCGGTTCTACTGCGTGTCCTGGCTCGGCGAGCGGATCGTCGCGGATTTGCGCGCGGACGTGTTCCGTCATATGACCACGCTCAGCCCGTCATTCTATGAGAAAACCCATTCCGGCGAGATCATGTCGCGCCTGAACGCCGACACCACGCAGGTCAAGGCGGCCGTGTCGTCTTCGGTCAGCCAGGTGTTGCGCAATACGGTGACATTGACCGGCGCCCTGACGCTGATGGTTTTCACGAGCGCTAAGTTGAGTGTCCTCGTCCTGCTCGTGATACCGCTGATCCTTGTGCCGCTCATACTCTACGGTCGCACGGTGCGCCGTTACAGCCGCATCGCGCAGGACGAGATGGCGGCGTCCTCGGCTTATGCCAGCGAGAACCTTGCGGCGACCCGCACCATGCAGGCGTTCACCTCTGAAACCCTTGTTGCCAACCGCTTTGCAGCCGCTGTCAGTCGGTCGTTCGAAGCGGCGGTATCGCGAACGAAGCGGCGTGCCGCGCTTACGGGAACAGGCATTTTTCTTGTGTTCGGCAGCGTGACCGGCGTGCTCTGGTATGGGGCGCACGATGTCATCAACGGGACGACCACGGGTGGGACCCTTGCGCAGTTCGTGCTCTATGCCGTGTTCGCGGCGGCGGCGGTTGGCGAGTTGTCGGAAGTCTGGGGCGAGATGCAATCTGCGGCGGGTGCGGCTGAGCGGCTTGCCGAACTTGTGTCGATCCGGCCTGAGATCGTGTCCCCCCGCGATCCTCGCGCCTTTCCCGATCATGCAAGGGGCGAAGTCAGCTTCGATAACGTCACGTTCAGATATCCGCTTCGCCCGGCCCAGGACGCCCTGAGCGGGGTCTCATTTCTGGTTCGGCCAGGGGAACGCGTCGCCATCGTGGGTCCATCCGGTGCCGGAAAGAGCACGATCTTCAGCCTGATCCTGAGGTTCTACGATGTGCAGTCGGGCCGCGTCGTTGTTGATCGGGTGGCGGTGCAGCAGGCCGATCTTCACAATTTGCGCGGACGCATATCGCTCGTTTCACAGGACACGATCATCTTCGCGGAATCGGTTGCGGAGAACATCCGTTACGGATCGCCGAATGCCACGCTTGATGAGGTCAAGGCTGCCGCACGCGCCGCGATGGCAAGCACTTTCATCGACCAGCTTCCACAAGGCTTCGATACACTGCTCGGAGAGCGCGGTGTTGTGCTATCTGGCGGGCAACGGCAGCGCATCGCCATCGCGCGTGCGATCCTGAAAAATGCGCCGATCCTGCTGCTGGATGAGGCGACAAGCGCGCTCGACCAGGAAAGCGAAAAACTGGTTCAAACCGCACTGGAACGCGTGATGAAAGGCCGCACCACGCTCGTCATTGCGCATCGGCTTGCCACGGTGATCAATGCCGACCGCATCCTCGTCATCGATGGTGGCAAGCTTGTGGAAGAAGGAACGCACGCCTCGCTCATCAACGCGGGAGGAGTATATGCAAGGCTTGCGGGGTTGCAGCTCGCTTAGAAATATAGTCTCGGTGCGCCGGTTATATCAAGATTTTATACTCATCCGGCGTCTGCGACGGCGTTCCTCGTAGATCAAGCCGATCAATCCACCGGCTCCAAGACACGCTGAAAAGAGGATTTGCGTGGCCCGTGAACCGATGGAGCTTTCCAGCGACTGACGCATGGCCTGAGCATGCAGCAGCGCCACGGCAATCGTGAAGAGAAACGCCGCAGCAACCCCTAAAGCGGCAAAACCGATTTTCACGGAAGTCTTGCCCCGATCTTCCCAGATGCGGGCGGAATCCGAAAGTCCAAGCACACGCCGCATGATGCGATCAACGTCGGCATCGAAACTTTCGTGCCGCAGCGGCAGCGCGTTTTTTGCTGTGATCGACCGCACATCCTCCGGCAAGCCCGACGGAGTCGTCATTGTCGTTCCGTCCACCAGGACCGGCAGAACAATCCCCTCACGGCCAAGCGCAAGCCGAATTTCAGCACGAACGTGGTCATCCTCGTTCCAGATGCGTGGCCTGCCGTCCGGATTGTGCTCCAGCCAGTTCGGACCCATGAGCACCAGAACTGCGTCGCTTTTTGCCAGTTCGGCGGAAATTCGGTTCAGAAAATCTTCACCACCCCGGATCGTATCCACATCGAGAAAAACATTACGCGGCCCGAGCACCGTTCTGAAACGATCGTAAAGCCGACCGGCTGCAGGCGCTGTATCGGAGCGGCGGTAACTGATGAATACTTTCTTCGCCATGACCGGCCTCCTGACTGCGCCGTTGTCCTAATTTGCCCTTCCAAGCGACGCAAGAAGACCTGCGCGTTCGAGATGCTGCTTACCTGTCATCGCGCTTTCGACGATGCGAACGGATTTCCCGTCACTGGCGAATTCATAGACGAGTGCGGTGACCTTGCCATCCTTGAACGATCGTGCAGCGACCTCTCCGGGCAGGGCATTTGCCCCGGTTTTCAGCCATTTGAGGGCACTTTCGGCTTCGATTTTTTGATCGGACGTGACGAAAGGCTGATCCTGCATGATGAAAACAATGATGCGGTAATATCCCTCTTCAACAAAAAACAAGCCACGCAAGTATTTCACAAGGTCGAATGCATCTGAACCGAGACCTATTGGCCATCGGTTGTTTTCAGGCGCTGGCGTCCCGTCCGGGTTCATGCGTTCAAGGCGCGTGACGAGAGCAACCCCGTCGACCCTGGTGCGGAAGAAGCTGCGCTCCACATATCCCGAACGCTCCAACGCGCTTAAAATCGCATTCGAGACATCGCCGAGAGCAACGGATTTCTGAAAAAGGTCGCGAGGCAACTCATAGGTTGTCGATGGCGCGGGCGGTGGCCAGGGAAAGTCCGGCAAAGTTATCGCGGTCGCCGTTCGCGTTGCTGAAGCAGCATAGGGGCGGCCTGATGCAGTGGACGGAGATGGCTTTGGCGCAGCCTGCGATGCCGAACCCGAAGGTCGTTCTTTCTTATCTTGTCCTAGCCCGGACCCCGCGCCCGGTGGCGGCGGCGCGGCATAAGGAGCCGGTGGCGCCGCACGATTCGACTGCGCGTTGGTAGCGTAAGACTGGTCCCGTTCTGCCGATTCGCGCTGCCGCTGCTCAACCGTGAGCCGGTCCCGTGTAGCTATTTCCCGTTCTCGCTGAAGCCTCGACTGTCGGAGAAATGTTCGCCGTATGGAAAATGCGCGCACGCGAATGCGTCTTGCATCATCCAATCGTCCCGCGGCCTGATAACTGAGCGCGAGATCGTTCAGGTGGGTTACGATCCTGATATCGGTTAATCCGTAGCGCTTTTCCGCCAGAACGAGCCCACGCTCCGCCACGGTCACGGCTGCGCCATGCTCGTTTGCCGCCGTCAACTCCCGATGCTGTTTTTTAAGCGTGGATAGATCGTCGGCCCTGGCGCGCGCGGGATGTAGAATAAACATCAAGGAAAGCAAAATCGCACAAAGCCAGGCTCTCGATTTCACAATCATGGCACGCCCTGTTTAGCTAAATTTAGCTCAACACGTGCCATATCGAAGCTGCGGGTGCAAGTTTAAGAGTCGCAGCCCCTCTCGGCCACATCCCGTTGTGAGCGTCAGATCAGCATATGGGCTGCCATGGCCGGATAGTCGGCTTCAGGCCGGAATGGTCGTGCGAGCACGGCGTTGATGGCGTCGTCGACCGTGGCACGTCCGTTGATTATTCGGTCCACGGCCTCACAAATTGGCATTTCGACGCCGACTTCTGTTGCGAGACGCACCACAGCGCTCGCAGAAAAAATGCCCTCGGTTACGGATTTGCGCAGTTTCAGGACGTCCGACAGCGCTTTCCCCCTGCCGAGTTCCTGTCCAAGCGACATGTTCCGGGATTGAGAACTGGAGCACGTCAAAATCAGGTCGCCTAATCCGGCAAGCCCGGTCAGCGTTTCGAAGCGGGCACCGAGGCGGATGCCCAGACGAACCAGTTCGGCAAAACCCCGCGTGGTGATCGCGGCATGGGCACTGGCCCCGAACCGGCGGCCATCGACAATGCCGGCGGCGATGGCAAGCACGTTTTTAACCGCGCCCCCCACTTGCGAGCCAATAAGGTCGTCCGTCCAATACAGCCGAAACGATTTGTGCCCAAGGGCCGCGGTCAGGGTTTGGCCAACCGCCTCATCTTCCGATGCCACCGTAAGCGCGACCGGCAGATTGCGCGCCACTTCCCCTGCGAAACTAGGTCCGGACAGCACCGCAATCGGCGATTTGGGAAAAACGTCGCGGACCACATCCGTCATGAGGCTTCCGGTATTTTGCTCGAAGCCTTTCGTGCAGACCACAACGATCTTGTTCGCGTTCAGGTGTGCCGAAAGTTCTTTGGCTGAATGTCGGATAAACTGAGAAGGCGCGACGAGCAGGATAATGTCGGCCTGCGCAAGTTCCCGCGCCTTGGCTGTTGCCTTGATTGCCGGGTCTATTGCAACGCCTGGCAGATAAACGCGGTTTGTATGGTTGTCGTTGATCTCGGAAACCGTTTCAAATTCATAGGCCCACAACGTTACGCGGCGACCGGCGCGGCGTGCGGACAACGCAAGTGCTGTGCCCCACGCCCCTCCGCCCAGAATGCCGACATGCTGAACGTTGTCTGGTACTGTAACTGTCTCTTTTTGTTTTTGTGTCATAGTTGCCAATTCCCCTGACCTTGCCGTCCAGTTATCCGCAAGGCCGGTCTGCAGCAAGACACCAGTAACGAAATCATATGAATGAAACGTGTAAAGCGTTGATAACTCATGTGGGCAACAGTTTTCTCAGAGGAAATCGCCGGCAGCGAATTACGGGCAGGCTTCCTGCATTTTCTTCAAGGCATCGGCCAGGCCGTCCAGGGAATACTTGTCGGTGGTCACAGTGCCCTTCGCCGATGTCGCTTTGACAGCCACTATGCCACCCCCTGACATGGCGGCGATCAGTTTCTTTTCTTCCGCCGTGTCTTTTACAAAGACCTTGTCGTCGTCGGCAATCAGCGTGAAGTTCTGTCCGCCAGCAGTCACCGTGGCCCCTGAACCGGTTTTCAAAGTGTAACCCTGCTTCACGCTGACTTCGTTGCGCACGCCGTCTTTGGCCCAGGTGGTGAGATAAAAGATGACCGGCGTCCGCTTGGCCGTTTTAGGCTGCATTTCGTTGGGCGCTGCCGCTGCGAAACAGATTCGGCTTCCGCCGGCCTCGTGGATGAAGACGGTCCAATCTCTGAACTTGTCGAGCAGTTTGGCCTTATCCGACCCGACCTCGGCGGTTTCGGCCGGTTTTTTGGCTTTGGCTTTCGGCTTTTGCTTAGGTTTCGGTTTATCGCCGGGTGCGTTCTGCGACGGGTCCGCCGTCGTCGGCTGTTGCGCGTTGACAGGTACGGTGAAACCCGCGAGCACCGATGCACAAATCAAGAAAATACGCAGCATGTCAGCATCCCACACTCGGTTTAACCATCGATGAACTTATACGCGTTCTGAGGCATCCCGTCATTCGTCGCATCTAGCGCGCTGGAAATACGCCAAGATTTCGAACGCGGTCGTACATGACGATAGCGCCCGCCATGGCGACATTGATACAGAAGGCAGTCGGAATCTTGACGACATAATCGCATCGGGACAGAAGATCATCCGACAAAGCACCCTTCTCCGGTCCAAGCACATATGCCGCATGCAACGGATGTTTGAAGCTTGGCAAATCGATGGCACCTTCGATAAGTTCAACGCCGACAAGTTTGCACTTGATCGGAAGCACCATTTCGTCGGCGTTCTTCCAGTGGTACGTGGGGATATGAAACACCGCTTTGGAGGTGTCGGATTTCACCTCGAACGCGTTGGCGTGCGCGCCAAGGGTGAAAAAGAACTTTGCCCCAAATGCGTGAGAAGACCGCAACAAATTGCCCATGTTCATAGGCTTCGATATGCGCTCTGCCCCGATTGCAAAATATCCACGCATGATGCCAAACTGCCTGATAACGATACAATGAGGTAGGCTATGAAGGCCCTGTTATGCAAGACCCTGGATGGTCCTGACGCGTTAGTGATCGAGGACATTGACGCGCCCGTTGCAAAATCGGGCGAGGTTGTGGTGCATGTTTCAGCGGTTGCCCTAAATTTTTTCGACACATTGATCACACGCGGAAAGTATCAGCAGAAGCCGCCGTTACCATTTTCGCCGGGCGGCGAGGTCGCGGGCGTGATTGCGTCGCTGGGCGCGGGCGTGGATGGACTTGCAGTCGGGCAACGGGTCCTTGCCTATGTCGGTTATAACGGCTGTCGCGAAGAGATCGCTGTCCCGGCCGCCGCCGTGATCCCGTTGCCCGATGGTGTTTCCGACGAAGCCGCCGCCGCCCTTCCCATCGCCTATGGTACCGCGCTCCACGCGCTTCAGGATCGCGCACGCGTAAAGGCGGGTGAAACCGTGCTCGTTCTTGGCGCGACGGGAGGAACTGGCCTCGCTGCCGTTGAGATCGCCGTCGAGATGGGCGCGCGGGTTATTGCGGCTGGCACGTCGGACGAGAAACTGAAGGTCTGCACAGAACGTGGCGCGCATCACGTTCTCAATCTTAAGGGCATTGATTTGCGGGCTGCGCTGAAAGATTTGAGCCGCGAAAAGGGCGTCGACGTGATCTACGACTGCATCGGCGATGTGTATGCCGAACCCGCGTTGCGTTCCATGGCGTGGGGCGGACGCTATCTCGTGATCGGCTTTGCTGCAGGGGACATTCCGAAAATTCCGCTCAATCTCGTGTTGCTGAAGGGCTGCGAAGTCGTCGGCGTGTTCTGGGGTCAGCACGTGCAGCGCGATCCGCAAGCTTTTCGCGGTCAAATGGCACAGCTTCTCGACTGGTGTGCCCGTGGCGCGGTTCGTCCGCATATCGATGAAACATTCGTTTTGAACGAGGTGCCGGAAGCGCTGCGGCTCCTCGAAGCAAGGCAGATCAAAGGGAAGGCGATTGTGAGGCTTCGTTGATCAACCGCCCGTTGAATGGTCGCTGATCGCGCTGAGATATTCCCATGACCGATACCATCGAGCCAACCCATCTTTTTGTTTACGGCACGCTCAGGCGCGGCGGCCATTCCGTTTATGCCCCCATGCTTGAAACGCGCGGTCGTTTTGTCGGCGAAGGATACGTCAATGGCCGGGCTCAGAACCTGGGCCACTATCCGGGCGCGGTACTGGACGAAAAGGGTCCCGAGCTATCTGGGGAAATCTTCGACATCGGAGCAGACGACGGAACCTTGATCGACATACTCGATCGATACGAGGGATGTCACGCCGACGATCTGCAACCGCATGAGTACATTCGGCAGATTACGACGGCCACCCTTCGCTCAGGCGTCAGCCTTCCAGTATGGATTTATTGTTTCACCGGACATGTGAAAGGTCAGAGGTTATGAGCAGCCGAACCTGGCCGTCTCGTATCGGCCAGGTTCGGCACTAACAAAATTGCATGCGTTATTCAGACAACCTTGTCAAAAGCGAAAGCGAGGCGTCAGGCGCTTGGATTCAGATCGTTGGGCAGATCCAGCACCGCCATGACAAATCCATTGGAGTCGTCCACAGCTTCCTGCCAAAGCGATATATACGTCGGCAACGCCGGAAGCACCCGGCCCACCACTTCGCCATGGTCGAAATGCAATTCAGCACGGAATTTCTTGCAAATCCGCTGCATCTTATGATTTTCGGCGAGACAGTTCATGTAAAGCCGTGAAATGCCCCGGTTTCTTGCCGCCCGGATGATACGCCCCAACAACTCGGTGCCGATCCCTTTATTCTGGTGGTCATGTTCTACGGAGAACGCGCCTTCAGCATCGATTGACCACGCTTCGCCGATCTGTCGCATCTCGGCCGCCGCTCTCATTTCCCCATCGACATAAAAGCCGTAGACGAGACACTTCATATCGCCGATCCGGGACGCGTAATCGCGGATGAAGTCATCGCTCACGGCCATGCCAAAGCGAAGCCTGCGGCTGTCGCGGTCAAGTCTTATCAAGTGGTCCCGGAACTTGTCGCTTTCCGATGACCACATTTTTCTAATCGTTCCTCCCCAGATGTGAGACTCTTTCATGAAGAACTCCCTTCTGGACCCCGTCTGATTTTTTTGGTCTGAAGCCTATATTATGCTGGCGATGTGCCATCACAATGCGGCATCGTCGCGGTTGGGTGAACGATAACCCGCAAATCAGATTCAAGGGTTTGGCAGGAGGACCTGTCATGACCGATTTACTATGGTTGACTGATCGCCAGCTTGATCTGATCAAGCCATACTTCCCTTTGTCCCACGGCGTGCCTCGCGTCGACGATCATCGCGTGATCAGCGGCATCGTTTTTGTGATCAGAAACGGCCTTCGCTGGCGGGATGCTCCGCGGGAGTATGGCCCGCACAAAACGCTGTACAACCGCTTCATCCGGTGGAGCCGCATGGGCGTTTTCGACCGCATCTTCGCCGCGCTTGCCGCAAAAGGCAAGAAGCCGGACCGCATCATTATCGATTCCACTCATCTCAAAGCTCACCGGACGGCGGCAAGCCTTCTAAAAAAAGGGCTGTACCCTGTCGTATCGGGCGCACGAAAGGCGGCCTGAACTCAAAACTGCACGCCGTGACCGATGGCGACGGCAAGCCCTTAGTCCTGCTGCTGACGGAAGGGCAGATGAGCGATCATATGGGAGCCAGGATCATGCTTCCAGCCTTACCGGACGCCCAGTCGCTGACCGGCGACCGCGGTGGAGCCTGCCCTCGGGCTTGCCCCGGGGGACAGCGACTGGGTCCGCAACGCCTTGATTGCGAAAAAGATCGAGCCCTGCATTCCGCCAAAAAAGAACCGCAAAATCCAGCACGGCTACGACAAGGCCTTGTAAAAGAAGCGCCACAAAATAGAAAACACCTTCGGATGGCTTAAAGACTGGCAGCGGATCGCAACGCGATATGAACGTTGCGCTCACACCTTCTTTTCAGAAATCTGCATCGCGGTCAGCCTCAGCTTCTATCTGAAATAATGAGCCCTGAGACTAGGGTCTGTTGAGATTCAGGATTCACAATTTTTGCGAACAGTGATTCAAGCTCCCGAAAGGAGTTTTTCATGGATCGCTTTATTTTGACGGATGCGCAATGGGCAAAGATTGAACCGCATTGTCTGGGCAAGAAGACCGATCCAGGGCGGACGGGCGGTGATCCGCGTTTGTTTTTGGAAGCGGTGCTGTTTGTTGCAAGGACGGGTGTGGGATGGCGCGAGCTCCCTCCGCGTTTTGGCAACTGGAACACGGTGTTCAAACGGTTTCGCCATTGGGTGAAAGCCGGAGTTTTTCAAAGGATTTTTAATGCCGTATCGGAAGAACCGGACATGGAATACGCCATGATCGACGCGACAATCGTCAAA
>CBDFGZ010000001.1:0-245333 GCA_965247345.1 Rhodomicrobiaceae bacterium | reverse complement strand
TGTCGGCCTACCGCCAGGTGCAGCGGGCGCTAGGCCTGACACGCGCCATCCTCGTGCAACCGACCGGCTACGGCGACGACAACGGCCTGCTGCTAGGCGCATTGCGCGAGATGGGCGACAGCGCACGCGGCGTCGTCGTGGTCGCCGAGCAGGACCAGACCGAAGAACAACTGAACGCCATGCACGCCGCCGGCGTGCGCGGCATCCGCTTCATGATGTTGGGCGGCCTGCTGCCGTGGGAAGCCTTGCCCGCCACGGCCGAGCGCATCGCGCCGCTCGGCTGGCACATCAACCTGCAGCTCGACGGCCGCCACCTGCCGCTGCACGCGCCCATGCTGCGCCCGCCTGCCCTGCCCGCTGGTGATCGACCACACCGCCAAATTCCTGGAGCCTGTGGAGCCCGCGCATCCTTCGTTCGAGTTGCCTGTTGACCTTGCTGGAGGAAGGCAACACCTGGGTCAAGCTGTCGGCCCCTTACGAAACATCGAAGCACGGCCCGCCGCACTACGACGACGTGAGGCCACCTGGCGAGCCTGCTGGCCCAGCAGTTCCCCGACCGTTGCCTGTGGGCCAGCAACTGGCCCCACCCGAACCGCAACCCGGTGCCGGACGACGCCGACATGCTGGCGCTGCTTGCGCGCTGGGCGGCTGATGAGGGCACGCGGCGCAAGATCCTGGTGGACAACCCGGCGCGGTTGTACGGGTTCTGAACCCGCACTGCCAGCCCGGCGTCAGCGCACGGGGTGCAAACCCTGTGGCGGCGCTCCGCCCTCAGTCCACCTTCGCGCCGGACTGCTTCAGGATCTTCGAATACTTCGGAATCTGCTGCGTCACGAACGTGCCGTACTCGGCTGGGGTCGACGGCGCGGCTTTCAGGCCCATGCCGGTCATCTGGTCGCGAATCTGCGGCATGGCCAGTACCCTGTTGAAGGCGCCGTTGAGCCGGGCGACCACGTCCGGCGGCGTGCCGGCAGAGGCATAAACGCCTGTGAACCCTTCGACCACGAACGCCGGAAATCCGGCCTCCGCCGCGGTCGGGATATCAGGCAGCGAGCGCAGCCGCTCCGGGCTGGCCACCGCCAGCGGGCGCAGCTTGCCGCCGCGCACGTGCTCGGCCACAGCGTTGGTCGATTCGAACATGACCATGATGTGCCCGCCCAGCACGTCGACGATGGCGGGCGCACTGCCCTTGTACGGCACATGCACCATGTCCAGCCCGGTCTGGCCCTTGAACAGTTCCATGCCCAGGTGCTGCAAGGTGCCGCTGCCCGCCGATGCGTAACTGACCGAGCCCGGCGCTTGCTCTTCACATAGTCGACCAGTTCCTTCAGCGTCTTCACCGGCAGCTGCGGGTTCACCAGCATCATGTAGGAGGACGTGGAGATCAGGCCACGGGCGTGAAGTCCTTCAGGGGGTCGTAGTTGACCTTGAAGAGCTCGTGGTTGGTCGTGTGGTTGCTGATGGTCCACAGCAGCGTGTAGCCGTCGCCCTTGGCCTTGGCGACGTAATCGGTGCCGATGGTGCCGCTGGCACCGATGCGGTTGTCGATCACGATGGGCTGGCCCAGATCTTTGGTGGCTCGGCGCTGACCATACGGGCCAGCGCGTCGGACGGGCCGCCGGCTGGCCAGGGCACGACCAGGTGGATCGGCTTGTCGGGCCACGCCATCGCCAGTTGGGAGAACAGCGAAAGTGCGATGGCGCAGAGAGCTTTCATGGTGCGGGACCTTCCGAGAATGTAAGTACGTTGCCACATGCATGGACGGTGCCAACCCGGATCGCGCCTTCGCCCACACGGTCGAACGGCACGCCGTTGCGCTGCAGCACCTGCACCGTCTGCTGCAGTGACGCCGTGCGCAGCGCGTAGCCCACCGGCGCGGGCAGCGGCGGCAAGGGGCTGTCTGGCGCGCGCGCCAGCCAGGCCTGCGGTGTCAGCACGCACAGTGCACTGGCTTCAAAGCGGAATACGAGTTCACCCGCGTGGCCGGGCACGGGCTCAAGGCCCAGCACCGGCGCGAGCTTGTCGGCCGTGGCGCGTGGGTCTGCCGCGCACAGGTACAGGCAGTCCAGCGCAACGACGCCATTGGCGTGCTCGGTCAGGTGCGGCTGCCACATCACGTCGCGCGTCAGATGTTCGGTGTACTGGAATTGCGCCTCGTCAAAGCGCGTGGTGGTAAAGCGCATGTTGCGAAACGCCACGCGCTTCTTCTGCTCACCCTGCGGGCCGAAGGCGGTCATCCCGCTCCAGGTTGCGCACGGGATCGATGGGCAGGCCCGCGTCGCTCAGCGCCTGCACGGCTTCGGCCGAACGGGGGCGAAAGGCGACGATGTGCGGCCCTTCGTAGCGCGCCAGCAATGCTGCCGCCGGCGTCGGCTTGCTGGCGTCGACGATGCCCAGCAACTCCAGGTAGCCCTGCTTCAACATCGCGCAATGGTTGGCCTGGCCCCACGGCACGATGGGCCCGCCGGCACCACGGCACCCTGGTGGTGGCTGCGCTGGGTCAGCGTGAAGCCCAGGCGCTCGAACGTCCTCTGTGCGCGGTCGAGGTCGGGCACGATGGTGCCGATGTGGTCCAGATCCGTCGCGACGGGTTGCATGCTTGCTCCTGGCGCTTGGGCGCGCATTACGTACAGGTAGGCGGCCAGGGCGGCCGGGCCTGCAGCATTTCTAACACCGACCCTCCGGAATATCGACCAGCCGCTGACTACTGATCGTGAACTTGTTGGCAGGCCGCGTGACCTCTACATAAAGACGCTTCAGCTATTGGAAGACGTCGCCACGAAACGGATTGTTGCACGCGCCACTTTTGTTGAGACCGTGCGGGTGTTGCTTCTTATGCGTGACGAAAAAAGCGCGCGGATGCAGTCCTTGCTTAGTGCACTAAAACGTTCTGAGGGAGCACTGCCACTATCCTCAGAGGCGATTGTTACCCTAATAGGGCAACATCTTGCATGCAAGAACGCCAGCCGGTTGCCAGTATTGGTTGTCGGTGCGGCCTACGAGGCGGCAGGCGCACAGCTTGCCGAAAGCATACTGCCCCTCAATGCCCATAATGCGGCAGACCTACAGACCGGCTCGCTCGGCGACGTTGAAATATGTTTGGTGGGTGATCATGATGTAGTCACAACCTATGAAATGAAGATGAAGCGGGTAACGGCGGAGGATATTGATGCTGCCGTTACCAAAATTGTCCGCGCGCCTAAGAAGCTTCACAACTATCTATTTGTGACCACCGATACCATCGATCCTGATGTTGCTGCCTATGCGGCATCCTATTATGAAAAAACTGACGGCACGGAAATTGCCATTCTCGATTGCATTGGGTTTCTCCGGCATTTTCTGCATCTGTTCCACCGTGTCCGGGTAGACTACTTAAAAGCCTATCAGACGCTGGTGCTCAACGAGCCAGATTCAGCAGTAAATCAGACCCTTAAAGAGGCTTTTCTTGCCTTGCGGCAGTCCGCCGAAAGCGACGAATGATATAGCCTCCGCTTATGCTGCTGGTAAAACATCACCCCCTTACAGCACATTCAACTCGGCACGCTGAACAACATCTAAGCCTGTCATGCGAGGTAATGGCTCGGCTGGTCGATCTTCATGGCCCTTGCCTTATTCCAAATCGTCGGCTGCAGCCGTTTCAGACTTTGACGAACTCGATCATTAGTCAGCAACTTTCCTCTAAAGCCGCTGCTACCATAAAACGGCGGGTACTGGCCCTTGTATCGAGCTTTACACCTGTTGGCTTCTTGGAGGCTCCGCTAGTTGAGTTGCGTGGCGCCGGCCTATCCTCGGCAAAGGCGCGGTATATCCTTGAGCTTGCGCGGCGTGTCAATGACGAAACTCTCGATTTTAGAGCGCTCAAACGACAGTCTGATGATGATGTGATTCGAGCGCTGGTTGAGCTTCCTGGCATAGGCCGATGGACTGCCGAAATGTTTCTAATATTCGGTCTACACAGACCTGATGTGTTGGCCTTGGGCGATGCTGGGCTACAGCGCGCGGGCCGGCTCTTGTATGGGAAGAACGTTAACCTAGAGCGCATAGGCAAGCGCTGGCGGCCTTATTGCTCTGTTGCTTCGTGGTATTTGTGGCGACATCTTGACGATTGACAGTTTAACGGCTGCCCACTCGCCTGAAAGTCCGCAGGCTTGGGGAGCTAACTGTTGATGAGGTGAGACAATTGTGAATGAGGCGTCATCTCAAGAAACGGAAATTTGCGCACGCTAAGCGGTATTGCGAAAACATGTTGCCAATGATTTCACCATCGCAATGCCTTTACGCAATACGCCATACCCTTGCGATCCGACCCAAGATTCCGTTGCGTAAACCTTGGTTTGGGCAACCCCGAGATCCATGCGGATGGCGCGCAAGAGATAAAGTTGACGAGTTAACAATGAGTTGTGAATCGTTAGCGTGCGCAAATTCCCCTTTCTTGCGGCGACCCCATAAAGGAGAGACTTTTGCTACGCGACAACATTACGTTGGTTATTGCTACCAATTTGTGGGCACCGATGTTCATGTGATGGGTACAGACCCTCGTTCAAATAAGTATCGTTCGCGACAGGAATATGACGATGAATTTGACCGTTGCATGGCCGTGCAACGCGCAAAACGCTAAAAATTAATTTGGGGTCAAGAAGGCGAGAGCGCACAACCTCCAATTTTTGAGCACGTACTAATGAACTTTAAGGTTTACTTTTGTCAGCTGATTGTTTGGAATCGTGACCCACCCCGCAACTGCTTCCTTAACTATTCGAATGTTCTCATCTGCATTTAATATAAAATTTAGTAGCCGAAGTCTTAGTGGATCAAACGAAAAAGAACTTGTTGAGCCATTCAATTTGCGTTCCATTGCGGACATGGAATTCATAGATAATTGGGACTCTTCGGTTACCGTTGACGTATTATTTATCAGAAAAGTTTTGTAAGTGGCGACAACTTCTCGCATAGCTGCGGGGTGGGTGTCAGAAAGATTAACAAATAGCATCCTCAACGATTTTCCCTTTATTCGATCTAAATTGCGTTGAGCAGCCGTAAGTTGACGGTTAAGACTTCGGAGTTGTTCAATATCCCGATAATTGGTAGCCTTTAAGTCTCTTATCTGATCTATTAAAAACGGAAGCCTTTCTAGTCTACCTAGAGGTATTCTCATAGAGACGAGGAATGGCCCAATTTGGGTTTCCAATGCCTGAATAATTTGTTTTTCATTAGAAAAAAAATACCTTACTAAGTCAATGTAGCGTCTATCAAGATGGCTGTAGTCCGATGGTTCAAACATACAAAAAATATTTGTCTTTTCGCGTTCCGATGGGGTTACGCTTTTTTCACTGTATGCCCTTGTCGTAGCGTCAATCGCGGTCAAAATTGCTGAGTATCGCGCCGCGGCAGATTCTTCAGAAAGTTCGCCTCGATGGGGGAGGAGCACATAGGTATACAACTCGAATCCGTTCGGTTCACTATTGAACTGATCAAGTACAACGCGTTCATGGAAGTAGACCACATTGCGTCTCGCACTGATCCCAACAGCCCCAAGCCCAAGGGCCTGCTCGATTTTTCTTTCAAGTGGTTCGATTACATCCTCTAATTCGATATCGTCACCCCCTCGTGTCGCGTTATTGTTGTGGTTGAGGGAATAACAAGAAGACAAGGCCAAGGTGAACGCTGCTAGAAAAATTTTCAGAAGTCGCATAGACGTTTAGAAACATTGCATACATTAACGATCTTTTTTCTTCCGCTGACCCCGTGATTTCGGATTGTTTAACAAAGGCGGCGGAGCGTGCTTATTTGTTTTATGCCAAAAATGACTTAGTCCAAGGGCAATCAGAACAGCGACTAGACTGATGACCATTAGAACATTTTGGTAATCTACATGCGGGTAAATCCATCGAAAAAGAGCCAGTAGGCCCGCTCCGACTAGAATAGCAAAAATTGTAACCCATGCGATTTTCGAGAATACTTCGTTCTTCATTTCCTGCAGCGAGCCGTTCGAAACCGAAGATAACGCGGAAAGCATGGTGCGATCGACGACCGCTGTCAATTAGACAAAAGTAATACATATCCCGTGAACATTTGGCGATTGTGTATGATAAAGGACGTTATCATGTATATATAGAAGCGATTGACACCGGCAATGTGGTAATGTACAAAGGTACTATTGTGGTTTTGTGGTAGCGTAAATCATGCAAAAAGAGAAAGGTCGTGCCATGCGCTTATCGGTTGATGTCACCCCGGAGCAGCATCAGCGTCTGAAGGCGGTCGCAGCACTACAGGGCAAAAGTCTCAAGGACTATGTGCTCGATCGTGTGTTGCCATGGACAACCCAAGAGAAGCAAGCCCTGAGTGAACTGGAAACCTACAACGGGATGTCGGGCCATTCAAACCGGGGGCATCCCATATCCACGGAAACGAGGCCGTCATCGCTCACGTTCGCGCGAAGCACGCCCGCCCTGGTCTCAATCGTCGCATAATACGGATCGCCCAGCGTGGCCACGCACCGGGTCGCATTGCCACACGCGTCCACTTCGGAGCCGTCCGCGTTCAGGATCGTCATGAACACATCCGCCCGCTCGGACGCTTTGAGGACGATCACCTGATCGCAACCAATGCCGTCCGTGCGATTGGCAATCGACCGCGCCAGCGCGTGGGAAACCGCGTGATCCTGCGCACGCGAATCGATCACGACAAAGTCGTTACCGAGACCGTTCATTTTTTTGAATGGAATAAGCACGCAGTCAGGACCATAGACTTATCAAAAGCATTTCACTGTGCTGGTATATAAGCTTCCGTGCGCGCCGTTGCAAAGTTTGTTGTGACGGTGTTGGCGCGCTGATCGCATCACATTTCAGCCCTTTGTCGTTGTCTGACGGAAATACAGGCTTGTCATGGTCGGACCTGACCCGACAATCCAGCTTTTCCGACTGGATGGCCGCCTCAAGGGGCGGCCATGACATCAAGAATACTTATCAAAACGTTCCCAAGACAGAAGACGGTTGCGGGCCGCCCGAAATCTTGGCTAGGTCTTAAAAATGGTTAACGAATCGGTCATCAACATGCGCGCGTTCGTCGTTCGGGTTGTCGCGATTATCGCGGTGTTTGGATCAACGGCCATCGCCTGCGGTGCCCAGGAGGGTTTCCCCACCTTTCAACAGCCGGGCGAGACCGTTGAAAAGCCTGTCGAGGCCGCTCAAATGCGGTGGCGGCTGGAAAATTCATTCCGCTTGTTTCGAAAGCCGTCGAGCATCGCGGTCCATCGTCAAATCTACCGGTCTCTCGGCAAAATCGACCGGGAAAACTCTCCGGTCCTGTCCGCTGAGACCAAGCTGCAAGCCCAATCCGGTGTCATGGGCTGGGCACACGGCGAATTCCGCCACACCTGCTTTTCAGCGGGCAGCGCCAGCGCGCCCGAATGCAAAAACTATTTTTTCCCGGCGTCGCACCGCGTGATCGTGGAAATCAGTGGAAAGTTTGATGACGACACCGTTTGTGACTGGACGCTCAGCGACCGCAGACACCGCGTGATCCGTCGCGCGAGATCGCTCTGCCGCAAGGCGCAACTGTTCGATATTCCTTATCCGGGCGGAGGCATCGTCGAAGCGCGCAATCGTGCCTCCCTCGTGGCAAGGCAAGTTATTCGGGTCGAGGACATTCTTGTTGTCGGTCTTGGCGACTCCATCGGCTCCGGTGAGGGCAACCCAGACGCGCCTGTGCGTTTCGACGACACGAAAGCGCTGAGTTATGGCCGCGTGATGGTGACCCGGCTTGGGCTGTTACGCTGGCCAACTCAGCTTAGCGGCTATCCGCGCCGTGCAGGCGAATGGGAGCGGCTTTTTGAGCCGGGCTTCGACAAGGCGGGGGCCGGATGGCTCGATCAGCAATGTCATCGGTCCCTGTATTCATACCAGGCGCGGGCAGCCATGCAGCTTGCCGTGGAGAACGACCAGCGCGCGGTCACGTTCCTGAGCCTCGCCTGCACCGGGGCCGACACTTTGGAAGGCATATTCTTACCGGCCACGGTTCGCGAGTGCATTCCCGACAAGCCGACGTTCGTTCAATCTCAGCTCAACGGCATGGTCAGCAGCCTTTGTCCCGTCAAACCGCAGGAGACAGCGCTTCCGAACCCGATCGCATCGCTTCTCAATGATGGAAAATCGAGCGACCCAGCGCCGCTGAAAATATTGTCGTGCCCCGAGGGGCAACCGATGCGAAAGCCCGATCTCGTCCTCGTTTCCCTTGGCGGCAACGACATCGGCTTCAGCGAAATGGTGGCCGACGCGATTCTGCATCGCCGCAGTTTTTACCGGGAACTGGCGCGGAACGTGGACTCGGTTCACGGGCCGGAACAGGGCACCGCAAAGCTGAAGACGCTGCCGAAGCGCTATGAGGCGCTGGCCCGCACGTTCGAGACCCTGTTCGCGACACACCTGGGCGCGCAGCGGAACGTGCTCATCACGTCCTATCCCGACATGGGGTATGGCGCTGACGGAAAGACAATCTGCAAGGGTTCGGACGGGATGGAAGTCTTCCCGGCGTTTTCACTCGATGAAAAGCGGGCGACAGCGATTGAGGAACTCTCTACAAGCCTGCATACACTTCTTCAGACCGCGAGCAAGACAAACGGCTGGACCCTCGTGGATAGCCATCGCGACATCTTCAGGCCTCATGGGCTTTGCGCGCAGCCCGCCAAGGAAGAGGCGAGCGACGTACAGGCGATGCCTTTTTACAACAACAAAAAATGGAAGCCGTTCAAACCGAACCAGTATCGGCCTTACGCGTCACGTCAGCGCTGGGTGCGAACCCCGAATGACGCGTTCATGACCGTCAATTATCATCAGCAGGCGTTCGGCCGTGCGAAATGCTCCAATCTCGGAAGCCTCGTGTATAATCCGTTTCAGTTGTTTCTCGCGGGCACCTATGGCGGTGCGTTTCATCCAACAGCCGAAGGGCATGCCGCCATGGCTGACGCTGTGGTCAAACAAGCCCGTGATGTGCTGAAAAGCAAACGGGTCGCTGCGGCAAGATGATCTGCGGCTCTGGAACTCTGGCGCGCGCGCGCCTATAACGCGCACTAAGGAATTCAGGAGCCAAACATGTTCGACCAAAATTCACCCCGCGAACGCCTCGTTCTCGCAGCCTTGCATCTGGCGGAAGCGAACGGATGGCGCGACTTGACGCTTCTTCAGATCGCGGCGGCGGCGTCCATGCCCCTTCCTGACATGAGGCATCACTTTACCAGCAAAGCCGCGATCCTCGTCGCATTCGCCGAGGCGGTGGATCGCGACATGTTGCACAAATTCGCGTCCCCGGGCATCGATGTGCCCCGCGACCGGTTGTTCGATGTGATTTTGTCCCGCTTCGAAAGCATGCAGCCCCACAAAAACGCGTTGCGGCGCATCGTGGAGGATGCCTCGCCCTCGTTCGACATGTTGAAGGTCGCGTTGAAATCTCAATACTGGACGCTTGTCGCGGCCGGGGTTAACCCGGAAGGCAGCCTTGGCGCGATCCGGATGCAGGGTCTGCTCTCGTTGTACGCCGACGTGTTTCGCATCTGGCTTGCAGATGACGACGTAGGCATGGCGCGCACGATGGCGACACTCGACCGGCGGCTGCGACGCGCTGAGTCAGCGATGGCACGGATCGAACGCGTGTCCGAGGGACTGCGTCATCTGGGCGGGATGATGCGGCGACGGCGCAATTCGCCAGCCGTCGACAGTTCTACGCAAAGCATATAGGACGGCCCGCGATGTCGAGCGAACGCAGTCTGATCACATATGACGATTTCGAGCGTGTGGATATTCGCGTCGGCACGGTGGTCGAGGCGGCCGAATTGGCTGGTGCGCGCAAACCCGCCATCAAGCTCGTCATCGACTTTGGCCCCGGGATCGGTTTGAAGAAAAGCTCGGCGCAGATCACGAAATATTATGCGCCGGAAGGCTTGATCGGTCGACAGGTGGCAGCAGTCGTGAATTTTCCGCCTCGGCAAATCGGCAAGTTCATGTCCGAGGTTCTTACGCTGGGTTTCCCGGACGCGGAGGGCGGTGTGGTCCTGGTATCGCCGACGCTTCCCGTTCCGAATGGCGGGAAGCTGTTTTGAGGGGAGACCGATCCCGTCAGTGAAGCGAGACCAAGGGCGAGCTTATGGGTGCCGCGTTTCTGGGCTATCCTTTGTGCGTTGCGGCCATGCTGTAAAGTCGGCCGCTGCGAAGTCTGCGAATGCGGAGGCACCCATGCGCTTAAAACGACGAGATATTTTCAGGGCGCTTGTCGCGCCAGCGCTTCTTGGCTCATTCCGAATAAACGGCGCGTTTGCCGGAGGCAGTCGCCTTCCCCTGACACCTGCCTGCGACGATCACCCCGAGATCACGCAGCAACAAATTGCGGGACCTTTTTACAAGCCGAAATCGCCGCTCCGGGCCGATCTTTCCGAACCCGGAGACAACGCGCAACGTCTCAGGCTTTCGGGCCGCGTCCTTTCATCCCGCTGTAAGCCGATGTCCGGTGCGCTCCTGGAGGTCTGGCATGCGGATGCTAAAGGCGAGTATGACCTGAAGGGGTTCCGCCATCGCGGACATGTGTTCGCCGATGACGCCGGACATTTCGCGATTACGACAATCATGCCTGGGATTTACGAAGGCCGCACGCGGCATCTTCATGTCCGGGTTCAGGGGGCGAACGGACCAGTGTTAACGACACAGCTGTACTTTCCGGATGAGCCGGAAAACGCGGGCGACGGTCTCTTCCAGCGGAGCTTGTTGATCAAACCCACATCGCGGGACGGGGTTTACGACGCGACGTTCGACTTTGTGGTGCGGGCATGACCCCCGCAAAGGGCGTCTGCATCGTCACCGGTGCCGCATCCGGCATCGGGCTGGCGACGGCGAAGTTGCTGGCATCGGAAGGCTGGAGCGTCGGGCTTTTCGATTTGCAGGATGAGACACTGAAAGCCGCGTCACGCGAACTTTCCACGGCATTCAAGCACCACGCAGAAGTGCTCGATATTACGGACGCAAGCGCCGTCGAACAGGCCGTCGAACGCACGCTTGCGCGGCTTGGGCCTGTGACCGGCGTCGTCAACAGCGCAGGCATCGCGCGGGACGTCCCGTTTCTGGATACCACGCCGGAAATGTTCCGGCAGATTTTGGATGTGAACGTGGTGGGAAGCTTTCTTGTCGCGCGTGCCGCAGCGAGGACCATGATCGCTGCCAAGCATAGCGGTGCCATCGTAAACATCGCTTCCATTTCTGGCTTGCGCGGCAACGTCGGACGAACTGCGTATGGCGCGTCGAAGGGTGCGGTCGTGACCATGACGAAAGTTATGGCTGTCGAACTCGCCGCACATGCCATTCGCGTGAATGCGGTGGCTCCGGGACCTGTGGACACGCCGATGGTGCAGGCCCTGCACGATCAATCGATGCGAAAGCTGTTCACGGCGAACGTGCCGCAGCGGCGATACGCGCACCCCGACGAGATCGCGAGCGCGGTCAGTTTCCTGCTTGACAACGGGCGCGCGTCGTTCGTCACGGGACAAATCCTCGCCGTCGACGGCGGGTTCGAGGGCGGCGGCATTTTGAATGACGAATTTTAGCGGGAGCGGGAATTAAACTGTTGAAATACGCGGTTTGCGGCTTCCCGAAAACGGGTTCACGCGGCCTTCGAACGCGGTTGCAATCTCGTCCATCGACCACGGCAGAAAGTGATGGGCGTCGACGCCCACGTCGAGGCTGAAGCCGAGCGGTTCATGATCGAGCCTCCCGTGCACGTGGCCGAACAGGTGCCAGGCCTTGCGATAGGACCCATGCCACTCGCGCATGGGATAATGACATAAGACGATCCACTGTTTGCCGATCTGGACTTCCCTGATCAGACTCGTCGACACAAACCGCACAGATGTATCTTCGAGCGTATGTTTATCGTGGTTGCCGATGATGAGATGGATTTTACCGTTGAGCCGTTCCAGATAATGGGAAGCCGACAAAACGTTCCAATAAGCAAAATCGCCGAGATGGTAGACCGTATCATTCGCCCCGACCCGCTCGTTCCAGCGAGTTATGAGGGCCTCGTCCATTTCGTCAACGGTTTCAAACGGCCGTGCGCACGATGTGATGATGCGCTCATGCCCGAAATGGGTGTCTGATGTGAAGAAGACTGTCACGGCGCCCGTCCATCGTCATTGGCTTCAAGTCTAGCGTTACGCACGCGTACTCCGGCAGGGCTTTTGTGGAAGATCAACTGCGCACCCACAATCACCATTGCCAGCCGTAACAGATGATGAAGGGCTACATAAGCCACGTCGGCTTTCAAGGCGATAGCCAGCAGGTTTTTTTCACCCTGACCGCCTGGGGAGAATGCCATGAGCGCCGAAGCCCAGGGCACGCCAGCGATCCTGACCGCGACATGGGCCGTCAAGGCGGCGAGGCCCAGCAAAAACGCGGTAAAAACGAGGCCATACGCGATGGTGGAGAAGAACTCACGAACCGTGACTCCCTTGAACTTCAAACCGATCTCGATGCCGATAATCACCTGAGCAGCATCGATCCACGCTGCAGGAAGGTGGGCATCCGTGAGACCGGTTACGCTTAAAAGCGCGGCGGCAAGCATCGGACCGATGATCAGCGCGCCAGACAGACGGATACGTTTCGCCAGCCACCATCCGGCAAGAGCGGCCGTGCCCAGAAGCGCGATATCGGTCAGGGTGAGGGCGCGAGGTGCGGATGGAACGCCGATGCTCACGTTCATGGACAGGCCTTCGGACCAGATGATCCAGAAAGGAAGCACGTAGACGAGCACCAGCAGTCTCGTGCTGTGGATCAACGATAACTTTCTCGCACTTCCACCGGCATCGTGGCCCATGGAAACCATTTCCTGGAAGCCACCGGGCACAGCGGCGAAAAACGACGTCACACCGTCGAACCGGGCCACATACCTGAAGAACAGGTATCCACCGAGAACGGCAACTGCGGTGACCGGCAGAAGCAACGCGAGGCTGATCGCCATTTGTGGGAGACGCCCGATCAGGGCAGGCGAAAACGCCAGGCCCGCGATTAGGCCCAGAGAAACCCGCGCGGGGATTCGAAGGACCGCCGGCCACAGCATGGGGATTCCGATGACGGCGGCGATGACCGAGGCCGCCATCGATCCGAGCAGGAACGGTAAGGGCAGCGCGGCCAGGAAGAAGACTGCAACACCGGCCCCGCCAATCGCGACGGTTATCAAAAACCGGCTTAAGTCCTGCAAAAACCGGTCTTGCCGTGGATATCTCTCCGTCGCCACCATGGGATGTCCTTGCTGGCTTTGCCGGTTCTTTACGTTGTTCGTGGCGCGGATTACCCATACAGCCACCTTCCTGTGGCGTTGGCAAGTGCCCGGAATTGCAATCGGCTGTTTTAATGCTGACGTTTGTTCCACGTGTCATAGGCCTGGGCTATGGGGTCCGCCGCCTCACTCAACGCGGCGATGAACGCATCGGGCAACTTGATTTTGGCCGTGCTCGAACTTGGATCGAGAAGATGAGCCAATGTCTCCAGCGCCGCGCGCTGCGGAAGCGTCACGGACTTCAACACGAACCCCATGGCACCGATTTCTTGCCGGTTGCGCTCGTCAAAGGGAAGCTTTGCAGAAGGTCCGCTGCGCACTTCCGATTTCAGATAATTGACGCATCCGACGTTCGACACGCGGATCATGCAGGTTGTGAGCCGGTCGAGACATTCAGCCTGCCGGTCATCGAGTGCGCGGTCCAGCGCGGTTAACCGTCTCCGGACCGACCGCAACTGAACGGTTTGGGGTTTGTCGGCGATCTCTTCCAGGATCGCCCGGCGGCGCGCGATGGGCGTGAGCACCGTTTGCGTTCGATGCCGGGCCACGAGGCCATGATGCTCCCCCGTGAAAATCTCGCGCACGAATGATGTGTGACCGCGACGCTCCACCGACGGTTCATTCTCGGCGACCGGTTGAGACGTGCCGTTTCGCTTCATGACACGGACCCGTGGCGAGGAGCGCCATCGCGGAAGCGCGGGGCAGTCGCGAACATGCCCGGAAACGTGTGCCGATATCGAACGAGATTTTGGAAGCCATGTGGCGTCTCACGCGTGATGTATCCCGCTTCAATGGCCACCAGCAGATGATCACTGAACGCCGCGGCCGTAAGACTTGTGTCGCGCATCTGTTCTTTGAGGGTTTCGCGCGGAGGACGATCCACGGCGTAAGAAATGCCGAAGTTGAAGCAGATCAGCTTTGTGAGCGGAGGCAGATCAGACGCTCTCACCGCGTGGAGCCACTCGCGGATCGACGACTGCGGACCAAGGTTATTGCTCATGGTTGTGCCCGCACGCAAAGGCCTGTGCGACATGGGTCGGACAATAGGGCCAGCGACCGGACCTTGGCGCGCCACAAAACGCAAATTGCGGTTCCGACGGGTCGCCAACCGGCCACCGGCATGCAGCATCGTCGAGAGCGGCGAGAGCCTCCGCGCCGTAGATTGCGGAAACACCTTCACCTGAATGCCGTATGACCACGCCCGCCAAGGGCTTCACGCGCGGCGTGCGTCCGTTTTCCCTCAAATACCGCAGACTGATCCCGTTGCGACGGAGCGCAGAGCGAAGCGCTTTCGGATTGACCCCAAGAGAGGCCGCAATGTCGGCGGTCTTGAACGATGCAAGCGAAGTCACGGCGTCGGTTAGATCGCCCTTTGTCCAGTGGCGGCGTTTCGGATGCGAGGAAGACAAAGCCCGCAAAGGCGCGTTTGCAGTTTTGTGTGGGGCCAAACTATCACTGAGACACTGTTGCACTGGAAAAACTCGCTTACAAAGGTTGCCAGGGTCGGGCTGAGACGTCGTCGACACTCATGCTTTTCTAATACACGTATTGTGTAAAATTTTTGTTATGTTTTACGGCTCGTGTTAAAATGTGAAGCTGCTGTTACTGGAGCCTACGAGCTTCGGCTAAGCTTATGATCGCGTTGCAAAGCGCTTACTTTTCCCAGAACTTCCAACAACAAACGCTGTGGTTTTCGAATAAAGCCGTATTTTGGCCATGCGAACATCCGTAGTTTTCGAAATCGAAAATGAAAAACCAAAACTTTCGTTTGAGGCTTGCAAACGAAGTGGCGCGTTGCAAGGGAGTGCAATTACACATAGCGTGCATACGGGCGGACGGGGCAGACGATGCGGGACTGGACTGCGGGTGAGATTACGTCAATGGCGGCACGATTGCGGCAGGCGCGCCAGGCGGCTGGGTTTGTGCGCGCGAGCGAGGCGGTTCGGAAATTCGGTTGGGCCTACAGTCGCTATATGAACTACGAAAACGGCGAGCGGGCGATACCGCCAAAGCAGGCGATTTTGTTCGCGTCCGCCTATGGCGTGTCCATAGATTATATATATTTTGGCAAAGATGAATTAACAAAAACACAAGAAAATAGTGGTTTACTATCTCATGCGGTGCGGCAGGTCTTTCTTGTTGCCATTGATAACACGTCCGATCTTCAACGTATCGCGTCTGGGTTGGAGCCACTGCTGCCGATGCGCATCCCTATCTCAGCCGATACCGCCATTCCCGATAACGCGATTTTCATTGAGATCAGAGACCGATCAATGACCAATTCCAGGGAAGAGCCGTCCTTCGAGCCGGGCGACAAGATCCTGATCGACCTTGAAGCCGTGCCCGCCCCGTCCGAGTTCGTCCTGGCTTTGGTGCCTGAAGAGCAGGCGGCTTTGTTCAGGCTTTATCGTGAGATCGGAAAAGATGACACGGGAGCCATGGTCGTCGACCTCGTTCCACTGAATATCAATTACAGAACGATCCGGCTGTCTGGCACGAACTCCGGCCAGATCATTGGCGTGTGCCGACAACTTCATCGCATACGCGTGATGTGAGTGGCTGCTCAACCCGCCAACGAAACACATTGTGGATTCAGCCTTACATTGCGAAACCGGCGATAGCCACGCGCAAGCAAAGCCTGATACAGGCATTCAGCGGCGAGTACGGCAGGCACGGAAGTTCAAAAGGCGGAAAAGCCCTAGCCCGAAATCTTAGCTCTGACGAACGCCATGATAAAGCGCGATGGTTGCGCGAACACGTTGGGACAAAGATGACGGCGGAGATTGCAATCCTTAATCGTACTGCCATTGCACTTGCCGCTGATAGCGCAGTTACTATCGGACGCGGGGAAGGAGCAAAGACGTATCTTTCGGAAAACAAACTCTTTGAAATATCTGAGAAGAAGCCCATTGGGTTGATGCTGTACAACGTCTTAGATTTTTACGGGGTGCCTTGGGAGGTTTTAATAAAGGATTTTAGACAGGAACACGGAAACTCCGCGTGCAACGAAGTGACGGACTGGAAAAACATATTCATCAAATATATAACTGACGGATATTGTCCATCTGAGGAGGCTCAACTCGACCAATTACTATTTAGGTCAAGGGTAACGCTTTCGTCGTTAATGAGTGAGTTTTTTGATTACTTAAGGAAATTGCCTCGGCCTTCGCGTCGAAGAAAACAAAAAGAGCAATTTGACAGAGCTTTTGAGGATGCGTTTGCAGGCCTCATTGAACAAAAAATCGCATTGGCGAGGAAAAAGCGAGCGTGTCAAGAATTCGGAGACGGTGAATTCATCAAAGAATTTATTCAGAAAAGTAAGTATGATTTGGATGAAATGGCTAAAACAACATTTCCGTTTACTTTGGATAGGAATATGTCGTCCAAGTTAGCCGAATTATATTTCGAGCATTGGTATAGAGAAGTGCCAAGCGATTTTTGCACAGGTTTTGTGTTCGCAGGTTTTGGCGACACGCAAAAGTTTCCAGCATTGGAGCACTATTTTATTCGATGGGGTTATTGGGGGCAAGCTAAGATACTTTCAAATTGACTCCTATGCCGTCGATAGTACTGGTTCAATCGGCACAGTTTTAGCCTTTGCTCAGCAAGACATGGCACACAGGTTTCTCTACGGGATTGACGATGTATTGGAACGAACAATTCTAAATATTTTATAGATGCAATAAAAAATCTAACTCCAGCATTAGCCGCGCGTTTGCAGTTTGGTGCTAAACGCAAATCGGAGTTAAAAACCGCGCTGCAAGAATATTCAGATGCGGTCAAGGATGAATACGTAAACGAGGCTAGCGGGAAGCTGAAGTCTGAATATTTTGCGAGCGTTGAAGATATGGTTAGGTTGATGCCAAAGCAAGAGATGGCCCATCTCGCAGAGGCTCTCGTAAATATCACTTCAATAAAAAGAAAGGCGTCCTGGGAACAGGAAACCGTTGGAGGGCCAATTGATGTGGCTGTCATATCGCGCCACGAGGGTTTCGTTTGGGTCAAACGTAAGCACTATTTCAATGCTGACTTAAATCCGCGATACTTCTGGCGTCGTTTTGAACGTAACGCATCTACAACGCGAAAGGCAAACGAGCATGATTGACATGGAAAAAATGTACGCTGCACAGCGGATTCGTTCTCGTCGATCAAGCAAAGTTATTGATTTTCGCCCTTTAAGCCAAAGACTTGTGTCAATTGCCGAAGAGTCTGCAGTTAATGTTGCCCGTCGATTTGAAAAGTCGGTTAAACAACATATACAAAAGAAAAAAATAATTCATACTAACACCCATACTCCGCGAATAAAGCATAAAGATCCCGACGCTATTATGAAGCAAAACTAAAAAATGCTCGCTCACATTTTGCAACTCCGTTTAAAGCAAAGCTTGATGCCAAGTGATCATTCGCAGAATCGGGTGTGTCAAACTACGTAACAGAGCTATTGATTGACTGTAACAGCTTGCTCTCAATACCACGACAAAGCGGCGTCTTCTGTAATCCACATGCGACAAGCCGGTGAAATCGATTAAATCATGGTCGGGATTCCCGGCCAGCCGCCGATAGCATCGCGCGAAGCAGGACATTCGCCCCGGCTTCCGCATCGGCTTGTGTGATATTTTCACGTTCGTTATGGCTGAGGCCGCCCTCACACGGGATGAAGATCATCGCGGTTGGTGCAACGCGGGAAACATAAACCGCGTCATGGCCCGCACCGCTGACCATATCGCGATGGGTGAGGCTAAGGCCGGTTGCGCTGGATCGCACGGCGTCGATGCATGTGCGGTCGAAGGCGGTCGCCGGACACGACCAGAACGGACGTATCGTGATCTCGACCCCGGTTTCCTGTTGCGTGGTTTCGGCAGCGCGCCGGAAATCGTGCTCCATCCGGTCAAGCCCGGCGTCGTTTTCATGACGCGAATCGATTGAGAGCCATGCCGTTCCAGGAATGATATTGCGCGAACTGGGCCCCACCGAGAGCCGGCCCACCGTTGCGCGACCGTTCGCGTCTTTTGCCGCCTGATTGATGGCGATCACCATTTTCGCGGCGGCGACAAGTGCATCTTTCCGCATGGTCATGGGCGTCGGTCCCGCGTGCGCTTCTTCACCCACAAAATCGATTTCGAACCATCGCTGCCCCATGGCACCGCTCACGACGCCGATAGTGACAGCTTCCGCTTCGAGTATCGGGCCTTGCTCGATATGCGCCTCGAAATAGGCCGCCAGCGGGCGCATCGCGCAGGGTGCGTCGCCCACATAGCCGATCCGGCGAAGTTCATCGCCGAACTTCACCATGTCGTCGTCTGCGAGCGCATAAGCCCAGTCCTGGGTGAAAACCCCGGCCCAGACGCCGGAACTCATCATGGGCGGTGGAAAGCGCGCGCCTTCCTCGTTCGTCCAGGACACGATCTCGATGGCGCGCTCGGTCTCCACCTTTGCGTCATTCAGCGCCCGGACCGCCTCAAGCGCCGCCATGACACCGTAGGCTCCATCGAACTTGCCGCCAGTGGGCTGGCTGTCCAGGTGGCTGCCTGCGAGGACCGGCGGCAGGCTTTCATCGCGACCCGAGCGGCGGCCAAAAATGTTTCCCATCTGGTCGATGGTTACGGCAAGTTCAGCATCGCGGCACCAGCGAACGAACAGATCGCGGCTTGCCTTATCGGTGTCCGTGACCGTCAGACGGTTGACGCCGCCATTCGCTGTCGCGCCGATGGTCGCCATGTCCATGATCGAAGTCCAGAGACGGTCGCCGTTCACCCTGACGTTTGCTGCGTTATTCACGACTGAACCCCTTAATATCCGACGAAAAATCAATCCCCCGAAGCAATGGCTCGCGCCGCAGGCTTGAGGGCGTTTGCGATCTCTTCCGATATCAGAGGATCACCGACCGCACGCGCCAGGGTCACGCCGCCCGAAAGGATCGTCAAGAGGGCAATCGCGCGCCGCCGCTTGTCTTCCGGATTTTTTCCTTGAAGACCTTTGGCGACCGTGTCGACCACTTTGAGAAACGTGGCCTCGTAAGCCGCCCGGATATCGTCGCTGCATCTGCTGACCTCCGGTGTGAGCGCTTGCAGAACGCAGGCATCGCCGAGATCGCACGTGCGCCGCTCTCCGAGATAACGGTCGATGAAAGCGTCTGCCCAGTTGTCCCCCTGCGCTGTCTGCAGGGCGCGGATACTTTCGACGAGATTATCCATGCCAGCCGCGACGACGGCCCGGAATGCCTCGTTCTTTGAGCTGAAGTGACCATAAAATGCGCCCGATGTGACACCGGCTTCCTTCGCGAGACCGTCAACGCCGATGCCGCCGAAACCGCCCTTGCGAAACCCGCGTCCAGCGGCTTTCACGATCCGCTCGCGAGCCTCTTCCTTATGTCCTGGCGCGTAACGCACGGCGCTCCTCCTATTTATAACGGTCGTTATTTTATGCTTGACGCGAAACAAATCTCATTTTACGGTTGTTATCACGAGCGTTATATCTCGTTCCGAGCCTTCAATGCAAGACCTTTCAAAGCTTTTCGCCTCAGCCGCAACTGTAAACACAAGGAAAAACACCATGCCATTCGTTCGCATTTCTGTTCCAGGCGATACCTCCCGCGAGGAAAAAGCCAAGATATCCCGCGCCGTTCATGCAGCGCTCGTCAAGACCTGCAGCGTGCCGGAAGCCGATCTGTTTCAGGTGATCACCTCTCACGACCCGGACGACCTCATCATCACGCCCGAGTTTCTGGGAATCGAACATTCGGCAAAAGCTTTGATCGTCCAGATCAACTTGGCGCAAGGGCGCACGCGCGATATCAAGAAGGCGCTTTATTCGGAAATAGCATCGGGTATCGCCGCGTCAACCGCGTTCAAGGCATCCGATGTCATCATCAGCCTGGTCGAAGTTCAGCGCGAAGACTGGTCATTCGGCAATGGCATCGCGCAGTACGTCGCCTGACACGTCATCCTTTCTGATGGATCGGCTATTTCCACTTGCTTAAAGCGGATGCCGACGTGAAACTTGAGGCACGTTGAATACAAAATAAAAGACGATAAGGGGGGTCAAATGCCCGATTTTTCATCGAAATGGCTTGTCGAAACAGACTGGCTGCAGGAACGGTTGGGTGCCCCTGGCCTCGTTGTCCTCGATGCGTCTATGGACGTACCCGGCAAGCGCGCCTCGGATGCCTTCCGCGAGGTTCATATTCCGGACGCGCTGTTCTTCGATATCGACGATTTGTCGGATACCTCATCGCCTTTGCCGAACATGCTGCCTTCCGCGGAAAAATTCGCGTCGCGCATGCGTAGAATGGGGGTCGGCGACGGCATGAAAATCGTGGTCTACGACACCCGTGGGATTTATACCGCGCCGCGTGCCTGGTGGATGTTTCGCGTCATGGGGCACAGCGACGTGGCTGTTCTGAACGGCGGGCTGCTGAAATGGCAGGCCGAGAAACGGCCTGTGGAGTCCGGTCCACCCGCCACCCGTTCCGAACGGCATTTTTCGGGGCGCAAGAATTCAGCATTGGTTCGCGATATGGCCGACATGGCTGCGGCGCTCGAGAACCCCGGTATTCAAATCGTCGATGCCCGCGCAAAGCCGCGTTTCGAGGGCAGCGAGCCTGAGCCCCGTCACGTGCCGCGCCTCGGACACATGCCGGGTGCCATGAATGTCCCGTTCGGCTCGCTCCTTAACGCGGATGGGACCATGAAATCAGCCGATCAATTGCGCGCCGCGTTCGAAGCGGCTGGCGTATCGCCCATGAAGCCGGTTGCGACCACATGCGGATCGGGGATCACCGCGTGCACGGTCGCGCTTGGATTGGCGGTTCTCGGCAACGAACACGCCGCGGTTTATGACGGATCGTGGATCGAATGGAGCGCTTCGGACAAGCCTGTGGACGCTGTAACACATACCTGACGAACCAAACACGAAATGCCAACGATTCTCAGGCTTGGTCCTTATTGGTTTTTCTTTTATTCTTCGGACGTTTGAGACAGACGGAGTCACGACCCAATGTCATGGCCGGGCTTGACCCGGCCATCCAGCGAAAAAGCCTCTGCCCTCAAAACAGGAAAGTCTGGATGGCCGGGTCAAGCCCGGCCATGACGACCGAGTTCATGTTTCTGTATGAATCGGACAGACCCAGGAGGCATGGAATGGCTATTTTGCAAGATGAACATCGTCCGCCCCGTGCTCTGTCAGTCGTATTTCAAAACGATCTTTTAACCATGGAGCTTGATGACGGAAGAGCGGTTTCAGTACCGCTCGCCTGGTTTCTGCGTCTTTTGAAAGCAACGCAGGCTGAAAGGGCAAACTTCCGTCTTATAGGACACGGGCAAGGCGTACATTGGCCTGAGATCGACGAGGACGTCAGTGTCGACGCCGTTCTTAAGGGCAACCCCTCGACAGAAAGCGCTGGTTCGTATCAGCGTTGGCTTGAAGCCGAGGGACGCGGGTAAACGCCGCGGTTTATGACGGATCGTGGATCGAATGGAGCGCTTCAGACAGGCCTGTGGACGCCGCATGAGCCGCGAGAGTTAAAAAAGATCGCGCGAGGCGTCAGCGAAACGGGTTGATGATCGTGACGCCGTCCACTTCGCGGCCATGACTCATGTCTTCTGTATAAAGTTCGGTACAGCCTAAAGCGACTGCCGCCGCGATTATGGCGCTGTCCCAATACGAAAACCGGGTCCGCGCCTTGATGTCCAAGGCCGATTGCAACACAGCCACCGTCATGGCCTGAACCGGAAATCGCGTCCAGGCATGGATGAATGAAACTGCCATGTCATGCGTTAACGCGCCTTTGGGTTTCGGTCTGATCGCTTGAACATAAAATTCTTGTAGGGTTTGAACCGATAACGCAATATCGGCGAGATCAAGAAGTTCGGACGCTTTGATTCGCTTTTCGCGTTCTGCGGGATCAGGGCTGATCGAATAAAGCAAAATATTTGTGTCTAAGAACTTACTTGGGGTCATGGCCGCGAGTGTAAAGTTCGTCGCGGGGAAGCCGGTCACTAGCGCTGAAGTTTCTAACCTGAGCGCGAAGCTCGTGCTCCTGACGCGCGAGCCGGTCGAATTCGCTTTCACCGGCTGCAAATTCGGTCAAAAATTTCTTCACGACCGCGGATACAGATGTATCCTGCTCGGCGGCTTTCACTCGCGCGCGTCGATAGGTGTCATCATCCAGTGAAACTGTGATATTTTTCATAGTTTCACAGTAGCCATCACCGACATACTCGTCAAACGGTTATTCCCATGTATTTGCGGCGGCGGAGTTCGCTCCGTTGCGCCCGAGCGTGGAAAGCGCTATGCCGTAAATATGCCGCGCCAAGCTTGCGGCGGAGCTGACCGATGCGATTGAGCAAATATTTCCTTCCTGTGCTGCGCGACGATCCGAAAGAGGCGGAGATCGTGTCCCATCGCCTGATGCTGCGCGCGGGCATGATCCGGCAATCGAGCGCTGGCATCTATTCGTGGCTGCCGCTCGGCAAGCGCGTGCTCGACAACATCGAGCGGATCGTGCGCGAGGAGCAGAATCGCGCAGGTGCCATCGAGATGCTGATGCCGACCATACAGCCCGCCGATCTTTGGCGTGAAAGCGGCCGCTACGACGATTATGGCGCGGAGATGCTGCGCATCAAGGATCGTCATGAGCGCGACATGCTGTTCGGCCCGACCAACGAGGAGCAGGTTACGCAGATTTTCCGCGATGCGGTGAAGTCGTACCGCGATCTGCCGAAGAACCTGTATCATATTCAATGGAAGTTCCGAGATGAGGTGCGGCCCCGGTTCGGCGTGATGCGCGGCCGTGAATTTCTGATGAAAGATGCGTATTCCTTCGATCTTGACGAAGCTGGAGCGCGGCAATCTTATTACCGGATGTTCGTGGCCTACTTGCGGACCTTCGCGCGGCTTGGCCTGAAAGCCGTGCCCATGAAAGCCGATCCGGGGCCAATCGGGGGCGATCTCAGTCACGAGTTCATCATTCTAGCCAACACCGGCGAAAGCCAGGTGTATTGCGACCGCGATCTGGTCGAAATGCCGGTGCCGGATGAAAATACTGATATCTGGAGCGATCTCGGCCCGCTTGTGCAACAATGGACGAGCAGATACGCGGCAACGGACGAGATGCATGACGCGGCGCGCTTCGAGAGCGAGGTGCCTGAGGCGCGGCAGCTCACCGCGCGCGGCATCGAAGTCGGGCACATTTTCTATTTCGGTACAAAGTATTCGAAGCCCATGAAAGCGCAGGTGCAAGGGCCTGATGGCAAGGTCGTGGCGCTGCACGGCGGCTCTTATGGCGTCGGTGTCTCGCGCCTGGCTGCAGCGATCATCGAAGCCAGCCACGACGACGCTGGCATCATCTGGCCGGAAAGCGTAGCCCCGTTCCGCATCGGGATCGTGAACCTGAAGCCCGGCGATGTCACAACGGATGACTCTTGCGGAAAGCTTTACGCAGCCCTCGGCGGTCATCGCGATGAAGTGCTTTACGACGACACAGGCGAAAGTGCGGGCGTCAAGTTCAAGACCATGGACCTGATCGGGCTGCCTTATCAAGTCATCGCAGGGCCAAAAAGCCTGGCCAACGGCGAGGTCGAGATCAAAACCCGCGCGACTGGGGAACGGCGGACGCTTTCCCTTGATGCGGCCATAAACGCGTTGCATCCACATGCGCAACAAGGCGATATTTCAGCGCTGCATAATGCCCTGCCGACAAACGACGGACAAGCAGTGGCATCGCCGAAAAAGCCGAAAACAAAGGAAATACCGAAAGTGTCGACATGACCATCGCCAAAGCGACCGGATCCACAAAGCCTTTTGCAGCGTTCGAATGGCTGCTCGCGTTTCGGTATTTGCGCGCACGCCGCAAGGAAGGCTCCATTTCCGTGATCGCGCTGGTGTCGTTTCTCGGCATTATGGCGGGTGTGGCGGCGCTGATTGTTGTCCTCTCGATCATGAATGGTTTTCGCGCAGACCTTTTCGACAAAATCCTCGGCCTGAACGGCCATATCATTGCAAGACCGCTTGGCCGCCCGTTCGACGATTACCGGGAAATCGCCGCCAAGTTCAAGCAGGTGCCTGGCATCGTGCACGCGATCCCTGTCGTCGAGGGTCAGGCGCTCGCAACCACGGTTTCGACGCAGACCAACCCGCCCGCTGTTCTCGTTCGCGGAATTCGCGGGCAGGACGTTTCGTCACTGAAATTCGTTGCGAACAACGTCCGGTTCGGAACCTTTGAAAACTTTGACAATTCCGGCGGTCTTGCCATCGGTGTTCGCCTGGCGAACAAGCTGAATGTGGTGGTCGGGTCCGAGGTGACACTGGTCACGGCAAGCCGCGTTTCGACTCCCATGGGCATGATGCCGCGCCGCAAGACATTTCCTGTTGTCGCCGTATTCGAAATGGGCATGTCGGAATTTGACGGGATCATAGGATTTGTCCCGCTCAAGGATGCGCAAGCCATGTTCAACCTGGAGGACACGGCGCAGGTTCTTGAAGTCATGACCAATAAACCGGACAACGTGGAGTTTCTCAAATCATCCTTGCAGAAAGTTGCCCCGACCGACGTCATATTTACCGACTGGCGACAACTGAATGGAACGCTTTACTCAGCTCTCGAAGTCGAGCGGTTGGCAATGTTCGTTATTCTTCTTCTGATTGTCGCGGTTGCTGCCCTGAACATTATCTCGGGCATGATTATGCTCGTGAAGGAAAAGGGACGCGACGTTGCCATTCTGCGAACCATGGGTGCATCCAGCGGCTCGATTTTACGTGTCTTTCTGATTGCAGGCGCGAGTATCGGCGTCGCAGGGACGTTCACGGGCTTCCTGGTGGGCCTTGCCATTGCAAAGAATGCGGACGCCATCAAAAACTTCATCTCGACAGTCACCAGCATGACGATTTTCCCTGCGCAGATTTACTTTCTGGCGAGGCTGCCGTCAGAGATCAATCCGGTTGAAGTTGCATCGATTGTTGCAATTGCCTTCTTCCTGTCCATTGCCGCGACGATTTATCCCGCGTTCAAGGCGGCCCGGCTCGATCCCGTGGAGGCATTGAGATACCAATGAACGAGATGGGACATATCTTTGCCAGCACCCGGCCCGTACTGCAACTGGTCGGTCTGGAACGCACGTTTCAGCAGGGCGATCGAACGATCTACGTGCTTCGCGGCGCGTCGGCTGAAGTTTATGAGGGGGAAATCGTTGCGCTGGTCGGTCCTTCGGGGTCGGGGAAGTCATCGCTGCTGCATATGATCGGGCTTCTGGAAAAGCCGGGAGCCGGCAGTGTCATCTTGAACGGCGTCGATTGCACGATGCTATCGGATCGTCAGCGGACCCTTATCCGCCGCACGGACATCGGCTTTGTTTATCAGTTTCACAACCTGATGCCGGATTTTTCTGCCGAGGAGAACGTTGCCATGCCGCAGCGGATCTCCGGGGTGTCCAAATCCGAGGCGCGAACGCGGGCGCAGGCCTTGCTGGCGAGCTTTGGTCTAGAGTCACGAGGAACCCATCGGCCCTCCGAACTGTCGGGCGGTGAGCAGCAGCGGGTTGCCATCGCGCGCGCCGTTGCGAATAATCCAAAGGTGCTGCTTGCGGACGAGCCTACAGGAAACCTCGATCCACAAACTGCCGATCGCGTCTTCGAGGAACTGCTTCACTTTGTGCGCAGCATGGGCGTAGCCGCGTTGATTGCAACGCACAACTTTGATCTGGCGCGCCGTATGGACCGGATCCTGATGCTTGAGGATGGGCTTCTCGTGGAGGCGGATCATAAACCCGTCCGCACCGTTAATGGCGAACAGTCCTTTGCGCTATCTCAGCGTGAAAATACCTATTCGTGAGTTCGTCGATTTCAGACTCCGAATGAGCCTCATTCAGGAACGCGGTTCCGGTGCGTTACATCTCGAAACAAAGCTATGTATCGTAAGTTTTAGGTGTAATCCGTAATACTCCTTGACTTGCGACCGGCGATTTTTATGCTCATATAACGCATAGCATGTTTGCGATTTGTACAACGTTTAAGGGAGATGTCAGATACGCCGTCCATTAAGAGGCGCGCCCGAAAAAGGTGGGCCGCGCATAAATGAAGCTATTATCGCCCGCGATGTTCAACTGATCGATGAACTCGGCGAAAATCATGGGTTAACCAACAAACGCGACGCGTTGGCACGCGCGGTCGAGGTGGGGCTTGACCTTGTCGAAATTGCCGCAAACGGCGAAACTCCCGTTTGCAAGATCATGGATTACGGGAAACACAGATTTGCGGCTCAAAAGAAAGCTGCCGAGGCCCGCAAGAAGCAGAAAACCGTTGAGGTTAAAGAGATCAAGCTGCGGCCCAATATCGACGACCACGATTACGATGTGAAAATGCGATCCATCAAACGGTTTTTCGAAGATGGTGACAAGGTTAAGGTGACGTTGCGGTTTCGCGGTCGTGAAATGGCACACCAGGACATTGGCATGCAGCTCTTGATCAAAGTTAGGGATGAGACCGGGCCGTTGGCTAAAGTGGAACTGGAGCCACGGCTGGAAGGCCGCCAGATGATCATGGTTCTTGCGCCGAAGTAATAGTTTGCGCCGCCGCTTGTATTCTAAATACAGAAGCCGTTCGTCGACGTTCTGTATTTAGAATAATTCAAGTCTTCACAGTTTTTCTGCCGAGCTTCGTAACTTGAATAAAATCCTGTCCAATGGTTTTGTCTTGCGCCTGCGCTGTGCCGTCGATACTCTAATCATCGGGATAAAGCAAAAACCTGTTCCCCATTTCAAAGGGACGTGCCGATGGCAATAAAAATCACCGGAAAAAATTTGGACGTTGGCGAAAGTTTGCGTATTTATACAATAGACAAGATCGATCATGCCGTTTGGTAAGTATGCGGGACGGTCTTTATCCGGGCAGATCAGCGTAGAGCGGAGAAGCGATGGGTTTGCGACGCATTGCGCTGTACATCTTGCGTCTGGTCTCGACATGCAGGCCAGCGGTGAGGGGGCGGACGCCTATGCCAGCGTTGACTCCGCTGTGGAGCGGCTTGAGAAACGCTTGCGCCGGTACAAACGGCGGCTCAAACAACACGGACAGAAAGCTGACTCAAAGACTGTTGATGACGATCCGGTTTCCGGCGTCGACTACACGCTTGAAGCGGATACGGTGACGGATCATGCGGCGGCCACCGCAGATCATGCCGAGGTCCCGGTGGTCATTGCCGAAACACCGGTTCGCGTTGGAGCCATGTCCGTCAGCGACGCTGTGATGCAAATGGATCTTGCAGACAAGACATTTCTCGTGTTCCGTAATGCGGCTCACGGTGGGGTCAACGTGGTTTACCGTCGCGACGACGGTAATATCGGCTGGATTGATCCGAACGGAATCGCGCTTTCACCCAAGCTTTGATTCGGTCCGGTAAACAAAAGGAGATTGTCGAGCGTGGTAAGAGACACGGATTTGAGCGATCTTATAACGCCAAGAAGCGTTATGGCGTCACTAGAAGCTGTCAACAAAAAGGTGGCGCTACAGGTCCTGTCCGAGAAGGCGGCGGAAGTCGTTGGTTTACCAAGCATCGATATTTTCAATACGATCATCCAGCGCGAACGTTTGGCGTCGACCGGTGTTGGCGGAGGGGTCGCCATTCCGCATGGGCGGTTGCCAAATTTGCGAAGTGCCGTCGGCATTTTTGCGCGGCTTAAGGCTCCCATCGATTTCGACGCCATGGACGAAGAACCGGTGGACATCATCATGCTTCTGCTTGCACCGGAGAACGCAGGCGCAGACCATTTGCGCGCACTCGCACGCATTTCGAGGCTGCTGCGAGATACAAAGGTCGTGGAAACCATTCGCGGATGTCGCGATCGTTCGGCTATTTATGCTGTTTTAACGGAGAAAGCTGCGTCACACGCGGCCTGATTTTATACAGATCATTGCGAAGGCCCAAGTTTCATCATCGCCGCCCTTGAGGCGGCCATCCAGCAAAGCACGAAGCTAATAAAAGACAGAGCTACGGCGCTGTTGCACTTGATGGCCGGGTCGAGTTGGGTTGGGACGTATCGAAGGATACGAAGCCCTCTCCCCAAGCGGAGAAGGAATGCCGCTGCAAAACATCTCCCGAGCGAACACTTTGGCGTTTTCGCACATACGAAAACGTCGCGCTGGAGGCGCGACGGGAGATGGTATTACACAACACCGGTGAAAACTGGCATTCCTCCTCTTGCGTTGGCGCTACACCTAATGCAGCGTCGCAAGCTCAAGTTCACTTTCCTCAACATTTTCTAAGGCGGCGGACCGGCTTTCGGTCAATGCCATAGGAGTTCCGTCTGCTGACACCACGGCGAAGAGGTCGATCCCCTCAGGCAACCCTCCCAAAGATGGAAAGAGTTCACGGACATCTTTGGCTGACAGAGGTTTGATATAAGCGAACTCGCCCTCGCCCCAAGCTTCCAGACCAAAATCTTTTACGCTTTCGTTCACCGCAGTACCCTCCTAGCGTCGCCAGAGACGCTATGCCTTATGACATCCTGTCATTGTGGCGGCTCCGTGAATCCTCGTCCACGCCTACCATTATATCGTGGATATATGGCCAAACCGCTGAGGTTCAAGAACAGTCACGCAAGCGTTGAAGTCGCGGACGTTGAAATATCGGATAAATTTCTTAATGAAATCGTGGTGGAGCCAGACGGGATCGAACCGTCGACCTCTACAATGCCATTGTAGCGCTCTCCCGGCTGAGCTATGGCCCCGAGACTTCGATGGGTGACGATGTGCTACCCTCTGCTAGAGGTTTATCTTGTGATTTACCAAGCCGCAACAAAAAATCTCAGAATGGGCGCACTTACGACAACGTGCGCCCTCCCGTCATGAACACAGCCTTGGTCGATTTATTTCGCAACGCTCCTCAGACCTCATCTTCATTCGGGCCACCGCCCACAAAGCCGGATACATCCGCTTCGCCTTCGTCCTCGGCTTCAAGGAAGGTTTCATCATCGGCCACGACTTCGAGCGCCGCATCATCTTCGCCCACGTCAGAAAGATCGCCGCCTTCGATATCAGGCAAATCGTCTCCTTCGGCCGCAGCCACCTCATCCAGCGCAACAAATTCAATTCCGCCCCGGCCCGCATCGAGGATTGCATCGTCGTCCGCATCGATGGCGTTTCCACCCGTTACGGCGGCGCGGGGAGCAGCGCCCGTGTTATATATACTGTGACAGACAGGGCAGGTGATCGGGTTGCGGTTGAGGTCATAGAACTTGCTGCTGCACGTCATGCAAACACGTTTCAGACCGCGTTCTGCTTTATTCGACATTCGTTATTGCGTCCTTCAATGTATTATATCGTGAGCGTGCTCTGGAGTTTGGCGGATACATACCAGCGATCATGCGTGTGTCAAAGCCCTTAAACAAAAACATGAGGCCAAGGCTCGACAAGCGTGACAGCGGGGACGGAGCGTTCTAAAAGAGCGTTTAGACTGAGACGACAAGATATGAGATGGCGGATCGAATGTTCAACGCCGAGATAAAACCACGGCCTTTGATGTCAGAAAAAACCGGCGCGATGCAGGGGGCCGTTCGCGTTCCGGGCGATAAATCGATCTCGCACCGGGCGTTGATCCTTGGCGCGATGGCGGAGGGTCGCACGGATATCGACGGGCTGCTGGAGTCCGGGGATATCCTGTGCACGGCGAAAGCGTTGCAGGCGATGGGCGTTTCCATCTCGAAAAACGGAACGCAGTGGTCGGTGATCGGATCGGGACTTGGCGGGTTTCTGCAGCCTACGGGCGACCTCGACTTTGGCAATTCGGGGACGGGTGCGAGGTTGATGATGGGCGTGGTGGCCGGTCACGCGATGCGCGCGCGGTTTACGGGGGATGACTCGCTGCAAAAGCGGCCCATGGGCCGGGTTCTCGATCCGCTAAGAAAGATGGGTTTGAATATTGCCGAAGCGGGGCAAAACACACTGCCGTTGACGCTGATCGGGCACCACACGCTTGTGCCGATCACTTATGAGACGCCGGTTCCGTCGGCGCAGGTGAAATCGGCGATCCTTCTCGCGGCGCTTCTGACACCGGGGACAACGACCGTGATCGAGCGCGAGAAAACCCGCGATCACACGGAGATCATGCTGGCGGCGTTCGGGGCGGCGAACTCGTCGACGACTCGGGCGGATGGCCGCACCCAGATCGAGGTTCGCGGGCAAAAAAGCCTGCGTGGCGTTCCGGTTCAGGTGCCGGGCGATCCGAGTTCGGCCGCTTTCCTAACCGCCGCAGCGCTGTTGTGCGATGGATCCGACGTTCTCATCGAAAACGTGCTCATCAACCCGACGCGAACGGGCTTCTATAGCACATTGCTGGAAATGGGCGCCGATATCGGCTTTCAGAACGAGCGGCGGGTGAACGGGGAGCCGGTGGCCGATCTTCGGGTGCGATACTCCAGGCTGCGTGGCGTTCATGTTCCAGCCGTTCGCGCGCCGTCCATGATCGATGAATATCCGATCCTCGCGGCTGTGGCGGCCTTTGCCGACGGTGAAACGGTCATGGAGGGCCTCTCCGAACTTCGCGTCAAGGAAAGCGACCGGCTTGCGGCGATGGTGGATGGCCTCACCATATGCGGGGTGGACGCCCGCGCCGATGGAGATACGCTTCGCGTTCGCGGGAAGTCTCATATCGCCGGCGGCGTTACGGTTCGCACCCACTTCGATCACCGGATTGCGATGGCCTTCCTTGTTCTCGGGCTTGCGTCAGACCAGCCGATTACGGTGGATGACGCGTCTATGATTGCGACGAGCTTTCCCGAATTTCGCGATCTGATCGGGCGGTTGGGCGGGCGGCTTCGCGATGTCTAAGGCGTTGATCATAGCCATCGACGGTCCGGCTGCCGCCGGAAAAAGCACCATTGCCCGACGCGTTGCCGCTCACTACCGGCTTCCGCACCTTGATACAGGTTCGCTGTACAGGGCGGTTGCGCGCGACGTTATCGCTATGGGGAAGCTGCTGACGGATGTGGAGGCAGCACAGACAGCAGCTCGATCGCTCGATACCGGGTCATTGGCGGATCAGACCTTAAGGACCAAGGGCAATGGCGAAGCCGCCTCAATCGTGGCCGCGATCCCTGAAGTGCGCGCCGCGCTTACCGCCTTCCAGCGCGAGTTCGCCATGCGGCCTTCGGGTGCCGTCGTCGAGGGACGCGACATCGGGACGGTGGTTTGCCCCGACGCGCACGCAAAGATTTTTGTCACCGCCACGGCGGAAAGCCGGGCGATACGACGGTATGCCGAGCTGCGGACGTATGGAGAAGCGATCACGCCAGAGGCTGTATTGTCAGAGATCAAGGACCGTGATCGTCGCGATATGGAGCGACCCATTTCACCTTTACGGCTTGCAAGCGACGCTCACTTGCTCGATACGACAGAAATGGATATAGAAAAAGCGCTTGCAGCCGCCATCGAGCTTATTGATAAAGTTGTGCATCGCGGATAAATCATTTGTAAGCAGCATCAAGTTTGAATGGCAGGGCAGTGCCTTCGCCACCTCATTCCATTCGCCGGCCCATTAAATCTGTTCAGGTCGGCATCCAACGCCGTGAACAGCCAACGCAACCCTTAACGCAGACCGGCTTCGGCCACATCGGAGTTTTAATGATCGCCACGCATACAACTGAGCAACGGACGGGAGGCTATAACCCAAGCACCGACGATTTTGCTGCATTACTGGATGAGTCTCTGCACGGATCGGCACCCGCCGAAGGATCCGTGGTCAAAGGCAAGGTCGTCGCAATCGAAAAAGATCTGGCGGTGATCGACGTCGGCCTCAAGACGGAAGGCCGCGTGCCGTTAAAGGAATTTGCAGGTCCTGGTCAGCCCGCCAGCATCAACGTGGGCGACGAGGTCGAGGTTTACGTCGAGCGAATGGAAAATTCTGCTGGTGAAGCCGTTCTCAGCCGCGAGAAAGCGCGCCGCGAGGATAGCTGGACCAAGCTTGAACACAAGTTTACGGCGCAGGAAAAGGTCGAAGGCGTGATCTTCAACCGCGTGAAAGGCGGCTTCACGGTCGATCTCGACGGCGCAATTGCGTTCTTGCCAGGCAGTCAGGTGGACATCCGCCCGATCAAGGATGTCGGCCCGTTGATGAATGTGCCACAGCCGTTTCTCATCTTGAAGATGGACCGCCGACGGGGCAACATCGTGGTCTCCCGCCGCTCAGTACTCGAAGAAAGCCGCGCAGAGCAACGCTCCGAGATCGTGGCCAAACTCGAAGAAGGGCAGGTTGTCGACGGCGTGGTTAAGAACATCACGGACTACGGCGCGTTCATCGATCTCGGCGGCATCGACGGTCTGCTTCACGTGACGGATATGGCATGGCGTCGGGTCAACCATCCGACGGAAATCCTGAACGTTGGCGACACGGTCAAGGTTCAGATCGTGCGGATCAATCCCGATACGCAGCGCATCAGCCTCGGCATGAAGCAACTCGGCTCCGATCCATGGGGCAGCATTGAGGAAAAATATCCGATTGGCGGCAAATTCAAGGGGGCTGTCACCAATATCGCGGACTATGGCGCGTTCGTTGAGCTGGAACCTGGCGTTGAAGGCCTGATCCACGTGTCGGAAATGAGCTGGGTCAAGAAGAACGTTCATCCCGGCAAGATTGTCTCCACCAGCCAGGAAGTTGAAGTTCAGGTTCTTGAAGTCGACGCCTCAAAGCGCCGGATATCCCTCGGACTGAAACAGACTCAGGAAAATCCGTGGGATGCGTTCGCCGCCAATCAGCCGAAGGGCTCGGTGGTCGAAGGGCAAATCCGCAATATCACTGAGTTTGGCCTGTTCGTGGGTCTTGATGGCGGCATTGATGGCATGGTCCATTTGTCCGATCTGGACTGGCAGAAACAGGGCGAGGAAGCCATCAAGGACTACAGCAAAGGCGATACAGTCCGCGCCGTCGTGTTGGAAACCGATGCGGAGAAAGAGCGCATCAGTCTTGGCATCAAGCAACTGAGCGACGACCCATTCCAGGCGGCGACGGCGACCAATCTCAAGAAAGGTGCCACCGTCACCTGCGAAGTGCTTGAAGTGAAAGACCAGGGTCTTGAGGTCAAGCTGACCGGAACCGATCTGACGGCGTTCATTCGCCGTGTCGATCTTTCGCGCGATAAGCCCGAACAGCGGCCGGAGCGTTTCTCGGTCGGCGATAGAATTGACGCATTCGTGACTCAGGTTGACAAAACCGGACGCAAGATCGGGTTGTCCATCAAGGCGCTCGAAATTGCTGAAGAAAAAGAGGCCGTGGCACAATTCGGTTCGGCCGACAGCGGCGCTTCCCTGGGCGATATCCTTGGTGCGGCGTTGAACAAGGCGCAGACCAAGGAAAAGGCCGAAGTATAAGCCTGACGCGGCGGGGCGTCACTTGCCCTGCCACCTAACCGTATAAACTTGAGGGTGCGGGTTGTCGTTGCCGCGACCAAAATCAGAAAGGCATACCGATGACCCTGGACTCCGATACGATTATGGACCGCCGTCGCCTGAAGCGACGTCTGACCACGTGGCGCGTTCTTGCGATCCTTGCTTTCGTTGGGATCGTCGGGATTGCGCTCTCTCGCGATGAAGATACCTCGGGATCCTTCAATTTGCGCGGCGCGTATATCGCTCGCGTCAGCGTAAATGGGATCATTGGCGACAGCCGTGCGCGCCATGAGCTTTTGACAAAGCTGAAAAAAGACAAGAACGTGAAAGCCGTGATCGTTTCGGTGGATAGCCCCGGCGGTACGACAACCGGCGGCGAAGCGCTTTACGACGACTTGCGCGCGCTTGCCGCTGAAAAGCCGGTCGCCGCAGTGTTCGGCACGGTTGCCGCGTCCGCCGCGTATCTGGCTGGCATCGCGACGGATTATATCGTCGCGCGCGGGAATACGATCACCGGTTCGGTCGGTGTCATTTTTCAGTCGGCTGAGATCAGCGGCTTGCTCGACAAGTTTGGCGTCAAAGTCGAAGAGATCCGCTCAGGCAGTCTGAAGGCGAAGCCGTCGCTGTTTACACCGGTCGACGATACGTCCCGCCGTCTTCTGGAAGAACTCGTGAAGGAATCACAGACCTGGTTCACCGATCTGGTTCAACAACGGCGCAAGCGCGTCGCACCGATCCTCGATGACATCAAAACCGGTCGTATTTACACCGGACGACAGGCCGTCGATAACGGTCTGGTCGATGCTCTCGGCGATGAAACGGTTGCTGTCAAATGGTTTACCGATGTCCGGAAAGTGGAGAGCGGTCTGAAGGTGATTGATCGCAAACCCGAACGGTCCGGCGCAAACAGCCTGCTACAAGGCTCGATCATGAATTTGGCCGCAAAATTAGGCTTGACCTCGCCCCTTGAGGCAGCGATTGCTAATCAGCTCGACGTCTTTAAGGATCAACAGTTCACTGGTCTTTTCTCCGTATGGCACCCGTCTTTGTTGAAAGATTCCGTCCATGATTAAGTCTGAACTCATCGAGAAGATCGCGACGACCAATCCGCATCTCATGCAGCGGGATGTCGAAACCATCGTGAATGTGATCTTCGACGAAATCACCGAGGCACTTGCCCGTAAAGATCGCGTCGAACTGCGTGGCTTTGGCGCTTTTTCTGTCAAGCACCGCCCTGCCCGCGTGGGCCGCAATCCGAGAACCGGCGAGCAGGTTAATGTTTCCGAAAAGTATGTCCCCTACTTCAAGACAGGTAAGGAACTGCGGCTTCGCCTCAACCCGGCTGACACCGCGGAGCCGGAGGTCGAAGAGAAGCCAAAGGCCAAGAAACGCGCGCCAGCCAAGTCGGCAACATAACCGCCGCGGAACGACTTTGCTATCTGGCGGGTCTGATCGCTACCTTAGTTTGCTTTTCATATGGATACCTGAAAACAGAGCGTCGATAGAATGAAACGATTTATCAAAGCGGTTTTTCTGGTCATCGTTTTTGCTGTCATCGTTTCATTTGCAGTCGCCAACCGACATTCAGTTCGTCTGATCCTTGACCCTTTCCAGAACCGCGACGCAGCGTTGGGGGTCGAAGGCGCGTTGTACATCTACCTGCTCGCCGCCCTGTTCGTCGGCATGTTCATCGGGGCGTTCGTCATGTGGTCGGGACAGCGGCGATGGCGAGTGGCGGCCAAGACCGGACGTAAAGAAGCCGCGTTGTGGAAGCGCGAGGCCGAGACACTCAAGCGCGGCGTGCAGTCTGTGCCAGTCGGCAGCGCGGCGCGAATCAGGGCGTCCTGACCGTGGACCGGGGCTTTGTTCCCTTTTCTCGCCCGAACTCGCGAAAATGATCGCGTTTTCGTTCAACTCATCAGGCTTGGGAGATTTTCGCTTTTTATCTTTCCAGCTTGTCCGCATCTTTTAACGCGACAGCTTCCTCGTAACTTCGACTTCGGCGTTTATCATAGATCGGGAGCGACAGCCCGCGCGAAATCGCAACCGCGCGGATCAGAAAACAGATGCTGAACGCAATCAGACTGGCCCATAACCTGTCCGCGTCGAGACCCCGCAAAGCCACGTAAATGCCTGCGCCAGCCAAAGCCGCCGTCGCGTAGATTTCTCGGCGTAGAATCAGCGGCACCTCATTGCAGAACACATCCCGCACGATTCCGCCAAACGTTGCTGTGATCACGCCCATGATGATGGCGGCAACGGGCGGAACACCCTGGTGCAGCGCGTTCTCGCTCCCTGTCACGCAAAACAGCGCAAGCCCAAGGGCGTCCGCCCACAGGAGCGCCCGCAACCGCGACTCGAACAAAGGAGCCGTGAAGAAGATGGCCACGGCCACGGTTGCGCAAATCACCGGGTAAACGGGTTCCACAATCCAGAATACAGGGCGCGTTCCCGTAAGCAGATCACGCAGCGTGCCGCCACCGATGGCCGTTACCGTTGCGATAAGCGCGAACCCACCCAGATCCAACTGCTTCCGCGAAGCCGTCAGGGCACCGGAAATGGCGAAGACGACGACACCAACCATCTCTACAATTTGCAAGACAACGCTGAAATCCACTTAGGCGTTACCCCGCGTGATGCGGTTTAGCAAAGTCGTCAGTAATGGTCACCGTGGGGCCCCTTACCAACCCTTCCCCTGAAGGAGTCCTTCGCAGAAAGATCATTTTAACCTGGTTGAGCTTGAGGCGGCCACCCATAAAAATAAAAAAGTAACAAAAGCACAGCTACATGTTTGTTGCACTGGATGGCCGGGTCGAGCCCGGCCATGACGTATAAAATTCCATTGGGGAGAGGGATCAAGGGACTTGGAGACCAACTCAACGACGCCCTAGTTTTCTCGGACAATTCAAGACGCGAGCGCTGGAGTGGACCACCATCGCCATCGCGTATGTTGCGATTAACGCGTGAGTTGCAGCGACGCAACGGGAACCTGTCGGCCCTTTGCGCTATCAAACTGTGTGATGGCCACGAGATGATTGGCTTCGCCGTTGAATTTGACGTTGAACCTCCCTTTGAAACTCGGACCGTCGGCATCGATATCCAGATGATTGCCGCTAATCGAACCACTTACCCGACCGGTGTTGTTGCCGATCTTCTCCTCGAAAGTGCCTTCTAGCCGGTTGCCTTCGCAGGTCACGCGGCTGGATGCCTCGATTTTGTAATCGGTTCCGGCGCAGGCAATCACCTGATTGAGTACGCTTCCACCGATGATGGCATAGCTTACGCGGCAGGACACACGCTCAACGGAACCGCCGATGGGCGTGAAGGCTCCTTTGCCTTTCCAGGGGCCGTTGAGGCTCTTCATAAGATCAATGCCCTGGCTTGAGCATAAGGCGAAGGCTGGCTGTGTCAAAAGAACTGCAAAAGCCGCAATCATGGCGGCGGAGCAGACCGTGTTTCGGAATTGCATCGTGAACCTCAAAGGACAACGGGATACAAAAATAACGGCGGGACCGAATTAGGACATCTTCCAATACGAGCTTCAGTTGAGTTAATCAATGAAGGTGGAGGAAAAGCGGCGACCGCTCGGTTTTCATGTAACCCGATCATCTTTTTCGCCGCGATCTCAAATCTGCGTATCGCGGTGAGCGAAATGGAAAACCGGTCCCGACCCGCTCCCGATGTTCAGTTCGTCAGCGCGTCCCAGGGTATGCTGAAGATACCGCTTCGATGCATCAATCGCATCGATCACGGTCAATCCCCTGAGCAGGTGCGCGGCGATAGCGGAAGAAAGGGTGCATCCCGTCCCGTGCGTGTTTTTGGTATCGAGGCGCGGCGCTGAAAAAACATGAAGCGCCTGGCCATCGTAGAACACGTCGCTGGACAAGGCTCCCGCGCGATGCCCGCCCTTGATGAGAACGGCGTTCGCCCCTAACCCGCAAAGCTGTTTCGCCTGCCGTTCAATTTGCGCGTCATTCCGGGCTGGCGTCGCATTCAGGAGGGCGGCGGCTTCCAGGAGATTGGGCGTTATGATCGCGGCCATGGGCATAAGACGCTTTATCAGCACCTGTTCGGCACCGGCTTCGAGAAGTTGGCTTCCGCTCGTGGAAACCATGACTGGATCGACCACGATCGGCACCCCGTTCGCCCACCGCTCAAGGCCATCGCAAACCGCAGTTATAGCCGTCTCGTCGCCGAGCATGCCGGTTTTGACCGCGCCAACGTTCAAGTCGGAAAAGACCGCATCAATCTGAGCCGCGATCATTGAGGCAGGTATCTTGTGGATCGCCGTGACGCCCATAGTGTTTTGCGCTGTGACGGCTGTGATCACGGTCGCGCCATAGACGCCAAGCGCTGAAAAAGTTTTCAGATCCGCCTGGATGCCCGCACCGGCGGATGAGTCGGAGCCTGCGATGGACAGCGCAACCGTGGTCTTCGCACGCGTCACGGCCGGACCCCGGGGGCGCTGAGCGGCAGATTTTTGCTGCGCCAGGAGATGTATAGCTCAAGCGCGACATAGTCGGCGGCATTCTCGGGCTGCGGCTCGGCGCGAGTGAGTTTGTTACACGCACGGAAACGGTCGTGAAGCGTTGTGATACGTCCCGAAGACACCTTGAACGTCGGAGAGGATGACGGATGGCCCTGGCTTAGTGTTTCAGACCCGAACCGCTGGCCGACGTTTGCGGAATGGCATTGCGCGCAAGACAGATTGAGCAGGCCGATCCTCGCCGAAAAAAGCGTCTTCCCTTTTTCGAAAACCTTTTCGTTCGTTCCCGTTATCTCGACCCCCGAGGGAAGACCTTTAGCCGCCGACCGCAAATAAACCGACAAAGACGACAATTCAGGCGCGTCGTCCGGCAACGCATTTGTTTTCAGGTTTCGTTCGCGACAAAGATTGATACGCTGCCCAAGGGTTATGACATCCCGCCGCTCGGGCGAAAATTTCGGATAGCTTGCGACCGCGCGCCGGAAGTCCGTCGCTTTCGCATCGTGGCAACTTCGGCAGGATTTAAGCGTCGGCCCACCGAGAACCGCGAACAATTGTTCTCCCGACTCAACCGCGATGTAACCGGGGTTGTCGAACTCGTCGTCCTGCAATGCGCGAACATCGGCCGGAAGGAAAGCTTCCCCCGAGATCAGTTCCTCCAGCGGATTTGTGCTGTCGGCTGGCTTTACGCGGTCATTATGATTGAAAGCCAACGCAACAAAAAATGGCAAACTCAACCCAAAGAACAAAAACACCAAAATCGGATAGGCACGCACCGGCATTCCTCTCAACGTTACGCGTCGATGCCGTTACTTCAGGGTTTTCATATATGAAACGAGGTCTTCAACGTCAGACGCTGCAAGAACGGAGGACGCCGCAGGGGCACCGGGAATATGATAGGACGGCATGATCGTGTTCGGGGCAAAGGTCGTCGGATTGACGATCCACAATCGAAGCTGGCCATCGCTGTATCGCTTTCCAACACCGTCGAGGCTAGGTCCGATTTCACCCTGTCCCCCAGCGGAGGTTAATGAACTCACCTTATGGCAGCTCAAACAGTCGCCTTTTTGAGGATTGGTCAACACCTCCTGGCCTCGTGCCGCATCTCCAGCGAGACCCGTCAGGGACACCGGGACAGCCTGTTGCGTTACGGACAGCTTGCGCGGAACCAGATCGGCAAATTGCAGATAGAAGCCCGCCGTCTTACGCTTGCACTCTCCCGCAGCCGCAGAAGGTGCATCCGCCATCAAACCCAACGCGGTTAGACCAAGCAACAAAACACCATAAAATCGAAATGTCGCCATACACCAAATCCCAGCATCATCGCCGTGGGACCATGCTTGCAAACATGGTTACCGGTGGCAGAAGTCGCGAGAATAGAAACCTTCTCGGCCACGTCAATCAAAAACACCCAAAACCGGCGGCGCTATGACGTGACCAAGCTCCTCTAGCCAAGAAAAGCGACTTTGACGATTTCGTAGGATTTCGAACCTCTGGGTGTGGTGACCTCAACCGAGTCTGTTGCCCGTTTGCCGATCAATGCCCTTGCAATGGGCGATCCGATGGCGACACGGCCCTTCTTCACATCGGCCTCGAAATCCCCGACGATCTGATATTTGACCTGCTCCTCGGTATCCTCATCGATCAACGTCACGGTCGCCCCGAACTTGACGGTCTCGCCGGAAAGTTTTGAGATATCGATGATGTCTGCGCGACCGATCTTGTCTTCCAGATCGGCAACCCGCGCCTCGTTCATGCCCTGCGCTTCTTTCGCCGCATGATATTCCGCGTTCTCGGAAAGATCTCCATGCGCGCGCGCCTCCGCAATCTGCCGGATGATGCGCTGACGCTCAACGGTGCGAAGCTGCTTCAACTCGGTCTCGATGTCAGCGTACCCCTGCGCCGTCATAGGAACTTTCTCGATCATGATTCCAGTCTCCCTAGCCCAGTCGCGATCCTGGCCTTTTTTCAGCTTACTTTTTTGGTGAACAACACGACAGACGCGCCGGCGCTACCCGGTTAGCTCTGCGTATCTGGGGCGATATATTTCTGCAGAGGCGTAACTTCAAGGACATCAGCCCGCATTGCCGCAATTGCTTTCGTTACGGCATGCGCACCCGCAATAGTTGTATAATAAGGTATTTTGTACATCAACGCGGTCCGCCGGATCGTGGAGCTGTCCGCGAGCGCTTTTGCGCCCTCGGTTGTATTGAAGACAAGATCGACCTCGCGATTTTTCATGAAGTCGACAATGTTGGGTCGGCCTTCTAGAACTTTGTTCACCTTTACGCAAGGGATATTGTTAGCTTCCAGATGTCGGAGGGTGCCCCGAGTGGCAAGAACCTTGAACCCCATGTCCGACAATTCCTTGACGGGCTTCAGGATCCGGTCCTTATCCGCCTCTTTCACCGAGACGAAAAGCGTTCCGGACGTTGGCACGCGGCTGCCGCTGGCAAGCTGACTTTTTGCGAAGGCCACGGCATAGCTCTTGTCGATGCCCATAACCTCACCCGTGGAACGCATTTCAGGCCCAAGCACCGGATCGATCTCCGGAAAACGCTCGAACGGGAACACGGCCTCCTTGACCCCCACGTGGTGAATGTCAGGTCGCGTGAGGTTGAAATCGCAGAGCTTCTCGCCAGCCATAACGCGCGCTGCAATGGAGGCAACCGGGTGCCCGATCACCTTGGCGACGAAGGGCACGGTGCGGCTCGCCCGGGGATTGACTTCCAGCACATAGACATCCCCGCCAGTGATGGCATACTGGACATTCATAAGGCCGATGACGTTCAAGCCACGTGCCAGTTGCGCGGTCTGACGTTCAAGTTCGAGCAAAGTCTCAATAGAAAGCGAATGCGGCGGCAAAGAGCACGCACTATCGCCTGAATGCACGCCCGCTTCCTCGATATGCTCCATGATGCCACAGATAAACACATCCTTGCCATCGCAGATCGCGTCCACGTCCACCTCGATGGCGTCCCGAACGTAGCTGTCCAACAACAGAGCATTCTTACCAAGAACAGCGTTGACGCCCGCAAGCCTGTTGCCCGGAAACCGGTTCTGAATGTCCGTCGGCACGAACGCCGCAAGGGTGGTGTCGAAGTAGGCTTTCAGTTCCGTCTGGTCGGACAGGATCGCCATTGCCCGCCCGCCCAGCACATACGATGGGCGAACCACGATGGGAAAGCCGATTCCCTCGCTGGTCAGGAGTGCCTGCTCGACAGAATACGCGGTGCCGTTTTTCGGCTGTTTCAGGCCAAGCTTATCGATCAGCGTTTTGAACCTGTCACGGTCTTCGGCGAGGTCGATGGCGTCCGGCGATGTTCCAAGGATGGGGACGCTGCGCGCTTCCAGCGACTGTGCGAGCTTCAATGGAGTTTGCCCGCCAAACTGCACAATGACGCCTTTCAGGGTCCCGTTTGAGGCTTCCACGTCGATAATCGAAAGTACGTCTTCTGCGGTCAGCGGCTCGAAATAAAGCCGGTCGGATGTATCGTAGTCCGTTGAGACGGTTTCCGGATTGCAGTTGACCATGATGGTTTCATATCCGGCCTTAGACAGCGCGAAGGCCGCATGACAACAGCAGTAGTCGAACTCGATGCCCTGGCCGATGCGGTTCGGGCCGCTCCCGAGGATCATGATTTTTTCGCGGGTTGTCGGGTTTGCCTCGCACTGCGCCTCACCATCGCTCAGGCCGGTTTCATAAGTCGAGTACATATACGGCGTCGGCGACGGAAACTCCGCCGCGCACGTGTCGATGCGTTTGTAGACCGGACGCACGCCGAGCTTATGGCGACGCTCTGTGACTTGCGCCTCCGTCAGCCCTGCGAGCATTGCCAGCCGTGCATCGGAGAAGCCCATGGCCTTCAGCCCGCGAAAGCTCTGCTCTGTGGCGGGCAGGCCGTGCACGCGGACCTTTGCCTCGACGTCTACGATTTCTTGCAGTCGCTGGATGAACCAGGGGTCGATCTTGCAAGATGCGTAAATCTGATCGTGAGCAACGCCAAGCCGCAGCGCCTGCGCGACCTTCAGGAGACGGTCGGGCGACGGTGTGCCCAGCGCTTCGCGGATCACGTTCTTGTCGTCGCCCTTGCCGAGGCCCTCGAACTGATAGTCGTCGAGGCCGGTCAACCCCGTTTCCATGGACCGCAGGGCTTTCTGCAAGCTTTCGTGGAAGGTGCGGCCAATGGCCATGACCTCGCCCACCGATTTCATGGACGTGGTCAGCGTGGTCGGCGCGCCAGGGAATTTCTCGAACGCGAAGCGCGGAATTTTCGTCACCACGTAATCGATGCTCGGCTCGAAAGACGCAGGCGTCGCGCCTTTCGTGATGTCGTTGTCGAGTTCGTCGAGCGTGTAGCCCACCGCGAGCTTTGCCGCGACCTTCGCGATGGGGAAACCCGTCGCCTTGGACGCCAGCGCCGATGACCGCGATACGCGCGGGTTCATCTCGATGACCACAAGCTTGCCATCCGCCGGGTTCACGGCAAACTGCACGTTAGAACCGCCGGTTTCCACGCCGATCTCGCGCAGCACGGCGATGGATGCGTTGCGCATGACCTGATATTCGCGGTCGGTGAGCGTCAGCGCGGGTGCGACGGTCATGCTATCGCCGGTATGCACGCCCATCGGGTCGATGTTCTCGATGGAGCACACGATGATGCAGTTGTCTTTGGTGTCGCGGACGACTTCCATCTCGAACTCTTTCCAGCCGATGACGCTTTCCTCGATCAGGATTTGCGACGTGGGCGACGCGTCGAGTCCGCGCTCCACGATGCGCACGAATTCTTCACGGTTGTACGCGACACCGCCGCCGGTGCCGCCCAGCGTGAACGACGGCCGGATGATCGCTGGCAGGCCCACCACGTCGATGGCCTCCATCGCTTGGGCCACGTTGTGCGCTAGCGCCGACTTCGGCGTGGCCAGCCCGATCTTGCGCATGGCCTCGCGGAACAGCATGCGGTCTTCCGCCTTGTCGATGGCATGGGCCTTCGCGCCAATCATCTCGATGCCGAAGCGCTCCAGCACGCCGTCGCGATACAGCCGGAGCGCGGTGTTGAGCGCCGTTTGCCCGCCCATGGTCGGCAACAGCGCCATGCGCTCGTTCGGATGCTCTCGCCGTTCGCGCTCGATCACCTTCGTCACGATTTCCGGCGTGATCGGTTCGATATAGGTCGCGTCGGCGAGTTCCGGGTCTGTCATGATCGTGGCCGGATTCGAGTTCACCAGCACGATGCGGTAGCCCTCGGCCCGCAGCGCCTTGCACGCCTGCGTGCCGGAATAATCGAACTCGCAGGCCTGCCCGATCACGATCGGGCCAGCCCCGATGATGAGGATACTATCGATATCTGTCCGTTTGGGCATGTCGTGATCCGCAGTTCGGGGCGTTATAAACGAAGCGGCTCACGGTGCAACACCAATAATGGTGCGAATGCAGCAGGCTCAGGATAGTCTTGATGGAAGTGTGAGACGTCATCAAGGCAAACGTGCGCCCTGGCGTCATAACCTTTATGGATTGGGTATAAAATAATCAGTGCTTGACGGTCTCGTCATCGTCAGCATTTCGGGCGAACGCAACTATAGATGGGTTTGCCTCCCGATGCGATTCCTTTCTGCCATGCCTTTTCGCACTGATTGAAGCGATCCATTAGCAAGCTACAATTTGGCTTTTGCGCATTGAGTTGAATAAATTGAATACAGGCCGGGCTCAAATTTCTTAAAAGGAAAATCTCACTCTCCTTACCCTCTCTCGTAATTTGATCCAACGATTTAGTGCCATTCATCAAATCCATATATAATTGTGGGCCTTTTTGCATTTCCTGCTGATAAAGCGCGATCTCCTGTTGGGTACAATTGGCATGAACTTGAAGCGGCAGAAAAATGAAGACCGCACCACAAAGCACCAAGAATCCGAAATTCATCGCATTCCTTACATCAATAATTTATCTACCAATTTTGAATTGTTTTTGTGTCAAATAAGTGACAAATATCCGACAGTGGGGAGGAAGCGTGAATGAGATCGGTAAGTTGGTTTTCCGTTTGGTCCCTTGTTTTTATGGCATTGACAATGGTCGTTTCGCTGGTATTATTATTTTTGGTATTTTTCCCATTGGGTTACAGCATGGGTACACTTGCGTCAGAAAGCGATCCCGGCTCATTGTCGAGAGCTTTTATGATTAATGCGATTTTAAGTGGAATAATCGCCGATCAAGTCCTGAAAAGGCGTTTTACGGCACGGATTATGGCAATTAAGACTCCGCCGTTACCATTCATATGGTTATGGATCGCTGTTTTCGTGATGATGCTGTTCGTTGGATTTGAGTCAGTCAAAAAATTTATAGAAAATATCAGCGCGTCATAATAGACCCTAGACATTATTCGTAAAAAATACCAGCTTTTGAAAAGGTCGAAAATCAAAACAACGATGATGATCTGACCGCGAACTTCATAAATCAGATGATAGGGAAATCGTCGCAACTTGCATTTGCGCGTGGTCAGACCGATGCGTGGGTGCACGGTCGGAGCGGCCTTGATACGATCCAAACCGTCGAAATAAGCTGCTTCGAGACGGTCGCCCAAGTCGCGGCTTTCGCGGTCGTAATACGCAACCGCATCTTGCAGTTCCGCTTCGGCTTCAGGCGCGATGTTGACGATCATTCGACAAGGCGGCGCAAGTTTACCTTGTATGCGTCGATGGCGACGGTTTCACCCCGATCGAAAGCAGCAATGCGCCGCTCGATCTCTTCTTCCCATGCCTTCTGGATTTCCGGCGTGGCATATCCGTCATTCTCTTCATGGCCATCCATCAGCGCGTCGATGAGGTCCGCGTGCTCCTCAGCGGTGAGTTCGGCGGCCTGGGCCAGGATGGATGCGATTTTCTCGTTCATTGAATGAATATGCCCTTGGCCTTTGCCGCCCGCAAGCGAGATTCGCGCGAGTCACTGCACTGCGGAAGCATGTGACGAAACCCGCTTTAGCGGCGGGCCTCCTTGGGTTGCGTCTACTCCGACACATCCCACAGCTTCAGCATTTTACCGTCGCTGCCGGGCAAGACGAGGCGGCTGTCGGGAGAAGGCGGGCATAGTCTCGACAGCGGTAGCCTCGATGTTTATAATGCAGCGATGACACAGCTCCTCAATGAGGCCTTCGAGGCGGTGCGCAAACTTCCTGTCGCACAACAGGACGACATCGGGCGATATCTTCTCTCGATTGCGGATGAAACGCCGTTAACCCCGGACGAGATCGCGGCGCTGGATGAAGCCGAGGCGCAAATCGCGCGCGGGGAGTTTGCAACCGACGAAGAAGTTCGGGTCTTCTGGGCTAAGCACGGGCTGTGAAACGCCGAATACGGCGCGATCGCTTCGCGATCTTGAACGGATCGAAGCTTACCTCGAAAAACACAACCCATCGGCGATGGTGCGAGCGCTTGAGGCAATCCAAGCGGCAATCAACAATCTTGAACAGTTTCCCGAGCTTGGAAAGATAGTCCGCGGATCGCAAAGGCGGCTGACGGTTTCGCATACGACATATTTGGTTTATTACCAGATCGTGGCTGAAGATGTCGTAATGCTTCATGTTCGTGATGGGCGGCGTAAGCCGTTATAAGGCCCCCCTGGGGCGCGGGTCACTGCGCGGCGGGGCGCCCAACCGCGGCGTCAGCGGCGGGCTTCCTTGGGTTGCGTCCACTCCGATACATCCCACAGCTTCAGCGTTTTATCGTCGCTGCCCGACAGGACGAAGCGGCCGTCGGAGGAGAAGGCGAGCGCGGCTACGTCGAGTGCATGCCCTTTCAGAAAGTAGTGGCCACGGTTGTGAACGTCCATAATCTCGATATGACCGGGACCTTGTCCACTCCCGGAATTCATAACCGGAGCGTGCGCGTACCCTGCAGCGACAAACCTCCCCGACTTCGAAAACGCGGCCGAAACTGCGTAACCAATCTTCCCGTCGCTCGCGATAAGTTTCCCGTTTGAAGCATCCCAAACATACAAAGTGGGCAAACGCTCCGTGCTTTCCTCTTTTTGTGCATTATCGACGATGGTCCACACGTACGCATCATCTCCACCGGAATTTCCGGCCACCAGAACGCGTTTGCCGTCCGAAGAAAAGCTCAATGACGGGACAGCTTGTGAATCGCTAAGGATGCTTTCCGTTTTCGCAGTCCACAACAGTTCAAAGTTTGAGGTATCCCAAACCTTGATATTATCCCCCTCAAAAATCGCTAGTTTGTCGCCCGATGGGGAAAGCGCCACCTGGGAAGAAAACGCTAGATTTATTTTTTTAACGACTTTGAGAGAAGAAATCTTAGACACTAAAATCACGTGCTGAGTTTTATTACCTGTAGTTGAGGATTCTTGCTCTCGTTCATCACCTGATGCTTCTATGCCAACGGCAATGTAATCGCCCCCAAATGCAACCGACGAAAAACTCGCAAATCGATCCCCTAATGACCCTAATTCCAGACGATCTAAACCGGGCGAAATCGTTCCGCTTTCCAAGTCGACATAAAGCAAGCGCATTGGTAGCTGACCGGCCATCGGTTGCGCTGTTTCACGCTGTTCGGCTTCTTCACGTTCGGAAATGCGTCTCCCGGCCAAAAGAAGAAAACGTTTGTCCTGTGAAAAAGCCTGCGCATACTCGAAATGAAAATCGAGCGGGGGCGTGAAAGTGCGCATCTCGGCACCTGTCGCAACATTCCAGGTCTTTACGATGCCGTTTTCATGCACGGAATAAGCAAAGCGTCCATCCGCAGAAAATGTGGCGGCATAAACCCGCATGGTGCTGGTAAAAGTCCGGACGAGCTGCCGTGACGCAACCACGGTTGGTTTCGGCGCATTCGTATCAAGCGGCGTGGATTGCGCGAACGTGCCTAAGGGGACGGAAAAACCCAGCGCGAGTATGAGCGCTAATCGGGTAAGACTCGCCATTAGATAGCTCCGAGTTGTTTCAATTCTTACCTTATCTGTATCGGGATGATTTCTGGCAGCATCCAAACTCATAAAAGAATTTCAACGCGTCGTCGACGGCACAAACAGCAACGTGGGCGGATCGTCTGCTGTCACTTCGTGCGGCGCGCCCATAGTCCCGGCCCCCATCTGGGCCGCCACAAACGTGATCGCATCCATACATCAAAACGGTAGCGCAAAACCCGGCATGGGCCTAAAAATGCGGCCAAGTCCAACAAACCCGAACGAGGTTTTCATGACCATCACCCGCCGTCATTTGCTGCAAGGCTCGGCCGTTACCGCTGGCGCCGCCGCACTCGGCCTTGGCTTCGAAACCACTGCCTCCGCCAAGGCACCGCTTGCCGCCGCGCAAGCCGCAAGTTTCTACCGCACCAAGGCCGGTGGCTTCGAAGTGACCGTGCTGAACGACGGCGCGGCCGAGTTGCCGTCGGCTGCATTCTTCGGCAAGGAGCCGGGTCAGGTCGAAGGCCTGCTCACGAAGGCGGGCCGGTCGCCAAGCGCGGTCTCGCTCGCCATCAACGCCTTCGCCATCAACACCGGCGATAAGCTGTTTATGATCGACACAGGCGCTGGTGCGAACTTCGCCGACAAAGCGGGTTATCTTCCGGGAAATCTGAAAGCGGCCGGTTATGCGCCCGATCAGGTGGACGCGATCATGCTCACGCATTTACATGGCGATCACGCGGGCGGTCTTGTTTCAGCCGATGGTACGCCAGCGTACAAAAACGCGACTTTGCTCGCGAACGAGAAAGAACTCGCATTCTGGAGCGACGAGGGCAATCTGACCCGCGTTCCGGAATTCGTGCGTCCGACGTTCAAACTCTTGGGCCTCGTTAAGGCAGCGTACAAGGGCAAAATTCAGCAATTCAAGGATGGCGAAACGCTGGCACCCGGCATCACCGTTGTCGAAACGGCCGGCCATACTGTAGGGCATAGCTCGATCCGGGTCGGCACAGGCAACGACGCCATTTTGATTTGGGGCGATATCGTACACAGCAGCACAATCCATTTCGCGCGTCCCGAGTTCGGCTTTCTCGCCGACAGCGACCCATCTCAGGCCGCTCAAACTCGCAAAAAAATCCTGGATCAAGCCGCATCGGACAATCTGTCTGTCGCCGGTGCGCACCTTGATTTCCCGGCCTTCGGCAAAGTGGCGCGTGAGGCGACAGGCTTCAGTTATAATCCCGGCTTCTGGACGCCAAAGCTCTAAATCGTTGATCGCAACCTTGGAAACATGCGTAATCTTCGATAGAGGTTGCGCATGAAGACAAACGAAACGGTCGATATTCTGATTGTTGGCGCGGGGCCTGCGGGCCTCGCGGCGGCGATAGGTTTCGCTGATCGCGGTTTCTCGGTCGCGGTTGCGGATACATCTCCCGATGCGTCGGCCTCGGCGGCGTCGGGTCGAAGTGCGGCGCTGTTGTCGCAGACAGTCGCGTTTCTCAAGACACTCGGGGTATGGGACGCCTGCGAAGCGGTGTCCGCTCCACTGAAAGTTTTGCAATTCATTGATGACACCGGCCGAACATTCCGCGCGCCGGACACGGCGTTTGCCGCAGGCGAGATCGGCGAACCGGCATTCGGTTACAACATCGCGAATGCCGACCTCGTCGGGGCATTACGCGATAAACTGACCAGCCTTGGCATTGCGGTCATGACGCCCGGCGAGGTCCAAGCCTGCGTAAACGACGGGCATCGTCTGCACGTGACGTTTGCGAGCGGCGCTGGCGTGACCGCGCAACTGGGCGTGGCCGCCGACGGGCGCTTATCCGCCATGCGTGGCCATGCGGGCATCCGCACCCTGTCATGGGCCTACGATCAGGTCGCGATTGCCACCTCCTTCACTCATGAACGGCCTCATAACGGCATCTGCATTGAACTGCACCGCGCCGCCGGGCCGTTCACGATGGTGCCGTTGCCTGACAACCGGTCGAGTCTCGTGTGGGTGGAGCGCAGAGCCGAGGCCGAACGTATCGCTGCATTGGACGACGCGGACTTCGCTCAGGAAGTCGAACGGGTATCGCGCTTTGCCTTTGGCCGCGTTTCAGACGTTCGCCCCCGCGCGCGCTTTCCTCTGTCATCTTTAATGGCGCGCGACTACGGCTGGGGCCGCATCGCGCTTGTAGGCGAGGCCGCTCACGTCACGCCGCCGATCGGGGCGCAAGGGCTTAATCTCGGTTTTCGGGATGTAGACAGACTGCTGGTGCTTGCAACAAAAGCCCGAACGCAGAGGTCAGATATTGGCGGTGATGAGCTGCTGCGGGCTTATAGCTCGGTACGACGCGCCGATATCGTAACCCGAACGGTGGGCGTCGACGTGTTGAACCGCAGCCTGCTTTCCGGGTTTCTGCCTTTCACAGCGGGGCGAGGCCTCGGGCTTTACGCACTGGGTACGATCGGACCGTTGCGACGCGCGTTCATGCGTCAGGGGATTGCCCCCACGGTCTGACCAACTCGGGGGCCAGACATATCCGCATGCAAGGTCTTGACGCGCGGGCGCCGGTGTAGCACCAGACGGAAGACACCCCGCCTTCAGGTCTTTTTTTGCACTTCATGCTCATAAACATCCGCCATCGTCTGGAATTCGCGCTGCTGCTCGTCATTGCAGGCGTGTTGCATGCCATGCCTCTGCGCATGGCGACGGCGTTGTCGGCCTGGAGCTGGCGCGCGGTCGCACGGCGAACGCGGCGGCATCGCCGGGCGCTGGCCAATCTTGCCAGAGCGATGCCCGAAAAAAGTGATGCCGAACGCGAAGCCATCGCGCTGGCCATGTGGGGAAATCTCGGTCGCGTGATGGCTGAGGCTTTTTTGCTGGAGCGGCTGTTGAAGGACCCCTCCCGGATCGACTTCGAGAGCCGTGACTTCGTCCGCCGCTACGACGGGAGACTTGGCGCCTCCGTGTTCGCCAGCCTGCATATGGGGAACTGGGAGGTGGTCGGCTTCCCTTTGCGGGAGGTTGGGTCGCGGCCCGCAGCGGTTTATCGGATCGTCGACAACCCCTATGTGAATGCATATTTATATAGAAAGCGGCAGACAGTTTTTCCCGCCGGTATGTTCGCGAAAGGCCCCGGACGGGGACACAAAGCTGCGGCGCGCATGGTGTCCTTCGTTCGCGAGGGTGGCCAGCTTTGCATGTTGTCCGATCTTGTGGACTGGAAAGGCGTCTCGGTTCCCTTTTTCGGCCATGACGTCTGGGCAAGTGCTGCTCCTGCCTGGCTCGCGCGTCATTGCGGCGCAAGATTGTGGGTCGCGCGATGCCTGCGCATCGATAACCAGTCACGCTTCCGCATCGTGGTGACGGAAGTTCAGGTTCAGCGCACCGACAATGTTGACGAGGACATCAAGGTCGCCACAGCCGCCATCTATCGTCAGTTCGAAACATGGATCAGAGAGGCCCCGGATCAATGGATGTGGTCGAACAAGCGCTGGCCAGATGCGGAAGCACGGCGCGCTGCCTGGGGCGATGGGTAGCGGAGATTCAAATTTAGTTCGCAATTGCAGAGTGATGCCAATCCGCTAAAACTTTTTATTGCTTTGAACGAATCAAGAACGTATAGGTTTATAGTGAAAGATTTTGACTCTGTTTGTAATTACGAGAATAAATCGCGAAGGCGTATTAACGGAACGGTTTTGCAGGCGGAGAACTGATGGCCAATGACTAGCTTGCGTCTTCCCGATAAGCGAAAAAAAGCTCCCATCGTAACTTTGTGCCCCGATCGGCTTAAAATCCTAAATGCATTACTTTACCTGATAGAACAGGGAGACGGCAAAGATATCGCCGTAACTCAATATACTATTCTGAAGACCTTTTTCTTTGCAGATCGATCGCATCTCAATCGCTACGGTAGACCGATCACGTTCGACAATTACAAAGCGATGAAAGACGGCCCCGTTGCTAGTTTCATATACGATGTTCTCAAAAACAATGTAAATTTTCTAGATGCATTCGGCGTGGTCGGCCCCCTCTGGGAACGGACTCCTGCTCCGGAAATTGCCCCAAGGGCATTTCGATATCATATGTGCAGAGCTAAGCCTGACTTAGATATTCTTAGTGAAAGCGAAGTCGAAGCGCTTTCTGATGCATTCGCTACATCCACGTCTCTTAGTTTTAAGCAAATCAAAAGACTGACCCATGAAGACCCGGCATATATAGATGCGTGGGAAAACGAAGATCAAAATTCATCCTATGACATGAGTATCGGTCTATTATTCGATATACCTGACTTTGAACAAGCCAGAGAACTAGTTTTTATGTCTCAGCATAGATAATGTTCGAAACCGGTGATATAATTTATTGTTATGCATCGACCGTTGGATATCCAAAGTAACATCTTTGTATTAAGCCACCAGACAAAACCAACGCAGGTTCTTTTCTATTTATAAACTCAGACAACAACTATGAGGATGATTTTGTATTAAAAAATGTTGACATTCCGTGCATTCCAAAAAACGCTACCGGCCTAAGCGTAATAAGCTGCTCTTTTATTATAAAGCTAACTACAGCCCAACTCGGTCTTTATAAAGCAGAAAGATTGGGTGCCTTGTGCGACAATCATGTTAGATCGTTGGTTACTTTCATTGCCGGGGTGAGAGCATTAAACAAGCCGGAGAAAGCTCTATGTTTAGAGAGCTTTTCACGCATGCTTAGATAGCTGCAATTGCTTGCGCCTTCCCTATGAAACACGGTTGATTTGCACTCTACCTCGCCGACTTCTCTTGCCCGCGCTTGACCCCGCTCAATAGGGCGGGCAGAACTATAAGATTGATCCAGCGAGAGAGCCATGCCCAGCACGCGAACCCCCGCCAAATTTTTTCAGCCGTTAGCCCTGGGCGCGCCGAAACCGTTCTTCGACAAGCCGGTCCGGCTGGAGCGGATGATCCATTTTATCGCGCCCCATGTACAAAAAATCCGCGCTAAGGTTCCCGATCTGATCGCGCAGGTGGACATGATCTGTGGAAATCTTGAGGACGCGATCCCCGCGGACGCGAAGACTGCAGCGCGGGCCGGGTTCATTGAACTGGCTCAGGCAAACACGTTCGGTTCAGTCGGCTTGTGGATCCGGATGAACGCGCTGAACAGCCCCTGGGCACTCGACGATGTTGTCGAGATCGTTACCGCGGTGGGCGCGAAGCTTGATTGCATCATGTTGCCCAAAGTCGAAGGCCCCTGGGACATTCACTATCTGGACCAGCTTCTGGCTCAGCTTGAGGCCAGGCACCGCATCGCGAGACCGATCATGATCCACGCGCTTCTGGAAACGGCCGAAGGCGTGAACAATGTGGAAGCGATTGCGGCGGCAAGCCCGCGTTTGCATGGCATGAGCCTGGGGCCTGCCGATCTCGCCGCGAGCCGGGCGATGAAAACAACCCGCGTCGGCGGCGGCCATCCGGGCTACGGCGTGCTTGCCGATCCCGAGGGGCATGGGGTCGACACACAACGGGCGTTCTTTCAGCAGGATTTATGGCATTATACCATAGGACGGATGGTGGACGCCTGTGCGGCACATGGGCTGAAGCCGTTCTATGGCCCGTTCGGTGATTTTTCCGACGAGGCTGCCTGTGAAGCACAGTTTCGCAACGCCTATCTGCAAGGATGTTCCGGTGCCTGGACTTTGCATCCCTCGCAGATCGCCATAGCGAAACGCGTGTTCAGTCCCGATCCGGATGAACTCGCGTTTGCGCGCCGGATCCTCGCCTCGATGCCGGACGGAACAGGGGCTGTGATGGTTGACGGGAAAATGCAGGACGATGCCACCTGGAAACAGGCGAAGGTCATGGTGGAACTGGCGGATATGATTGCGGCGAAAGAAACAAATGAACTATCAAGTCACGAACGTAAATCAACGAGCGGCTGAAATTAGATGAGAGGTGGGGCGCGAGAGGGTGGCATGAGGGAGAAAAGTGCAAAATTCGCGATTGGAGCGGTGGTCAAGCATAGGTTCTTCCCGTTTCGCGGCATTATTTTCGATGTCGATCCGGAGTTCAACAACACCGAAGAATGGTGGCTGTCCATACCCGAGGATATCCGTCCCGCAAAAGATCAACCTTTTTATCACCTTCTCGCCGAGAACGAAGATACAGAATATGTGGCTTATGTTTCCGAGCAGAATCTTTTGGCGGACGACAGCGAGGAACCGTTACGGCATCCTCAGGTCGGGGAACTGTTCGAGCAGCCGAAGCGCGGCGTGTACCGTTTTCGGCCAGTGAACGCAAATTGATGCCTTTCTTCAGAGCGAGATAATTTAAGACTGCAACACACTCGAATATCGTCCAGCGTCTTCGGAGCGCGCTCAGGTTAAGGGGCGAGAACCCATTTCTACGCATCAAGAATGTTTTTACATGGATTCCCGCATTCGTGGGAATGAGACGGTAGGACCTTTACTGGGCAATCGTATACGGAAAGATTGCCACCGAAACACGCGGTTGCGCGCCATCCGGGGCATCCGCCCGACTTTTCTGAACCGAGCTGAGCAAGAGCGCGAGATACGAGACCACCTCGCGCCGTGTTTCCATGGTTCGTGGGGCCTGCGGCGTCTGCATGTCGTCCAGCGGCCGGTCCGCAAGGATCGCAACGAGCTTTCCCTGTCCTATGGGCGGACTGATCTTATAGATGAAGCTCTCATAGGGATTGCGCGGATTTGGAATGACCATGGGTTGCCCGGGAAGCAGTGTGGGCTGGCCGGGTGCGCCAGCAAAGTTATTCCGCGACGCCGTTTTGCCGCCCATCGAATACATGTTCGGGTAGAGCTGCGTGACCTTGCCATCGGTGGACTGGTCGATCAAATAAAGATATCCAGGCGCGTTCGTGCTGACCCGCACATTCACAGATTGTCCCGCAGCGACGGTCGGACCCTGATCGAAGGCGACGGTCAGCCCTGCCGTATTAGGCACCTGGCTCATGGTGTTGTCGATGATTTCGCCCGTTTCCTGATTGGCGGGCTGATCCTGTTGCAGGCCGGTTTTGGACCTGATCCAGGGTTCGTAGGCTGCGACACGGGTATAAACCCCGGGATAACCCTCAATGGCACAATACGCCGTAAAGCTGACCACGCCGATCTGAACCCAGCCCTTGTCGCGATCCTGCGTCACAAGCGGGCCGCCGCTATCGCCGCGGCAGAAATTCTTGCCCTTCTGACCGCCCGCGCAGATATTGGTCGGCCTGACCTTGCCGCGCGCGGCCTCCACCTGATTGTAGGCGGTGGCGCAAGCCTGTGTATCGGCAACGGCCACCTGGACTTCCATCAACGTCTTCGTCAAAACTTCGGGCTTGCTCAGGGGCTTTTGCGTTGCCGGGTCGATGATCGCGTTCGATTTCGGGTCTTTGATCGCGTGACGAAGCATACCCCATCCGGTGACGGTCGCGGGACGGCCAATCGCTTCGGTCGCGTTCCCGGCGGCAGTGTTATAGGAGACGGGCGTGGATTTGGCTGGTTCGGAAAGCTCCAGAAGCGCGAGATCATCATTCAGCTCGGCTGCACCTTTCCACCCCTCGTGTACGATCACCGTGTTGACCGCGACCTGGTGGCCACCGGTGCCGTCGGCTTGCTTTGAGCCTTCGACAACGAGGATCCTTTCCTTCGGAACTGGTTGATGTTGTTCCTCATTCCAGACGCAATGGGCTGCCGTCAACACCCAGTTGGGTGAGATGAGCGAACCGCCGCAATGAAAGCCGCTTTTGCCGTCCGGTCCTTTCAGGTAAATGGCAATCTGCCATGGCCATGTTCCGGCTTGAGCGCATGTGCCTCCTACGATGCGCCCGCAGGCGGCCCCTTGTTCGACGGGAGCAGGCGGGGGAGTTTGAGGCTGTTCGACAGCGGGCTGCGACGGCGTTGACGCAGGCGGGGGCGTTTGACCAAGACCGGGCGTTTCTTCCATGGACAGGTCGCGTTCCAGCATCGGGCCACGCTGCGCGAACGCGTCGGCCGACGCGAGACTCATGATAACGATCAAAGTATATAATATCTTGAACATTGGTTTTTCTCAAAATCTGCGACGCGACAGTATAGCCTCACTCGTCGTTAACGTTTGCGGATAATGCCCCTCACCCAACCCTCTCACCGAGCGGCGAGGGTCTACTGCTTCGGTTCGGCGATATAGCCGGCCACGAGAATCAACCCGGTGTCGTTGTCGCGAAGTGCAAACATAAACGGTCGATCCGCATTGAAGCTTTTAACATCCGTCTGCAACGAGCGCGTCGTCGTTATTGCAGTCGCAGCGGCGGCCTCGGCTCCTTCTTCGTCGACCTTGAACTCCACACGCTGGCGCGCCGCGGCAAGACGAAGGCTTCGTCCGGCGAAATGATCGAGACCGGTATCGATCAGGCTCATTGCATTCAACGTGGGCTTCACATCGAGATCGGCGGAAAGCGCAAGCTTCGGAAACGAAACCTGCCCCTTGAACGCGGCAAAGCCAGTCCCCGATAACCATGCGCGCGCGCCATCGAAACCAGCGATTGCGCGCGGTTGGCCTTTGGTGGTCATGAGCGTAAGGCTATATTGCTTGTGCTCAAATGGCAGATTGACCGCAATAAACGTGTCGTCTTCCTTGAACTGGTAATACCCAAGCCGCGATGTCATGGCGTTCACGTCCACCTTGTCGCCGCTCAATTTTGTAAAAGGCGCTTTTTTCGTAAGCTCTTTGTCGAAGGGCTGCTGCCACTTATCCTTGAAATAAAGCGCATTCAAAGCGATAAGGGCGGCGTCACTGGGCAGGTCATCGAGGATTTTGGAGATTTTACCCTTGGTTTTGTCATTAACCCAGGCGTTGGCCCTGTCCCTGGCCTCGGTGGTGGCGAAAGATGCTTCCGTAACCTCCGCCTTGCTGTCCTTGACTTTCTGAAGCGTTGCCTTGTTGGCTTTCAAGTCGCGGTCGATAACCAACCCGTTCGCACTCCACAGCGGTCCGTCTTTCGCCTCATTCGCTGTCGCGGTACGAAGCTTCGCCAGCGTATTTTTAGCCGAATCCCGGGGCAGTCTGAGCGTGGAGTAAATGGATTTCTGCAGTTCGTCATTCGCACCATGCTCGATGACGGATAAGGCGCCCGCAGCGCTGGCAGGTGAAATGACGACGTTGGCGTTTTCATCCCTGCCGAGCGTTTTGATAAGGTCGAAGGCAAAGACGGTTTGCGCTTTCGCCAAAGCACTCTCCGGACGCGTGCGCTTCTGGTTGAACGTCGGTTTCGTTTCTGGGGCCATGGCGGCAACTCCACTAAAAGCAGCAAGGGCGGCGAGTGATGCCAGGACGAGGCCGGGTGAGGTAAAGTTGCGCATGATGAACGTCCTATTGTGAAATCGTATAGTCGAACGTGGCCACGGAAACCCGTGACTGTTCTCCCGTCGAGGATGCGTCTTCGCGGCGGATGTTGCTGAACAGAAGACCGAGATAGGACAACGCATCGCGACGCGTTGAAAAGGTTCGGGGCGCAGTTGGCGTCTGCACATCGTTCAGCGGTCTTTCGCTGAGAACCGCCACAAGTTTACCCGCGCCGGGAGGACCATCGATCTTGTAGGCGAACCCTTCATAAGGATTTCGGGGATTGGGAATGACAAGCCGGGCGCCGTTTTGGATGGGCTTCGGCATCGACGGTTCAGGCGCCCGCGCGGCAGCCGTTCTGCCCGCAAGCGAATATTCGTTGGGATAAAGCTGGGTGACTTTCCCGTCAGCCAGCACATCGACAACATAGAGATAGCCCCCCTGATTGGTGGAAACCTGAACGTTGACCGGCTGTCCGATGGCTAAACTCGGACCTTGCGCAAACGAGACCGCAACACCGGCGTCATTGGTGAACTGCTGTACGTTGTTTTCAACCACGGGCTTGGTTTCCTGCTGCGGCTGTCCCTCCTGGGAGATTGCGGTTTTCTGCCTGAGCCAGGGCTCGAACGAGGCAACGCGCGTGTAAATGCCGGGATATCCCTCGCGGGCGCAGCCATGACCCCAACTCGTGATCCCTACCTGCACCCAGCGATTTTCCCGGTCGCGCACCACAAGTGGCCCGCCGCTGTCCCCCTGGCATGAGTCCTTGCCGCCGCTCGTGTCCGCGCAGACCGAGCGCTGGTCGATGACGTGATTGGGATAGCGGGCACCGAGCTTGGTTTTGCACTGGCCGACGGCAACCAGATTGAGATCGACCTGCTGCAGCGTGTCGGTTTGAAACTCTTTCCGATCCAGCTCCCGCCCGTCTTTAGCGTCCACGAATTTTTTGGTCTTTGGATCGAACTTCACTTCCCTCGTGTATCCCCACCCGGTAATCGTCGAGGAGGTTCCCGGCGTTTCGAGGTCTGCACGGCCAACACTGTTGAGAGCGACGAACATGGATCGCGCCGGCTCCGCGAGTTCGATCAACGCGATGTCGTTTTCCCAGGTGGTCGGAGACCAGCCCTCGTGCGCGATCACGCGTTTGACGCGAATTTTGCGGCCTTCTTCGCTTCGAACCTTCAGAGTATCTTCGTGGACCAGAAGCGTATCCGGGTCACGTGTCGTTTTCCCGCCGTTCGCCGTCTGAACGACGAGGCAGTGCGCAGCCGTCAAAACGAAGCGATCCGAAATCAGCGATCCGCCACAGAAGGGCTTCGGTCCCTCCGTTGTATTGAGATACAACGCGACCTGCCACGGCCACATGCCCGGCTGAGCGCAGGTTCCGCCAATGATCCGCAAACAGGCCTGCTGATATTCGCCCTGCTGACGCTTTCGCTCAAGACCCCGCGTCAGTGAGTTTTGCGACTGTGCAGCCGATACGCTCATAGCCCCGGCCAACAACGCCACACCGATACGCTTCATGGTTTTACTCCATCGCTGATCGGCTCGGTGACAATGGTTGTCAGGCCAAGGCGGATTGATTTATCTTTTTCCATGTAATTTTGCAGAAGTGCGGGGATGCTCCCTGCCGCCCGTGTCTTGTTTTTTGCGCGAATTGCCGCTTCGAGATCGGGCAAACGGTGATCCGACACGATCAGGACCACGAGATCCGCGCCGAAGGGGCTGCCGACGACGATGTCTTTGATCGACCAGGTGCCTTGCTTGATCTGCGCGTTGTCACTGGCGTTTTCAGGGATCGGAAAGATAGTTTCAATCAGACCGTCCCCGTTGATGTTGAAGGCGATAATGGACTTCCCCGCCACGTCATCGGCTTCCAACCCAACGGCGGTGCCCTCTTTCTGAACTTTATTATCGGGAAGAAGGCGAAAGTCCTGCGAGCGCGTTTCAGCCATTCGCGTGAGTAGTCGGGCGGCGGCAACACGGTCGACCACGCTCGGTATGTCTTTCGCATCGATGCCCCGGGCGAGGATGTCGCCCTGAATGAGCACGTCCCTTTTTGCCGCATCCCAGGTTAAGTCAGCCGCCGAGACGTCGGTCGACGCAAGAAACGGAGTGAAATAAGGCTCCACCTTGGCTAAGGTCGCTGTGTCGCCATTCAGCACGGCAACGCGCAAAGGGTCCGAGGTTGCGACAGTTTGACTGGATACCAGCGCCGGTGCAGGTTTTGCTTCCCCTGCGGGAACCATTTTGAATATGACGCGCTCGGTCGCGACCTTTGGCTCGGTTTCAATCGTCTGCGCAGTGTTCGTGTGGTTTCGCACCTGTTGACGTGCATACTTGAACAGCATCTGCCGCGTAACCGGCCCAGTCTGGTTTCCAAGAGCTGCGCCTTCGATGGCACGCGACACGGAATAACTCAAAGCGCCGCGAGGCTTTCCGGCGATGGGAATTTCCGGAGACTTGTTTTCGCTGTTGACAGCCGCCAGGAACGTGACGTTTTTGAAATCATTCACCGTTCTCAGCGAATCCACGGGTTTGGCGAAGGTCTTTGCCACCGGATCTTCGATGTCGTTGACGCCGGACCGATAGGTCAAGGTTTTGTCACGCCGTTCGGGTTTGCGCGTCAATCCACCGCTGTGGCATGTGTCGGCGACGAACAGGACATCGACCGACTTGTCGTCGAGCCGTTTCAGCCAAGCTTTGATTTCAGGTCCGCGAATGAATTCGTTCGGACCCATTTTCCTGTTGCCGGCATCGGGCTTGCTTGAGAAGAAGGTCAGCACATACGCTTCGTCCTTGCCGTTTGGCTTCGATCCGGGAACCGCTTCCTTGACCTGAAAGCCGTGACCCGCGAAGGTCAGAACCACCAGATCGCCGGCTTTTGACTCAGCGATCAGGGTTTCCATGGCGCGGATGATCTCCGCGCGGGTCGCCGCCTTCTCATCGATGCGTCTTATGTTGGAAACGCCCATCTTCGAGAGCGATTGCTGAAGATCGTTCGCATCCGCCTGCGCGCCACTCAGCTTGTTCTGCCCAACATAATTATCGATACCGACAATGAGCGCGCGGACTTCACCACCGCTCGCCGAGCGCATAACTTGCGCGAATGTGCTGCTCAGGGGCAAACTGGCAAGGCAGAGCGTTATGCCAAGACATCGACCGGAAATACGTCGCCGGGTAATCATGAAATGCTCCTGCAAAATTCTGATACGAATACTCGTCGCCGCATGAATGGCCTTACTGGGTGCGCCACTCCACCCGCCGGTTCAGCGCCCAAACCTCTTCCTGATTGAGTTCATTCGCGTTCGGGATTTCGACCGGCTCGCGCTTGCCTTTGGGCTGCGCCGTGATCTGGCCGGGAAAGCCCGCCTGCTTCAGATAATTTTCGACCGCAGCCACGCGGTTTTGCGAGAGCTGCATATTGTAGCCATCGTCACCACGCTCGTCGGTATGACCCGTGATCATGACCTGCTGGACATTTTGCTGTTTCAGATACTCGACGAACTCGTCCGCCGCCTGACGGCCAACCTGCGTCAGTTCATAGCTGTCGGTCTCGAATTTGATCGGCAGCGGATTTTTCAGGATCGTCACACCACGCACGTTCTTGGAAAGCGAACCGCTGATTTCGCCCCGATAGTTTCGCGCGCCGCGCACGAACGTGACCTGCCGGGATACCGACGAATCGGCCGCCAGCGACTTGTAGTTCGCGGCAAGCTGCATCAGTTCTTCGGTCTTCTGCTTGTTGGGAGCCGCAGTGTTTGGCGTTTTACCGGTGTCCGCCGCGATCATAATCGCCCGATCGAACGCCTCGGCGGCTTCCACATAGCGCTTTTGGCCTGCGCGAAGCTTGCCTAAACGATAGGATGCGGACCACCAGACTTGTGGCGCATCGGCCTGCATCAGAAGAACTTCACGCTTTTGCTGTGCCTTCGCGTCTTTTTCGAGAGCGGTGGCCAGTTGCGTTTGATCCTCGGCCCGCCGCCGCCGAAACTCGGTGACGCCGCTTCCGCAGTCATCCTCATAATTGTTTTCGAGTTTAAGGACCGCAGTATAATCCCTGCTGTCTTTTGCTGCTAGCAAGGCTGCGGTGAGTTGCTTCTCAAGTGCGCTACAATCAGGCGACTGAGCCGAGGCAGCAAACGGGACAGTGCAGACAGAAATTGAAACCAATGTCGTGCGGAGCGCTTTGCTGAACATGCTTCCCTCGTTAAAACATCAATGGTCGTCCTAAACATCCTATCGGGATGAATTTGCGTCGATATGAAAGTCAATTCAAAAAATTTCTTCAACCGGCTCTATGGCCCGTCAAAGCGGTGCGTCGATACGGCCACACAAAGCATAAGCTGCCGCAAGGCCGCTGTCGAAAGCGCTTTCCACCCGCGCCCCAAGGCACCAGTCTCCTGCGGCGACAAGGCCGAGGTCCATGTCGTGAATACACGGAACCCCGAGGGGCTTTTCTGTGAGGGCATATCGCCAGCGATGTCCGCCAAGATAAGCTGGCTCGTGTTCGCGAAATGCCGGATGCGCCGCTTGCAGTTCCGCGTGAAGCGCGGCTGCAGCGGCCTGCGGCTCCATTTCGAGATTGTTCCGGCTCCAGTCCGGGCTGGCATGGATCACCCAGCCGTCGCCGTTCGTATCCCGGCCTGTCTTCGATGAGTTCCGAGCCGCCCACGCGATAGGGATATCCCCAGATCGAACGACATCGAACGGCACCTCGACCCGCTTTGCGTATCCGATCATCACAGCCCAGCACGGGGCCATGACGACATCGCGGATAGCCTCGAAGGCGCGCCCGAACTCCGACGTCAGATTCACAGCCTGTGGTGACGGCACTGTCATCACCACGGTATCGAACGGTCCGCCAGGATCGACGCCCTCTCGCGCCTTCACGAACCAGCCAGGGGCGCGCCGCTCCAACCGGGCGACGGTTGTGTTCTGGATGATCGTGAGGGACGCCGCTTCGTTATTGATGATCGCGCTCATACCCGGAACGCCACAGAACCAATCCCGTGGTTCATGGGTGATCTCGCCTTCGACAACAGGGTTCCAGTTAGCGGCATGCCGCCCGGTTTGCGCAGAGAACACCCAGTCTCGAAACAACTTACCGCGCGCGGTGATGTATTGCGCGCCATGATCGAATGAGAAGCCGTCAACGCGGCGCGTCGCGAGCCGACCGCCGGAGCCACGCCCTTTGTCGAACACGGTGACAGCTAGCTTCGCTTTCGATAACGCGGACGCGCACGAAATTCCGGTCATTCCGGACCCGATCACAGCCACGGTCTGCGGTTTTCTTAACGCCACGGTTCGTGTTCCAAAATGCTGCCGATGACGACGGCGCAGGCGATAATATGGATGAAGCGGGCTTGCGTGTCTTGCGGTTTTCGCGCCATGAGTGGTGCAAAGATTGGACATGATCTATGATCGATAAACCACCTTTGGCCCGGACATCCGCGACGGCAATCGGCATGCTGGCGATACCGGTCTGGGCTTTGTTGCCGACGTTGACGGTTTTCGCCGGTGCCGTGCCGCCGCTTGAACTCGTTGCGCTGACATTCACACTCGGCGCAGCGGTGGGTGCCGTATTCCTGGCCGTGAGCCGCGAGGCACGGCGGAGTGTCGTCCGTCTTGGGATTGCTCCTGTCTTGCTCGGCCTCGCCGGGCTGTTTGGATACCATTTCTGTTATTTTCTGGCGTTGCAAAATGCACCCGCGGTTGAGGCGAGCCTTGTCAACTATCTCTGGCCGGTCCTCATCGTACTGTTTTCCAGTGCACTGCCAGCATCGGCGGGTGCTGGACGTTTGACGGCATGGCATTTTGTCGGCGCGATGATCGCCTTTGCGGGCGCCGCTCTCGCCATCACCGGCGGCACTTCGTTAACGTTGTCCGGCAACGGTTTCGGGTATGGTATGGCTTTGGCGGCGGCGTTGACGTGGTCGTCGTTTTCCGTTGCGACGCGATTGTTCCGGAACGTGCCGAGCGCTGCGGTAACAGTGTATTGCGCAGGGACAGCAGCCATCGCCTGGGCAACACACTTCGTATTCGAGCCAACGGTATGGCCCACGAGCATCGCGCAGATCGCCGCCATTGTCGGGCTCGGTCTCGGCCCGGTTGGAGCCGCGTTTTATGTCTGGGATTACGGGTGCAAGCACGGCGATCTGCGCGTGCTCGGCGTCTCGGCGTATTTTGCGCCAGTTTTATCAACGGCGATATTGATCGCTACTGGCCTTGCGCAACCTCGCCCGGCGCTTATCCTTGCGGCGTCCCTGATCACAGTTGGCGCGATGGTTGCGAGCAAAGACCTGGTCATGACGGCATTTGCCAACAGAAAACGCAAAGCTGGATGGCCGGGTCAAGCCCGGCCATGACCGGTAAAAAGCGGCTAAGCTTTCACGCAGCAAGGGCTGGATAATCGATATACCCATGCGCATCGCCGCCATAGAATGTCGCTTTATCGGCTGGGTTCAGTGCAGCGCCTGTCCGGATGCGTTCCACAAGATCGGGGTTTGCGATGAACTTGCGGCCGAAGACGGCCAGGTCCATGCGGCCCTCTTTAATCCATTTTGCGGCGATTTCACCGGTGAAGCCTCCCGCCAGCATCAAAGGCCCGCGCCAGGTCTCGCGTGCCAGCCGTAGGAGAGCATCGTCTCGTGGGTTTACGGCATCCACGTCGGGACCACCAGCCGTGTCCGGGCGTGGCAGATGAAGATATGCGATCCGCGTGTCGTTCAGCTTGCCAAAGACATAGCCGAATGTTTCTTCGGGGTTCGCGTCGTCAATGTCGTTGTAAGTGCCGCGCGGAGACAGACGCAAACCGATCTGATCCCGTGGCCAGACGCCAGCCAGCGCTTCGATGACTTCAAACAGGAATCGAGCACGGTTTTCCACAGATCCGCCATAGGAGTCGGTGCGGTGGTTGGTTTTCGAGGATAAAAACTGATCGATGAGATACCCATTCGCGCCGTGAAGCTCAACGCCGTCGAACCCGGCTTCCTTCGCGTTGCGTGCAGCCACCGCATAGTCGTTCACAATCCGTGCTATTTCATCCGCTTCGAGGGAGCGCGGCGTTTCGAAATCAACCAGTTCACCTCGCCCGCTTGCACCCGGAACGAACGCTTTGCCGACCGGCTTGATCGCGGACGGTGCCACCGGCAAGCCACCCGCTGGTTGCAACAGGCGATGCGAAACACGACCCACATGCCACAACTGCATATAGATGTGTCCGCACTTTGCATGAACGCGATCGACGATCTTGCGCCAGCCAGCGATCTGCTCGGCGCTATGGATACCTGGCGTGAAGGCATACCCTTGCGCTTCCGGGGAAATCTGCGTGGCTTCCGTGATGATCAGCGCGGCACCGGCGCGTTGCTCGTAATATTGCGCGTTCATGTCGACGGGGATATTTCCCGGCTGCGCTGCCCGTGAACGCGTCAAGGGTGCCATCACAATTCTGTGCGGAAGTGTGTGGCTGCCGATCTTGAACGGAGTGAAAAGGCTCGCAACCGAAAGGATGCTTTGCGACTGATCCATGACTTATCTTTCGAACTGATGAAGGTGTCGAGATGCAAATAGTGATTGTTCACGGTTTTTGAACTAGTAAAATCAGCAAAGATTACAATCTGTCTGGAGGTAGGTTGAACGCACCAGCCGATCCGGTTTCGCGCGAACCATGCAAGCCCGAGCTTGCTCGCAGGTGCATTCATGGGTTATCACGTTGACAACGGGGTCTGAAATAAACGCGAAATCTTCCGTAACCGCATACAGTTCCGCGTATTCTTTATCAGACGATCAGCTCAAACTCAGGACGTCGATGAAAACGACCGGTCACTCTTTTACAGCCACGCGCTGCCTTCTTGCTGCGGCGCTGCTTTCGTTGCTCGCTGCCTGCGGCCAGGGTCAGAAGGCGCAAGCGCCCGCCGCACCGCCCCCCCCAGCCGTCTCCGTTGCTCATCCCCTGGAAAAGACCGTAACCGAATGGGACGAGTATACCGGTCGCTTTGACGCGGCTGATACCGTGGAGGTGCGCGCGCGCGTTTCCGGTGTGTTGACGGAAGTTAAGTTCAAAGACGGTGCGGCCGTCAAGAAAGGCGACCCGTTGTTCGTGATCGATCCGCGCACCTTCCAGCGGGTGCTGGAACGGGAACGCGCGACGCTTGAGGCTTCGAAGGTCCAGCTTGAGTTTTCGACAAAAGATCTGGAGCGCGCCAGGCCGCTTGTTGCGAACAACACCATATCACAGCAGGTTTTCGACCAGAGAAATCAAGCTGTTCGCACCGCACAGGCCAATGTGCAGTCGTCTGAAGCGAGTGTGAGAACCGCCGAACTCGATGTGGAGTTCACGCGGATCGTTGCGCCCGTGGGCGGGCGGATCAGCAGAAAGCTGATTAGCGAAGGCAATTACATCACCGGCGGTTCCGGCAGCGGCACATTGCTGACCACAATCGTGACGACCGACCCGATGTATTTCTACTTCGACATCAGCGAAACCGATTTTCTGAAATATGCCCGCCTCGACGCAAGCGGCGAGCGCGAAAGTTCGCGGACGAGAGCCAATCCGGTTCAGCTTGGCCTTCAGGGCGACAAAGGGTTTCCCTATCGTGGGATGATGAACTTCATCGATAACCGTATCGATCAGAACACCGGTGCGCTCCGTGGCCGCGCTGTGTTCGAAAATCCAAACCAGCTTCTCCAGCCGGGCCTGTTTGGAAGGATCCGCCTGGTGGGCAGCGGTGAATACAAGGCGATCATGTTGCCGGACGAAGCCATCGCCACCGATCAGTCGAACAGGTTCGTATTCACTGTCGCCGACGACGGGGCCGTGACGCCGAAAACGATCAAGCTTGGGCCGATGATCGACGGATTGCGCGTGGTGCGCGAAGGGATCAAGCCGGAAGACTGGGTCATCGTGAACGGCGTTCAGAAGGCTCGCGCCGGAATCAAGGTGAAACGGGAAGAGACAACCATCGATCCCAACCAGAAGGCGGCAGCGCTTTAATGAGTTTCAGTCACACCTTCATCCGCCGCCCGATCTTTGCGGCCGTGCTCGCGATCTTGATCATCATCGTCGGTGCACTCGCGTATACGCGGCTGCCAGTGGCACAATTCCCGGAAGTCGCCCCGCCAACCGTTGTCGTGAACGCGACCTATCCGGGCGCAAACGCCCAGATCGTGGCGGACACGGTTGCCACCGTGATCGAACAGGAGATCAACGGCGTCGAGAACATGCTTTATATGTCGTCCCAATCGACGGCGGATGGTCGCGTCTCGATCACTGTAACCTTCGAACTGGGCGTCAATCTCGATCAGGCCCAGGTTCTGGTTCAGAACCGTGTTTCGGTTGCCGAGCCGAGACTGCCGGCCGAAGTGCGCCAAACGGGTGTGACAGTCCGCAAGAACTCGCCCGACCTGTTGATGGTCGTGCATATGATTTCGCCCGACAACACCTACGACCAGCTCTATCTGTCGAATTACGCCCTCCTTCAGGTCCGCGATGTCATGGCCCGCGTCAAAGGCGTCGGCAGTCTGACCCTGTTTGGCCTTCGCGAATATTCCATGCGTGCGTGGCTCGACCCGGACAAGATTTCATCTATCGGCATGACGGCAACTGAAGTCGTCGCCGCACTGACCTCGCAGAACATCCAGGTGGCCGGGGGCGCGCTGGGTCAACCGCCCGTGGCCGGAACCGCTGCGTTTCAGACGAGCCTGCAATTGAAGGGGCGTTTGACGCAGCCGGAGGAGTTTGGCGAAATTGTCGTGAAAACTGGCGAGGATGGTCGCTTCACCCGTCTGCGCGACGTGGCTCGTGTCGAACTCGGCGCCCTCGACTATCTCACCAACGGATACCTCGACGGCAAGCCCGCCGTGGTCCTCGCCGTGTCACAAACCCCGGGCGCGAATGCTCTTGAGGTCGCAAACTCCGTGAAAACGACCATGGCGGAGTTGGCGAAGAGTTTTCCCAAGGGCATCGAATATCGCATCGTCTACAATCCGACTGAGTTCATTCAGCGCTCAGTCGATGAACTTTTGAACACGATCTTCATCGCGGTTGGCCTCGTTGTGCTGGTCGTGCTCGTCTTTTTGCAGACGTGGCGCGCGACGATCATTCCGGTGGTCGCCATTCCGGTGTCGTTGATCGGCACCTTCGCCGCCATGGGCGCAATCGGGTTCTCCATCAACAACCTGACGCTGTTCGGCCTCGTTCTTGCCGTCGGTATCGTGGTGGACGACGCCATTGTCGTGGTTGAAAACGTTGAGCGCAAAATCGCAGAAGGCTTACATCCGAAAGATGCAGCGTTCGCCACCATGGACGAAGTGGGCGTGGCGCTAATCTCCATCGCGCTTGTGCTCTGCGCCGTGTTCATTCCGACAGCGTTTCTGCAAGGCATAACCGGCCAGTTTTACCGGCAGTTTGCCGTCACCATCGCGTTTGCGACGGTGCTCTCGGCCTTCAACTCGCTGACCCTCAGCCCGGCACTTGCCGCCATCTTCCTCAAATCGAAAGAAGAGAAAGAAAAGAAGCCGCGTTTCGATCTGTCCTTTCTCGTCAACTGGTTCTTCGTGGGCTTCAACAAGTTTTTCGGTGCGCTTGAATTCGGCTACGAGCGCGTGGTGCGGCTTGCGGTCCGGATTACGCCGATCATGCTTATTATCTATGCGGGTCTGATTGGCGCGGCCGGTTATCTGTTCGTCACGGTGCCACAGGGCTTTATCCCCGACCAGGATCAAGGCTACGTGATCGCGGCGTTCAACCTTCCTTCGGGCGCTTCGCTTGCCAGGACGACCAAGGTTATGGCAGGCGCAGAGAAAACCATCCTTTCATCGCCGGGCTTCGCCCATACTGTGACGTTCGCGGGCTTCTCAGGCGCGACCTTCACGAACGCGCCTGACGTCGGCGCAATCTTCGTGACGCTGGCACCTTTTGAAGATCGTGTGGCGAAAGGTCTTCTCGCGCCGAAGCTCGTCGGCGATCTGCGTGCCAAACTCGGCCAGGTTAAAGAGGCTGGCGCGTTCGTGATCCAGCCGCCAAGCATTCGTGGCATCGGCACCGGCGGCGGTTTTTCCATGTACATCCAGGACAAACGCGGACGCGGGCTGCAAACGCTTTACCAGGCGACGCAGGACCTTGCCGCGGCGGCAAACCAGACGCCGGGCCTTGTCGCGGTCTTCACAACCTTCTCAGTGGCGACGCCGCAGGTGTTCGTGGATGTGGACCGTGTTCGCGCACAAATTCTCAACGTGCCGCTCAGCAATGTCTTCGAGACGCTGCGCATCTATCTCGGCTCGGCCTACGTCAACGACTTCAACGCTTTCGGGCGAACGTATCGCGTTACAGCGCAGGCCGATTCGCAATACCGCCTGACGAAGGAAGACATCAGCAAACTCAAGGTGCGCAGTGCGAACGGGTCGACGGTTCCTTTGGGATCCGTCGCGACATTCAACGATATAGCAGGTCCATACCGCTTACCGCGCTACAACCTTTATCCCGCCATCGAACTGCGTGGCAGCACCTTGCCCGGCGTAAGCTCTGGTTCCGCGCTGAAGATGATGGAAGACCTTGCCGCTCGCGTGCTTCCCGATGGCATCGGTTACGAATGGACCGAGCTTTCGTTTCAGGAAAAACGAGCCTCCGGTCAGGTGATTTATATTTTCGCGCTTGCCGTGCTGTTCGTCTATCTCGCACTGTCTGCCCAGTATGAAAGCTGGACGCTGCCCCTCGCGATCATTCTCATCGTGCCCATGTGCTTGCTGTCAGCGATTACGGGGGTGTGGGCGAATGGCGGCGACGTCAACATTCTCACGCAGATCGGATTTGTGGTTCTCGTCGGCCTTGCGGCGAAGAACGCGATCCTGATCGTGGAATTCGCGGTTCAGTTGGAAGAACAGGGGCGTGATCGCTTTGAAGCCGCTGTTGAAGCCTGCAAGCTACGATTGCGGCCGATCTTGATGACATCGTTCGCGTTTACGCTTGGGGTCGTGCCCTTGTATATCGCAACGGGTGCCGGTTCTGAAATGCGCGTGGCGCTTGGAACGGCGGTGTTTTTCGGTATGCTCGGCGTAACGTTCTTCGGACTGATCTTCACGCCGGTGTTCTACGTTGTCATCCGTGGATTGTTCGGCGGCGCGCTGCCGCAAGCGGAGGCAAAAGCGCCGCAGCCTCAGCCAGCGCCTGCGGAATAGACGCTTTATTTGGCGGGATCAAGATTATCGACGAGATATCGACAAATCTGGACAAACGGCATGGCGAAGGCGAACCACCCGACGCCATGCCGCAAGGTGCGATCTATACCGACAACGTCTTCCCTTATCTTGAGCGGTGGACGACCAGCGATAGTCTTCGTTGCGCCCTCATAACGCTTGTCGGCATCGACGGCGCATCGCCCCGCGCGCTTGGTGCACAGATGGCTGTCGCGGAAGATGGGCGATACGCGGGCTACATCTCCGGTGGATGTCTCGAGCAAGCCATCGCGCTGGAGGCGGTCGCCGCGATAGAGGCCAATGCCCATAGGCTTGTCCGCTACGGCAAGGACTCGCCCTATTTCGACATCCGCCTGCCATGCGGCAGTGGCCTCGATCTCTTCATACAGCCGATGCCGGATCGCGCGCTTATCGACAACGTGAACCGACGAATCAAAGCGCGTGAAAAGTTTGCGCTGACGATCAATCTGGCGCAAGGCTCTGCGGAAGTTCTGATCGCGTCTGACCCTCAGCCAAACCCACACGATGCGGATATCTTCATCCGGCCGTTCACACCGCCGTTGCGCTGCCTCGTGATCGGGTCAAGTCCCATCGCCATATCGCTGGTCACGCTCGGCCTCGCGTCGGATTTCGAGGTTCTTTTTTATACCTCCGATACGGACTCGCCGACTGCACAAATCGCCTGTATCGAAGCTTTGCCCCTTCGTTCGCAGCAAGAGTTTCCTACTGACAAATGGACGGCCGCGTTGCTCGCGTTCCATGACCACGAGCAGGAAATTCCCGTATTCACGCAGCTTCTGAAAAGCGATTGCTTTCATATTGCCGCCATCGGAAGCCGCAAGGCTCATCATCAGCGCGAACTTGCCCTACAGGGCGAGTTTACCCAGGAGGAAATTGCAAGGATCAAAAGCCCCGCCGGGCTGATATCGGGATTGAAAACCGCCCCGCATGTGGCGCTATCCATTCTGGCTGAGTTGGTCAGTGTGGCGCGTCAGCAACATTTACTTTCAGAATGAAAATGGCGACAGGGCTTTCATCGTTCGGTGCCGTGGTTCTTGCGGCGGGCTTGTCCAGTCGCATGGGCGGGCCGAACAAGCTTCTGGAGCTGTATAGCGGTAAACCGCTTCTCGCTCACGCTCTCGAAACCGTGGCCGGTCTCGGTCTTATGGATTGTGTCGTCGTCACGGGCCGGGATCAGGACCGGGTGGCAATGATGGCGAAACAGGCGGGTGTCCGCTTCATTCACAACACTCAGCCCAGAGACGGAATGGGACGATCCATCGCGGCGGGCGTCGGGGCTTTGAATAAGAATAATTCGGGTAATTTCATCGTCTTAGGCGATATGCCTCATATCACAGCGAACGATTTTCTGACGCTTGCTACTCGATTCACGCCCCGATCGATCATTGTCCCAAGGTTCGGTGAACAACGAGGACATCCTGTGCTGTTTTCGTCAGCTTACAGGTCTCGTCTTTTGACACTAACCGGAGACATTGGTGCGCGCGCGGTGATTAAAGCCCATATCAGCGAAGTGATCGAAGTCGAGATGCCACATGCCGGGATTTTGATCGACTTCGATCAACCCGATGACTTCCTGAGACAGGGCTTGCTCCCTTCGCCGTGAGTTAAAAATGCACATTGCACGCGAGCCAGCTTCTTGTGATACTCGCGCCGATGTCAAGCATTGGGCAACCCTGCTGGCTTGCGGCGTTTTGCGAACCTGAGACGCGAGCCAACGACCGGCGTAAGGATACAGCGTAGTGACGATCAGCAATCGAACCCCTCTCCTCGATACCATTCACAATCCCGCCGACCTTCGCAAACTTGAACCCGATCAACTGCAACAGGTTGCCGATGAGCTGCGCCATGAACTGATCGACGCGGTTTCAGTCACCGGTGGGCATCTGGGTGCGGGGCTGGGTGTGGTCGAACTCACGGTTGCGCTTCATTACCTTTTCGAGACACCCAACGACCGGATCATCTGGGACGTGGGACACCAGGCCTATCCACATAAAATTTTAACCGGGCGTCGCGATCGCATTCGCACATTGCGGATGCCCAACGGGCTATCCGGCTTCACAAAACGTTCTGAAAGCGAATACGACATCTTCGGTGCTGGACATTCGTCTACATCCATCTCGGCGGGCCTTGGCATGGCGGTTGCCCGCGATCTGAAGGGAATAACCGAAGGTGGTCATGTGATTGCCGTGATCGGCGACGGGGCCATGAGCGCGGGAATGGCTTATGAGGCCATGAACAACGCGGGCGCCATGGACAAGCGTCTCATCATCATCCTGAATGACAACGACATGTCGATTGCACCGCCTGTCGGTGCGTTGTCGGGATATCTTGCACGTTTGCATTCATCCACAACGTTCCTGAAGCTTCGCGATGTTCGAAAGCAGCTTACGAGAAAGCTGCCAAAATTCTGGGAGCGGCGCGCTGAGCGCGTCGAGGAATTCACCCGCCATCTGTTTACCGGCGGAACCATGTTCGAGGAGCTGGGTATCTATTACGTCGGCCCCATAGACGGACACGATCTCGATCATCTTCTGCCTGTGTTGCGAAACGTCCGCGATTCGGGGATCGGTCCGGTTCTCATCCATTGTGTGACCCAGAAGGGCAAAGGCTACGAACACGCGGAAAATGCCGTCGACAAACATCACGCGGTTACGAAATTCAACGTCATCACTGGTGCCCAGGACAAAGCCAAGCCCGGCGCACCGAGCTATACGAAAGTGTTCGCGCAAAGCCTGATCGAAGAGGCGCGCAAGGACGAAACCATCGTGGCGATCACGGCGGCGATGCCATCTGGAACCGGTCTCGACCTGTTCGAAAAAGAGTTTCCGAACCGGACCTTCGATGTGGGGATCGCGGAGCAGCATGGCGTGACTTTCGCTGCGGGCCTGGCGGTCGAGGGATACAAGCCGTTCGCGGCGATTTACTCAACCTTCCTTCAGCGCGCTTACGATCAGGTGGTGCACGATGTGGCGATTCAGCATTTGCCGGTGCGCTTTGCCATAGACCGCGCAGGTCTTGTCGGTGCCGACGGATCGACCCACGCCGGGTCCTTCGATCTGGCTTATCTATGCTGTCTGCCTGATTTTGTGGTCATGGCTGCGGCAGACGAAGCCGAACTCAAGCATATGGTCGCGACCGCTGTCAGCATCGACGATCGTCCTTGCGCATTCCGTTATCCGCGCGGCGAGGGCACGGGCGTCGAGATGCCAGCCGTAGGGCTACCCCTTGCCATCGGGAAAGGCCGGATTATCCGTGAAGGGTCTGCGGTCGCTATTTTGTCCCTCGGCACGCGCCTTGGGGAATGTTTGAAAGCCGCCGATAAACTGGCCGCCATGGGCTTGCCCGCAACCGTGGCCGACGCGCGGTTCGCGAAACCGCTGGATCACGATCTCATCCGGCAACTGGCGCGGCATCACGAGGTTTTCATCACCGTCGAGGAAGGATCGAGCGGCGGCTTCGGAAGCCACGTGCTGGAGTTTCTTGCCCGCGATGGACTGCTCGATACCGGCTTGAAAGTTCGTCCTCTCGTTCTGCCGGACGTCTTTCTCGACCACGGCAAGCCGGAGATCATGTATGAAAACGCGGGGCTCAATGCGACTGGCATCGTCGCCAGCGTGATCGGCGCGCTGGGGCGCAACACGGCGAAGGTTGGCGACGAACGGGCCTGATTGTTCATTACCGGAGCTTTGCATCGGAATACATCGGGAATCTTCCGGTCAAGCGCTCAAAGACGCACCAAGGTCTAAGGCTAGAGCGGTTCCCGAAAAGTGTGACGCGGTTTTCGGATAAGAACCGCTCTCGTATAAATAACTTAGAGCCGATAGTCCGATTCCTTTTGATCGGGATCGGCTCTAATGCCAACCTGCATACGCCGCGGCCCCCAAGAGCCTGTCATCCCATTTCTCGCCCTAAGGGAAAACTTTTCGAACCACATAAAATCTGGATGGCCGGCTTGACCCGGCCATCCAGACTATTGGCCTTCTGCGAGACTGTTTCTCTGGATGGCCGCCTCAAGGGCGGCGATGACCAGACCAAGAGTTCGATACACGCCCGACAAACTCTTAACGTACCCCGCTCTAAACAAACGGAAACAGCGGCTCGGCGTTATGCTCGGCGCACACACTGTCATGTTCGTCAACCTCGACAAGACGAACGTGATAGCCCCAAAGATTGGCGAGATGCTGAAGAACCCGCTCAGCATCTTCATCGGCGAGGGTGATGCCGTCCGTAATCTGGTGACGCAATTCCAGACGCCGGTCCCCTTCGAGGTCAACATCCACCACCTGAATATCAGGATCGTAACGCGACACATCGTAAAGGCGTGACAGCCGTCGCCTCACGCGCTGATAGCCACGCTCGTTGTGAATGGCATCCACCGACAGGTTGTCCTCGTTCTCGTCGTCGACAACCACAAACAAGCCCATGGACCGGATGACTTCGGGGCTTAGAAACTGCGACAGACAACTTTCGTCGCGATAATTGGCCCAGACATCTTTAAGAACGTTCATGGGATCGCGAGAGCCCGCCACATCAGGGAACCAGATGCGGTCTTCATCCGTGGGCTTGACGCAGATACGCTCGATGTCCTGCATGATCGCGAAACCCAGCGCATAAGGGTTCATGCCCCTGTGGCGCGGATCATCATAGTCAGGCTGCATCACGACCGATGTGTGAGAGTGCAAAAATTCGAGGAACGCACCATCGCTGATCTGTCCACGCTCATGCATGCGTGTCATGATCTGATAATGCACGTAAGTCGCGCAGCCCTCATTCATCATCTTCGTCTGGCGCTGCGGATAAAAGTATTGGGAAATCAACCGGACGATCCGGATAAGCTCGCGCTGCCACGGTTGAAGCCGTGGCGCAGTCTTTTCAAGGAAATAGAGGATGTTTTCTTCCGGCAAGCCCAGCAGCGCCTTGCGCCGTTCGGTCTCGGAGCGGCGCGCTTTCTTTTTCATCTGCGGCACTGTGCGCCACAGGTCGTTGAACAGTTGCTCCGCGTGGCTGCGACGCTCCTGCTCGCGCCGGTGCTCTGAGCCGAGGTCGAGCATTCGCTTCCCGGGATAACGATCAATCCCCTGACCCTGCAAAGCGTGGGCCGCGTCAAGCAACCGTTCGACCTCGCTCACGCCGTATCGATCCTCGCATTGGGCGACATACCGCTTTGCAAACGCCAGGTAATCGAGAATGCCGTCCGCGTCGGTCCACTGCTTGAAGGCATAATTGTTCTTGAAAAAGTGATTATGGCCAAACGCCGCATGCGCCAGCACAAGCGCCTGCATGGTGGCGGTGTTTTCTTCCATGATGTAGACAACGCAGGGGTTCGAGTTGATCACGATCTCGTAAGCAAGACCCTGCCACCCCTTACGATACAGCGCTTCGTTGCGGACGAACTGCTTCCCGAACGACCAGTGCCGGTAGAACAGCGGCATGCCCGTCGACGCATAAGCATCGAGCATTTGTTCGGACGTGATGATTTCAATACGATTGCGATAGGTACTCAGGCCGAGTTCGTTTTTGGCGATCACCTCTATGGCGTCATGAATATCCGCGAGCGTGTGGAAGTTCCACTCGGTGCCGGTAAACAGAAGTGTCTTCGAAAGCGTGTCCATCGTTACGATGCCCTCGCCGGAATGCCGCTCTTTTTTTCGAAAAGCTCACGAAACACGGGATAAATATCGCGCCGGTCACGCACTTTGCGCATGGCCATGCGCGTTTTCGGGCCCGCCACAAGCTCATACGCCCGCCACAAGGTGGTTGCCGCGTCCGCACCTCTGCCGCGCTCTTCCGCACCGACTTCAAGATACGCGTAATACTGGCAAAGAGGCAGAATCGATGCCTTCAGCAGCGCCACGGTTTTGTTGTTATCCATCGGGAGATTATCCCCATCGGACGCTTGCGCGGCATAGATGTTCCACTGGTCGGCGGGAAAGCGGTCGTCGATGATTTTTACCATTTCCTCAAGGGCTGTGGAGACAATCGTGCCGCCCGTTTCACGGCTTTGAAAGAAGGTTTGCTCGTCGACTTCCTTGGCTTCATGGGTATGACGGATAAAAACCACCGAAACGTGCGTATAACGCCGACTGAGAAACAGATAGAGGAGGGTGAAAAACCGCTTCGCGAGATCTTTCATGTGCTCGTCCATGGAACCGGATACATCCATCAAACAGAACATGACGGCCTGAGCGATGGGCTTTGGTTTTGACTCGAAACGGCGGTAACGCACGTCGATGGGATCGATAAACGGAATGACGCTCGCCCGTTTGCGATGGGCGTCCAGAGCAGCCTCAACGGCCTGGATCGTATCGGCATCGGCGCCTGCGTCCTGCATTTCTTTTAGCTGTTTTTCGAGAGCCTCGATTTCCATACGCCTTGGACGCCGAAGAGCGATCCGTCGCGACAGACTGTTGCGCATGGTGCGCTGGATTGAAAGAGAGGACGGCGGTCCGGAGACCCGATAGCCCGCGCGGCGCGGCTGGTCCTTCGCCTCGCCCACGACCTGCCGCTTCGCGAGGTCGGGTAGTTCCAGATCTTCCAGGAACAGGTCGAGAAACTCGTCGGCGGAAAGAACAAACCGAAACTCGTCTTCGCCGTCGCCATCGGACCCGGCACCGCCGCCTCCGCCGCTTGGTGGACGGTCGATCTGATCGCCTTCGACGTATCTTTTGTTGCCAGGCAGAACGTAATCCCGAATGCCGCCATCTCCGCGCCTCCGGAATGTCGGCTCGCGTACGCCATCGGCGGGAACGACCACTTCGCCGCCCCGCCCGGTGTCGACGATGCTGCGCCCGCCGGACGCCTCTCGAACCGCGCGCCGCACCAGCGCCCTGGCCCGACGAATAAAGCGTTGCCGGTTCGCCAGGCTTTTTCCGTGAGTATCGCGCCGTCTATCTATAATGTGCACTGATTTTGCTCAGCCTGCCTGCCTTACACGCATATACCACTCAACCAATCGCCGAACCTGCCGCTCGGTATATCCCCGAGCCACCATCCGTTCGACGAACTCCCCGTGCTTCTTCTCGGTTTCTCCGTCTTTTTTAGAGCCGAAGCTGATCACCGGAAGCAGGTCTTCGACCTGGCTGAACATCCGCCGCTCGATGACTTCGCGAATCTTTTCGTAGGATGTCCATGACGGATTTTTGCCGCCGTGCTGTGCTCTTGAGCGAAGGGTGAACTTCACGACCTCGTTGCGGAAATCCTTCGGGTTCGCGATCCCGGCCGGCTTCTCGATCTTGGACAGTTCCTGGTTGAGAAGCTCCCTGTTCATAAGCTGCCCGGTGTCGGTGTCCTTGAAGTCCTGGTCCTCGATCCATGCATCGGCGTAGGCGACGTAACGGTCGAACAAGTTTTGTCCGTAATCGTGGTACGATTCAAGGTAAGCTTTCTGAACCTCGTGGCCGATGAACTCGGCGTAACGCGGCCCGAGATCAGCCTTGATAAACTCGATATAGGAATTCTCGGTATCGTCGGGAAACTGCTCCCGGCGAATGGACTGCTCCAGCACATACATGAGATGAACCGGATCGGCCGCGACTTCCTGCGTGTCATGATTGAAGGTTGCCGACAGTGTTTTGAATGCGAAGCGCGTCGAGATGCCGTCCATGCCCTCGTCCACGCCCGCCGCGTCTTTATACTCCTGCAACGTCCGGGCTTTGGGATCGACTTCTTTCAAGCTGTCACCGTCGTACACGCGCATTTTCGCATAAAGGCTTGAATTCTCGTGAGTTTTCAGACGTGAAAGTACTGAAAACCGTGCCAGCATCTCAAGTGTGCCGGGAGCGCAAGGTGCCGTGGCCAGTTCCGATGTCCGGATGAGTTTATCGTAGATTTTCTCTTCCTCATGCACCCGCAGGCAATAGGGCACTTTGATCACATAAATTCGGTCGATAAACGCTTCGTTCGTCTTATCGTTCTTGAAGCTCCGCCATTCCGCTTCGTTGGAGTGAGCCATGATGATGCCGTTGAACGGGATCGAGCCGATATTTTCGGAACCGACATAATTTCCGTCCTGCGTTGCGGTCAGCAGGGGATGCAGCATCTTGATCGGCGCCTTGAACATTTCGACGAATTCGAGCACGCCCTGGTTGGCCCGGTTCAAACCGCCGGAATAGGAGTAAGCATCCGGATCGTTCTGCGCGAGCATTTCCAGGCGTCTGATGTCCACCTTACCGACCAGAGACGACACGTCCTGATTGTTTTCGTCGCCAGGCTCCGTTTTCGATATGCCGATCTGGCGCAATCGCGACGGCATGAGCTTCGCGACCCGGAATTTGGTGATGTCGCCGCCAAATTCGTCAAGGCGTTTCAGGCACCATGGGCTCATCAATCCGGTCAGGCGGCGGCGCGGAACGCCATAATCTTTCTCCAGACGACCGGACATCAATTCGGGATCGAAGAGGCTCAACGGACTTTCAAAAATCGGACTGAGTTCATCCCCCGCCTTCAGGACATAGATAGGATGAACTTCCATCAACGCCTTGATACGTTCGGCCAGCGAAGATTTTCCGCCACCGACAGGACCGAGCAGATACAAAATCTGCTTGCGTTCTTCCAACCCTTGTGCGCCTTGGCGAAAAAACGCAACGATCCGTTCAATCGTTTCTTCCATGCCATAAAACTCGGCAAACGCCGGATAAACCCGCACAGTCCGGTTCATGAAAATCCGGCTCATGCGCGGATCTTTGGCCGTATCGACCATCTGCGGCTCGCCAATCGCGGCTAACAACCGCTCGTGGGGCGACGCATACATAAGAGAGTTGGTCCGGCACCCGCTGAGGTACTCGGTCAAAGTTAAGATCGTTTCGCGCCTTGCCTCAAACGTGCGCGTATAGGTGTCAAATAGATCGCTCGACATCATGACCCCGCTGTTAAAGCCCTTCGGCACTATAAACCGCCGCGCCGGTACTTACCCTCATCAAACCGCACAATTCCGGTTGTGCGGCAAAGATGCTCGAACACCTGTGGTATAAACACGCGTCGGTCTTCATCCTGTGGTAGTTAGAGATGCCTTGTTTATATGTCGTAGGTACGGTGGAGAATGTAAGGGAGGATTGTTTCACGCGCTTTTGAATTTGTCCAAACACAATGCCTGGCAATTTGTGCAAAAGGCTGGCCAAATCGTGTTCACCCCTGCCCAGACAAGAATAAACCGGATCACCCAATTTTGCACGTTAACTATCACACACCAGGCTCGCGTGAACATGGTGTCGTTGGTGGAGAGAGTTGGATTTGAACCAACGTAGGCTAAGCCAACGGATTTACAGTCCGTCCCCTTTAACCCCTCGGGCACCTCTCCATACCGGAACGCCGCACGAACCGCACACTCACGAACGAAATCGCACCGGCGCCATTTGATATCATTCACAGCCGGTCATGGCAACGGCGCGTTTACCGAAAGTACGCGTTATTTATGCGCGATCTCCATCTGCGGTGAAATCCACGATTGAGCTTTGCCCTAAACTGGGCTAGCGTCTGACAAGATCGCGCGTGTAGCTCAGCGGTAGAGCATCCCGTTTACACCGGGACGGTCGGGAGTTCAATCCTCTCCGCGCGCACCACTTTTCCACAAAAATCGGTTTCCCCTCAAGATTGATGGGGTCAAACAAGAACGAATCAGGCACAAAGTGCGGATACGGCGTCCAAGCCTGTCAGCCTGATGGTCCGGTTCATGAGTGATGATAAAATCGTCTGTCCAAACTGTCGCGCCCAGATCAAGCTTACGGAATCGCTTGCGGCGCCGCTGCTCGATGCGGTTCGCGCCGACCATGAGCGCGCACTTGTCACGGAGCGCGTAAAAATCGCGGCTGAGGAGGCACAGAAGGCGAAGGCTTTATTGCAGACCGATCTGGCGACACGCGACCAGGACCTTGCCACATTGAAAAACGTCCTCTTGGATCGGGAACAAAAATTAACGAAAGCGCATGCAGCCCAGGTCGAGTTCGCGAAAAAAGAGCGTGAGCTTAATGATGCCAGGCGCGAGTTCGAACTGACCGTCGAAGCCAGGGTCAAGGCGTCGGTTGCCGAGCGAGAAAGCGAAATCGAGGCAACGAAGCGACTGTTGAAAGAACAGAGGGCAGCCATGGCTCGCGAGGTCGCTGAGCGGATCGCGGCTGAACGCGCGAGCATTGCAGACGAAGAAGCAAAAAAGGCGAAGTCTTTATTTCAAATCGATATTACCGAGCGCGACAAAAAGCTTAACCACCTCAATGATCTTCTCAAGGATAAGGAGGATCGTCTCGCCAAGGCGCAGATCGAACAGGCGAATTTCGAGAAGAAAACACGCGAGCTTGAGGATGCCAAACGGGAACTCGATCTCACCGTCGAGGCGCGCGTCAGGCAGGAAATCGTTACGATACGCGACAAGACGAAGCTCGATGTCGAAGGTGAGTACAAACTCAAGCTGACCGCCAGCGACGAAAAAATGGCGTCGATGCAACGCAAGATCGAAGAACTGAGCCGCAAGGCGGAGCAGGGATCACAGCAGCTACAGGGCGAGGCGCTTGAGCTTGAGTTGGAAACGCGTCTGAAAGAGCATTTCCCCGAAGATATCATTGAACGCATCCCGACCGGGCGAAATGGTGCCGACGTACTGCAACGCGTTTGCAGTACGGGTGGCAAGGTCTGCGGCAGTATTCTCTGGGAAACGAAACGCACGAAGGCCTGGAAAGAGGATTGGCTGCCGAAACTACGCGACGATCAGCGGGCGGCAAAAGCTGACATGGCGATCATCGTGTCGAGCAGCATGCCGAAGGGGATAACGCCTTTCGGACATCGCGACGGCGTGTGGGTCGCTGAATTCGGGTGCGCAATCCCTGTTGCCGCATCTTTGCGCCAATCGCTGCTCGCTATGGCTCGATTGCGGACCACGCAGGAAGGCCAGCGCTCAAAGATGGAAGAAATGTATGAATATCTGACCGGGCCGGAGTTTCATCAAAGGGTGAGCGCCATTGCCGAACGCTTCAACGCGATGCAGGTCGATCTGACGAAAGAGCGGAATTTCATGGTCAAGCAATGGGCTGCACGCGAGCGACAAATCCGCGGCGTACTTGATGCGACGCTTGGAATGCGCGGCGATCTGCAAGGTATCGCCGGACGCGATATGCTGGAGATCGAAAGCATAAACTTGCAACTCCTGGACACCGCAACAGAAGCCTGACGTGGGGTGCGCCCTGCGAGAAAAACTCTATCGTCTTCTTTTGAATGTACTGCGGATTGAGGTCGTGGTCGGTTGCTAACTTTATATGGCCTTAATCGTATTTGAGATACGCGTACCTCGCGTCCTGAGGAGTTCCTTCCAGGGCACCGGCCTTGCCCGGCTGCCACAAAACCACGTCCTCGATTTTACGAGCGAGATCGAAATCCTTAGCGGTGATACCGTCCGCGTCGTGGGTCCGCAGCGCCACCTCGATGGAGCTATACTTGACCTTGAGTTCCGGGTGGTGCCAGGCGGCTTCGGCAAGGTGGCCAATGACATTGACGACCATCAAGGTGCTTTTCCAGCCGTGAGTCTTATACGTCCGACGGATGTGGCCATCTCCAAACTGCCATGAAGGCAACTCCGCCACAAGCCGGGCGACCACATCTTGATCGGAGAAAGTTCGGCGAGTTGAATCAGCCAAGCACACTACCTTTCAGCAAGCATACTACCTTTCAGATTGAGCCCGTTCATCGTCGCGTGCGCCCTGGTCCACAGCCTTGGGCAGATACTGAGATAGGAGCTGCATCGCCTGATCTTCGGGTATACCCAACCGTCTTGCGATTTCGCGAACACGATCTTCGCCTATGGCGGAAACGAGTTGCTCAGGCGAAACGCGCATGTTTGTCCCATCACGCAACCAGGACTGAACGTGTTCGCGAAGCCCGCCGGATTGCAGTGTTTCCAGGATCCACGGAACCTGATCTTTGATTCCGGCCAGTGGCGTGCGGCTGAGCGCATCGGATAACGCAGACGGAAGTGCATCCTGAACCGTCCGGCCAACCATACTCCGAACCATATCCATCAAAGTGTCTGCTAAACCCATCGTCGACCCCGCGCAAAAATGAAATACCCTGCGCTCGCGTTCGCGAGTGCAGGGATCGATCGATTAAGAAGGCTTCTTTTCGTTTTTCGCTGCACGGAACCGTGCGCCCTGAGCGCCTTTTTCACACATGTAAGCGCCCTTTTTGGTCTTGCCGTAATCGGCATTTCCAGCATAATGATAGACTTTGGTGTTGAAGTTCGACCATACGACGTTATCGCCAGAGCATCGGCCTTTTGCCTCCGACTCGGATGCATACTCACCAGCCTTGAGAGCAGGCTTTTCGGTCGATTTTGGAGGCTTGGTTGCCGTTTGACCCTGGCCGCTTGGTGCGGGTTGCGGTTGCTGGGCAAAAGCTACCGATGCAATGCCTGGCGCAATTGCGAGAACTGCGACCAATGAAATGCGAGCAAGAACGCTGTTCATTTCTTATCCTTACTGTTAAAATCTTTGAAGCGGTACGGGGTTGACGCATATGCGTCGACGGGAGATTGTATACGTGGCTTTATGAACCTTTACTGACCGGATTATGGCTGAATCCGGATATTGCGATTCGCAAGCGTTCTCCAATAGCATTACGCATGTTTCAACAGCTTTCGCCCCGAACGCTTTTCCCCTTCCGAGTGCAGTCAGCTTGCATTCCTCAACAAGCAGCCTTTAGAACACTCCATGGATCGCGATAGTATTACCGACGAGCAGGCCGGTTCGCCTGACACACGTATCCCGAAGGGGCCGGAGGTTATAGCGTCCTACGCGAAGCGGCTTGGGAACGGGCCAGGCGTCTACCGCATGATCGATGCGGACGGCGAAGTCATCTACGTCGGCAAGGCGCGAAACCTCAAGAACCGCGTTCAGAATTACACGCGTCTGAACGGCCACACCAACCGGATCGCGGCAATGATCCGGGCAACCGCGACGATGGAGTTCGTCAACACCAACACCGAAGCCGAAGCACTCCTACTCGAAGCAAACCTCATCAAGCGGTTCAAGCCCCGCTATAACGTCTCGTTTCGGGACGATAAATCGTTTCCCTATATCGTCATCCGGCGGGATCAGGCCGCGCCACAGATCGCGAAACATAGAGGCGCGCGCACATTGACAGGCGATTACTTCGGCCCCTTTGCAAGCGCAGGTGCCGTCAACCGCACCATCAACACCTTGCAGCGGGCGTTTCTTTTGCGGTCCTGTTCCGACAGTGTTTACGACACGAGAACGCGACCGTGTCTTCTGTTTCAGATCAAACGGTGCAGTGCTCCATGCACAGGGGAGATCGCGGCTGACGATTATGCAAAGCTCGTCGACGAAGCGGGGGCATTTCTGGCCGGCAAGACCGATGCGGTTCAACGAAAACTGAATGTGATGATGGAGGACGCGTCGGAGCGGCTTGAGTTCGAGCGCGCCGCCAAGTATCGCAACCGTTTGTGGGCTCTCGCCCATATCCAGGCTCATCAGGGTATCAATCCGCGTGGTGTGGAGGAAGCCGATGTGTTCGCGATTGCGCAGGAGGGCGGCCAGACCTGCATTCAGGTGTTCTTTTTTCGCGGCGGACAAAACTGGGGCAATCGCGGCTATTTTCCGAGAGCCGACCGGACATTGAGCGCGGAAGAGGTGCTTGGCTCATTCATCTCTCAATTTTACGACGACAAGATCATGCCGCGCTGCGTTTTTCTCTCCCATGACGTTCCGGAACAAGCCCTGATCGCCGAGGCGCTTACGACGAAGCTAGGGCGCAAGGTTGAGGTGGTCACGCCTAAACGTGGCGAGAAACGCGACCTTGTGGTGCACGCGCTGCAAAATGCACGGGAAGCGCTGGGCCGAAAGCTGGCGGAAACCGGCAGCCATGGAAAACTGCTGGCCGGGTTGGCCAATGTCTTCGCCCTGGAAAAAATTCCGCGCCGCGTCGAAGTTTATGACAATTCCCACATCATGGGCACGAACGCCGTTGGAGCCATGATCGTGTCGGGGCCGGAAGGTTTCGTGAAAAATCAATATCGCAAGTTCAACATCCAGTCCGAAGGTCTCGTACCCGGCGACGATTACGGCATGATGCGTGAAGTTCTGACGCGGCGGTTCAAGCGGCTGCTAAAGGAGCATGGCCTGCCGGCGGGAGATGCCGTTGTCGATCTTGCGCCGATGGATACGGTTTCCGAAACTGAGGGTGATGTCTCCCATCACCCAACCCTCTCCCCGTCACCCCAGAGGCGCGCCGCTTTTGTGGCGGCGAAAACGACTCTGCGTTTTCATTCGGGAGAGGGTTTTGAAGCGGCGTTGCTTCTACCGGACGAAGCAGCATTTGCACTTTCCGGAATAGAAACCGGAAAGCCTTTGACCGAATCGGGAGATGGGCAGGATGAGATGGAGCCTGCCACAGCAGATGAGACTGATGACGAAACCGAGAATGATGCCGAAGCACAGGGCGGCGATGTTGGTGCCTGGCCAGATCTCGTTGTCATCGACGGAGGTGCCGGTCAATTGTCGGCCGCGATGGAGGTCATGGCCGAGTTGGGATTGCACGGTGTGCCGCTCGTAGCCATAGCGAAAGGACCGGACCGGAATGCAGGGCGCGAGCGGTTCTTCATGCCGGGCCGACCCGCTTTCGACCTCGATATGAAAGACCCGGTCCTTTACTTCATCCAGAGGCTTCGCGATGAGGCTCACCGGTTCGCCATCGGCTCGCACAGAGCCAAGCGTAGTAAATCCATGAGCGAGAACTCGCTGGATGATATTTCAGGGATTGGTCCCGGACGAAAGCGCGCTTTGCTGAAACACTTCGGGTCGGCGAAATCGGTCAGTCGCGCAGGCCTAACCGATCTGCAAGCCGTGCAAGGGATAAGCGCCGCGATGGCACAACAAATCTATGATTATTTTCACGACAAGAAATGATGCCGGAATTACTTGAACACTGCACCAAGATCAAGGGTGAGACCGGGAGGCTCAAGCCGAAGCGCACCCTCCCGCTGCATTTCAGGCGGTGCCAATCCCTCGCCCAAGCGACGGTAGTGGATGACTTCCGGCTCTTCCCAATCGACGATGAGGTAATGCTGCACTGTCGGAATTTGAAAGTAGCCCGCGAGTTTTACAGTCAGATCTTTGCGCGCCGTCGATGGCGACAAGACTTCGACCACAATAATCGGATCGGGGGTGAGAATATCCCTTTTGTTCATAACCCCTGAGAATACAACCACATCCGGTTCGAAGCCGAGCTTGGGACCGGCCTTGACAACAATCCCGTCTACCCCAAACGATAGCGATAAGCCCGAAGCAGCAATCGCATCCTCGAATGCGCGGGCCACCAGATATTTTTGCCGGGCATGACCCCACGTTTGCGATTGCTGCATGCGCGCGACTCCATCAAACAATTCCCAATGCTTTTCCGGGCGCGTTTCAGCCCAAACTAAAAATTCTTCGACGGTCATGGATTTTTGGGCAACATTCATTTCCATGGCGTCACAATACAGCGCCTGGCCAATAAGTTCAACTCGCGCCGCCGCCCGGCATCGGCTACTGACCCAGCGCCTTGTCGTTGGGTTCCGCTACAAGCGTTTTAAGGCGTTCCGTCATCGGCAACTTTAGGCTTACGTTTCTCGGCGGTAACGGCCCCTCGAACCACTTCGAGTAAACCTTTTGGAATTCACCGGACTTCATCGCTCCCCGGAGCGCTTCGTCAACAAACTCTTTAAGCGGTTTATCATCCTTGCGCATGGCAAGCGCCAGCGGATCGGCGGGGTAAGCGTCGTCGAGAACCAACGTTGCGTCCGGCGTCTTCGCATTGGCGCGAAGGTCGGCGATGACCACGTTGCTGGCTAAAAACGCAGCGGCACGGCCCGTTTCCACCAGCTTGAAGCCGTCAACGCTGTCTTTGCCGGTCGTAATCGATACGCCAAGCGAGCGCTCGCTGCTGAGGTCGATCACGAGCTTGTTCAGGTTCGATCCCTGAGGAAGAACCACGGTTTTGTCCTTGAGGTCGTCGACTGCTTTTACCCGACCACGGCGAAGCGTAACCCATTTCAACTCGGGCGCATAAGTTGTAACAGAAAATGCAGCATCCCGTTGCGCGGCGGCCGTGTTCGGTGTCGAGCTGCAATCGATATCGACCGCTCCGGTTTGCAATGCGTCAAACACGGTTTGCTGAGTGACAGGTTGATAGGCGATCTTCAACTCTGGAAGGGCTAGAGTTTGCTTCAATTTATCAATGACTACCGTGCATAGATCGAGTGAAAACCCGATGGGACGCTGCTCCGGTCCCATGTAGGAAAACGGGACGGATGTCTCGCGATAACCGACCGTCATCGTGCCCCGTTCCTTGATCTTATCGAATGTCTGGCTTGGACTCTGGGCATTTGCGGACGTTAGCCCGATCAAAACCACAGCCATTGAAATTGCTTTTATAAATTTCGTCATCTTCGTCCCCCTGCAATTCACCCTCGATTAACGGCGCGGTACAAAACTGCACCACAACTGCCTTAGCATCAAATGCGAAACAGGTGCTAGTGCCGTAAAGTCGAAGCTTGAACAAATCCGTGAATTGCACGGGTATGGGGTTCCTCCCGCCGGCATAGGCGCTGAAATAAGCCGGAGGTTCACGTCTCTCATGGGGCGAGGGATACCGTACCTCAGCGCTTATGCGCCTGAGCGGGAAGGACGATTTGTTACCCTACTCGAATGCGACACAACTAAGAAACTTTCACGCCCTTCCAGAATGCAATCCTGTCCTTGATCGTTGCTGCCTTCGGCTTCGGATCTGGATAATACCAGGCTGCATCTACGTTTTCCCCGCCACCGGCGATAACGGTGTAGTAATGCGCAGTGCCTTTCCATGGGCAAATCGTTGTTGTCGCACTCTCCCGTAACATCCCGGCTGCGATGGCGCTTTTCGAAAAGTAATGATTGCCCTCGACCACAACCGTATCGTCGGATGTTGCGATCACGACGCCATTCCACACTGCCTGTACCATTCAATCCTCACTTTAAGTTAACGGTCGCGGCGTCGGCCACGATAGCGCTTTGCGATGTTCGGCGTCTTGCCTGTGATTGCAGGTTTTCGGACAACTGCTGCTGGCGCTGCGGCGACAAGCGGGGCGGTCTCTAACGGCTTTTGAAGCTCGCATCGTGCTTCCTGAAGCCATTCCAGCGTCGAGGCTCGAAAGCTTTCACCCCGGAGCGGCGCTCGTATGACCACGACACCGTTGTCTGCATTCGATACGATAATATTCTGCTCGTCTCCATCTTCGGATTTCTCGGTGCTTGTTTCCTCAGGGAGCCGGTTTCTTGGAATGACGAGAATGCGAATGTCAGGCCGCTTGGTGTCGGCACCGGTGGCCAGGTAGAAGTTTTCGCCGAACCGGGTGGACACGGCAATCGACCACGTCGCATCGGGAAGCGGTGCGCTCACCGTCAGATTGCGCTCGGAAATGTCGAAGGGACAATAGGCATAGACAACGCTCGGCGAACTGAACGGCAAGGCGTTTGCGCTCGAAGCATCGACAACGGTCAATTCGTTTGCGGGCAGCGCTCCGTCAAGTCGTGCCCATGCGTTGTTTTCGGCAAGGTAAGGCACGCCCAATATGCAAAAAATATGGAGAATTCCTCCCGTTATAACACCAGCAAGGACCCAGGATGCCGTTTCCATCACAGGCAGCTCAAGCGTTTGATGGACGGGAGTACGCGATCCTTCGAGCGAAGGAGGATGTCCTGGTTCAGCGGGCGCAGAATGGTCAGCTTCATGACGAGCGATTGATCTTTTGCCGTCGCAATCCAGTTCCCCGGTTGCACTTCTGATGAAACGCGAACGACGAAACTTCCATCGGGTGCCGAGAGAATTGTACTTGCGTTCAAGCCTGACCTCAGGGCGTCTTCCTGTGTCACCCTGCCTGTGGAGTCGAACGCTGCAATCTCCCACCACAACGCTGGAAACGCAGTTCCGCGTATCTCATAATTGCAGTTGCCGGTCAGAGTGCGACCAGCCTCGTCGCGCTTTGCGGTGAAAACGAGATTATTCGTGCCTGTGACGGGAAGCGTTCCCAGTCGTGCGTGGTGGGCAACGGTGTACGGATCCGCGTCCGCGGTTCCCTCTTTGAACCATATCGTCCAGACGCCGACCTTGCGCGCATTTGCGAAGAAGCCGTCATCGATCATCCGCCATGCTGACCCCAGCCCGACGAAAAGCGCCACCGCCGCAAAGATTGTAAATCGAAGCAGGAAAAGCACGAGTGATACAACCTCTCAGCGGCGCGATAGATGCAGTCCGCAACGTTTCGAGTCTGTTCGGTTTCTACGAAACCAATGTTCGCCATGGTTCGAAACGCGCGATGCGCCCCTCACCATGAGGACCGTCTCGTCCTGAAGAGCGTCCTGTACCCTGAGGACGTTCCTCGTCCTGAGTGCGAACCAATGCCCGCGCCTCGAACGATGGAATTCGCATCTGCCGACGAGACGTAAGCATCCCCTCTTTCATGCAATCATCCTTAGTTAAGTTCAAGCGACAGCGCCAGACTCAAATCCATCCGTTGTTTGATTGGCGGCACGGCCAGATGTCGACGACAACTAACGGGTCCGGATCTGCGGCTCGGCAAGGGCGGCACCCTTTTCAGAGACAGACGCCGGCAGATTCAACTTCGGAGCGTTCTTCAACAGTTTGGTGAGCGAGACCAGAGTTTTTTTGGTTTTCGCGGGCATGCGCTTCGATGCATCCACCGTCGACGTATTCAAGGTCGGATCGTCGCGTTTGACAAGGGCCAATCGTTGTTGCTCTTCCACCTGCCGGGGATGAAGCGGCAACCCGGGGATCTGCGGGATGTTCATGCTCGTATGCGCCCCGACCATGTACTGCTTCCAGACCGGTGTTGCGAGTTGACCCCCTGTCGAGCCCGCGGGCAAGTCCGTCGAGTCGTCGTTTCCGAACCAGACCCCTGTCACGTATTGCCCGGTAAACCCGACAAACCAGATATCGCGCGGCCCGGAACTCGTCCCCGTTTTTCCTACAGCGGCTGTGAAATCGAGCTTCGCGTTTTGTGCTGTGCCTTCGGTCACGACCTTCTCAAGCATCGTGTTCAGGGTTTCGATGTGTTCGCGCCTGAAAAGCTGCGCTGGCGGCGGTTCGTTCCTTTCGCGCGAATAAACCACCTCATCGCGGCTGTTGCGCAACTCGAGGATTCCATACGGGCGCGCGGACTTGCCTCCGTTGGCAAAGACGGCAAATCCTGCCGTGTGGTCAAGTGGCGCGATGCCAGAGTCGCCGAGCGCCATGGAGCAGGTAAGTTTCACGCTGGTCAAGCCGATCTTATGCACGTTGGCCAGCACCTTCGCGCGTCCGACATCGAGCGATAATTTAACCGCAATCGTATTCACAGACCTCGCCATAGCCGTGTAAAGCGTCATCGCGCCGCCGCTCACACCGCCGCCATAATTGTGCGGGGACCAGTTGCCGCAGGTCACGGTGCCGTCCACCATCACCTGTGTCGGCTTGTAGCCGTTCTCGATGGCGGTCAGATACACATAAGGCTTGAACGACGATCCCGGCTGGCGTGTTCCTTTCGTCGCCCGATTGAACTGGCTTTCGCCGTAATCGCGTCCGCCTACGATAGCGCGAACACCTCCATCGGTTTCCATGGACACCAGCGCGGCCTGAGCGCTTTTCCCAAGCCGCGAGCCAGCGTTGAAGGCGGTTTCCACAGACTGTTCGGCAAGTTTCTGAAGAGACGTGTCAAGCGTGGTCCGCGCAGTCAACACATACTCGTTCTTGTCCTTCATGAGCTTCTGGACTTCCTCGAAAGCCCAGTCCAGAAAGTAATTTGGCGCATAAGTCTCCGTCCGGTCAACGACACGGGCAGGGTTCAGGCGGGCACCGTAAACCTGACCTTCCGTCATAAACCCAGCGTCGACGAGGTTGGTCAAAACCTGATTGGCCCGCGCCCGCGATTCCACCGGATTCGAATGGGGCGCATATCTCGTAGGTGCCTTGAATAAACCTGCGAGCAGGGCGGATTCCGCCAGGTTGATATCGCGGACCGATTTACCGAAATAGAATTGTGATGCCGCCTCAACCCCGAATGTGCCGCCACCGAGATAGGCGCGGTCCAGATAGAGTTTGAAGATTTCGTTTTTTGTCAGATGCGCTTCAAGCCAAAGGGAGAGATAAACCTCGCGAAGCTTACGTTGAAACGAACGCTCGGACGAAAGAAACAGGTTCTTCGCAAGCTGTTGTGTCAGCGAACTTCCGCCCTGGACCACGTCATTCGCGCGCGCGTTTTCCACGATGGCGCGAGCCGTTCCCAGAACATCGATACCGAAATGCTCGAAAAAGCGACGATCCTCGGTGGCCATCGTCGCCTGAATCAGGGTCTGCGGAATTTCCTCCAGAGGCACGGCGTCCGAAAACTGAATCCCGCGCTTGCCCACTTCAACGCCGGTTCTGTCGAGAAAGGTAACGCTGAACTCGCTGCCTGTCCGCCAGTTCGGATTTTTCGTCAGTTCGATGGCCGGAATTTCAAACATCACGACGATAAGCAAAAACCCAACCGAGAGCGTAAACGCCTCCGATCCAAGCTCCGCCATGATCCTGCGAAATCCTGTAACCCTGAACCGCGCAAAGAAATTATTATATGTTGCCCAATTCTCTTTGAATCTCGCGTAAAAGCCGTACAGGCTCGAGTCAAGCCAGGCATCCAGAGCAAGCCAGTCCAAGCGCCGCGCGCGTCGGTTCGGTTTGAAAATCCAGTCTCGCACAAGCACCTGCCAAATACAGTTTCAGGTCACCACACTATGCCAACAACGCCGCCGCCCAAACAGGAAAATTTGCCATCAATGCCCTATTCAACCACATTGCTTGTCGCGGAACCGGAGGCTCAGCCATTCTGGGAGACGAAACCCCTCTCGGAAATGGGTCCCGATGAGTGGGAATCGCTCTGCGATGGCTGCGGTCAGTGCTGCCTTATCAAGCTGGAAGACGAAGACACTGGCGACGTGGGTTTCACACGGTTATCCTGCCACATGCTGGATATCGGCTCATGCCGCTGTTCGGACTATGCGAACCGTCGCGATTATGTGCCCGACTGCGTCAAGTTGACGGCATCCGACGTGCCGGGCTTATCCTGGCTGCCGAAAACATGCGCTTACCGGCTTATTTCAGAAGGAAAACCCCTGCGTTGGTGGCATCCCCTGATATCAGGTGAGACGGAGACTGTCCATCAAGCCGGAATATCGGTGCGTGGCTTTGCCGTCAGCGAAGCTCGCGTTCCGCAGCATGCACATCTTTATCATATTTCGAGATGGGTTAAAAATCCGGGATCCTAACGAACACGGAACGACAGAAGCCCATCTGCTATACTGCCACACGATCGCTTTCATCCTTTACCTCCGCTGTAACTCCTGCGAAGCGGGAATCCATGACGGGATAATCGGGATGCTCTCGATCCAAACGCAATATTCTTAAATGAAAAAGGGGGCAAAGCCCCCTCGCATGATCAGCAGCTATAATACATGTCGAACTCGATCGGATGCGGCATCATCCGGAAGCGGTCGATTTCCTCGACCTTCAGTGCGATGTAAGCATCGATCTGGTCGTCTGTGAAAACGTTGCCTTCCTTCAGGAAGCCGCGATCCGCGTCGAGGCTATCCATGGCTTCCTGTAACGAGCCGCACACGGTCGGAATGTCTTTCAACTCCGCAGCAGGCAGATCGTAGAGGTTCTTGTCCATAGCTTCACCAGGATGCATGCGGTGCTTGATGCCATCGAGGCCGGCCATCAGCATCGCGGCGAACGCGAGATACGGGTTTGCCGATGGGTCGGGGAACCGCACTTCCACGCGTTTCGCTTTTGGGTTGGACGTGAACGGTATGCGACACGATGCCGAACGGTTGCGCGAGGAGTAGGCGCGAAGCACAGGCGCTTCATAGCCTGGCACAAGGCGTTTGTAGGAGTTCGTGCTCGGGTTCGTGAACGCGTTCAGCGCTTTGGCATGCTTCAATACGCCGCCAATGTAGAACAGGCAGGTTTCCGACAGGTCCGCATACATGTTGCCCGCGAAAACAGGCTCACCGCCTTTCCAGATGGACTGGTGAACGTGCATGCCGGAACCGTTGTCGCCGAATACAGGCTTCGGCATGAAGGTCGCCGTCTTGCCATAGGACTGCGCCACCTGATGGATGACATACTTATATATCTGCATGGCATCGGCGGTGCGTGTCAACGGGCCGAACTTGATGCCAAGCTCATGCTGCGCTGCCGCAACTTCGTGATGGTGCTTCTCGGTCACGACGCCCATGGACGACATGGTGGACAGCATTTCGGAGCGGATGTCCTGGGCGCTGTCGATGGGGGGCACCGGGAAATATCCGCCTTTCGTGCGCGGTCGGTGTCCAAGATTGCCCATCTCGTATTCGGTGCCCATGTTGGTTGGCAACTCGGTGCCGTCGAGACGGAAGCCGCAATTGTAGGGGTCCGACGAAAAGCGCACGTCATCGAAGATGAAAAATTCGGCTTCCGGGCCAACGAAGACCTTGTCGCCGACGCCGGTTTGCTGAAGATACGCCTCGGCCTTGCGTGCAATACCACGCGGATCGCGCTCATAACGTTCGCCTGTCGACGGCTCAAGAATATCGCAGAAAATCGCCATGGTGGACTGTGCGAAAAACGGATCCATATGGGCGGTTTCCGGGTCCGGCATCAACGTCATATCGCTTTCGTTGATCGCCTTCCATCCAGCAATGGACGACCCGTCGAACATGATGCCGTCGGCAAACGCTTCTTCGTTCATCTCACGCGTTTCCATGGTCACGTGCTGCATCTTGCCACGCGGATCTGTGAAACGAAGATCGACAAACTTGATGTCTTCGTCTTTCAAACGCTTAATCACGTCGTTTGCGTGTGCCATTATACTCCCTCGTGTTGTTGGTCGGGCTTAAACTCAAGATTGTTGCCGGTCTGTGAAGGGGGTGCTTAAAGCCTGCATGCTATCCCGAGGCGTGACCTCAGATGGCGTCGGCGCCGGTCTCGCCTGTGCGGATGCGGATCGCGTCTTCGATGTTCGTGATGAATATCTTACCGTCACCAATGCGCCCCGTGCGCGCTGCATTTCGAATGGTCTCGACAACCTTTTCCACCAACTCGTCGCTAATCACAATCTCAATCTTAACCTTAGGCAGAAAATCGACAACATATTCAGCACCGCGGTACAACTCGGTATGACCTTTCTGCCGACCGAAACCCTTCGCCTCGGTGACTGTGATTCCCTGCAGCCCCATTTCCTGCAAAGCTTCCTTCACCTCATCAAGCTTGAACGGCTTGATGATCGCTTCGATTTTTTTCATGGGTTGTTTAGTCCTCTCCCAAGGCTTCGAAGTCCATATATTCCGGAAAGCACACGTCATGCCAAACTCAGCTAAAGCAGTGCGTCTGCCCGATTCGCGACTACGCGTCTCCCTACGGCTTTGATGATGCTTATATTATAGGCACACGCCATATCGGGAAGCAATGCAATTAAAAACGCGTTAAAACATTAATGTCCAGGATGCACGCAAACCCACCCGGGCATTACAATATTGACGGCATCTGTGCGAAGTAATAAATATCGGAGTGAGGGGCCATAGCTCAGTTGGGAGAGCGCTGCAATCGCACTGCAGAGGTCGTGAGTTCGAATCTCATTGGCTCCACCATGACGTCTTATCGACGCAATCGTCACATTCAGGAAAGCGTCGTTTACGTTTCCAATTGGTTGCGCCTTCTGAGCGCGCTTGGCGAACGAAACCAAAATGCACGCGAGAAGGAAGGCCCTTTGGGCAAAGCAAGCCGTCTGCAATCCCTGATACAAACTTGCGATGTTTTGTAAATTACGGCTACGAAAACTCGCCTGAAGTTAACGTTACATGAAACTGAGTTTTGGCGCCCCCTAGGGGAGTCGAACCCCTCTTTCAAGAATGAAAATCTCGCGTCCTAACCGATAGACGAAGGGGGCATGCTGCGAGAGAGCCCTGTATAAAGCTGACCCGCGGATTTTGCAAGAGGCAGGACAAGGTGTTCAGACAAACAGAATGCCAAGGCCACACATTTTTGGCGTCGTGCGATGAATTCCGTCGCGACCACTCTGATTTTTCGTTTCCGCACCTTATCCTTTTCCGAAAACTGCTTACAGTTTGCGCGACCGTGCTTCAAGCCGAACTCGCGCGGGCGTTGGCGATCAGATCGTTCAGGCGTGCCCGCTGTTTCCCGTTTTCATCAAAATTGGCTGGGTCGAGCCATTGCCGGTAGCCTTCCGCAATGGCGGGCCACTCCTCATCAATAATCGAAAACCAGGTTGTGTCGCGGGTGCGGCCCTTGACGATCACATTGCGCCGGAAATGACCCTCGAACGTGAAGCCGAAGCGCAGCGCAGCTCGGCGGGAAGGCTCATTCAATGCGTTACATTTCCATTCGTACCGCCGGTATTTCAACGTATCGAATGCATATTGCGCGAAGAGAAAATTTGCTTCCGTCGAAACTTTGGAACCAGCGATTTTCGGACCCCAGTAAATGTTTCCGATTTCGATGCTGCGGTGGGCGGGCGAGATGTTCATGAAAGCTTGCCGACCTTCGACGCGGCCTGCGCGTTTGTCGATCACTGCGAAAAAAAGCGGGTCTTCGGACGCAACGGCAAAATCGAGCCACTTGTCCATATCGCCCTGAGATTTCACGATGGGATCCGGCAAATATCTATATCGCGCGGCGGCGTCTGGCGGTGATGATGCCTCGAACAACTGAACGCGATGACGGACCGCGTCGAGCGGTTCCAGTCTGCAATAGCGGCCCTCAAGCACCACGCGCTCAGGGCGCAGAGCAGGACCGCTTTCCGCAACAACCGGGCCGATGGGTAGTCCGGTTTCCGGGTCTGTCTCTTTTGGTATCTGATCGTCAAATGTGGGAATCATCGCTGCTTCGTGTCCCTATTGGAGGCTAGCGTACTATTGTGGCGCAGATGTGCAAAGCGCAGGCGACGGAAAGAGGGTGTTGCAGCGGTCTGCCGGTTTCTTCCGTGGCGCTTAGATTTATAATCTTTTGGATCCGACTAAAGCGACGCCTATCGCCTTCTTATCATCTATGTTGATAGCTGCGTTGGCTTTAACTTCGTCATAAATAGCAGAAGCCAGACTTCTGTGAAGCTGGCCAACAATACCACGATCACTTAAGGATGCCTGAACGTCATAGTCCGTCAATTCAAACGGCAAACTGCATTCAAGGAAGCTATCGTGTTTGAGAAACGCGTGATGAGGCTCGCGCTCAATTTTCAAGGCAGGTTGCCACCTGTTTTTTGAATTTATCCTGAAAAAAAACTGACAATCAGGTTGTATACACGCTACCATCTTCCAGTTATTCGGGTGTATGAACTTATCAAAGATCCATATGACCTCAAGAACGGCAATCACGAATTATATTCGTATTCGGTTAGAATTTTCTTTTAGGTACGAGACTATCTCATCCTTTCGCGCCGTTTCGTCGATCATGTCTTCATATCTCATAAATCCAAGCGCCGCAGCCGCCCAATCTGGACCATGTGTTGCGGCTGTTCTCTCATTGAACGTCATATTCAAGGATTTCTGAAACCCGAAACGCAGCGCTTTCATATCTGATGAGGATAACGCCTCCATGTTTGGTTCTTCGTTGTCACAAAGCTGAACACGGTAACCCGTTAGCCGCCATGGATACCTATCTAGTTGTAGTTCGGCTAGCCAAAGAGGTTCCTCTTTGGCCATTTCATAGATTTCAATCGGGACCGGACCGTACTTCATTGCCTTGTAAACAGCCCCGAACACCGGCCTGTTATACTCATTTAGATGCTCTTTGTCCGCAAAATAGCACGACTTCAGAAGTGTATGAAGATCAATGCTTTGCTGCTCGCAAACCATCCAGTGAATTGCGGCTAACGCTTTTCGAGGAGAAAACTTGAAGCGAATCACTTTTTCCATCTGAGGGATCATAAGAGTCAAGAGACTATTTTGCAAGCTGTTCAGAACAGAATAAGAACAAGTATAAAGACCACTCTCATTGCCAAGGCTGACTATCTATCCCGCTCTTGGGAGCGATATTGGTCGCATAATTTGTATCCCGCCTCCAAGTCGATAGCGGGATGCCCGCAAAAAACGGTTCCTTCCCCTGGAACGATTCCAGTCATGATTTCTTTCAATGGCAAGTGCGGGACATGTCTGCGCCAAACATTGCGATGTCCGGTTGTCCTCCGGGCGTATTAAACTCAGTCGAAACGGGATACTGATGACAGGTAGCCTAGAAAACCCAAAGCGGCATGTGTCGCAAGCAGAACCCGAAGCGTCAGACGGTTTAACGCGGCGATCTTTCTTCAGGACCGGAGCAACCGCGGCGGTCGCCGCACCTCTTTTAGCGCGATCCATGGGAACGGCACCCGCCGTCGCTCAAACTCCGCCAGTGGACCCGCGCGCACCTGTCGCGATGACCTTGGACGTTAACGGGCAAACGAAGCAGTTGAATATCGATGTACGCACCACGTTGCTGGATGCCCTGCGCGAGCATCTCTCGCTAACTGGCAGTAAAAAAGGCTGCGACCAGGGACAGTGTGGCGCTTGCACGGTTCACATCAACGGCCGGCGCGTTTTATCGTGCCTGACGCTGGCGGTCACAGCGCAGGGCCAGCAAGTTACCACGATTGAAGGTTTGGCATCTCCCGACGGAACGCTTCACCCGATGCAACAGGCGTTCATCGACAATGACGGATTTCAGTGCGGTTATTGCACGCCGGGTCAAATCATGTCCGCCGTCGCCTGTGTCAAAGAGGGTCACGCGAACGATTCTGAGGAAATCCGTGAATACATGAGCGGAAACCTGTGCCGATGCGCCGCTTATCCCAACATCGTGGCTGCCATCGAGCAAGCCCGTTCAGCCACAGGGGCTTAACATGCTGCCATTTTTGTTCGAGCGCGTTGAAAGTTCACAAGACGCTGTGATGAAGGCGTCCGTACCCGCCGATGCTCACGTTCGGTCGCCTGTTCAATATTTGGCTGGCGGCACCACGCTAATCGATCTAATGAAGCTCGATGTCATGCGACCCGAAAAGCTGATCGATATAAAGAGCTTGTCGAACCCCTCGCTGCATCGCATCGAAGTCAGCGATCAAGGGGTCCGTCTTGGGGCACTTGTTTCCATGGCTGAAGCAGCCGATCATCCCCAGATTAGAAAATTGTACCCCGTTTTGTCTGACGGATTGCATCTGGCGGCCAGCGCGCAACTTCGAAACATGGCGTCCCTCAGCGGAAATGTTCTACAGCGGACGCGATGCAGCTATTTCCGCGATGTCAGCTACACGCAGTGCAACAAACGCAATCCCGGCTCCGGATGTGCGGCATTAGGCGGCGAAAACCGCCAACACGGTATACTTGGTGTTACTGATGCCTGCATAGCAACCTATCCAGGAGACTGGGCACAATCTCTGATGGTGCTCGATGCCAAGGTCGAAATCTTGGGCCGAAGTGGGTCCCGCACGATAGCGTTCGCCGATTTGCATCGCGAGTGGGGAAACACGCCACATATCGAAACAAATCTGCAACCCGGCGAACTCATCACAGCGTTCATGATACCCGCCGGGCCGCACACGAAGCGGTCCCTTTACCTTAAAATACGTGATCGCGATTCCTATCAATTTGCGCTGACATCCGTAGCTGTCGCACTCGATCTCGACGGGGATCGTGCGAAAGATGTCCGTATTGCACTGGGTGGTGTTGCGTCAAAACCCTGGCGTGCGAAGGACGCTGAACAGGTCCTTATCGGTCAGCCGATCAATGAAGCGACCGCGATGCGCGCAGCGCAAGCCGCGTTTGCCAACGCTAAAGCCCAGAAACACAACGCATTCAAAATCAAGCTTGGCCAGGAAACGGTTGTCCGCGCATTGCTTCAAGCTCGCGCGATGGAGGTCTAAATGTTGGAAGCAGCTCCGGCACCAAAAGCGAATATGGGTCAGCCGATTCCGCGTATTGACGGACGGCTTAAGGTCACAGGTCAAGCGCAGTATGCTTCGGATTTCGCGGTCAACCGCCCAGCTTATGCGTATCTTGTTACAAGCTCCATTTCGCGAGGGAAGATCACTGCCTTCGATGATCTCGAGGCTCGAGCAGTTCCCGGCGTGATATATATTATGACTCACGAAAACGCCAAAGTTCCTGGCGAGATCGGTTTTTTCGGCAACGGAGGTTTTGGTGCGACCGCGTTGAACGCGTTGTCAGACGACTTGGTTCATTTCGATGGCGACTATGTCGCGATGATTGTGGCGGAGACCTACGAAGCGGCTCGCGAAGCGTCTTATAAGCTTAAGGTTTCGTATGCAGAAGAAGCACCGTCCGCAGGCCTGGACTCACCCGGGACGGAGACGCTGGTCGCTGCCGAAGCCAGCATTCAACATAAAGATCCGAAAGCAGGCGATTTCGGAAAGGCTCTACTGACCTCGCAGGTCAAGGTGGATGCTGAATATCGCACGCCGACGCAGCATCATAACCCCATCGAGCTGTTTTCAACGACCTGCGTCTGGAATGGCGACCAGTTAACGATTTACGAGCCGTCGCAGTTCGTCACCGGCCTGAAGCACGGCATTGCGCAACAGCTCAAGATCAAGCCCGATAATGTTAAAGTCGTCTCGCCATTCGTCGGTGGCGCGTTCGGATCGAAAGGGTCGATGACACAACGCACCGCTCTTGTTGCGTTGGCTGCGAAGCGGCTTAACCGGCCGGTTAAACTGGTCGTGACGCGCGATCAGGGGTTCACCATCGCGACCTATCGTGCGGAAACCAGGCATCATGTCCGGCTTGGCGCATCGCGCGACGGTAAATTGCAGGCCTTTTCCCACGAGGCTTGGGAAATGTCTTCGCGCGTGGATAACTATGTCGTAGGCGGCGTGACCTCGACGACCGCGATGTACGCGGCCCCGAACGTTTTTTCGAAGGTCTACATCGTGAAGGGTGATCGCAACACGCCCGGATTTATGCGGTCTCCGCCTGAAGTGCCTTATATGTTCGCGCTCGAGTCAGCCATGGACGAACTCGCCGTCGCGCTGAATATGGATCCAGTGGAACTGCGACGCATCAACGACACAAAGGTTAATCCTACCAACGGTGCGCCTTACACGTCCCGCTCTCTTATGGAATGTTATGACGAAGCTTCGCAGGCATTCGGTTGGAAAAGACGCAATCCTGCACCAGCCTCCATGCGTGATGGCGATTGGCTGATCGGCTGGGGCTGCGCAACCGCATGCTATCCCACCCAGCATAACCCCTGCGCCGCCCGCGTCCGGCTTGACGAAAACGGTAAGGTGCGTGTGCAGGTCGCCGCCCACGATGTCGGCACCGGCGCATATACCGTCATAGCGCAGATGGCTGGCGAATGGCTGAATGTGCCTATAGAAAACATCACCGTCGAGCTCGGCAACAGCGACTTGCCACCCGGACCGGTTGCGGGCGGATCGGTCACGACGGCGAGCGCTTGCACTGCGGTTTCTGGTGCCTGCGGTTTGATCCAGACCAAGCTTTTCCAGCGAGTTGGTCGCGATGCCATGCGCGATGTCACGCCTGAGCAGCTTCGGGCGGCGCTCGAGAAATTCGGCTCGCCTGTGATCGAGGAGTATTCCGAATGGAAACAGAAGGATGCGCGGCCGGGTGCCATTCGTGATCTACATAATGGGCATCCGGGTATTACCGGCGGTCCCGGCAAAGACAGCACCATGTTCGCGTTCGGTGCTGAATTTGTAGAAGTCCGCATCAATGCGCGAACAAAGGAAATCAGAACGCCGCGCATCGTTGGCGCGTTCGCTGCGGGACGAATCATGAACCCACGGACCGCGCGTAGCCAGTTGATGGGCGGGATGATCTGGGGAATTTCATCAGCCTTGCACGAGGCAACCGAGATCGATCAGCGCAACGCACGTTACGTGAATGACAATCTCGCGGAATATCTCGTTCCTGTGAATGCAGATATCGCCGAGGTGAAGGTCATTATGGTTCCCGAGGTGGATGAGCAAATCCCATCCGGCATCAAGGGATTGGGTGAGCTGGGCAACGTGGGGACAAACGCAGCGGTTGCGAATGCAGTTTATCACGCAACAGGAAAGCGTATCCGCGATCTCCCGATCCGGATCGAGGATTTGTTAGCGTAAGACGAAGGCGAGACAGCGAGGGACTTTGCGCAGCCGGGAACCCGGCGCAAATCAACATGCCATCTTGACTTCGCGTCTGTTCGGGTCACACAGAAACATGAATTCAATCGTCATGGCGGGCTAGACCCGGCCATCCAGCGTGAAAAATCTTTCTCCTAAAAATAAAAAAGTCTGGACGGCCGGGTCTAGCCCGGTCATGATATGCAGTCGATGACTCAGTGTGTCTCAAACATAATCTAATACCAGTGGTGTAGAAAATGGTTTGGCTATCTGCGCGGGAATGACATTTCTGTTTGCCGCATGCGCCTAAAACCAAGCGCATTGACCTTTGCTCCAGACTGTCGAGCATTCCGCAATCTTGAACAAAAACTCTGCGACCGGGGCGTGAGTGATGAAGATCAAGACACCCGCACCGGCGATCAACCCCGCCGTGACGAGAGCCGCGATCACATACCACAATCGCGAAAATATTACCGCAAGCTTCACCGGAGCGCGTTCGTTTGCCGATATCGGGGTTTCCGGATGATCCGACAAGCTTTCGGACGCCGTTCTCGACCCCGGCGTGAGCCGGGCGAGCGCTGCGGCAAGGCCTATGGTGAGATGCGCTGAAGCTGGAACCAGCGTCGTCATCAGCATACCTGTGACAAACAAGCCGTCCGTCCATGGAGCCTGAACCGCCTTCATGGCCAGTGCACGCCAGTTGAACGGCGGCAAGTCTGCCAACCCAAACAACAGATTGAGACCTTCGAGCGCGTTGGGCAGAAGCGCCGTCAAAGCGATCATGAGCATTGCACCGGATACAAAGGTCGCGATGATCGCGCCGAACGCTTTCAACTTTCCCATGAAACCAAAGTCGACGCTTTCAGTCTGGCGAATGAAAAAACGGGTCGCCCCCCAGGACAACCAGTCCATGGACGCGTTCACGACAGGCAAAAGCACAAAAAAGAGGAAAAGCAAGAACGCAAACTGACTGGCAAATGCCAGTGCCGCGCCGCCGAGAATGGCGATGACGATGGCGAACAGAACGGCACCGGCCAGCGCAAACGCGATGGCAAAAGCGAACGCGAGTGCAAATCCGCCAGCCATTGCGCCAAGAACCGAGCCTGCGGTGGACCCCTCGCCGGAGAACGTGGACGCAATCGCAAAAGCAATCGTGAACGCGGTCATCACGGCGAAACCGCCAAGCACCACCCGTGCGATCGTGTTGGCAAGGTCGATATCGCCGCCGAACATCAGCCACGTGCGCTCCACAAGCCGCAACAGGTTGTCGAATGCGGCCACAATGATCGACGTGATGATGACGAACGCGATCACGAAGATCAGGACGGCGATGAAGGAAATCCGACCGGAAGTCAGTCCGTTGGTCACGAGTGTCACGAGAAACAGCGTAATCGGAAAGATAAACGCGATGGCAAGACAGCGCTCGAACGCCTGCCCGCTGAACGCCGGCCCGAACCATTCCATGAGCCATTCGTTCAGCCGCTTGACGGTTCCGATGTATGTGCGGAACGGCGGCGCGGCACCGAGGCGATCCTTCAACGCCATGCGATCGTCGTAATTCGCAAGCTGCCGGTCAAGCGACCGCTCGGGGAACGGCAGCAGCCACGCGAGGATCGTACCGAGCAACGCAGTCAGCGCGGCCATGACGGATAACACACCCCAGCCCTGCCACACGACTAACGATAGATTAGACGCCGCTGGTTCCATGCCCCGTCCTGAAGTTGCCCTAGGGTCTGGTTAGCAAAATGGATATGTCACACGCAAGAACTGAAGCGTGTTGCGTCACTCGTCATTGTCGCATTGGTTATCGGTCGAGGTTGGGCATATCCACAAATCAGCGCCTCACGAGTGCCCGCCGTATGGTCTCGAACTGCTCCAACGTCTTGTACCGGATGATCACCTCGCCCGCTTCACCGGAACCCGGTGTCATGACCACGCTCAATCCGAGCGCGTCGGACATCTCGCGCTCAACGGCGCGTGTATCGGCGTCTTTCGGTGCGGGCGACGAGGATTTCGCGGCTTTATCGACGGCCCCTTCTTTCCGGCCCATGACGAGGGCTTCCACATCGCGGACGTTCAACCCCTTCTTCACGATATCTTTTGCCAGAGCTTCTGCGTCATCATGACCGATAAGCGCACGCGCATGTCCAGCACTCAGCGAGCCGTCGCGCACAAGCGCCTGCACCGGCGTGGGCAGTTTCAGCAACCGCATCGTATTCGCCAGATGCGGGCGGCTCTTGCCGATGATGATGGAAAGTTTTTCCTGCGTGTAATTGAATTTGTCGATCAGATCGCGATAACCGCTCGCTTCCTCGATGGCGTTGAGGTCGGACCGCTGCACGTTCTCGATAATCGCAAATTCCAGCGCTTCATTGTCGGTGAGCGACCGGACGATCACGGGCACCGTGCGCAAGGCCGCAATCTGTGCTGCCCGCCAGCGACGCTCGCCCGCTACAATCTCGTAGAAGCCGACACCCAGCGCATCGATGGGCCGCACGATGATCGGCTGTAATATGCCTTTTTCGCGGATCGAGTCCGCCAGTTCTTTCAGCTCTTTCTCGTTCGGATTTTCGCGAGGATTGAAATCGCTCTTGCGCACGCGGTCAATGGGGACTTCGCGCGCTTCGCCGTTGGCGGGAATCACGCGCGCGGCGAAAGGCACGCTGTTGCCTGTCAGCGATTCAAGCCCGCGACCGAGCCGCTTGTTCGTCACCGGTGAAGGGGCGACCGTTGCTAATCCCGCTCTTGATTCCATAAATCTGCTCCGCCGTCATTCGATATGCACATTTGTCATGGCCGGGCTTGACCCAGCCATCCAGACTTCAGGCGCGGCCATATGAGTTGCATTACTGGATAGCCGCCTCAAGGACGGCTATGACGAGGATCTAAGCCGCTTTCGCCGCCGCGGTGCGCTCTCGATTGATCATCTCGGCGGCAAGGTTCATGTACGCTTTGCTGCCCGAGCTCTTGTTGTCATACAGCAACAGAGGCTTGCCGTGGGACGGAGCTTCCGCCACCTTCACGTTGCGCGGGATGATGGTCTCGTAAACGCTTTGCCCAAAGAAGCTGCGCACTTCATTCGCCACTTCATCGGACAGACGCGTGCGGCTGTCATGCATGGTCAGGACCACGCCATGAATTTCGAGGCTCGGATTGAGGCTCGACTTCACAAAATCGATGGTTTCCTTAAGCTGCGTGATCCCTTCCAGCGCGAAGAACTCGCATTGGACTGGCACCAGTGCTGCATCAGCCGCTGCCAGCGCGTTCAGCGTCAGGATGCTGAGTGACGGCGGGCAATCGATGAGGATATAACCCAGTTGATCCTTCAGCGGGCGGTCCTGATCGGACGCGCGCAGTGAAGCGATGGCATCGCGCAGAAAGTACGCCCTGTTCGGCGCAGCGGATATTTCCGGCTCAAGACCCGCCAAATCTCGGGTGGATGGCGCAACGAACAGCCCCGGTATCGCGCAGGGCGTCATCGCCTGCTCCAGCGCGGCAGCCCCGGCCAGAACGTCATAGGTCGACACATGCCGCTGTTCTTCGGGCACGCCAAGTCCGGTGCTCGCGTTCCCCTGCGGATCGAGATCGATCACCAGTACACGCTCACCCACAGCCGCCAGCGCAGTCCCTAAGTTGATGGCCGTCGTCGTTTTGCCCACGCCGCCCTTCTGGTTGGCGACCGCGAACACACGGATTCCAGACTTCTGCTTAAGTGTCATTGCCTTCGCCACCCCATTTCGACCCCGTGAGGAGCCGCGGCTTTCTAATTTCCAAAATCCGGCCGCCGGGGTCGCTGAGGCTTGGGTGAAGGGTTGCGTCGAACGCCCATCGTGCCTTTGCGTCAGCAATTTCCGAAGCGGCATCTTTGCCCTTCAAGAACAACCCGGCTGACGCATCACCGAAGAACGGCAGGGCTAACTCAATCAACGCATCGAGCGGCGCAAGCGCGCGCGCGGACACCACATCGGCGGGCGGAATTGCTCCAGCGCGCGCGGCATCGGCGATGCGCATGTTGTGCACACGCGCATTCGCCCCGGTCTGCCGCGCAACCTCGCTGAGAAAGGCGCATTTTCTGCCATTGCTCTCGATGAGATGCACTGTGCAGTCAGCCTGATTCGCAAGGCATATGGCAATCACAAGCCCTGGAAAACCGCCGCCGGACCCCAAATCGACCCAGGTTTGTGGCGTTTTTGGCGCAATTTGCAGCAGTTGAACTGAGTCGGCCATGTGGCGCTGCCAGATTTCGCCGAGCGTGTTCGGTGCGACGAGGTTGACGGCTTTCTGCCACTGCAAGAGTAAAGTTGCGTAGAGGTCGAGTTTTTCCACCGTTTCGTGGGTAAGTGCGAAAGAGCGTGCGAGGTCGGCGGCGGATGTGATTGCGTGATTTGTCATGACCATTTAGTCCACCAAGGTCGCGAATTTTCGCGATTAGTAAAAACCCGCCTTTGCTCCCGGTGATTACGCTTCAATACCTCTAAGGCCAAGTTTGTATATGCTTGGGTCCCGGAGTTCTGACTGTAAAGCAAAAGCGGTTTTCCGTGAGATGGGGCCTCAGCGATTATCGGAAGTCTTGGGATTATAGAATCATAAACGGCATTCCCGAAGAAACTGCGGACTTCGGTCGCCACTTCATCGGAGAGGCGTGTGCGACTGTCGTGCATGGTCAGCACTACGCCTGTTATTTCAAGGCTGGGATTGGCGCTCGACTTCACGAAATCGATGGTCTCTTTGAGCTGCGTGATCCCTTCCAGCGCGAAAAACTCGCATTGGACCGGGACGAGAGCCGCATCAGCCGCTGCTAGCGCGTTCAGCGTCAGGATGCTGAGCGACGGCGGGCAATCGATCAGGATATAACCCAGTTGATCTTTCAGCGGGCGATCCTGATCGGACGCACGCAGCGATGCAATCGCGTCGCGCAGGAAGTATGCACGGTTCGGCGCGGCGGATATTTCCGCTTCCAGACCCGCCAAATCTCGCGTGGATGGCGCAACGAATAATCCCGGTATCGCGCAGGGCGTCATAGCCTCCTCCAGCGCAGCTGCTCCGGCAAGCACATCATAGGTCGATATATGCCGCTGTTCTTCCGGCACGCCCAAGCCCGTGCTCGCGTTGCCCTGCGGATCGAGATCAATCACCAGCACGCGCTGTCCAAGTGAGGCCAAAGCGGCGCTTAAATTGATTGCAGTCGTCGTTTTGCCGACCCCACCTTTTTGATTAACTATTGCAACAACTTGAATATGGTTTGAATTTACTGACATTATCGTTGCCCCTGCTGCGTGTCGCGTCTGTATCGCAGGGGCAACTTGCGCGTGACTTGTCTAAGCGTCTGGTCAAGCGTATAGTTTAATCATGACCGCGCAAACCAAAGAGACATCGCCGAAAATGACCGTGGACGAGTTCCTGCTCTGGGCCGATGGCCGCGACGGGCGTTGGGAGCTGCACGACGGAGTCCCCGTCCAACTCGGAGTACCACTGGAAGCCGCCGCGCACGACGGGCCGGTGGCGATGGCACCGCAACGGGCAGCCCACATCGAGACGAAACTATCAGCGACTCTGGCCCTAAACGAGGCGTTGCGGAAGAGTAAAGCGCCTTGTCGTCTCTTGATGGACGGCATTGCCGTAAGACTGGATAGTCAGTCAACTTACCAGCCTGATATCGTCGTCTATTGCGGCAGTCGATTAGGTCCAAACGATCGCGAGGTTAAACCAGTGCTTGTGGTGGAAGTGCTGTCACCATCGACCGAGGGGATCGATAAGGGCATAAAGGTAAGACGTTACTTCGAGCTGCCGAGCATAAAGCACTACCTCATCCTCGATCCCGACGATCGCTCGATCATCCTCCACTCGCGAGGCGAGAGCGAAGGCCTGCTTCAAACGCGCATCGCGCGCGCTGGTCCGTTGCGCTTCGACCCGCCGGGTTTTGAGGTGCAGATCGAGGACTTGTTCCCGGAGCCATACGAAGCGGAGACGGACGGCTTATAGCTCCGTCATGGCCGGGCTTGTGGTTCGACGGGGCTCACCATGAGGCCGGACATCCAGTCTTTTCGGTTCACAACCGGGTTGTTTCGCTGGATGGCCGCCCTTGTGGCGGCCACGACATTTCAACCTAAAACATCCTTCGCCATCACAACTGAGCCTTCAAAATTCATCCCGATACGGATATGGTGACTGAATAATGTCAGTCGCCTCAGTATTGGAGCCGCTCATGGCCGCCGTCCGCATTTTCACGATCATCGCTTTTTACGCTTATGCGGCCCACGCCGCACCGGCTTTCGCCGCAGACCCGGCGAAAGTCGCGCTCATCATCACCAACCAGACCTATGCCGCGTCGCTTGGGCGTCTCGATAACACCCACCGCGACGGCGAGCGCATGGCGCGCACCCTTACAGCGCTCGGCTTCAAGGTCGTTCATAAACGCGACCTCGACCGAAGCGCGATGCAATCGGAAGTCTCGGCTTATGTGGGACGGCTGGCGAAGGCGGGGGAAAACGCGGTCGGGTTCTTTTATTATTCGGGCCACGGCGCGGCGAATTCCAAATACGGCGAGAATTATCTGATCCCGGTCGGTGCGGATATCGAGACCGATGCGCAGTTGCCTCTCGCGGGGGTGAAGCTCGGCGAATTGGTGGACGCCATTGCAGCGACGCCCGCAAAGACAAACTTCGTTGTGTTTGACGCATGCCGGAATGTGCCGATCAGTTTCTCGGTCAAGTCGGTGGACAAAGGCCTGCGCCGTGAACCGCAGCGCAAGGGCATGCTGGTGGCGTTCGCCACCGATCCTGGCAAGACCGCCACCGACGAGGGCGTCTTCGCGCAGGCCCTGGCGGATGAGATGCAGAAGCCCGGCGTTGAGGCGACGCAGGTGTTCCGCGCGGTCCGCCGCAGGGTGCTTGACGCGACGGGGGAGCGGCAGTTTCCGTGGACGGCGGAAGGGCTCGTTACCGATCATTATTTCGTTCCGGCGGAACCACAGGTTGCTCTCGTCGCTCCACCGAAGGTCACAGTGCCGAGGGTGTCTCAAGGGACACGCGCACCGGTCACCGACTGCGATGTTCTGGCGGCTTCGAAGTACGATCAGGACCGCCTCGTCGCAGGCGTCGATTACGCGAAGATCGATGTGGAAAAAGCGATCCCGGCCTGCGAAGCCGCCATGATTAAATACCCGGACGAGATGCGGTTTGTGACCTGGCTTGGACGCGTTGCGTATAAGGCAAAAGACTACACACGGGCGATGAACCTCTACCGCAAAGCCGCCGCTGCGGACCAGCCCGCCGCGATCCATGGTCTGTCCGTCGCGTATCGTGAGGGATAGGGCGTGGCGCAGAGCATCGTGCAGGCAGTTCAGCTTTCGCAAAAAGCCGCAGAGTTGGGCAATACGGCCGCCATGATTAATCTTGGCTTCTTCTTTCAGGGCGGAATGGGGTGGCCTAAAAATGGACCGGAAGCCTTTCGCTGGTACAAAAAAGCGGCTGAGCTGGGGGATGTGGACGGGATGTTCAATCTGGGATACATCCGGACAGAGGGTGGCGACGGCATCACCAAAGATCTCGGCGAGGCGCTGACGTGGTATCGAAAGGCTGCGGACCTTGGCCATACGCCAGCCATGTATAATCTTGGTGCCGCCTACGCAAACGGTACTGGCGTCCCGACTGATACAGCAGAGTCTGCCCGTTGGTTCAAGAAGGCCGCAGAACTGGGCGATCTCGATTCAATGGCGACGTTGGGCACTCGATACGAGCGCGGGGACGGCGTTGTGAAAGATGTATCGGAAGCCGCGAAATGGTATCGCAGGGCATCCGATCAGGGCAGCACCAACGGTATGACCAATCTCGCACGTTTTTATCTCAAGGGCGAAGGTGGCGTTACGAAGAATGTCAACGAAGCCGTCACGCTGTTCCGGAAAGCCTCCGACTTAGGCTACGATCCCGCGACATATCTACTTGGAGTTCGCTATTGGAGTGGCGACGGGGTGACGCAGGATTATGCAGAGGCTCAGCGCGTTCTGGCGTAAAGCGGAAGCGGCTGGCAACGAAAACGCCATGATCGCGTTGGGCGTCGCGTCTGCTGAAGGCAAGGGTGTTCCCAAGGATTCCGCTGAATGCCTCAGGTGGTATAAAAAAGCGGCCGACCGCGGCAATTCGGGCGCGATGTTTCGCATCGGCTACGTGTATGAGGCCGGAACCGGCGTCACCAAAGACATGGTCGAAGCCGCAAAATGGTATCGCAAGGCCGCTGACCTCGATAGTTCGAGTGCCATGTACAATCTTGGAATTCTTTATTCCACTGGAGAGGGCGTTGCAAAAGACAGGTCGGAGGCCGCGAAATGGTATCGCAAAGCCGCAGATCTTGGCGAATCCGACGCTATGACTGTGCTCGGCGTCAGGCATGAAACCGGGGACGGTGTCACAAAAGATCAAGTTGAAGCGGTTAAATGGTATCGCAAAGCGGTCGACCTGGGGAACGGGACAGCGATGTATAACCTGGGGCGGCTATACAAAAGCGGCGATGGCGTGACAAAAAGCTATGCCGAAGCGCTGCGGCTTTACACAAAAGCCATCGAGTTGAACAGCACGAACGCCGTCTATAGCCTTGGGGTCCTTCATGAGGATGCCGACGGAGCTTACCGGGACCGGAAAAAAGCAGCCGAGTTTATTGTCTCCGCCATCAAAAAGAAAGTTGCCATCGCAGCAGAGCAGGCACCCTATGCAGGATGGAGCGCAGAGTTTCGGACCGAGTTGCAGAAACTGTTGCTGAAAGAGGGCTTCTATAAGGGTCCAATCAATGGCCAGGCAACTCCGGCGCTGACGAAGGCGGTTAAGGATTTGAGTGAAAACACTTCGGGAAAGTGGCTCTTCAAATTGCCCGAGAAAAAGTAGTTGGAACGATCGGGCGAGAGCAGATTGTTCGCAAACCGAAAGCATTGTATCATCACCCCATGACCGCACTCGCAAAACCAAACATGACTGTGGACGAGTTTCTGCTCTGGGCCGACGGTCAGGAAGGACGCTGGGAACTTGCGGGCGGCGTTCCAGTGGCGATGGCTCCAGAGCGAGCCGCGCATGGACGGACCAAGTACGAGGCCGCCAAGGCAATCGAGCGCGCAATCAAGACCGCGAAGTTGCCGTGCTTTATGTTTCTGGACTGCGTCGCGGTTCGGCTTGACGCGCGAACGACATTTCAGCCCGACCTTGTGATTCATTGCGGCAAACGTCTTCAGGATAGCGACCGCGAGGTGCTTGATCCGGTTCTCGTCGTCGAAGTCTTGTCGCCGTCCACCCGGGCGGTTGATCTGAGGTTAAAAGTCCGCCGTTATTTCGAGCTGCCCAGTCTGCATCATTACCTCATTCTCGATCCAGATGAACGCTCGGTGATCCACCACGCGCGTGGCACCGGCGATGAGATCATGATGCGCATCGCAAGCGAAGGTGCGCTGCGCTTTGATCCGCCCGGTTTTGGCGTCGAGATCGAGCGCCTTTTTCCCGAACCATATATCGAGGACTAAGACTCCGACTTCGTTCATCTGCCATCGTAACAAGCGATCCGGCGCACTTTCAAAATTCATCCCGATAAGAGTAGACTAGACGATATCACATCGTCATGTCGGTCTGGAGTTGCGCAATGCCCGGTTCTCGTCTCATTCTTTTGGCGGCGTTCCAATGGATCGCGTTTGCGATCCTCACGCCGACTTTTGCGGCAAACCCAACGAAGATCGCGCTCATCATATCCAACAGCGCCTATGGAGCTGCCATCGGGAAGCTCGAAAACAGCCACCGCGACGGCGAGCGCATGGCCGCCACCCTCGATAAGCTCGGCTTCACAGTGGTTCACAAACGCGACCTCGATAAGTCCGCAATGCTGACGGAGGTCGCGGCTTACGTGGGGAGGCTGTCGCTCGCTGGTGAAAACGCGGTCGGATTTTTCTATTACGCGGGGCATGGGGCAGCGAACAGCAAATACGGCGACAATTATCTCATTCCCATCGGGGCGGCCATCGAAACGGATGCGCAGCTTCCGCTGGCTGGTGTGAAACTGGGTGAGGTGGTGGATTCCATCGGGGCCACACCGGCGAAGGCGAACTTCGTCGTGTTCGACGCGTGCCGCACCGTACCCATCAGTTTTTCCGTGCGTGCCACGGAGCGAGGCCTTCGCCGCGAGCCGCAGCGCAAGGGCATGCTCGTGGCGTTCGCGACGGAGCCGGGAAAGACAGCGACGGATGAAGGCGTCTATGCGGAAGCGCTGTCCGACGAGATGCAGAAGCCTGGGGTTGAGGCCTTGCAGGTGTTTCGCGCGGTCCGCCGCCGCGTGCTGAGCGCGACAAATGAACGCCAGTTTCCGTGGACTGCGGAAGGTTTGGTGGAGGACACGTATTTCATGCCGTCCACGGTGGCTTTCGTCCCGCCGACCCAATCCCAAACTGGGACACAGGCGACGACAACGGCCGCGTTCAATCCGTCTGCGACCGATCTTCTTGCGGCTTCGTTACCGAAAGAACTGACGTTTTCCGTCACCCTGAGCAGTCGGCCTGACGATCCGGGCCGTGGCTTGTTCGGGACCCAGAACCAGCCTTATGACCTGGATATCAAGGGCGTGGTCATCGTCAAGGTCTTGCCCGGAGGAGGCGCAGAGGCCGCGGGCCTGCAACCGCTTGACGTCATCACGAAGTTCGATGGCGTTCCGGTCACGACCTCGAAGCGATTTTCGGAGATGCCAAGCGAGCGCAAGCCCGGCCAGAAGGTCGAGGTGCAGGTTCGACGCATGGCCGATAATCTTAAAGCGCGGGCGGAAGGCGCAAACCTCCCCGCGCTGAGGTTCGTAGCCATGGCCTACCGTAACACACTCCCTAAAGGGCCTTACGAAGCCGTGCGTCTTTACCGCAAGGCCGCCGACCTGGGAGATGCCGAAGCGATTTACCACCTTGCCGCCATGTATAAAAACGGCGAGGGCGTCGTCACCGACAAAGCTGAAGCCGCGCGGCTTTTTCGAAAATCCGCAGACCTTGGCAACGCGGAGGCCATGACGATCCTCGCCACATTATACACTACGGGCGAGGGGATCGCGCCAGACAAGGTAGAAGCCGCGCGACTTTTCCGAAAAGCGGCAGACCTCGGAAATCCGGCTGCCATGAGAAATCTCGGGGTTGCCTATCGTGAGGGGAGAGGTGTCGCAAAAGAGCTGACCGAAGCCGCGCGATGGTTTCGCAAGTCCGCCGACCTTGGCGACACCAACGGACTGTTCTATCTGGGGTATGCCTACGAAACCGGCGGGGGCGTCGCTCAAAACCCAGCCGAAGCAGCCAAGCTCTATCGTCAGGCCGCCGACCTCGGAAACGCGAGCGCCATGCGGAATCTCGGGGTAGCCTATCGGGACGGAAAAGGCGTCCGGACAGACTTGCCCGAGGCCGCTCGCTGGTTTCGAAAATCTGCGGACCTTGGCGATACAAGCGGCCTGTTCAATCTTGCAAATGCCTACGACAACGGTTTGGGCGTAGCACAGGACAAGGCGGAAGCGTTTCGCCTGTATACCAGACTAGCCGACATGGGAAATGCCGCCGCGATGAATAACATCGGGATTCAATATGCGAAGGGCGAAGGCGTACAAAAGAATGTCGCAGAAGCCGCTCGGTACTACCGTAAAGCCGCCGACCTCGGGAGCGGTCACGCCATGAGCAACCTCGCAAATTGTTACGATCGTGGCAAGGGTGTGCCGCGCGATCCGCATAAGGCTGCAGAGTTCATGATCGCATCCATCAAAAAGAAGAACGACCTTGCGATCAACCGGGCGCCGTATCCGACCTGGAGCATCGAGTTCCGCCGCCAGCTTCAGATTTTCCTGCGTCAGGAGGGGGTTTACTTCGGTCCCATGGACGGCCGTATCACCGACCTTGTAACGAAAGCGGTCGCGGCGCTTGCGGCAAAGCAATCGTGAGTGGTTGCGAAATTAGACTGCGGGCTTCAAAATTCATCCCGATAAGGATAATGTGACCGGATACTTTCGTCGCCCTATTCGTGGAGCCGCGCATGGCAATCGCCCGATTTTTCATTATCCTTGCAGTTTATCTCCTCGCCGCGGATTTCGCCACGCCCGCTTTCGCCGCAGAACCGGCGAAAATCGCGCTCATCATTACCAATCAGGCTTATGACAAAAACCCCGGCCCTCTCGACAATCCCCACCGGGACGGCACCCGGATCGCCACCGCGCTGCAAGCCATCGGCTTCAAGGTCGTGCATAAGCGAGATGTGACCAAAGCTGCGATGGACGACGAGATCGTGGCGTATGCCGGCCGTCTCGCGGAAGCCGGCAAGGACGCGGTGGGTTTCTTCTATTATTCAGGTCACGGCGCGGCGCACAGCGTCAGCGGCGACAATTACCTCATTCCCGTGGGTGCCGCCGTCCGCTCCGATCTGGAATTGCCGATCCGCGCAACGAAACTCGACCTCATAGTGGAAACCATCAAGGGCGCTGGCACCAGGACAAACTTTGTCGTGTTCGACGCCTGTCGCGATGCGGCACTCGCGTTCACGTCCAAGTCCGGCACCAAGGGCTTGCGGCGGGAAGAGCGACGCCCCGGCATGCTGATCGCGTTTGCCACCGAGCCAGGCGCTACCGCCACCGATGAGGGCTACTACGCGGAAGCGCTGGCGGAAGAATTGCAGAAACCCGGCACGGAGGCTGGGCAGGTGTTTCGCAGCGTGCGCAAGCGCGTGTTCGAGGCGACGGCACAGCGCAATCCACCGCAGTTCCCGGACTTTCTCGACAAGCGCGTGGATGACTTTTACTTCGCAGCGGGAACGCAGACCCAGACAGCGATGGTTGCGCCGCCAAGACCTATTGCACCCCCAACACCGGAGCGGGCACCGGTAACGAACTGCGATATCTATGGCGCTTTCAAGGAAGTTAAAGTTACAGGGTATATCGGGTCGGAATATCATCCCGCAGATGCTACGAAAGCTATCCCGGCCTGCGAGAATGCGATAGCAAAGTATCCGCAGGAAGGCAGATTTCCATTTCTTCTGGGTCGTGTCTACGAAGACACGAAAGATTATACGAAAGCGATGCGCTTCTATCGGGCCGCGACCGATCTTAACCATGGCGGAGCATATGCCAACGTCGGTTTTCTCTATTACAATGCCTTTGGTGTAACGCAGGACAAGGCCGAAGCCGCGCGGTTTCTTGCAAAAGCAGCCGATCTTGGAGATCCGCGGTCGATATACTTCCTTGGTGTTATGTTCAATACCGGCGATGGGGTTGCTAAAGACAAGGTTCAGGCCGTCTTGTATTTTCGCCGATCAGCCGATCTTGGCAATCAGTCCGCTAAATATTTGACGGGCGTATATTATTATCTCGGCGATGGCATCCCACGAGACTATGAACTCGCTGCTCGGTATTTTCGCGAAGCGGCAGACGCCGGCGACGCAAATGGGATGTTGAGCCTGGCAAGAATGTATGACCGTGGTCAGGGTTTAGCAGTTGATCGGACAAACGCTGCGGAATGGATTTTACGCATGGTCAAAACTGGCACGCCCTTCGGGGCTCCCTATGCCGAATTCAGCGTGGAGTTCCGCAAGGAGTTGCAGAAAGCGCTGAAACAGGAAGGCGTGTATGCCGGCCTGATCGATGGAGCCGCCAGTCCGAAGTTGAAGGAAGCCGTGCAGGCGCTGGCGGCTCGAAGCAAGGGGTAGCCGCTTGCGGCTAATGCGGCAGTGATCGGACTCGACCCGGTCTCCGATCTTTTCTGTTTCAAGCCAGGCTGTTTTGCTGGATGGGCACCTCAAGGGCGGCCACGACGATTGCGTGCTTAAGCCGCGCGCGCGGCCTTGCGGATATGCGCGAGGATCAGCATCAACGCCGCTGGCGTCATGCCGTCGATGCGCGCGGCCTGAGCGAGCGTGGCGGGGCGATATCGCGCGAGCTTCTGCCGCGTTTCGGTAGATAGGCCAGGCACGGCAGCGAAGTCGAGTGCTGGCGGGATCGCGATAGCCTCGTCTTTCTTGAATGCGACGATGCTTGCCTCCTGCCGGTCGAGGTACACCGAATACCGTGCGTCCACCGCGATGCGCTCCGCAGCCCAGACTGCGATGTCTGCGAGGTCAGGCCACACGCGCATAATGGTTTCCATCGTGACCGACGGCAAAGAAAGCAAGTCGAAAGCCGTGCGGCGTCGACCATCGCGGTTAAGCGCAATGCCATGGACGGCGGCTTGATCGGGGGTCAGCGACACCGCTTCAAGCCGCGCTCTCGCATCAGCCAGCTCGGCGGCCTTGGCTGCATAAACCTCAGCTCGCTTCGCGCCAACGCAGCCGACCTGCTCACCAAGCAACGTTAAGCGATCGTCGGCGTTATCAGCGCGAAGCCGTAGGCGATATTCGGCCCGGCTCGTGAACATGCGGTACGGTTCGGACACGCCGCGTGTCACGAGATCGTCGATCATGACCCCGATATACGCATCCGTGCGCGAGATCGTGAAATCCGCTATGCCGCAACCCGCGCGCTGTGCCGCGTTGATGCCCGCGACAAGACCCTGCCCGCCCGCTTCCTCATAACCCGTGGTGCCGTTGATCTGCCCGGCCAGAAACAGCCCCGGGAGCCGCTTCACTTCCAGCGTGGGCGCAAGCTCGCGGGGATCGACGTAATCGTACTCGATGGCATAGCCGGGACGGATCACGGCCGCATTTTCCAAGCCCGGAATGGTGGCCAGAAACGCGCGTTGAACATCCTCCGGCAGAGAAGTGGAAATGCCGTTGGGATAAACCGTTGAATCGTCCAGCCCCTCCGGCTCAAGGAAAATCTGATGCGCGGATCGATCCTTGAAGCGCACCACCTTGTCCTCGATGGACGGGCAATAGCGAGGCCCCACACCCTCGATCTGGCCGGAATACATGGGCGCGCGATGGATATTGGCCCCGATGATCGCATGGGTGGCCGCTGTTGTGTGCGTGATGTGGCAGGGCACCTGTGGCGTCGTGATTGTAGCAGTCAGGAACGAGAACGGCACCGGCGGCTCGTCCCCCGGCTGCGCTTCAAGACGGCTGTAATCGATAGTTCGGCCGTCAAGGCGAGGCGGCGTGCCGGTTTTAAGGCGTCCCATGGCAAGGCCTAGCGCGTAAAGCCGCTCGCTAAGGCTGATGGCGGGAGCTTCGCCCACACGCCCGGCGGCGATTCGCGTTTCACCGAGATGGATGACGCCCTTCAGGAACGTGCCCGTGGTTATGACGACCGCGCCAGCGCGAACCTCGCGCCCGCTAGCTGTAACGATGCCCGCCGCCACGCCGTCCCCCACGATCAGATCGTCTACCGGCTCAGCAATCACCGTGAGGTTCGCCTGCGCGAGGATCGCCTGTTGCATGGCGTTTCGATACAGTTTGCGGTCAGCCTGCGCGCGGGGGCCATGAACGGCCGGACCTTTCGAGCGGTTCAGCATGCGGAACTGGATGCCCGCCTTGTCGATCACACGCGCCATCCAGCCGTCCAGCGCATCGATCTCGCGGACGAGATGCCCCTTGCCAAGGCCGCCGATGGCCGGGTTGCATGACATCTCGCCGATGGTCTCGAACTTGTGCGTCACGAGCGCGGTTCGCGCACCCATGCGCGCGGCTGCGGCGGCGGCTTCGCAGCCCGCGTGCCCGCCGCCAACGACGATGACATCGAAATTGTGAGGGTTCATAAAGGCGACCGCATTCCAAAAGCCGCTAACAGTGAGCGGCAAAGTTTGATAACATCATCAAGATAACATTGCCGAAATCACTTGTGCAGATAAGTGGCTGGATTTATAAATCGCCTTCAATTCTACTATTGAAACACTGTTCAGGTGCGTCATGGCAACATTCATCCATAAATTAGTCGGCATCGCATGTCTCGTCGGTATGATAGCGTCTCACTCCGCCGTTATGGCAAGACCGCTAGATCCATTAGAACCGAGGCCTCGCAATTGTTATCGAACTGTTCAATGCACATCCGGTAGATGTTGCGGATATTGGAAAAGAAGGCGCAACGAACCGCCTGTTTGCAGTCAACCGTGTCCACGGCGATGCCTACCGCACACGGTTTGCCGATAACTATTTTCGTGATAAGGCTGCTAAGCTAAACAAATGAGGCTAATCTTCCGGTAAAGTCTTCTTTGTTTACGTTAAGCCTGAGCGTTTCCGGACCGGCTACATTATCCTCCGGTAAAGCTTTCCCGGCAAGCGCGTATCCGTCCAAAGCCGTCAACAGACAATCCTTTGCATTCGTCACGGCTTCTTCCTCGGTCTCGCCCTCGGTCAGGGCTTCAGGCACGGCGGGAAATCGAACGAGAAACCAGCCGTTGTCTTGAACCTTGAGCGTATACCGATAACTCGAAACCATATCAGTCCTCCAGATCGGACTTTTTCAAACCAAGCTGCTGAAGCAGAGCCACCAGCAATCCCGGACCAATTTCCTTTCGGCGATCTTTCAATGTGGTGAACCTGTCGTCGTGATAAAGCCGTCCGTGACTTCACCTGAGCCTTTTGGTACAAGGTCAATAAACTTGTGGAAAAGTTTCACATGAAACAAAAAGAGGCGGCGCTGCCGCCTCAGCAATACGCAATAAGGTGAGTCGGGATAATCATTTTCCCTTGCGAGATATTTCGCGAGGTTTATTTGCGGCCGCGCCTGTCGCGACGCCGTTGCGGAATGCGCCTGCTGCCGCACCAACAGAGCCGCGAAGCACGCCCGAAACGCCCCCGCCGATTAATGCGTTCCCTAGTGGGTCAGGCCGAACACCTCCTCGTTCAAGTCTTTGTAGCCGTTGATTTTCCGCTTCACGCGCAGATGCGGCGCGATCAGTCTTGTTATAGGCAGCGCCGCAGTTTGCGCATTGGGCATGCAAAGATTCTGCAAAAACAATCGATGAAAATAAGAGGCCAATTCCGATATATACTTTTTTCATACGAAGCTCCCGAGGTAAATTTTTTGCGTTTACAACCCCTGTTGCCACCAACCTGGGTCCCATTTCAGATTAATTCTTACATCATGAAATTGAGATGAAACCTGCGTTAAGTCGCTATTCACAAATCAACCTCAGGCCTCCCTCGACCGCGCTTCACGGCGCCGCGCACCGTTTTCCCCTCCAGCCGCCGCAGTTTACTTCCAAGTGTCGGTCGCGTCGCACGCCGCATCACCGGCTCGATCGCGGCCTCGCGGATCAACTCCACCAGTCGCTCGCGGGCATCGGCGCGATTGCGCTCCTGCGTGCGGAAGCGCCGCGCGAAAAGCACCAGCACGCCATCATTCGTCAGCCGCCGCCCTGCAAGCCCCATCAACCGACGGCGAACCGCATCGGGCAACGACGGCGACCGCGCCACATCGAAGCGAAGCTGCACGGCAGTTGCCACCTTGTTGACGTTCTGCCCACCGGGGCCGGACGCCTGAATGAAGGTTTCCTCGATTTCGTTTTCGTCAATCGAGAGTGCGGGTGTGATGCGGATCATGCTCATTTTCCGATGCAGAATTCGGAGAAGATCGCGCCAAGAACGTCTTCCGCATCCACAGCGCCGGTGAGACGTCCGAGTGCGTGGGCCGCTTCGCGCAAATCCTCTGCAAGAAGTTCGGCAGGTTGATCAGCGTTTGCGCCGCTTAGAAAGCGAGCAAGAGCGGCACTGGCGGCTTCGATTTCCTGCCGGTGGCGGTTGCGGGTGATGACCGCGCTTTCGCCGACACCGTATGTGTCGCGCGCGAACGCCGCCAACGCGGAGCGTAACGCATCGAGGCCTTGGCCGGTCTTGGCCGAGATGCGTATCGTGGTTTGTGCTCGCCGTTCTTCCAACGGCACCTGCCCTGACGAAGCCAGGTCCATTTTGTTCAAGATCACCATCACGTCATGGCCGGGCTTGACCCGGCCATCCAGACTATTTCTTAGATCGACGTTTGCGGCATTGGATGACCGGGTCAAGCCCGGCCATGGCGATAAATGCCGGGAGACTTGACTTGATGGCCGGGTCAGGCTCCGCCCTGACGCCGAGAGAGGCATAGAGCCATCGTCAACGACAAGCACAAGATCGGCGCTATCAGCAGCGGCGAGGCTACGGCGGATGCCCTCGCGCTCTACAGCGTTCTCAGTTTCGCGCAATCCGGCCGTGTCCCGCAGCACGAACGGATAGCCCTCGATATCCACGGTCACTTCCACGATGTCGCGCGTGGTGCCCGGCTCGTCGAACACGATGGCGGCGTTGCGCTCCGCAAGCGCGTTGAGCAAGCTGGATTTACCCACGTTGGGTGCGCCGACTATAGCCACCTGAATGCCATCGCGGATGACTTCGCCGCCACGCCCGCTGGCGAGCGCTACGGCCAGATCACGGGTCAGATCGCGCACCACCGGCACCGCCAACGCGAAAGCATTCGCTGCCACATCGGCCTCATCGGTGAAATCGAGGCTGGCCTCCACCAGCGCCATAGCCTGAAGCAGCGATGCCCGCCAGCCATCATAGCGCTTACGCAACGCGCCACTTGATTGGGCAAGCGCCTGTCGGCGTTGCATCGCTGTATCCGCGTTGATGAGATCGGCGAGGCCTTCGGCTTCGGTCAAATCCATCTTGCCGTTCTCAAAGGCTCGGCGCGTGAACTCGCCTGGCTCGGCAAGGCGCAGGCCGATGATCGTAAGCGCACCCAACACCGCATCGATGACGGCGCGGCTGCCGTGAACATGTAGTTCGGCCACGTCCTCTCCCGTAAAACTCGCAGGCGCCCGAAACCACAGCACCAGCGCGCGGTCGAGAACCTCGCCGCCGTCGGGATGATGCAACGCGCACAGCATCGCAACACGCGGCGGAAAAATCCGGCGACCGGTCAAAGCCACAAGCGCGCGCGAGGTGTCACCGCCAGACAGCCGGATGACCGCCACGCCCGCCCGGCCCTGAGCGCTGGAAAGTGCAAAGATTGTCGTCTGCATGTCGATCCGGTTCTAATTCGCTTGCGTCTACAGGTGAAGGGCACATATGCAAAAAGCTATGTCACGGGCATGTATTTTGCGTGGCATACTTTGAAGACACAATCGATCATTGCAAGCACAAGCAGGTATCATGGCCTCCAATCGTCTCGGTGAAGAAACCAGCCCTTACCTGCAACAGCATAAAGACAACCCGGTGCACTGGTGGGCGTGGGGGCAGGATGCGTTCGAGGAAGCGCAGCGGCTCAACAAGCCTGTGCTGCTGTCTGTGGGCTATGCGGCGTGCCACTGGTGCCACGTCATGGCCCATGAAAGCTTCGAGGATGCCGGAACGGCTGCAGTAATGAACGAGCTGTTCGTCAACATCAAGGTGGACCGCGAAGAGCGCCCCGACGTGGACACGCTGTATATGACCGCGTTGCAGGAACTGGGCGAGCAGGGTGGCTGGCCGCTGACGATGTTCCTCACACCGGATGCGATGCCGTTTTTCGGCGGCACATATTTTCCGCCGACCGCGCGATATGGCCGACCGGGCTTCAAACAGGTTCTGGAGCAGATCGCGCGCATTTTCGCGCAGGAAAAAGAGACCATCGAGCAGAACACGGCATTCCTCAAGCAGCGGCTGACCCCGAAGCTGAACTATGGCGCGGCCCCCGATTTCTCCGAGGCGCAGCTTGCGTCCATCGCCAGCAAATTCATCGGTGCCATCGACCCCACTCATGGCGGGTTGCGTGGTGCTCCAAAGTTCCCGAACGTGGCGATTTTGCATTTCCTATGGAAGGCAGGGCTGCGTTATGGCCTTAAAACCTGCGTCGAGGAGGTCAAGAACACGCTGCTGCATATCTGTCAGGGTGGCATCTACGATCATCTCGGCGGCGGCTTTTCCAGATATTCCGTGGATGAGCGCTGGCTTGTGCCGCACTTCGAGAAGATGCTTTACGACAATGCCCTTTTGATCGAGATGATGACCGAAGTCTGGAAAGAAACGCAGTCCGACCGGCTGAAAACGCGCGTGACCGAAACGGTGGACTGGCTCAGGCGCGAAATGACCGTGGAAGGCGGCGGGTTCGCATCATCTTACGATGCCGACTCGGAAGACGAGGAAGGCAAGTTCTACGTCTGGAGCGCTGCCGAGATCACCGATATCCTTGGGCGTGGCGAAGAGGCGGCATTATTCGCGCAGGTCTATGACGTGACCGAAGGCGGAAACTGGGAAGGCAAGACCATTCTCAATCGCCTCAACTCCCTTGCCTCCATAGGGCGTGATGAGGAAAACGCACTCACAGAATGTCGCCGTAAGCTGTTCCTTGAGCGCGAAAAGCGAGTGAAACCCGGCTGGGATGACAAAGTTCTGGCCGACTGGAACGGCCTTGCCATCCGCGCATTGGCAAAAGCCGGAACCGCAATGCGCAAACCCGAGTGGATTGCGATGGCCGAGGCGGCGCATGATTTCGTGATGTCCCGCATGATGGTGGACGGTCGGTTGCGTCATTCGTATCGGTCCGGGAAAGTGAAAGCACCAGCCACATCCACCGATTACGCCAACCTGATCGCGGGCAGTATCGCATTGCATCAGGCGACCGGCGTTGCGAAATACCTGGACACGGCGGCGGCGCTGACCACGATCATGAACAAGCATTACATTGCTGAAAACGGCGGATACTATCTATCGGCTGACGACGTGGGCGATCTGATCCTGCGTCCGCTGTCCGCAACAGATGATGCGGTGCCCAATGCGAATGCGACCATGCTTCAGAATTTAAGCGACCTTTACACGCTCACAGGTGATGCGGACTATCTGGCGCGCGCGGATAAACTGTTGAATGCGTTCCTCAACGCCGCGCAGACCATGGCTATCGGCTATACGGGCCTGCTGTCGGGCGCGCTGTCGCTGATTGCCCCGGGCCATATCGTCATCGCGGGAGACAAGTCAGCTATGGACGCAAGGGCTTGGGAGAAAGGTCTGGCGGAGGCCTCGTTGCCGGACGCTGTCATTCAATGGGTTGGCAATGGGCAAGCTCCGGCGTCCACCTCTCCGGCATTTGGCAAGGCCACGATGGACGGGAAGACCACCGTTCACATCTGTGTTGGGCAGCATTGTGCGATGCCGATCACCGACCCCGCGCTTGTCAAGGACCGGATCAAGGAAGAACGTTATGTCGAGGTCGTGGTCCGTGCCGGCACTTAGGCTTGGAACTGTGGAACTGGGGTAATTAATCCCTATGCCATGGCCGGGTCAGACCTGGCTATACAGTGAAAAGGCCTATTTTCCTGGATAGGAAGGTCTGGATGGCCGGGTCAGGCCCGGCCATGACGAGTAACATCACCTAGCGTTGTTTTTGACCGAATCCGCTTCATGCCCGCCTTGACGGGACGACAATACAAACCGCCGAAGCCTAAGCTGTTCATGTTTCAGCGGCAACTTCAGAGTTCCCGTCCTGCCTTAAAACGTCACCGCATCAAGGCCGATAATACCGCATCCGTGGTCTGTCGCGTTGTGCCAGTCCCGCCAAGATCGGGCGTCAGGGCCACACCGTCCGCCGTCACGGTTTCTATCGCCCGCATGAGCCGCTCAGAGGCACCGAATTCGCCCAAATTATCGAGCATCATGCAGGCGGTCCAGAATGCACCGAGCGGATTCGCAATCCCGCGCCCCCGTTATATCGAAAGCCGAGCCGTGGATCGGCTCGAACATGGACGGAAAACGCCGCTCGGGATCGAGATTGGCCGTCGCACCGATGCCAAGACTGCCCGTGAGCGCAACGGCCAAACCCGATAAAATATCGGCATGCAGGTTTGTGGCAAGGACCGTGTCGATACTCCAAGGCCGCAAGACCATGCGCTGGGTCATGGCGTCGACAAGCATCCAGTCCACTTCAAGCCCAGGGTAGTCAAGGATGACCTCACGGCACACATCGTCCCAGAATACGAGACCGTGGCGTTGGGCGTTCGATTTCGTCACGATGGTGAGATGACGTCTATGACGCGCCATCGCGCTTTCGCAGGCAAACCGCGCGATACGCTCGATCCCCGTGCGAGTGAAGACCGCGACATCCATGCCGACTTCTATGGGCAAGCCGCGATGAGCACGGCCGCCGACGCCCGCATACTCGCCTTCGCTGTTTTCGCGAACGATGAGCCAGTCGATGTCGCGTGCGAGTTCTTCTCGCAATGGACTGACGATACCCGGCAGAAGCCGCGCGGGGCGCACGTTGGCATACTGATCGAAACCCTGGCAGATCGCGAGCCGCAGACCCCAGAGCGTAATGTCATCCGGTAAACCCGGATCGCCGACCGACCCGAAGTAGATCGCGTCGAATGCTTTGAGTTGATCCAGTCCGTCTGCAGGCATCATGGTGCCGGTGCGACGGAAATAGTCCGATCCCCAGTCGAACCTGTCAAAGGACAGCGTGAAACCGCCGTCATCCGCAGCCAGGGCTTGCAAAACCGAGCACCCGGCTTCGACAACCTCAGGGCCGATGCCGTCCCCGCCGATAACGGCAAGCCGATAGTATCTCGTATTCATGACCGGTCTTCCGCAACGACGCTCCGGGTTTTTGGATCGATAATGACGTAGGCACCCTGTGGGATCGAACGGCCCGTGATGCGATCGATATTCACCTGGTGAGAAACGATAAGCATGTTTCCGGGTCCGCGCCACTTTTCGATCTCGGCCCAAACCTTGACGGTGGGTGTCGTCTGCTCCTGATCCATCAGCATAAAGTAAGAGCCGAGTTCACTGGGTGTCTCAACAGCAGTGCCTGGCAACATCAATTTTGCGGTTTCGACACACCGGCACCATGGGCTGGACAACATCCGGGTAATGGACAGGCGCGCGTCTGTGAATGTTTTTCCAAGCGCTGTGGCTTGCGCGCGACCTGCGGCGTTCAACTGGCGCTGTGTGGCGCAATCGCCGAGTTTGAAACCTGAGGGATCACCGGTGCCGCTGGTTTGCGCATGGCGCATCAGAATTACATAGCCGCCTTTGCGTAGCAGGTCAGCCGTCGATGGCGACAAGGCTGAGACACTGGCCACAGGTAAAATTGCAAGAAAAATGAATGCTATAAACATATTAAGATCAAAGTAAGGGCGGGAAAACAAACGCATAACAACCCCGAGGTAACGGATGAGTTAAATTTTCACGAGGCCGACGTGTTTTTCCATTCGCACGAGGCGTGCTTCGAGAATGCTGGTCGTTTCTTTGATCTGCTCCACGTCTGTTTTCTGAGCGATCAGAAGCTTGGAATGCTGTTCCTGGACCTTCGCTATAGCCGTCACGGCCTCGACGACCCGAAGCAAAGTATCCCTGCTCTCGATCACCACATGGTTGGTTTCGTCAATGCGCTGATGCACATTGTCGAAACGACGGTCAACTTCTTCGAAACGACGATCGACCGCCTCGAAACGGCGATCAACCTCGTCGAAGCGACGATCCATCTCATCCCGCAAATCGCGGAAGCCAAGTTTCATTTCTTCGCGCATCTCTCTCAGAACACGCAGGGTCAGATTGTCAGGTTCGTCGGTCATATAAGTCCTCAAAGCATGGCAAACGAGACAACGCTAATAAAGCAGGCTTACGCTAACCTGTTCAAGCGTAAAGCCCAACCACCTTCAGCGCAAATGCATATTCCATCGCGTTCTCCCGAAGCCGGTCGAAGCGGCCCGCCTTGCCGCCATGGCCCGCGTCCATGTTCATTTTCATGATCAGAACATTCCCATCCGTCTTGACCGCGCGGAGCTTCGCGATCCATTTCGCGGGTTCCCAATAAGTGACGCGCGGATCCGTCAAACCGCCGGTGATGAGCATGGCGGGATAAGCTTGAGCGCTCACGTTGTCATAAGGCGAATAGGCGGCTATCGTGCGATAGGCGTCCGCGCTTTCGATGGGATTGCCCCATTCCGGCCATTCCGGAGGTGTGAGCGGCAACGTGCCGTCGAGCATCGTGGTCAGCACATCGACGAACGGGACCGCCGCAATGATACCCGCAAACAGCTCGGGCGCTTGATTGGCAACCGTTCCCATTAAAAGTCCGCCTGCGGAGCCGCCGTGCCCGACGATACGGCCTTTCCCGGTGATCTTCTGATCGATCAGGTAACGGGCGGCCGCGATGTAATCGCTGAACGTGTTCTGCTTTTTTTCGAGCCTGCCGTCCTTATACCAGCGGTAGCCCTTATCCTTTCCGCCCCGAATATGAGCGATAGCGTAGACGAACCCGCGATCTGCAAGGCTCAGGGCATTGGTGGAGAATCCAGCCGGTATCGCATAGCCGTAAGCGCCGTAACCGTACAACAAACACGGTGTCAGAGGGTCTAACGGTGTCGTCCTGCGATACAGCAGCGAGACCGGCACCATCTCGCCGTCTGGCGCAGGCGCAAATACGCGCCGGGTAACATAGTCGGCTGGGTTATGACCGCTGGGCACCTCCTGCGTTTTCCGCAAGGTCCGCTCGCGGGTCCGCATATTGTAGTCATAAACCTGGCGCGGCGTCGTCATGGATGAATAGGTGAAACGCAGCGTGTCGGTGTCGTATTCGTAGCCGCCGTCGAGACCGAGGGAATAGGCTTCCTCGGCAAACGCAATCGAATGCTCTTCGCCATCGGAAAAGCGACGGATCACGATGCGTGGCAGACCCTCTTCCCGTTCGAGGCGCACGAGAAAATCGCGGTAGCACGTGACATCGAGGATCAGACAGCCGGGTTTATGGGGCACGAGATCGCGCCAGTTTTCGCGTCCGGGGGCATCCACGGACGTTTCCGCGATCTTATAGTCCTCAGCGCCGTCGGTATTGGTGCGGATGATGAGGCGGCCTTCGTGGTGCTCAACGCTGTAATCGTGGTTCGTCTCGCGCGCAGAGATAAGCTTGAGACCGGTCTCGGGCTTCATGGCGTCCAGAAGATGGACCTCAGCCGTCCGGTGATCGCCAGCAGCCACGACGATGAAGCGTTTGTCATGGGTTTGATGGACGTCCACGAACAAGCCCGTATCGGCTTCGCGGTAGACAAGCAGATCGTCTTTTGCCTCCGTGCCCAGCTTATGGCGATAAACCTGTAGAGGGCGGTGATTGTCGTCTACCCGGATGTAATAAAATTCATCGCCTTGTGCGTTCCAGACCACATCACCGCCCGTATCTGGCACGATGTCTGGAAGGTCGGTGCCCGTCGCCAGATCGCGCACACGCATGGTGAAATATTCGGAACCTTTATTGTCGAAGCTATAGGCGAGCTTATCGTGGTCGTTGCTCCAGTTCATGCCGGCGAGCCGAAAATAGGCCTCGTTCACGGCAAGGCTGTCACCGTCGAGTAGCACTTGAGTATCGCCGCCAGCGCGCGGCGCGCGGCACAGTCGCGGATGTTGGCCGCCGGTAACATAGCTCGTGAAGTATGCATAAGGCCCATCGGGTGCGGGGACCGTGGAATCGTCTTCCTTGATCCGACCCTTCATCTCGGCAAACAACGTGTCCTGAAGCGTTGTCGTGTCTGCCATCATTCGTGCGGTATAGGCGTTCTCGGCTTCCAGATAAGAACGTACATCCGCAGCGAGCGCGCTTGGCTCACGCATAACCTCCTGCCAGTTGTCGACGCGCAGCCACGCGTAATCGTCTGTGCGTTCGATGCCGTGATGAACGGTGCGCGAGGCGCGCTTTTCGGCGATGGGTGGTTGAACTGCGCCTGTGTTTTTATGGTCGTTCATTGACACGCCTTCGCCTCTTGTCCCGTCGAAGTTCTATTTTCAAGATCATGACTTACAAGATCTGAGAGGTCACGTGAACAAAATTGGCATCGCGCTGCCCACACCGGAAATGAGATGCGACCGATCTTGAACGTCAAACCCCCTGCCCTGCACACCATCCGCTCGACCACGCCCACTGAAAGTTATAACCGCCGAGCCAGCCCGTCACGTCGACGGCTTCTCCGATCATGTAAAGGCCGGGGACGGATCGCGCCTCCATGGTTTTCGATGAGAGGTCGCGGGTATCGATCCCGCCAACGGTCACTTCCGCTTTAGCATATCCTTCCGTATCGGTCGGACAGATTTGCCAGCGATTGAGACGGTCGCCAAAAGCTGTCAGCGCGTCATCGGGGATATTGCCCAGTTCGCGCGCTGGCAGGTGTTTGTCCACTAAGGTTCTCGCCAATCGCGCTGGCAACATCTCGGACAGAACCGTCTGAGGCAGCGCTTTGGGTCGCGCCCGCTTGCCGGTTATCAGCCGCTGCGCCGCGTTATGGTCAGGCAGCAGGTTGACAGTAACCGGCATGCCGCGCCGCCAGTAGGACGAAACCTGCAAGATTGCTGGGCCGGATAGTCCACGGTGGGTAAACAGGATGTTTTCGCGAAAGCTTGATGCGCAGCTTGCGATGGCTTCGAGGGACACGCCCGCCAGACTTTCATCAAAGGTATGATCGCCGGACGCGAGCCTGAACGGGACAAGGCCCGGAACAGTTTCAGTGATCCGCAGGCCAAACCGCGCAGCCACATCGTAGGCGAAACCCGTCGCACCCATCTTCGGGATCGACAATCCGCCAGTGGCGAGCACGAGCGCGGGAGCTGTAAACACTCCAGAGGTCGTCGCAACGCGAAAGTGGTCCGGCTTCGAAATGTCCGTGATCGTTTGCCCGAGGCGCAGTTCACCCGAAGCGTCATGCAGCTCCGCGAGCAGCATCGCGACAATGGCGCGCGCCGAGTCGTCGCAAAACAACTGACCGAGCGTCTTCTCATGATAAGCGATGCCATGCCGTTCCACGAGCGCGATAAAGTCGGCTTGCGTGTATCGGCTCAACGCCGATTTGCAGAAATGCGGATTCGCGGATAAAAATCGACCCGGCTCTACATGGAGATTGGTGAAGTTGCAACGCCCTCCGCCGGAGATCAGAATTTTCGCACCGGCTTTATCCGTATGTTCGAGGACGAGAACCCTGCGGCCCCGTTGCGCGGCTGTGAGCGCGCACATCAAGCCCGCCGCGCCCGCGCCGATGATGATCGCATCGAATGTGGCTTTCGGATCGTCTCTAACGTTTCCCAAACTTGCCCTCGCAACAATTTGCAACCCGCTCACCGATTTTCACTCGCCGTTTAGTAAATATAAACGGTTACCGCGCATATCCTTAATGCAGTTGTGAGGGGTGCGTCATGAGTAGAGTGATTTGTAAAAAGACACGAAGCCTTCGCGGGTCTGCCGGTATGCTCACCGCGATTGCTGCTTTGATGGCCGGGGGTTGCAGTTCCACATCCGAACGCTGGAGCACTGGGCTTGGCGAAAGCGGCTATGAACAGAAAACCACGTCAACGGCCACGTCCGCGGGGCCGGATCGTTTTTCATCGGGAGGGCAGCGGCGAGCCTGGTCCCCCATAGAAAAAGCAAGTTACACGCCGGGATCGGAGACCCAGCTTCAGGTCGCACGCGTGGATCTGGCACCCTTGCCCGACACGCAGGCGCAATCGCCGGGGGATACGGGACGCGTGAAAACGGCAGACGGATATGGATCGCAAAATCGCGGGCCATTGTCCGATGGCGTTTATAGCGGCCCGCGTGTCTATACGCCGTATGACCGGCCCCGTGACGAAAGTCCACCACCAAGCTATCGAAGCGAGCAGGACAATGACGAGCCGCGCCGCGCTGAGCGTGACCGGGGATCGGCACCGTTTTATGGCAGATCCGAAGCGCCACGGGTTTACGAGCGCGTACCGAGTGAAGACCGCCCGCGCGACCGTGTCGGAGGTCAATACGATCTTGCACCACCTCTTGAAAAGCGCGGCGACGAAAGAAGATACGATCCGAACCCGGACGCACGCGCCGACGCTCGCCGTTATGCCCCGCCTGCATACCGAGAAGGGGAGCGGTCCTTTTACGGTCGCCCCGCATACAATGACCCAAACCACGCGCCTGACGTTGCGGCGACAAGCGAAGCCTCCACGATCAAACGTCCATCCGACCCCGTCGCGGGCGACCGTGGGAATGGCAAGGTCGTGACTGTTGCGGCGGGCCAGACCCTTTATACGCTCGCCATCCGTTATGGCGTTACGGTCAAGGACATCGTCGATGCCAATGGGCTTCAGGGCCGTTCGATCAAACCGGGTCAGGACCTGCTCATTCCATCGCGCGGCTCGCTGTCGGTCTCGGTCCCAGCGTCGCCGAAGCCAGACGCCGTCGCGTGCAAAGGTGCGCGGTGTCATGTCGTCAGGAAGGGCGATACGGTTGCGAGCCTGTCGCGCGCTTATAACGTCTCCGAGGCACGCATCCTGGCTGCCAATACGCTGGACGGAACGCGTTCGCTTGCCTTGGGGACCGTGCTTATCATACCCACAGACGGCGCGGATCTGAAGGACAAGGCGAAGCTGGCACCGGAAACGGAAGTCACGAAAGCGACCGATCCAACGCAACGCACTGAAAATCGGAGCACCGGCGCGGGTGCGGAGGCGGCGACAAAACCATCGGACCGTGCACCCGAGCGCGTAATCGTTGCGTCGGCGGCGGGAGCCGACGCGTCCTGCGATGCGAGCCTCGCCAATCCCTTGCCGCGGTCAGGCAATACGTTCCGCAAACCGGTGGAGGGCCTGATCATTTCTCAATTCGGACCTCAGCGGAACGGCGTCGTGAACGAAGGCTTGACAATTTCCGTGCCAAAGGGGACGCCAGTAAAAGCCGCCGAAAACGGAGTGGTTGCCTACGTGGGCGACGAATTGCCCGGGTTTGGGAAGCTTGTTCTGATCCGTCATGCGGATGATTATGTAACCGCCTACGCCCACGCGGATGAGATCCTCGTCAAACGCTGCGATGTCATCAAGCGAGGTCAAATCGTTGCGAAAGCGGGCGCGACCGGTGACGTGACGCAGCCTCAGCTTCACTTCGAAATCCGGAAGAATTCGAAGCCCGTCGACCCCACGTCTCTGCTGTCGTCCTAAAACACCGTGCCGTCCCCGCGCAGGCGGGGACCTATTCAAACACTGCGAACGAACAGTCCGCCCATCTCCACGTGACTCGAAAATCGAAACTGATCGAATCCTGCAATCCGTTGCAAGGCATAACCGCCACCTATCAAAAGCGATGCGTCACGAGCAAAGGTTGCCGGGTTACAGGAGAACATAACGACCTTCGCAACCTTCGATGTGGCAATCGCTTTGCACTGTGATTCCGCGCCGTGAAAAGGCGGATCGATCATGATCCCTGTACCACCAGCCAGTTCGCGAGGGCTTAAGGGATTGCGAAACAGATCGCGGCGAAGTGCTTTGAAAGGTTTCAAGCCCTGCGCGCGGGTCGAAGCAAGGTCCGCAGCCGCAACACAGGCGCCGTCCAGTTCATAGGCTGTCACCGGTGCTTTTTTCGCAAGAGGAAAAGCGAGCGCACCCACTCCTGAAAACAGATCGAAAATGCGGTCCGCCTTGCCCATCGTGTCGAAGCAGGCCAAGGCGAAATCGGCCATGTCATTCTCAGCCGCCTTGATCGCCTGAAGAAATGCCAAAGGCGGGAGCTGGACTGCAACGCCGCTAAAGCTTACAGACGGGGATGCGTTGGCAAAAAGCAGTGCATCGTTCCAGCTCAGACGCAGCAACCCGCACTCCGCGAATGCCGTGACAACCCGCCTAAGCATCGAGGCGGCGAGCGGCGCGCCTGCCACATGACAATCGATGCCGTTATCGGCGGCGGTAACGTGAATACGCGCCTCCGCGCCCGGCTTGATAACGGATGACAGGGCGCGTTTCATTTTCGCGACCGTCGCAAAGAGTTCCGGCAGCAGGATCGGGCACTCGTCCATATCGACGATCTTATCACTTCGCGCTCCACGAAACCCAAGCCGGAAACCACCATCGATCCAGGCCCCCGTCAACACCGCGCGGCGACGGCTCGCGACGGGATAGGATTTGATCGCGAAAGACGGTGCTTCGATGCCTTCGCGTTCGAGTGCTCTGGTTATGATGCCGGCCTTCCACGCGAGATAGGGCACATCGTGCCAGTGCTGGAGCGAACAGGCACCACACGTTCCGAAGTGCTTGCAAATAGGCTCTCGCCGATCCGCAGACGCAACCTCGATGGAACAGAGTTTCACGCGGTTCTTCACGACCTCGATATCCGCCTTTTCGCCCGGTAAAACGTAAGGCACGTGATGTACGCCGAAGCCCGATTTCACCTCGCCGTCGCCTTGCGCGCCCATCTCCCCGACGATCACGGACAGCCGTTCATTTTCCAAAATTCAGCCCTCATTTTGCCTGTTGCAATATCGATGGATTGGAGCAATCATCGTGGTCAGAAATTGCCGGTTCTGGTGGTTTCGTCAGTTGCGTTCATTCTATTTCAATTGGGAAGTTGAACAAACACATGTGACAAACGCCCCGCTTCTTCGCGGCCCAAGGTGGCCCGAAAGGCCGCGACGCGTACCACTCCGGCGTACCGCCGATATTCCCTCAAACAACTCATTTACAGTCGGAACCAACAACGATGATGCTCGTCCGCACTTATCTCTCGAACAGTTCCATCGAGGGAGTAGGCATTTTTGCCGCCGAAGCGATTTCCGCTGGCGACCTGATCTGGCGCCTGGAGCCCAAGTTTGACGTCTCGTTTACTGAAGCCGACATTGAAAAACTACCGGCTCACATGCGCGACTTCATTCAGCGTTACAGCTACCCGCATATGCGCAATCCGGGCATCTGGGTTCTGGAGCTTGATAATGGACGCTTCATGAACCATTGCGAAACGCCGAACACGGATTTCACCGGATTCGAATTTGGTTACGCAATCGCAAACATTGCCGCCGGTGAGGAGATCACCTGCAATTATAGCGAGTTCGATTCCTCGTTCCGTGGGATGTTCCCGGCGGTTTCACATATCCCGGCCGAGATGCGTGCCGTGGCCTCTTAGATTGAGGCTATTGCCATACCTTCGGATGAATGTCATGGCCGGGCTTGACTAATAAAAAACGCTGCGGTCCCAACCCCGTCTACGGTCGTGTCGCCGGAAAGCCGCGCAGCGTCAGCGCGGTTTCGATTTCGTCGAGGATCGCCGGATCGTCGATGGTCGCTGGCATCTTATACGCTTCGCCGTCTGCAATCTTGCGCATGGTGGACCGCAGGATTTTGCCGGAACGGGTTTTCGGCAATCTTGGCACCACGACTACGGTCTTGAACGCGGCGACGGGGCCGATCCGCTCCCGTACAAGCTCCACGATCTCGCGCTCAACCACGGCCGGGTCGCGATCCACGCCGGATTTCATCAAAACAAAAGCAGCCGCAACCTGTCCCTTCAGGACGTCCGCGACGCCGATCACGGCACATTCGGCCACGTCCTGGTGGTTGCCGACCACTTCCTCGATCGCGCCGGTAGACAGGCGATGCCCGGCAACGTTGATGATATCGTCAGTGCGTGCCGTGACGAAGACATAGCCATCATCGTCGATATATCCGGCGTCGGCGGTTTTGTAATACCCTGGATATTCAGTGAGATAGCTTTCGATGAAATGCGCGTCATTCTGCCAGAGCGTCGGCAGAGCGCCGGGAGGCAGAGGCAGCCGCACGGATAGCGCCCCGGTTTGACCGCGAGGAACTTCTTCATTGCTTTCGTTAAGGACGCGCAAATCCCAGCCCGGCAAGGGGAAGGTTGACGACCCGTATTTTATAGGCATTCGACCAAGGCCGACGCAATTGCCGGTCATGCAGAAACCCGTCTCCGTCTGCCACCAATGATCGATCACTGGGATGCCGAGCAGGTTTTCCGCCCATTGAACCGTATTCGTATCGGCGCGTTCCCCCGCCAGAAACAGCGCCTGAAAACTGGAAAGGTCGTATTTCTTCAGCAGTGTGCCGTTCGGGTCTTCCCGCTTGATGGCGCGAAACGCGGTCGGTGCCGTAAACAGCGCCTTGACGCGATGCTCGGAGATGACGCGCCAGAATGCGCCTGCGTCCGGTGTGCCTACAGGCTTGCCTTCGTAAAGGATCGAGGTCGCGCCATGCATCAACGGACCATAGATTATGTAGGAATGGCCGACGACCCAGCCCACGTCAGAGGCGGCCCAGAACACGTCGCCCGGATCGATATCGTAAAGATTTTTCATGGTCCACTTTGTAGAAACCATGTGTCCGCCGGTATCGCGAAGCACACCTTTCGGGCGGCCCGTTGTCCCCGATGTGTAAAGGATATAAAGCGGATGCGTGGCTTCGACCGGTTCGCAGGGTGCACTCAGGCCACGCGCCCTGGCGTCATGCATCAGCGCCGCAAAGTCGAGATCGCGGCCCGGGATCATCTCGGCGCGCTCTTCTGACCGTTGCGCGATGATGCAAACCTCCGGTTTCGCCGTGGAAATCGCGATGGCCTGATCCAGCAGAGGCTTGTACTTGACGACACGACCGGGCTCGATGCCGCACGAGGCTGACATGATGAGCTTGGGCTGGGTGTCCTCGATCCGCACCGCAAGCTCGTTTGCCGCGAACCCGCCGAACACCACGGAATGGATCGCGCCCAGACGCGCGCAGGCGAGCATCGACACCACTGTTTCCGGGATCATGGGCATATAAATGACGACGCGGTCGCCCTTGGCCACGCCCAATTCGCGCAAGATGCCCGCGAACGTGGACACATCGGTGAGCAACTCCGCGTAGGAGATCGACCGTTTCTGCCCGGTTACGGGGCTGTCGTAGATAATTGCCGCTTGTGCACCTCGGCCGCGCTCCACCTGCTGGTCAAGACAGTTGTAAGCCATGTTTGTGACGCCGCCCACAAACCAGCGGCCATACACGCCCTGGCTTTCGTCGAATATCTTTTCGGGTTGTTCAAACCAGCAGATTTCCTGTGCGGCTTCCGCCCAGAATCCTTCGGGGTCACGCTTCCATCGCGCGTAGACTTCCGCAGACCGGTTAGATGTTTGTCTCAGATCACCCATTCACACACCTCTTATGCTCAGACAAAAGAAGCGCAAGGACGGGAAAGCGGCAACCCCGTCAACGGTCTAAGACCGACAGCCTGGAAGACAGTAAGCAGTTTACGCGGCGACTTGCGCTACCGGGGTTTCCTCGATACCACTCTCAGCCGCGCGAAAAGATCGCCACAACGCATTGGGACCAAGAGTTTCCACAAACCGCAGATGCGCGTCCAATTCCTCGGCAAGAATGCGGGAGGGGAGCGGTTGAGGTCGAGCGCGAGCCACGATATGAATGTTGTTTTCGCGATCCTGATTTCGTGGCGCAAAGTTGAGGCCTGCCTGCTCGGCACCCATTAATTTCAGATAAACGTCAGCGAGCAGTTCGCAGTCCAGCAATGCACCGTGCTTGGTGCGCGCGCTGTTGTCGATCTCGAACCGTCTGCACAGTGCGTCGAGATTGTTGGGGCTGCCGGGATGCTTCCGCCTTGCGAGCGCTAAGGTATCGACGACGTTATCGAAACTGACCGAATGACCGAGTGCTGCAAATTCGTGGTTCAGAAAGCCCAGATCGAAGGCCGCGTTGTGGATAACGAGCCGCGTGTTTGCGATCACCGCAAGGATATCGGGGGCAAGATCGGCGAGCTTCGGTTTGTCGGCAAGGAACGCGGCGGTCAGGCCGTGTATCTCGGTGGCTTCCCGGGGCACGTCCCGCTCCGGATTGAAATACCAATGCCATGAAACACCGGTCGGGATGAAGTTTATCACCTCGACGCAGGCAAGCTCGATCAGGCGATGGCCAGCTTTGGGGTCAAGCCCCGTAGTTTCGGTATCGAGAATGAGTTCGCGCATGCGTTATTTTTTAGTCTGATTCTTTGACCGGCTTCCATCGCTGGAACGCCCTCGGCGACTTTTTAAGAAGGTCTGCGACTATGTTGTCAACTTCTGCAAGGGTTTCGTGAAGCGACAAGCCTGTGTTGACGACATAATCAGCCTTCTCGCGCTTCATGGGATCCGGCCATTGCCGCGCAAGGATTGCGTCCAGTTTTTCCGGCGACATGCCGGGCCGTGCAAGAACCCGTTCATGCTGCACGTCCTGCGGCGCGCTCACGACGATGATCGCGTCGAACATATCGTGGGAACCGGTTTCGAACAAAAGCGGAATTTCGATGATGGCGAGGCAAGCGCCATTTGCTTGGGCCTCGACAAGGGCTTGCGTTTCACGTTTGCGAACCAAAGGATGCACGATGCTTTCCAGCATCGTCAGTGCGTCCGGGTTGCCGACCACGAGAGATGCCAGCGCACCGCGATCCACGCCGTCTGCTGTGGTGGACCCCGGAAATGCCGCCTCGATCAAGGGCGCGGCCTCACCGGCATAGAGATTGTGAACGATTTTATCGGCATCGATGACGGGAAACTCACGATTGCGCAGATGGTGCGCGACCGTGCTTTTGCCCATTCCGATGGACCCCGTTAAACCGGCGACGATCATGACGCGGTCCGTTTTCGTGCCGCAATCGCCTCCAGAACCGCATCTCGCAGCGCCGTGGTTACGACAGGACGGACCCCGAACCAGCGCTCGAAGCCAGGCACAGCCTGATGCAAAAGCATGCCAAGACCATCGACCGCCCGCAGTTGTTTATCGCGCGCCTGTTTCAGTAATTCGGTTTCGAGGGGTTGATAGACGATATCGCAAACGGTGGCTTGCAAGGCGACGGGGGACAGATCGATGCGCAAAGGCTCGGTGCCTGTCATGCCAAGCGATGACGTGTTCACCACGAGGCTTGCGTCCTGCAACGCGCAGTCCATGTCGTCGAAACTTATCGCGGTGGCAGGCGGAAAATCGCGTGCGAGGTCCATGGCCCGTTCGAGGGTACGATTGACGATACGGATGTCTTCGAAGCCCTGTTGACCCAGCGCCCAGACCACCGCGCGAGCCGCGCCGCCCGCTCCGATAACGACGGCACGGCGCGACATCGCATCCCAGCCCGGCGCTGCCTGATCGAGAATGGCGATAAATCCTTCGGCATCCGTGTTCGAGCCGCAGAGCTGGCCATCCTCAAACCAGAGCGTATTCACAGCGCCAATCGCGCGCGCTGCTTCATCGAGCCGGTCGCAAAGCCGGTACGCTTCAATCTTATGCGGCAGGGTAACGTTTGCACCCGAAAAACCGAGGCTCCCCAATGACTTTATGAATTGAGGGAGATGCGCAGGCTCCACCGCCTGCCGCAGATATTCGCCATCGATCTTATGTTCGGCGAGCCAATACCCATGCAGCACCGGCGACAACGAATGGGAGACAGGCCAACCGATGACGCACGCACGTTTCATAGTGCGCTCACGTCATCAGGACGTCGACGCGGCGCAGTTCCGCAAGAACCGGCTCGATAGGCAGGCCGAGGACCGTAAAATAATCGCCTTCGATTTTCGAAAACAAATGAATGCCGAGGCCTTCGAGATGATAGGCACCGACCGATGTCAGCACGCCATCGCCTGCGGTATCCAGATACCAATCCAGAAACTCATCCGAAAAGTCACGCATCGTTAACGTTGCCGACTGGCAAAACCCGGTAGCCTGCCCGTCGCGAAGGATTGAAATTGCGGAATGCAGTTGATGGACCTTGCCGCGCAGCCGTGCAAGTTGAGCGCGAGCATCCTCCGGTGTTGCGGGTTTCTGCAAAACTTCCGTGCCAAGCGCCAGAACCTGATCCGCACCGATCACGATCGCGTTCGGCTCCATGGCCGCGACAAGATCGGCCTTCTGGCGTGCAAGGTGCATGGCGAGGTCGGGAGGCGATAATGTCTTGCCGAACCGGGCATGCTGTTCTGTTTCATCGAGACCGGAAGCGCGCTGATGAAAGCGCAAACCCGCGTTGGCGAGAATGCCCGCGCGCGCGGAACTGGCGGACGCCAGGACAATTTCAGGAAAATCAGCTTGCATGAGGGTACAAGGATACCAGTGAAAAGAGGTCCAGCCTAACGATTTTGTTGCCGCCCGCGTTGCTCATAAATCGAGATGATGGTCGCCGCAGTTTCCTCGATGGACTTTTTCGTTACATCGACGACCGTCCACCGGTTCTTCGCGCACAGCTTTCGGGTAAAGTCCATCTCGGCCTTGATCGCATGCTCGCTGACATAGTTGTCGAAGCTTTCACTGGCCAGCGTCTGCATGCGGTTTCTTCTGATATCCGCGATCCGCTCCACCGTTGCGACAAGCCCCACAACGAAGGGCGCGGATATCTTCTCCAGAGCTGGCGGCAACGGGATCGTGGGTACGAGGGAGACATTGGCGGTTTTATAACCGCGCCCTGCGAGATAAATGCTGGTGGGTGTTTTGGACGTGCGGCTTGCGCCAATGAGCACGATATCGGCCTTTTCCAGATCTTCCGTGCGCTGGCTATCGTCGTGGGTCAGCGTGTAATCCATGGCCTCGATGCGGCGGAAGTATTCGCCGTCGAGGGTATGCTGTCCTCCCACCACCGCCCGCGATGGCGTTTTCAGATACGCCTCGAACGCTTGCAAGACGGGTGCCAGCACAGGCACGCACGGCACGCCAATATCGGCGCAGCGCGCTTCGAGAAGCTTTGCCAGATTGGCGTTCATCAACGTGTAGAGAACGATACCCGGCGACGTTTCGATATGCTGCAACACCGTTGCGAGCTGCTTTGGATTACGGATCAGGGGATGCATATGACGGTTGGGTTTTGCATTCTGAAGCTGGACCACGGCCGCCTTCGCGATGGTGGTCAACGTCTCGCCGGACGCATCCGAAACCAGGTGAAGATGAAAGTGTTTCTGGGTGTGTATAGACGCTGGTTCGCTGGATAACTCGGCCGAACGTCCGCCATTCTCCAGCGCGTCCTTGTCCACCTCCATCGAGTCCTCCACACCAATCCCTAAATCATGCACCGTCATTGCGCCTGTGGAAAGAAAACATTAGGCGTTTTGCGTTCGAACGGAAACGGCTGAGTCACGCTCAGGATGTTCAAGCCGCCCCCGTCGATCTTGCAGTCCGTCAAAATCAATGCCTATCTCAATTTCAACCGACATTGCGACGTATTGCAGATTGATGCCGGATATTTTGCCAACAATCAGATAGAGCCACGAAACACGCTGCGGAAGCGTTGAACAATTGATCTTATCCCCACAATAGCGCTACCAATAACACTAACAATAAATAGGGAAAGATTCTCTTTTGATTCAGAAAACGAAGAACCCCGCTGCAAAACCGCGCGCCCAGGCCAGGAATTTGGGGAACACAAAAACTGACCATCAGCCCGCGTTTTTGAAGGTGCTTGCAGGGGAAGCGCAACACATTCCGCCGGCTTGGCTGATGCGGCAGGCGGGCCGTTATCTGCCGGAGTATCGCGAGGTGCGAGCCAAAGCGGGCACGTTTCTCGATCTGTGTTATAACCCGGCGCTCGCCATGGAAGTCACGTTGCAGCCAATCCTGCGGTTCGGCTTCGACGCATCCATCATTTTTTCCGACATTCTCGTCATTCCCCACGCGCTCGGCCAGCATGTGGAGTTTGTCGAGGGCGAAGGGCCACGACTGACCCCGGTGGATACGGCGGAGAAGCTTGCGAAGTTATCTGCAACCCACGCGCCATCCAGGCTCGCTCCGGTGTTCGAAGCCATCGAACGGACCGTTGCAGCATTAGGCGATGCGACGCCGCTCATCGGTTTTTGTGGCGCGCCATGGACAGTGGCCAGTTACATGGTCGGCGGGCAAGGCTCGCCGGATCAGCGGGCCGCAAAGCTTCTGGCCTATCGCGAACCGGCGCTGTTTTCCGCCATGCTCGACTTGCTCGTGGAGACCTCGATTGAATACCTGAGCCATCAGGTCAAGGCCGGTGCGCGCGCTCTGCAAATATTTGATAGCTGGGCCGGAAGCCTGTCGGACTACGATTTTCGCAGGTTTTCCATTGAGCCGACGGCCCGGATCGTGGCTGGCGTCAGAGCCGTGCACCCACTGATCCCGATCATCGGCTTTCCGCGTTTGAGTGCGGCGTCCTATGCCGTTTACGTGAAAGAGACCGGGGTCAGCGCGCTTGGCTGCGATACGGCGGCACCGTTGCAAACCATGGCTGCGATGCAAAACGTCTGCCCCGTTCAGGGTAATCTCGATCCCCTGTTGCTGATGGCTGGCGGCGATGCTATGCAGCGACGTGTCCACGAAACAATCGAGTCGCTTGGCCGAAAACCATTCATTTTCAATCTTGGACACGGCATCCTTCCCGAAACGCCCATCCCGCATGTCGAGCAGTTGTTGGCAGAAATCCGCCGCCCGACGAGTTGACGACTACGCCTCGCGAAAGAGCACGATGACCAGTTTTCTCGATAACGCCTACCCGTACCTGAAAGCGTTTCATCTGCTCGCGGCGTTTGCCTGGATGGCGGGCATGTTGTATCTGCCGCGAATTTACGCTTACCACGCAGAGGTCGGTGCAGGCACGCCACAGGCCGAAACGTTCAAGCGCATGGAGCGCGGACTGCTTCGCATCATCATGAACCCCGCTATGATCGTCACCGTGGTGCTGGGAATTTATATCGGCTTTTTCGCAGGCATGGGGTGGCAGAAACAGGGCTGGCTTCATGCGAAGATTGCGCTGGTGGTCGGTATGGTTGCTTTGCACGGGCTTCTCGCCAAGTGGCGGAAGGATTTCGAGAATGATCGCGTGCCCCTGAAGGCGAAGACCTTTCGCATGATCAATGAAATTCCGAGCATCTTGCTGATTGGTATCGTGCTGCTGGCGATTGTTAAGCCATTTTAGACGCGGCTCGGCGCTAGCGTCGTCTCAACCCAGGAGGCACTTTTTTATTTGATATGAAAACATTAAGCATCGTTCGGATCGTCCAGCACGACTGGAACCTGACGAGGCTCTCCGGCGAAAAACGATTTCATTCCCGGCTTCAGAAATTTGGAAAAAACCGTGGGCGGAATCGTCACGTGAAACGGGCTGCCCTGATACGGCCCGGTTGTCTCGGGGGCAAAATGTATTGTAAGCCCAGCAGCTTTGCCGATTCGTGCGGACTGGCAAAACGTGAAATGGCTGTAGATACTCAAGTCAGGTTTTGTCAGTTCGGAGAGAGCATCGGTTTCCTCTTCCTCACCGATCTGATCTTTGATTGCGACACGTGCATACTCTGAAAGTGCCTCGATTGCCTTGGACCGGTCAACCGCACCCTCGATCAAGTCCCCGAGCGTCAACTCCCGTGACGTGGTTTTTTCATAATTGATGGTTCGGAATGTTATGGTCGGCGCGCCTCGCGGGGATGAAACTGACATCACCTCTAAATAGCTGACGTGGGTCGATGTTCGAAACTGCTCAAAATAACGAACCGTCTGTAGAGGCGGTCTCCATCCTGAGTCGGTATCTGTCGATTTGTTTAATGTGTCCTGTTCAGCGCTTTTCAGAAATTCCGCGATTTCAGCTTTCGTCCGCACTGAAACACGATTGAACAGCTCCTCTTCCCATCGCTTCATCTGAATGGGGACTGAAGCCTGTGCGGACGCGAACTTGTTTTCCTGACGGAAGACGATGGACCGGCTGGCCTTTGATCCGGCGACGGAAAATCCCACGCAGAGCAAAATTCCCCAGAAGCACAACGCTGCCGGAGAAATCAACACGCGGGCGAATCTTATGACCTGGATCATGTTTGCGTAACGAGTTCTCGGGCGATGGGTGCCGCTCGCTGATCGTCATCAGCCATCCTGTCGAGACCCTGACATTCTCAATTCTGTTGAGCTTTCTTACTGGCCTTGACGGCGGTCTTCGCGGGTTTTCGTTTTACAGGTTCTGCGACACTCACTGTTTTTGCAACGCGCAGAGACCTCTGAAATGCATCGTAACCGCTCATGACTTCCGTCAGCAGCGCCCGCGCGGATCGCGCCATCCCCTGCGCTGTAAGGGTCACATGATCCGGCGACGCAAGGGCGGGTTTTGCGGTCGACCAGGCGTGAGCTGAGCATGAGCCGCCCATATACTTTCCCCAATCCCAGTAGAACGCCCCGTTTGCGCTGGCGACCTGTTTCATAATGCTACGCACGAATTCCAGGTTTGGCGGCGCGTGCCACCGCGAAAGCCGACTATCCTGCCTCAAAACCAAACGGTCGTAGATTGCCATCTCTTCAGCATTCAGCGCGCGACAGACCTGCCCTCCGGCGGACCCCGAAAAATTCGGTAATCTGGCCGCATCAGGAGGCCCGATAATGAGCAGCGACGACGATGGCGCCAGTTCGCCAAGGCGCGTAACCAGACGTTGAAGGCCAGACTGATAGTCGCGTTTGTTCAGTGTATCGTCCGACCCTTCGTTAATCCCGTAATCGAGTATGATCAGATCGGGCTTTATTTTGGCCAGTTCCACCCGGACAAGGTTTGTATCCCATCGTGCAAGCGTCAACGCTGTGGCACCGGGCAAGCCCAAATTTACGTAACGGACGCCGCGCGCGTTGAGGCCGGTCGCCACCGATAGAAGGGTGATCGCGCCGTCGCCCTTTGGCTTGATGAGAAGTTCCCGTGCCTTCGCCGTAATACGGATCGAAGTTTGATCCGAGACACGCGCCGCGGTCGGCACGATTTTGATGTCGCCATCGACGCTGACTATCGCGGTCCCCTGGTTTGGTCCGGTCGCGAATGTCACCTCGATCCAGTCGAACGCGCCTTGGGTCGAGGTCAAACGAACCCAAGCATCTGAATTCTCAGCGGAAACCCGGACGCCGCTTAGACCGTATGGCCCTCTTGACTCAACCGCCGCGCTCAAAATCGTCCATTCGCCGCTGCGATCCACTTTCAGGCCACGGGTCGGGAACAGTCCTGGCGTCATCAAACCCCGCCCGGCGTTGCCGAAACGGCTTTGCAGATTTTCGCGGAGGTCTCCGGCAAAGCGGTCGTCCGTGGCGTGGTCGTCGCCCAGGTGCAGAATCGTGACCGGCTCGGTCCGTTGTCCGGTATTCAACGCATCGAGTGCTGCATAAAAGTTCTGCAACGCCTGGTTGGCGGGCAAGAGCGGCCCGTCGGGCTTCGTCTCGGGTGAATTAGAAAGCAAACTCGATCGACCAAGCAGTGAGGACTCACGCACGCGACGCTCGACTGTGGAGAACGCGGCGGTGATCAGATTTGGCGTTGAGTCGGTCGCAACCATTCGGCCGGGTGAACGGGTCGTGTCTCCCGCCTCGGATGTCTGGAGTGCGAGAAAGTTGCTTTTGTAGGATCGATTTACGGCGGGAGGACTGATGCTTGCCTGAGTGAACACGGGGTCCGATGACGAGTCACCAGAACTCAAGCCGGGGAGGCAACCGGACAGGCCAGGAATGACGATCAGAATCGTGCAGATGCGCACGCGACGCCAGTTCAGCGACGAATTCCGTGAAATCTCAGGGTGCCCACCCCTTATCATGTCACCGCACTCCCTTACGCTATTGGCTTGTAGGAGGCGTGCCGGCCCAACGAAAATCGTCAGCCCGCCCTTCCTTGGATGGCAGCGCCTCGCCTTTGCGAAGCACACGATAATACAAACGCTCGTTCAGTGGTGTTTGCTGCTGGATATCGCGGGCGGAGAAATCGTTTATGGGTGATATCACCGCGATTGCCGTAAGGCCGTTGCCGATATCGTTCATGATCAACTCGCCCTGCGCAATCGTGGACGAAAACGCGGCTTGATCCTGACGCATCGTCGACGACGGCGCGAGCCGGTCGTTTTCCAGTGCCCCACTGGTGGACGGACTCCTTCCCCCCACATCGGCTTTGTCAGCGACCGTTCCGGACGCCCCGGGGCCAACCGCGCTGACGGCCTGCGATTGCCCCGACGTCGCGGCCGACGCAATTCGAGCCTGTTCCTCTTCGTCGCCAGCGAGGGGGATGTTGCGTTGCGCACGTGCCTGCGTCAGATCGCGGCGAATGATGATTTCGACATAGTTGGCCAACTTGCGATTGCCCGCTGCCGTCAATTGCAGGCCGTCGCCCTCGCGAAGGCGTTTGGTTTGTCCTGTCAGGTCCGGACCGAACGCGCTGTAGGCTCCGCGCTCATCCGTAAAGCCGGTCGATGTGTTGATAAAGCGCGCGCCGTTGAGATACGATGCTTGCCTCGCCGCGTCGTTCACCGCGTTGATGGTATCATTATAAGCAGCGTTGCCCATGATCGGCATCCCGACCCAATACACAGCAACGTTCGCCGCACGAAATTTTTTTATAAATTTCTCGGCTTCTCTGGCATAGGCGTCTTTCCAGCCGGTTGAACCGGGCGCAACGGGCCCGCCGGGCAGCCTTATAAATTGGCGTTCGTTCATGCCAAGCATGATCACGACGATGTTTGTCTGACCGCCGCTTACGATCTTGTCGGCTTCGAGCATCAACTCGCTTTGATCGCCTTTGACGAGACCGAACGTGCTCTTGGAACCGTCCGTAATTTGTAACGATGCTTCCTGCTTGAAGGCGTCCTGTAAACCGCTTGCGAGACCAGCGCCAAGCCAGTCTCCAAGCACACGGAGCTGATACCGCTCCGTTGGAGGAAACGGGGTGATGTAACTTGATGACAGCGCGTCCTGTGCATGAAGCCGAGGCGCGATAAGAAAGCCATCTAACCCGAAAGCAGCACTGACCAACAGAACGCATCGTACTGCATTCAAGATTAACGCTCTGCTGCCCACGACCGACCCTACCCCCACCTTGCCCCATTTGTCTTCATAATGCAGATTAGACACGCTGCAAAGCACGACTTCACCTTAACCGAATGCGACGCTCGTTTTTTGACCCTCGCTCATCTTTTCAGGCGAAGTATGGCGGGACTTCGATTGCAAAGACGAGCGGGTTAGAGCTTCGATGTGATTTCAGGTGGAAACATAGCGATTTCGGGGTATATCCTGAGCGATAGGGACTTCAAATCAGCGGAACATTGCAATGAGCAAGCCAATACGGAAAGCCATTTTTCCAGTCGCGGGTCTTGGTACGCGTTTTCTCCCGGCGACGAAGGCGATGCCGAAAGAGATGCTGACCGTTGTGGATAAGCCGATCATCCAGCATGTGGTTGATGAGGCGCGCGGCGGAGGTATCGAGCACTTCATCTTCGTCACGGGACGCAACAAGGGCGTCATCGAGGATCATTTCGACCGTCAGTTCGAGCTTGAAGAGGTTTTGAAGCGCCGCAACAAACAGGACGAGCTTCTCAATCTCAATCACCTTCTGCCGCTGCCGGGTGCCACGAGCTTCACGCGGCAACAGGAGCCGCTTGGCCTTGGACACGCCGTGTGGTGCGCTCGCGATATCGGCGGACAGGAGCCGTTCGCGCTGCTGCTGCCGGATGTGATTGTGCTGCCGGATGGCGAGAGCTGCCTGTCGCAAATGAACAAGGTTTATAACCGGCTTAACGACAAGCACGGCCCGAACGCCAAAATCAACGTCATCGCGGTGGAAGAGGTCGGCGAGGACGAAACCAAAAATTATGGCGTGGTGGGGCTTGAAGGCTTCGAGGATGACAACGTCTGGCGCATCAAGTCCATGGTGGAGAAACCGGCTCCGGGCACAGCGCCGTCGCGGCTGATCATCATGGGTCGTTATATCCTTCAGCCGGAGATTTTCGCTATTCTCGCGAATCAGGAGCGCGGTGCCGGAAATGAAATCCAGCTTACCGACGCCATGAAAACTCTGATGAAAGACCAGATGTTTTTCGCCTACAAATATCGCGGCAAAAGCTACGACTGTGGATCGAAGCTTGGCTTTTTAACCGCCAACGTGGCATTCGCGCTGGCGCGGGAAGATCTGGCGCCACGGTTCGGTGAGGAACTTAAGAAACTTGCTCTCGACCTGCAGGCGAAAAACGCACTGAAATTACCGGCGGCGGCGGAATAGCTCTCAGTTGCTTTCGAACGCCTTCTGTTGCGCGCGTTCGTGCGTCTTGCAATTTCGTGGCAAGCGGGCCAGACAAGCTTGATCTGAACCAACGCGCGCGAGGCACCCATGACTGAAGTAATGACGCCAGACCTTTGCGTCATCGGTGGTGGGGCTGGCGGTCTTTCGGCTGCAACCCAGGCGGCGGCGCTGGGCCTGAGCGTGATGCTCATCGAGCGGGACCGAACCGGCGGAGCGCGGTTGCATACGGCCTGCGTTCCGTCGAAAGCGCTGCTGGCTTCAGCCCAGCGCTGTCACGATATCCGGCACAGTAAAGTCGTCGGCATTTCAGCCGCAGAACCTGTCGTCGATTTCAACGCGATTGCCGCATCCATCCGCGAGGTCATCGAGGCTGTCCGGCCAAACGACGCGGAATCCCGTCTGAACGCGCTCGGGATCGACGTTGTACAGGGCGAGGCAAAGTTTGAGGACAAGGAAACCGTGGTCGTTGGCGCGCGGCACATAAAAGCGCGCCGGTTCATCGTTGCGACCGGATCGCGACCTGCCCTTCCTCCCATACCCGATCTTAACCGCGTGCCCTACTTCACTGAGGAAACCGTGTTCGCGCAGACGCACGGGTTCATACATCTTCTCATCCTGGGTGGAACACCTTACGCGGCGGAACTGGCGCAGGCATATCGCCGTCTCGGAAGTGAAGTGACACTCTTCGAGCCAGGCCTCGCTTTGGCACGAGACGACCGCGAACTGAGCGATTTCGTCATCAAATCCCTTCGCGATGAAGGCGTCCGTATTCTGGAGTTCGCCCGTATTGAGCGCATCGAGACCTTCGGGGCCGCGTTACAGATCGTATTCGTCATGCAGAACAAATCGTATTCGATGGAGGGTTCGCATCTTTTGGTGGCCATGGGACGGACGCCGACGCTGGCTTATCTCAATCTGGAAGCCGCCAACGTGAAATTCGGCGCTAAAGGCATTCTGGTCGACCGTAGCCTCAAGACGTCGAACCCGAAGGTCTACGCGATCGGTGATGTGACCGGCGAGGCCCCATCCACAACGCATGTGGCCAGTTATCAGGCATCGCTCGCAGTCAGGCACGCTTTGTTCAAACTGCCGGTTCGCGCCCGGTATGACACGGCACCCTGGGTGACATTCACCGACCCCGAAATTGCTCATGTGGGAGTGACCGAAGAAGCGGCCCGGGAAAAGTTCGGTGTGCTCTCGATTTATCGCTGGCCGTATTCGGAAAACGATCTTGCTCACGCTAAGCGGCAGACCGGTGGTTTTGTCAAGGTCATCGCGACGCGGACGGGGACAATCCTTGGTGCCGGTGTTGTGGGATCGCAAGCCAGTGAAATCATCCAGATGTGGAGTCTGGCTATGCAAAAGGGCATGTCCCTCGCCGATATGAGCGATATCGTCTGTCCCTATCCGACTTTATCCGATATGAACCGGCGTGTCGCCCTGAGCGCCACAGCAGGCCGCGCCCAGAACCCGGTTTTCCGTCAGATGGTTGGATGGCTTGCTAAAATGGGTTGACCTCCCCTATGTTAGGGCGATCAACTCTATGTGAAAATCATTTGAAACACGAACCGACACCACAAAAATTTCATCCGTTTTCGAGTGAACCCACGCAACGGTTTTGGCGGTTGCGGGCGCTTGGACTGCCGGCAAAGCTGCTTCTGCTTACCGCTGCCTTCGTTATGCTCGCGGAAGTCTTGATTTTCGTGCCGTCGGTTGCGAACTTTAGACGAACATGGCTTATGCAACGGGTCGTCGCGGCCAAGATCGCGTCGCTTGCCCTTGAAGCATCGGATGGTGCGGAACTTCCAGCTCGCCTGCGTCAGGAGCTGCTCATGACGGCAGGCGTTCACGCCGTTTCGCTGAAACGGCCGAATGTTCGCCAGCTTGTGTTGGGAATGCCAGAAAATCAGTTGGTCACCGACGTTTACGACCTCCGTCGTCCTGATTTTTGGCCTCTTATCCGCGATGGCCTTCGCGCTTTCACGGCAGAACCGGGTCGTCTTGTGCGCGTGATCGGAATGCCGGATATGATGTCCAGTGATGAAATCGATCTTGTGATCGACGAGACGCCGTTGCGGGCTGCCGTCTGGAGCTTTGCTGGAAATATTTTTTGGGTGTCGCTTCTGATCTCCGTGAGCACGGCAGCACTCGTTTATCTGGTGCTGAACGCGCTTCTGGTGCGCCCCATGATGCGTATGACCAGGAATATGATCCTCTATCGCGAAAATCCTGAAGATCCGTCCCGCATCATCGTTCCATCTGGGCGCCGCGACGAAATTGGAACGGCGGAAGCAGAACTGGCTTCGCTGCAAACGCAGCTTTCGGCGTTTCTCAGGGAGAAATCGCGGCTGGCCAGCATCGGCCTGGCAGTATCGAAAATTAATCACGACCTTCGAAACATGCTTGCCGGTGCCCAACTTGTGTCTGACCGGTTGGCGACGGTTACCGATCCGACGGTGCAGCGATTCACGCCCCGCCTGATCCGAGCGCTCGACCGTGCCATCGGGTTATGTGTGGATATCATCAAATATGGCAGGACCAATGAAGCGGTGCCGAAGCGCACCATGTTTCTGCTGGCCCCTCTTGTTGAAGAAGTGATGGAAAGTTTGGCCTCCGACGAAGCCGACGCGGTTCATTGGTCGATTAACATCCCTCAGGGCTTGACCTTGTGGGCAGATCGGGAGCATTTTTATCGCATCCTGACCAACCTCGTTAAAAACGCCGTCGACGTGCTCACGTCCGACAAGCACTCAGGAGCCGAGCGAAGGATTGAAATCGAGGCGACCGCGCGCCCTACCGAGGTGCTGATCCACGTCCGCGACAATGGACCGGGTGTTCCGGCCGCATTAAGGGAACATCTGTTCAAAGCGTTTCAAACGTTTTCACGCACTGAAGGGACGGGCCTGGGCCTCGTAATCAGCGCGGAACTGATCGCCGCGCATGGTGGCACGATTGTCTTGCAGGATGGCGCACCGGGCGCGGTTTTCGTTGTTCGTGTACCAATCATGTCGTCCAACGACTGGCCCGAGACCGATATGAAACGAGCAAGCACGACGCACGCCACTGACGCGGCCAACACCCCGGTAAGAGTGCCCTGACTGTGACCGTGCCAACGAACGGCGTCCGATTGCGGGCATTCGTCTTGATCGCGTTTTGATGGCTGGTTAGCTCGCGATATTTTGGCTTGCAATTTCGGTCGCGCTCTTAAACCATGAACTTATAAAAAACAGGGAAACGCCAATGACACAAAGCATTGCATATCACGTTGACAGTGATGGCATCGCCACCTTCACCCTCGATCAGGCGGGGAAGTCGATGAATGTCATCGATGGCGGTCTTGTTTCGGAGCTTGAGGCGGGGATTGAACGGGCAGCAACGGATGTCGCCGCGAAAGGCATTCTTATCACCTCCGGCAAGTCGAGCTTCGTCGCCGGGGCTGACCTGATCAACATGGGCCAGATGCTGGCACACGCGAAGCACGCGCCCCTCGCGGAAGCACTGGCGGCGTCATCGCACCTCAGCCGCGTGTTGCGGCGGCTTGAAACCTGCGGCAAGCCCGTGGCCTGCGCCATCAACGGCACCGCACTCGGCGGTGGCTTCGAGATCGCGCTCGCCTGCCATTACCGCGTCGCAGCCGAAGATGCCAAGGTGCAGATCGGCCAGCCCGAAGTGCAGGTGGGTTTACTACCCGGCGCTGGCGGAACACAGCGCATTCCGCGCCTCATTGGCATCATGGCATCGCTGCCGATCCTGCTTGAAGGCAAGCCCATGACGCCGGTAAAGGCGAAGTCGGCGGGCCTCATTCATGAAGTCGGGCCGCGCGATCAGGTGGTGGCTATGGCAAAGGCCTGGCTCGTTTCGCCCAACGCGAAGGCGGTGGCACCGTGGGACGACAAGTCCTTCAAAGTGCCCGGCGGCGCTGGCGGCATGAACCCGAACGCGGTGCAGACCTTCATGGCGTCCAATGCGATGGTTCGCGACAAGACCATGGGCAATTATCCGGCCCCTATCGCTATTCTGTCGGCGGTCTATGAAGGCACGCAGGTACCCATCGACCTCGGGCTGAAGATCGAGTCGAAGTATTTTCTGCAACTGCTGCGAGGAGATGTAGCTCCGGCCATGATCCGCAGCCTGTTCGTGAACAAGGGCAAGGCCGACAAGCTGTCGCGCCGCCCTCGTGATGTGCCGAAGGCGCAAATCAGGAAAATCGGTATGCTTGGCGCTGGCATGATGGGAGCCGCGATTGCTTATGTGGCCGCGTTGAACGGCATCGAGGTGGTGCTGATCGACCAGAACGATGAAGGAGCTGCGCGCGGCAAAGGCTATGCCGAGAAACTTGTGACGGGCGCGGTTTCGAAGCGTCGCATGAGCGAGGCGGACGGGCATGCACTGCTAGCCCGCATTCATGCCACGGTCGATTACGCCGGCCTCGCCGACGCGGATTACGTGATCGAGGCTGTGTTCGAGAACAAGGACATCAAGGCTGACGTGACCCGCCGCGCGGAAGCGGTCATGAAACCGTCCGCGATCTTCGGCTCAAACACGTCCACCATGCCGATCAGCGGCCTCGCGGAAGCCAGCTCGCGGCCGGAGCGATTCATCGGCATTCACTTTTTCTCGCCCGCCGAGCGCATGCCGCTTGTGGAGGTTATCCGTGGCAAGCATACCGGCAATGAAGCGCTGGCCATCACCCTCGACCTCGTGCAGATGTTCAGGAAAACGCCTATCGTGGTCAACGACGGGCGCGGATTTTTCACATCGCGCTTCTGCGGCTGCTACATTGGCGAGGGTCAGATCATGCTGACGGAAGGTGTCACGCCCGCTTTGATCGAGAACGCGGGCAAGCTCGCGGGAATGCCGGTCGGGCCACTGGCTCTCGCCGATGAGACCGCCATCGATCTTGGCTGGAAAATACATCAAGCCGCTGTCACCGATCTAGGCCCCGCGTACAAGCCAAGCGCTACCGTGGGTGTGATGGAAACCATGTATGTGAAAAATGGGCGTGCTGGACGCAAGAACGCCAAAGGCTTCTACGATTATCCGGAAGGCGGGCAGAAATCGCTATGGCCGGGTCTGCGCGATCATTTCCCGTCAAAGCCCGCCGACCAGCAACCGCCGCTTGATGAACTCAAAAAACGACTGCTTTATACGCAAGCGCTGGACGCTGTCCGCTGCATGGAAGAAGGCGTCTTGACGGCCCCTGAAGACGGTGACGTGGGCGCGATCATGGGGCTTGGCTTCGCGCCATTTACCGGTGGGCCGCTTTCCATGATCGATACGATTGGCGTGGCGAAGTTTGTGGCTGAGTGCGATTCGCTTGCGCAGAAGTTCGGGGAGCGCTTCACGCCGCCAAAGCTGTTGCGGGATATGGCCGCTGGCGTTGGCGAACGCCGGACGTTTTATCAGACGCACGAAGCCGGGGCATCTACGGCTTAAGCTGGATGGCAAAACAATTTAACCGCAGTCTTGAACCGTTTGCTCGGCGCGCCCAAGAGGCACGCCGCTTTGGTGTCCGCGAAAACGCTCAGGCATTTGCGTCGGGGTAGGGTTTTAGAATGTGTTCCGCCTATACGGAAGCATACGCTCTTTTGTCATGGCCGCCCTTAAGGCGGCCATTCACAGAAACAGGCGTGTAGCAGGTCAAAAGTCTGGAGCCCGGGTCAACCCTGCCATAATATGAAGCCGCAGAGTCCGTCTGGCGATGTTCACGAGAGCGAAACCGGGTTTCGCTGACTATGCCGTGCGATTTGCCAGCCGCGAGTGGGCTTAACCGGTGGCCGACTGCTTTTCCATACGCTTGCGTTCGTTCGAATCGAGGTAACGCTTGCGCAGCCGGATCGAGTCCGGTGTCACCTCGACAAGCTCGTCGTCCTGAATGTATGACAGCGCTTTTTCGAGGGTCATGCGCATTGGCGGCGTTAAACGCACAGCTTCGTCCTTGCCCGCAGCGCGGACGTTCGTAAGCTGTTTTCCCTTAAGCACGTTGACTTCTAGATCGTTTTCGCGGGTGTGTTGACCAACGATCATGCCGGGATAGACCTTGGTCTGCGGGTCGATCATCATGGGTCCCCGATCTTCGAGATTCCACAACGCGTAGGCCACAGCCTCGCCGGTCCCGTTCGAGATCAGCACCCCGTTGCGACGCCCGGTTATTTCCCCGCGATAGGGCGAATAACCGTGAAACAGCCGGTTCATGATCGCAGTCCCGCGCGTGTCCGTGAGAAGCTCGCCCTGATATCCGATCAAGCCTCGCGTCGGGACATGAAAAATCAGCCGCTGCCGTCCACCACCGGATGGCCGCATTTCGATCAGGTCAGCCCGGCGCTCGGAGAGTTTCTGCACCACGACCCCGGAATGCCCTTCGTCCACATCGATGATGACTTCTTCAATCGGCTCAAGGCGCTGCTGCGTCTTCTCGTCGGTTTCGAATACCACACGTGGGCGGGAGACCGTCAGTTCAAAGCCCTCACGACGCATGGTTTCGATCAGGATGCCCAGTTGCAGTTCGCCGCGGCCGGATACTTCAAGGCTGTCTTTATCTTCAGTTTCGGAAATCTTGAGTGCGACATTTCCTTCCGCCTCGCGAAGCAGACGATCCCGAATCACGCGGCTCTGGACCTTGTCGCCTTCCTGGCCCGCCAGGGGGCCGTCGTTGATGCGAAACGTCATGGTCAGGGTCGGCGGATCGATCGGTTGCGCGGGCAAAGGCTCGGTCACTAGAGGATCGCATATTGTGTCGGCAACCGTCGTCCTGGTCAAACCGGAGATGGCGATAATGTCACCGGCCACGCCTTCTTCGATGGGCACCCGGTCAAGTCCACGAAAGCCGAGCACCTTCGAGATGCGGCCCTGCTCGATGGTCTTGCCATCACGGGACAACGCCTTGACGGTCATGTTTGGCTTGGCCACTCCGTTCGACACGCGCCCCGTCAGGATACGGCCGAGAAAGGGATCGGCATCGATCGTCGTTGCCAGCATTCGGAATGGACCGTCCCCGACCTTCGGCGGCGAAACGTGTTTGATCACGAGATCGAACAACGGCCCCATATCCTTGCGAGGGCCTTTCGGGTCAAGAGCCATCCATCCCTGTTTCGCGGACCCATACAGAATAGGGAATTCGAGCTGTTCCTCGCTGGCGTCCAGGTTCGCGAACAGGTCGAAAATTTCATTAAGAACTTCCACGTGGCGTTCGTCGGCTTTATCGATTTTGTTAATCGCAACGATGGGCCTCAAACCGATTTGCAGTGCCTTGGAGACGACGAACTTCGTTTGCGGCATCGGACCTTCGGAAGCATCCACAAGGACGATGGCACCGTCGACCATGTTCAGGATGCGCTCCACCTCGCCGCCAAAATCCGCGTGCCCAGGCGTATCGACGATATTGATGCGCGTATCTTTCCATTGAATCGATGTGACTTTCGCCAAAATTGTGATGCCGCGCTCGCGTTCGAGGTCATTGGAATCCATCGCCCGTTCGGCGACCCTCTGGTTGTCCCTGAACGACCCGGATTGCTTCAGCAACACGTCGATCAGCGTGGTTTTGCCGTGGTCGACGTGGGCAATAATGGCGATGTTGCGCAAATCCATGGCGAGACGCGCCCTTTTCCGGCTATATGTTGCGATGCAAAAAGTGTGGCTAACATGTGAGGCATCACAGGCCACACGTCAACACCCATGCGTTTTTTCCCGTGAATGAGGCGGCTTCGGATGCACTCAAAACAAAAACCGAGACGCGGAGTGCGCCTCGGTGTTCAAATCACGACCGGTAAACCATCACTTGCTATGCGCTTTGTGGTCGGAGACCTCAGCGCTTACCAGTGACGGTATGGCCGGCCGTGGTGACGATAGCCGTAGCCGTAACGGTATGGGCGGTAATAATCGCCGTATCCATAATAGGCGTAAGGGCGGTAATACGGACGATACCCATAGCCATAACCGTAGTATGGGCGATATCCGTAGTATGGACGATAATACGGACGGTAGTGTCGGCGATACCCATAGCCGTACTCAACTTGATGAACGGATGGCGCCGCAACTGAGGTCGAAACCGCAGCGGCCGACGCGGTTGGCGCTGCAGCTTGAGCGGTGTTCAACGTTCCCGCTGTGAAGATGCCCATCATCAGGGCAAAGAAGGCAAATACGACGTTTTTCATTTTACTCACCTGTGCAGTTATCCTCGGATACCGCTAGAATATGACCCTTTGACTGAACGCTTTTTGAAGACTTTGTTCAGGTCTCGTTTACCTTTCGGTTTAGAGCCACAGGAAACCCGGATCAAAGCTTGAATTTCGGATCGAGAAAGTCGCGGAGGGCATCGCCAAACAAATTGAAGGCAAAGACCGTGATGGAAATGGCAAGGCCTGGAAAAATAATCATCCAGGGCGCCTCACGATAAAAATCCGCCGCACTGCCCGAAAGCATCAGCCCCCAGGCGGCTGTCGGTTCTGTGACTCCGAGGCCGAGAAAAGACAGCGACGCTTCGAGCAAAATTGCCTGAGCCACATACGCCGCGAACATGATGATGAACGGCGCGAACACGTTCGGAGCCATGTGCCGGAAAATGATTCGACCGCTGCCGTAACCCGCGACCCGGGCGGCGTCCACATACGCCATTTCGCGAACCGAAAGTGCTGCGGAGCGCACCACTCGGGCAACTTTCGGAATGATGGGAATGGAGATGGCGAAAATGAGATTGATGTCGACGCCGAACACCGGGTGTCGGCCCAGCATGGCGACCACGACAACCGCCAGAACGATGATCGGGAACGCGAGAAGCACGTCGATGAAGCGCTGGACGAGAAAATCGATCCGACCACCGAAGTAAGCCGACATGACGCCGATCATGCCGCCAGTGACGCTGCCGATCAGAGACGACATCAGTCCGATGACAAACGCGGTGCGCGCTCCATGCAGCACCCGGCTGAATACATCGCGCCCGAAGTTATCGGTTCCAAGCCAGTGCTCCCGGTTCGGCGCCTGCAAAACCGCGCTGAAATCGATTTCCAGAGGATCGTAAGGCGCGAGTTGCTCCGCGAAAACACTACAGACCGCGAGCGCGACGATGACCAGCAAGGCAAGCGCACCGATAGGCTGAGACCCCGCAAAACTCAAGATCGTTGACGGCCTTCGCGTCCGTGTCGCCGTCGTCTCGTGGATCGTCCCAATGCTGGCCATCAGCGTGACCCGTAACGAATGCGCGGATCGATGGCCGCATAAAGCACGTCGACGATCAGGTTCGTGAGGATGAAGATGACCGCGATCAGCATGACGATGCCCTGCGTGAGCGTATAATCGCTACGGGTGACCGCCTGTACAAACAGGCGACCGATGCCGTTCAGGTTAAACACCTGCTCGGTGACCACCAACCCTCCGATCAAAAACGCGAATTCGAGGCCCAGAACTGTAATGAAGGGCAACAGCGCGTTTCGAAGCGCATGCAAACCGACAACCCGACGCTCGGCGACGCCTTTTGCGCGTGCCGTGCGGATGTAATCCTCCTGCATCACCTCAATGATCGACGAGCGGATCATGCGCGTGAGCACTGCGGAATAGCGAAACCCGATGGCAAGCGCTGGCCATATGAGTTGCGATAGATTGGCCCACGGGTTCACCCAGATCGGCGTATAAGTGACAGGCGGCAGCCAGTTGAACGCCGACAGCAACAACAGAATAATAATCATGCCCAGCCAGAATGAGGGTACGGCAAGCCCCGCAATGGTGACAAGGCGAATGATCTGATCGATGGCGCTATCTTTGTAGAGCGCTGAAATAATTCCGAGCGGCAGGGCCAGCAGGATCGCGATGATGGTGGCAAGGATCGCCACCTCGATGGTTAAACCGAACCGACCGGCGATCTCATCCACCACGGGCAGGTCGGTCCACATGGATTTCCCAAGGTTCAGCGTCGCGACGCCGACCATCCACTCGCCGAATTGTTCGTACAACGGCTTATTCAAGCCCATACGCGTCCGCTCGGCCTCGATTTGTGCCGTCGACACGTTGCCGCCGTCTCCCCGAAGCTTAAGCTCGACGATGTCGCCGGGCACGACCCGCAACATAAAAAACACAAGCACGGCCACCCCCGCGATGGTCGGGATGGCGTAGAGAATGCGTTTCAGCAGATAGCGGATCATAAGCGTGCCCGTTGGCTTGCCACAACCTAAGATCGATTTTCAGGAGCAAGCCAGACATCGCCGAGATCCTGGCCGAACAGATGGCTCGGCGACATCTGCCAGCCCTTCACGCGGCTGTTCAAGGCAACCGTGCGATACCACCAGAGGAACGGCACCTGATTGGCCTCCGTCAAAATGCGCATTTCCATGCGTCGGACGATGGCCTCCCGTTTCGACGCGTCGGTTTCCCGCAGTTGCTGCTCGAACAGAGCATCCACCTCTTTATCGGTGGCACCCGATGGGTTGTCTGGCGATCCTGAAATGTGCCGGGTGAGGGTCAACGACGGATCTTCTGGCAGTGCATTCACAAAATCGAGCACCACATCGAAGTTTCCGGACTTTACGCCTTCACGATATTGCGCGGTTTCAGCCTGCTTGTGTTCGACCGTGACGCCGATCTGCCGCCACTGATCGATAAGATAAACGCCAGCCGGTGTGTAAGGTTGGTTGGTGGAGCGGTTGAGCAAGGTGATCTTCAGATTTTCGACCCCGGCCTCCTTGAGCAACCGGCGAGCCTCTTCCTTATCGGCTTTTCCGTTAGCGCCGAAACCTGGCACTTTCGCTAGATCCGCACTGGGGATGCCAAACGGTGCTCCGGGGCGAATGATGCCGCCAACGGCGCGCAGCACTGCGGTTCGGCGCAAGCCGGCACTCGCCGCCTGCCGGTCAACCGCCATGGAAAATGCGCGGCGAACGCGGGCGTCGTTGAAGGGTGCTTTTTTCGTATTGAAGACGAGCAGCATACCCGTGCTCCAGTCCTGCTCGAGGAACGTGATATTGTCTCCCATCGCGGACTTCAAACGGTCTCGATCCGCCGGACTGACTGTCCGAAATTCGGCCATGATCTGGCCACCCTGAATGGCATTGACCATCGCTGCCGACTGGCTGAAAAGGACCCCGCGAAAGCCATCGAGATAGGGCCGGTCTTTCTTGAAGTAGTTCTCGTTGCGTACTCCAGCGATATGGCTGCCTTTAACGCTCTCGGTAAATTTGAACGGACCCGATCCCAGCACGTTCTGAATGGGGAAACGGGGGTCTTCTGCGAGCTTCTTGGCGGAATAAATACACCCGTTCGGCGTGGCAAGGTTCAACAGCATGGCCGGATTTGCCGCCTTGAGTTTGAACACGACACTCGTGGGCGACGGCGTTTCAATGGCTTCGATATCGGCGAACGAGGCCTGGCGGAAGGATGGTACACCCGCTGGCGGATTGCGATAGCGGTCGTAACTCGCCTTCACGTCAGCGGAGGTCAGCGCCGATCCGTCATGGAACGTGACCCCCGAATGCAGCTCGAATGTATACGTTTTGCCGTCTGGGGAGATTGTCCAAGATTTTGCCAGGTCACCGACGATGTTCGGATAATTGGCCAGATCGACCTTCAAAAGCGTGGAATAAAACGGCGCGACAGTCTGAATAACCGCGAATGTGTCCGAGCCGCCGCAATCGAAAGTGGGTGCCTCCGCGCTGATTCCGTAAACCAGCGTGCCCCCTTTTTGTGGCGTCTGCGCAAAGCAAGTTCCGCCCCACGACATCAACACCACTGACGCCATAGCTCCAATAACGCGTTTCATATCCCGTTCCCTGTACTTGTTATGTTCTAACTCTCGAAGCTTGCCTAAACCTTGTGGCACGCGACGAAATGATTGGACGTGATCTCCCTCAACAACGGCACGGCAGCCACACACTCGCCATCGGCCAGCGGGCAACGCGTATTGAATACGCAACCTGGCGGCGGCTTAAGTGGTGACGGCAGCTCGCCTTTCAGCGCACGGGGCCGCCGGGCGCGCTCCAGCACGGGATCGGGGACAGGTGCTGCGTCGAGTAAAGCCTTCGTGTACGGATGAAGCGGCGCGGCATAGAGTGTGTCGCGATCCGCGAGTTCCATCACGCGACCAAGATACATCACCATGATGCGGTCCGAGATATGTCGGACGACCGCCAGATCGTGCGCGATGAACAGGTAGGTCAGCGCGTATTTCTGCTTCAAATCCTCGAGCAGATTCATAATCTGGCCTTGAATGGATACGTCGAGCGCGGAGACCGGCTCGTCGCAGACGATCAGGCTCGGGTTCATGGCCAGCGCGCGCGCGATTCCAACGCGCTGACGTTGCCCACCTGACATCTCATGGGGATAGCGCTCCGCCATGAAACCGTGCAGCCCGACGAGCGAAAGCAATTCGTCGACGCGGTCGCTGGCCGCTCCCGCATTCTTGACGAGGCCGTGCACACGAAGCGGTTCCGACAGGATTTTCGCGATGGTCATGCGAGGGTTCAGCGACGAGAACGGATCCTGAAATATGACCTGCATGCGGCGGCGAATGGCACGCAGGTCGTCCCCCTTCACGTGGGTGATATCCCGGCCTTCGAACAGGATTTCTCCGCCCGTGGCTTCGTCAAGGCGAAGGATCGCACGACCGACGGTCGATTTCCCGCAGCCGGATTCACCGACGAGGCCAAGGGTTTCACCCGGTTCGATGTGGAAACTAATGCCGTTGACGGCACGGACTTCGGTTGGCATTCCGCCTCGCAAGGAGAACCCGGACGCGACACGAAAAATTTTTGTTAAATCTCGCACATCGAGCGCACGGGCAGAGGCCTTGGCCGGTCGCGCATCCCCATCTGCGTTTGCGACGAACGAGCCTGAGTGGTGCGCCGGAAATGCCGACGCAGTCTCGATTTTGATCACAGGCTCGGCGGCGACTTCTTCCGCATAATGGCAGGCTGCAAAATGCCCCTTTCCCATGTCCCGCAAGGTTGGGTCTTCGACGCATTTTTCAGTTTGTGACGGGCAGCGCGGACGAAAACGACAGCCGACTGGCGGATTGCGCAAATCCGGCGGCAAGCCTTCAATGGTTTGCAAACGCATGGTTTTCGGCACGTCGAGGCGCGGAATGGACCGCATCAAACCGCGCGTATACGGATGGTGACTGTCCAGGAACACCGCGTCGGCACTGCCTTTTTCCACGATCCGGGCCGCATACATGACGTTCACGCGGTGGGCATAGCGCGCGACGATGCCGAGGTTATGGGTGATGATAACGATGGCGATCTTCAGTCGTTCGGATAGATCCTTCAGCAATTCGAGAATTTGCGCCTGGATCGTTACGTCCAGTGCCGTCGTCGGCTCATCCGCGATGATGAGTTTTGGATTGCACGCAAGACCGATGGCGATCATGACCCGCTGGCGCATCCCGCCCGAAAGCTGGTGTGGAAACTGGTCCAGCCGCCGTTCGGCATCGGTGATGCCGACAAGCGTAAGCAGTTCCGCGGCACGCGTTCGCGCCTCCGGCTGGCTCAGACGCAAATGAATGAGCATCGGCTCCATGATCTGAAAGCCGATGGACAAAACCGGATTAAGCGAGGTCATCGGTTCCTGAAAGATCATCGAAATATCGCGACCGCGCAGTTCGCGCATGTCTTCGTCGGCAAGTTTCAGGAGATCGCGCCCCTGAAACAGAATTTTTCCTTTCGGTATGCGCGCCGTGGATTTGGGCAGAAGCCGCATGACTGCCAGCGATGACACCGATTTGCCGCACCCGGATTCGCCGACAATGGCGAGGATTTCGCCGGGATACACATCGTAGGACACGCCCTCGACAGCCCGCACGACGCCGCGCGACGTATGAAACTGGACATGCAGATCCTGCACGCTCAGCAGCGGGTCGGCCGACGCGACCCCGTCAATACGGGTGATACGTTCTACCGAATGAGCAACGACTGGATAATCGAGCGTTTCGGTCGTCATTGCAGGCGGCCTGTAAATCTGAACGCGATCAGGCAAAGCCGCAGTCTCGCTTGTTCAAATCGCTCGAAGTTTCTGATGTTAACGCGCAATCTTCATCGTCTCCCTCGGCACCAGTTTGCCTGGATCACCATTATGAATGCAATTTCCAAGGGAGATTACCGTAAACCGAACGGGTGACAACGTTAATGCAACTGAATTAGACCAAAGACGGCGCTGCGGGCTACGCTCGGCGTTGCTCAACAAGCAGGCAAAACGGAGGCCAATACGCACGCGACATGGTGCGCCTGCCGCCCGGTGCCGTCGTGGATTTGATGGCGGCAGGATGTGCCATCGGCGACGATGATCGCCTCCTGAGGTGCCGCGCGAACTGCGGGAAGCAGCGCGAGTTCACCCATGGCCTTCGACACCGCGATTGTTTCCGCCTGATAACCGAATGCTCCCGCCATGCCGCAACAACTGCTTTCAATGGTTTCGACATGCAAGCCCGGCACGAGCTTCAGGGCGGCCTCGACGGCTGGCATGGCCCCGAACGCTTTTTGATGGCAATGCCCATGAAGCAATGCGGTTTTATCGGTCGGCGCGAACGCGGCCTCGAAATGCCCGGCTTCAGTTTCACGAACGATGAATTCCTCGAACAACATGGCGCTTGCCGCAAGTTTCTGTGCGCGTTCGTCGTGAGGCAAAACGGCGGTCAGTTCATCGCGGAACGTCAGCAGGCACGACGGTTCCAGCCCGATCACAGGCACGCCGCGCGCGACGAATGGTGCGAGCGCATCGAGCGTTCGGGTCATTTCGGTTCGCGCCTTGTCGACGCGCCCGATGGCAAGAAACGTCCGTCCGCAGCACAGTGGCCGCGAACCCTGATCGGGCGTTGCATGATGGACGCGATACCCGTGCCTTGTGAGAACCGCGACCGCCGCATGCAGATTTTCCGGCTCGTAATACCGGTTGAATGTGTCGGCGAACAATACGACCTCACGCCCGGCAATTTCGCCTTCGCTGCTCACGTCGGGCTTGAACGTGTCGCGACGCCATGCGGGGAGACGTCGTTCGCGCGCGATACCCATCGTGCGTTCGGTGAGCCAACGAAGTGGGGCTGCGCGGTTGCGGAGATTTAAGATCGGCGCGAGCATCGCGGCGTATGGTGCATAATGTGGCAGCCATCCGACCGCGAGATCCCCCCGCGTGTCACCGTGGGCCGCGGATCGCGCCGCCAGCACTTCGATTTTCATGCGTGCCATATCGACGCCCGCCGGACACTCGCGGCGGCACGCCTTGCATGACACGCACAGTTTCATGGTTTCGGCTATTTCCGGCGACGTCATCGCATCGGGACCAAGTTGCCCCGACAGGGCGAGCCGCAGCGTGTTGGCGCGGCCCCTTGTCACGTCCTGCTCGTTGCGCGTCGCCCGATAAGACGGGCACATGGCACCGCCTTCGGATTTGCGGCACGCGCCGTTGTTGTTACACATCTCGGCTGCGCCCTGAAACCCGCGCGCCCCGCCGGAAAATGCCGACCAGTCGAGGGCGGGTTCATCCTTCGAAGCTAGATAGTCGGGATGATAGCGAAATTTGGTTCGATCATCGAAGGCTGGCGCACGCACGATCTTGCCGGGATTGAACAGGTTATCGGGATCGAACGCGTCCTTGATCTCAGCATACGCCGCCACGATGCGCTCTCCGAACATCGCTCCGTGAAACTCGGAGCGCACGATACCGTCCCCGTGCTCGCCGGAGTGCGACCCTTCATACTCACGCACCATGGCAAATGCCTCTTCGGCGATGGCGCGCATGGCCTTCACATCTTTATCGAGACGTAGATTGAGGATCGGGCGCACATGCAGACAGCCGACGCTTGCGTGTGCATACCAGGTGCCGGTCGTGCCATGCTTCTCGAAAATGGATGTGAGGCGCGCCGTATAATCCGCCAGATGCTCCAGCGGCACAGCGCAATCTTCCACGAAGGAGACCGGTTTGCCAGCGTCCTTCATGGACATCATGATGTTGAGGCCGGCCTGACGCATCTCGGTCAGCGCCGTCTGCGTGGCAGCGTCGGTCACATTGACCACACCGCCCCATTTTGGCCGGGGTTGATCCCAGCCAAAGCCCAGATCGCCCATCAGTTCGTGCAGCCGCTCAAGCCGCACCGCGTTCTCTGCGGCATCTTCGGCGAATTCCACAAACAGCAACGCCGCCGGATCGCCGTTCACCACGGTTTCCACTGTAGGCCGATAAATAGCGATATTGCGCGCGAGCCGGATCATGGTCGCGTCCACAAGTTCGACGCCGATGGGGCCGAGTTTTACGAGATGTTGAGCCGCATCCATGGCCGCATAGAACGATCCGAAATGGCAGACGCCCACGGCGCGCGCTCCAATCAGCGGCCAGAGCTTGATCTCGATGGTCATGAAGAGGCCGAGCGTTCCTTCCGATCCTACAAGGAGGTGGGCAATGTTGTTGCCCGCAACGTTCGGCGTCAGCGCGTCGAGATTGTAGCCGCCGACGCGGCGCTGAACTTTCGGGAATCGCGCGGCTACTTCGTCCGCTTCGCGTGCGCCGATGGCGAGCAAAGTCTTGGTGAGCGCCGTTTGAGGGGCATCGCGGGCAAAACGCGCCTCACTTCCATCCGGCAGCACGGCATCGATGGAGATCGTGTTGTCCCTCGTGGTGCCATATCGCAAAGAGCGACCGCCGCATGAATTGTTGGCAGCCATACCCCCGATTGTTGCACGGCTACCCGTTGAGATATCCACTGGAAACCAGAGGCCATGCGGCTTCAATTGACGGTTGAGGTCGTCAAGCACGATGCCCGGCTCAACGATGGCCCGGCGGCCTTCCACGTCAAGGTGCAGAATGCGATTAAGATGCCGGGAGGTATCGAGGATCAGTCCACCACCGACTGTTTGCCCCGCCTGGGATGTCCCGCCGCCCCTCAGCGTCACGGGTATGCGTTCGGCTCTTGCCACGTCAAGGGCGGCGACCGCGTCGGCCATGGTTCGTGGCACCGCCACCGCCGCAGGCATGATTTGATACGACGACGCATCTGTCGCATATCGGCCACGATCGAACACGCTTGTCAGAACATCGCCGTTCATGGCACGTTTAAGCTTCCGCTCAAACACAGGGCGCATCGTCGCCATCGTTATGACCTCAAAATGCGCACCGTGCGCCCAGACACGACCGTCCATTAATCTCGGCGTTTTTTGCATAATGCATTCATTCGGCCAAGCCAGCAAGCGACTGGTACAAAGAGGGAGAAACAGACCATGGGCAGCAACACACCACGAGTGCCGGGACGACACTACTTACAAATCCCCGGCCCGACACCCGTACCGGACCGCGTTCTGCGCGCGATATCGGCAGCCGTGATCGATCATCGCGGGCCGGAGTTTCAGCGGCTTGCCCGGCGCGTTCTCGACGGCGTGAAGAGCATTTTCAAAACCGATAGCCATGTTTTCATCTTTCCATCATCAGGCACGGGTGCCTGGGAAGCCGCGTTGGTCAATACGCTGTCTCCAGGCGATACGGTTCTCATGTTCGAGACAGGTCAATTCTCTACCTTATGGAAGCAGATGGCCGAGCGGATGGGCCTCGTCGTCGATTATATTCCGTCGGACTGGCGCACGGGCGGAGATGTGGATCAGATCAGCGCCCGTCTTGCGGAAGACCGCGAGCATAAGATAAAGGCCGTCTGCATCGTGCACGGTGAGACATCCACGGGCTGCGCAACGAACGTGGCCGAGGTGCGGCGCGCCATTGATCGCTCAAACCATCCGGCTTTGCTGCTGGTGGATACGATCTCAACTCTGGGCTCCATGGACTATCGTCACGACGAGTGGGGCGTGGACGTCACTGTGGCTGGCTCGCAGAAAGGGCTGATGCTCCCGCCGGGTATCTCGTTCACCGCAGCAAGCAAGAAAGCTCTGGCCGCATCGAAATCCGCGAAACTGCCCCGTGCGTTCTGGCATTGGGACGACATGCTGTTTCATAACGAGCGCGGGTTCTTCCCCTACACACCGGCTACAAACATGCTTTACGGCCTGGCTGAAGCCATCGATATGCTACATGAAGAGGGGCTGGACAATGTCTTTGCTCGTCATGACCGGCTGGCCGAAGCTACGCGACGTGCGGTTCGTGCCTGGGGTCTGGAGATTTTATGCCGCGATCCAAAGTATTATTCATCGTCCCTTACGGCGGTCTTAATGCCTGAAGGGTATAATGCCGACGACTTCAGAGCTGTTGCCTTGGATCACTTTAACGTTTCCTATGGAACAGGTCTTTCGAAAGTTATGGGTAAGGTTTTTCGGATAGGTCATCTGGGCGACACCAATGAACTCACCATCATCGGTGCGTTGGCTGGTGTTGAAATGGGGCTGACCATCGCGAAAGTCCCCCACAAAAGCGGGGGCGTACAGGCGGCCATGTCCTATTTCGCCGAGGCTGCGGCGCATCCGATGAAGTCCGCTGCATAACGATGACAAAAGGAAACAGGAATTGTGACGCAGGAAGAGCCTAAGCAGATCTTGCGCCGCAGCTTGCATGACGAACTCCTTGCGCGATTGCGCAAGGCAATCGTTGACGGAGATTACGACCAGGGCGAGAAATTGTCCGAGTCTGATCTCTGTGCGAGGTTTGGTGTGTCGCGAACTCCGTTGCGCGAAGCGGTAAAGGTTCTGGCCATCGAGGGTCTCGTCCGGCTCACGCCAAACCGCGGTGCAAATATCGCGTCGATCACCAGTCAGGATATTGCAGACCTGTTCCCGATTATGGGCGCCCTTGAGGCGCTCGGTGGAGAGCTTGCCGCGACACGCGTCACACAGGAGCAGCTAGTAGCCATCAAATCGGCGCATGCGACCATGATGAGCCATTACAAAGCGGGTGAAACCGATCTTTATCTCAAGGTCAACGAAGAAATTCATATCGCCATCATGGAGGCGGCGCAAAACGCGCCTTTGATGATCAAATGGCAAAATCTCATGGTTCGCATCATGCGCGTGCGGTTTCGCGCAAAAATGTCGGCTACTCACTGGAAGAAGGCCATCGATGACCACGAAGCCATGATTGCCGCGCTTGAGACACGCGACCCCGTTGCGTTATCGCGTATCCTGAAACAGCATGTGAATCTGAAGGCGGATACGGTGCGGCAGGCTTTACTGGATGCGGAAAACGCGCGAAAGCCAAGTTTGTGAATGGCACGTCGAGATGCAGGCGATGCTAAAACATGAGGTCTCCGACTCCGCGCGACGACGACCGCAAATGTTTCGACCTCAATGCGACATGGTCTAAAGCAACCCCAGTTCGCAAAGGCTCGCCCGCATCGACGGCGGCATCTGGTTTGCACATGACGCCTCCATCACATCGAGATCGCGCGGTGCATCGTCAATCATCAGATATCGCCAGCCCTGAAACGGGCGTCGCGGCACGGGTATGGTAAGAACAAGTTCCTCGCCGAGAGCAAGGCCGCAGCGGGTAATGCCATCTGCGCACGGAACTTCATGCAGTGCTGTGATCACCTGCCGGGCGCGAATGAACCCGCCTATAACCCAGTAAATGGATGACCCCACCTGGAATCCTCTGCGTCTTGGCGTCTGTCTTGTCACATGCATCAGACCGAACGGATCGGCTGTCCGCGCCAGTTCAGACCGACGCTGATCTTGCCAAAGTTTCAGATCTTCCACACACGTGGCTCCAACGCAGAGCTTCAAAATATGGATCATAACCCCCTTCAGCCGCGGCGAACCAATCGCGCGCATGCGGATTCAGACGTTGGACGAAAGTTGCGTTCGACGCCAACGACAATCGGGTCATATTTCCATTTTTCAACAGCCGGATACTTCAGTGCGAAGACGTTCACGACCTTTCCACCGCAGGCGAACATCACCTTCTGATAGTACACGTCGCCACCGCGAAAACCGGACAGCACGAACCAGGTCGCGGTCATCGGGCCATAGGTGATTTTGTCGTAACCGGGAAAATCTCTAATGATTGTCGCGCGGTAGTTGGCGATGCTCATGTTTTCTTCGTTAAACGAGCCGAACGCTGTCAGCGTCGCGCCGCCATCCGTCGATCGAAAGACCGAAGTGGTCTCGCTTGATCGCGACGTATCCGCTTCGAAGTTATACGGCGGATATAGCAGTTCATATTCGAAATCCGGGTTTCGGTAAACCGACCAACCGCTTTGCGCGGATGCCGTTAAAATAGAAGTCGCATAAAAAGTTATTGCGACGACTCCGCCCAACGCCTTGAACATCAACTGAACCCCTCTGAACCCGCGTCATCACCTTAGCACGCGAGAATGCATGCAACTCCGATTCGTTGCTTTCTTTCCCTCGAAAAGCGGCAGCAATGTCGTCAAGTCACGCATGGCAGTTGCTCAAATTGTTGCAACGCGGTAAACACAACCATCATTGACGGGGGAAGCGGTTCATGGCCGAAGCCAAGGCAGAGATAACAAGACCACGCGGTCCGGTGCCGCGAGCGCGGCCACTGTCGCCCCACCTGTTCATTTTTCGGCCCTACGTGAATATGGTCATGTCGATCATGCATCGGCTCACAGGGACCGTTAATTACCTCGGCAGCCTATTGCTTGCCGTCTGGCTGATCAGTGCCGCGACCGGCGAAGCAGAGTTCAATCAGGTAAGCAGCCTTTTGGCCTCGGTTCCCGGTTTGATCGTCCTGTTTGGACTGACCTGGTCCGTCATGCATCACATGCTCGGCGGCATGCGCCATTTCATCTGGGATACCGGGCGGGGGTTTGACATTCCAAATATCCGACTCCTGTCATGGGGCACGCTGCTCGGATCGGTCACGCTGACGGCCCTGATCTGGGTTGCGGCCATGACAAAGTGGGGAATGGTCTAAGATGGCAAGTTATCGGACATCCCTGAAGCATGCACGCGGTCTGGGATCAGGCAAAAGCGGCACGGATCATTTCTGGCGGCAGCGGGTCACTGGCGTGGCCAACATCTTCGTGATCGCGTTTCTCGTCTACGCAATCATCACGCTCACCGGCGCGCCGCGCGAAGCGGTCAAGGCGTTTTTTGGGTCGCCCTTGAACGCGGTCTTTGGTGTACTGTTGGCGCTGTCGGTCAGTATACATATGCGGCTTGGCATGCAGGTCATCATTGAAGATTATCTGCATGGTGCGGCTAAGGTGCCAGCCTTGCTTTTGAATACGTTCTTTTCAATCCTGATTGGCGTCGCGTGCGTAATGGCAGTGGCAAAACTTTTTCTTGGGGTCTGACCGATGGCGGAAGCTGGCAAGGCAAACGGTAAGCTCAACGGCGGCGATGGCAAAGTGATCAACGTCGGCGGCCGATCCTATCCCGTGACAGACCACACTTTCGATGTGGTGGTGGTCGGGGCCGGAGGCGCGGGGCTTCGCGCTACGCTTGGGTGCGCCGAGGCCGGTTTGAAGACCGCCTGCATCACTAAGGTTTTTCCAACGCGCTCGCATACCGTCGCGGCTCAGGGCGGGATCGCGGCATCGCTCGGCAACATGGGCCGGGACGACTGGCGCTGGCACATGTACGACACCGTGAAAGGCTCGGACTGGCTCGGGGATCAGGACGCCATCGAGTACCTGTGCCGCAACGCGCCCGCCGCTGTGTATGAGCTCGAACATTACGGCATGCCCTTCAGCCGCACGGAAGATGGCAAGATTTATCAACGGCCCTTTGGCGGCATGACCACGGATTTCGGCGAGGGCCCGCCCGCGCAACGCACCTGCGCTGCCGCAGACCGCACGGGCCATGCCATGCTTCACACGCTTTATGGGCAATCGCTTCGTCATTCGGCGGAATTTTTCATCGAGTATTTCGCCCTCGATCTCATCATGGACGATGGTATTTGCCGCGGCCTCATGGCGTTGTGTCTGGCGGACGGGACCATTCACCGGTTCCGAGCCAAGAAAACCATCATCGCCACGGGTGGCTACGGCCGCGCATATTTTTCATGCACGAGCGCACACACGTCAACCGGTGACGGCAATGCCATGGCGCTGCGTGCCGGGTTGCCGCTTCAGGACATGGAATTCGTGCAGTTTCATCCGACCGGGATTTACGGCGCGGGCGTATTGATCACGGAAGGTTCGCGCGGCGAGGGAGGCTATCTCACCAACTCCGAAGGCGAGCGTTTCATGGAGCGTTATGCGCCCCATGCGAAAGACCTTGCGAGCCGCGATGTCGTGTCGCGCTCTATGACCATCGAGATCCGCGAAGGACGGGGTGTCGGCCCGAAGAAGGATCACATTTTCCTGCATCTCGACCATCTCGATCCGAAGATTTTGGCTGAACGCCTGCCCGGCATTAGCGAAAGCGCGAAGGTCTTCTCCGGCGTCGATGTCACGCGTGAGCCGATCCCTGTGTTGCCGACGGTTCATTATAACATGGGCGGTATACCGACGAATTACCTTGGCGAAGTGCTGAACCCGAAAGGCGGCGATCCCGACGCAACGGTGCCGGGCCTCATGGCCATCGGCGAAGCATCCTGCGCGAGTGTGCACGGCGCAAACCGGCTGGGTTCCAACTCACTGATCGATCTTCTTGTTTTCGGCCGCGCCGCCGGACAGCGCTGCTCCGACACCATCGAACGCGGCGCAACGCAGCCAAACCTGCCGTCAGGAGCTGGCGATCAGGCCATTGCCCGTCTTGATCGCATGCGCTATGCAAACGGCGGGACACCCACCGCCGAACTCCGGGGCAAGATGCAGCACGCCATGCAAAACAACTGCGCCGTGTTCCGCAATGCCGAAGTGCTTGAAGAAGGCCGGAAAAAGGTTCAGGACGTTTGGGACGGCGTGCGCGATATCCGCGTCACCGACAGGTCCCTGATCTGGAACACTGATCTGATCGAGACGCTGGAGTTCGACAACATGGTCGTCCAGTCGGCGACGACGGTGGTCGGCGCGTTAAACCGCCAGGAAAGCCGCGGTGCGCATGCCCGCGAAGATTTCCCGGATCGCAACGACGGCGAATGGATGAAGCATACGATTGCGTTTGTAGACGACGTAAAGAAAACGGTGCGTTTGGATTATCGCCCCGTGCACACGCGCACGTTGACGAACGACGTTACGTATATCGAACCGAAGGCGCGCGTTTATTAGGTAGGTGCTGGCATCGTCATTCCCGGGAACGCGGGAATCTATATGGGTACATATGCCAGACTGAGAAATTAGCCTTTGTCGCAGTCGACCGTCGTGAAAACCGGGCGCTGCCACGGCATGGCGACTTCAGGCGTGGCGCGTGAAAATAGAAAAAGCCATGAAACTGCGATGGAGACCGCTAGGCGTCTAACTTCGACGTGCAAAGAAAAGTCTTCAGCACGCAATCGTGTTTTCTTTAGCCTTCTTACAAATTTTCGCTACATTCGGACGGCATCTCACTGATGACAGTCACGTCCACCCTTAAGCTGCAGGCATAACCTTGCTCGAACTTTTGACAGCCGACGAAATGAGCCGCGCCGAGCAACTCGCTGCCGAGGCTGGAGTTGCGAGCTTGACCCTGATGGAGAACGCAGGCCGCGGCGTTGCCGAAGAGGTGGTGCGACGGTTCCCGCGTGGAAGCCGCGTCGCGGTTCTTTGTGGACCCGGCAACAACGGCGGCGACGGGTTTGTCTGCGCGCGCTATCTCCGCGAGCGCGGGTATCAGGTTCGCCTCGCGCTTCATGGCAAGCAGGACGAGCTGCCGCGCGATACCAAGGAAATGGCGCGGCGCTGGGATGAGGCGATTGAACCCATGTCCCTGCAATCGCTGGAGGGTGCCCAGCTTATCGTGGATGCCATTTACGGTGCGGGCTTGCGCGATAACGTGGACGGCGTGCCTGCGCAGATGATTGAGGAAGTCACCGCCCGGAACCTGTCCGTGGTGTCAGTGGATGTGCCGACGGGCATCGATGCCACTCGCGGCACCGTGCACGGGCTGGCCTTCAAATCGGCCTCCACCGTCACATTCTTTCGGCGGAAAACTGGGCATGTGCTTTTGCCGGGGCGGCTTTATTGCGGAGACGTGCGCGCCATCGATATCGGCATTCCATCGTCGGTTCTTGGCGATATCGCACCGCGAACATTTTCGAACGATCCCGACTTTTGGCTGCGATACTTCCCGAAAATGAAGGTCGATACGCACAAATATGATCGTGGCCACTCGATCGTTGTCTCCGGTCCCATGGAAAGCACAGGAGCGGCAAGGCTTGCCGCGCGGGCTGCTCTTCGCGTTGGCAGCGGACTTGTGACAGTGGCCACGTCGAAAGCGGCTTTCTACATCAACGCGGCGCAACTGACCGCGATCATGGTTTCACCTTACGATGGCGCAGGCGGCTTATCCGAGCTTCTCTCCGACAGGCGCGTCACCTCGGTGCTCATTGGCCCGGGGGCTGGCAACGACGCGGAAGTGCGCGATCTGGTTTTGAGTGTGCTGGGAAGCGAAGCGAGTGTCGTGCTCGATGCGGATGGATTGACCGCTTTCAGCGAAACGCCTTCGGAACTTTTCGAACAGATCAAGGCGCGGCCAACCGCCGTGGTGATGACGCCCCATGAAGGCGAGTTCAAGCGTCTGTTTCCCGAGCTTGACAACGAAGACTCGAAACTCGAACGCGCAAGGCGCGCGGCCGAGATTTCCGGCGCGGTCGTCATCTTGAAGGGCGCCGATACGGTTGTCGCCGCACCCGATAGCCTTGCAACCGTGAGTGAAAACGGGGTTCCGTTGCTTGCTACCGCCGGAAGCGGCGATGTCCTTGCGGGACTTGTCGCGGGGCTGCTCGGGCAGGGCATGGCGGCTTTCGATGCGGCGGCGGCCGCGGTCTGGATGCATGCCGAACTGGCGCTGGCCTTCGGTCCTGGTTTGATCGCCGACGACATGCCCGAGTTGATACCGGGTGTGTTGCAAAGGCTCGACAAGCGCGGGAAGATTTTCCGCACGTCGTAACCTGCGCAGAATTACTGCCCGGAGGTTAAGCCTGACTTCGATCTCAGGGCGTCCAGACGCGCGGCCGCAGTTGTCAACTGAGCGAGCGTCAGGGTGCCCTTCGTCACAGCCGCGTTGACCGATGCTCCGAATTTCTGTCGAAACGACATCGCCTGTTCGCCTGCATCGATGACAAACACATCGCATCCTGCCGAGATCTCATCGGCGATCTTATCTGCATCGGTCGTAGCTTTCGCCGAGGTCATGCAAAAGCGAGGACCGCTCAGCAGTCTGGAACCAAGGATATCCAGACGTTTTCCACTGTCCTTGAAAGCAGCCACCCCTGTCTGCGGGTATGACACAAGAAGCGTTTTCAACGACCGCAAAATGGCGTCGCCATCCTCAACGATTGGAACCGCAACGACATTCGATTCCCGATGCGCCAATATAAACGTCTTTGCGAAAACCGCGTTTTTAAGCGGATCGGCGCTGAAGCTGTCGCTTGTGGCGGTAGCGGCGAGTTTTGGGCCGAAATTCAGGGTGAACCCAAGCCATTCGAGGTTTGCCGTCAGCGTCTGATAAGTGGAATACGCATACTGGGGATCGCCAAAACCTGCGATTTCCTTTTGCGAGGGCCAGGGGATGAAACCCTTCTCTGCCGTCAGGGCAGTGTTCGTGCCGCCGGTCTCGTTCAGGGCCACGATGGGCTTCATTCGCCCGACCGTTAGGCTCTTTAGCAGGTCTTTGGTCTGCGTTCGCGAGACAATGTTGTCCTTGCCGACGACCACGCCCGCTATAGAACTGGACTCGAGCAGCGACCGGACCGCCTTTACGCCAGCGTCCTGCGATTGAGTGCCGGAAAAGCCAAGCAGAACGATCTTGCTGACGAGCGCGGAAATTTCACCATCCGATGGCGGGGCGACCGCGGGAGCGGGTGTTTCCGCGCCGCCCCGATCTGGCTGATCGTCGTTCGGTGTTTTGCGGCGCACTGGGAGCGGAGGCGAGAACGGTTCTGTCGGGGCAGGGCGACTCTCGGCAGGCTGACCGCGAATTCTGCGCAATTCATTGAGAAGTCTGGCGCGGCGATCGTCATCGTTGGAAGGGTCCGCCTGTGCCATCCGGTATCGGCCGCTACCGCTTTGCGCAATGCCTTGCGAACAAAGCGCAGCGACCATGGCGACCGCCAGCGCCAACTGGACACTGATCCACGAGAAACGGTTGAGGTGATTGCGCATTCATGGTGTGTTATCTAAACCAAAGGCATCGGTAAAGGCATCGCGGCCACACCCCCGTGCAAATCACTCTTAAGGACCTGCGACGCCTCGTCCGGGTTGCAGCCACTTGGAGGAAAGCTCATGAAATCGCGGTTTTCAGCTCATGGCCTCACACTAGCGCGTTTCATTATGGTCTGCGGCGCTTTAACAGCAGATGGACTCTCCTCGCCTGGTGTTTGGGCTGCCGTTGAAAAGTCCTTGCTCAAGTCACAGGAAGGTGTGGCAGCCCTTTTGCAGGGCCGTTTCGATCAGGCTATCCTCGCCTATGACGAAGCCTTGCGAGAAAGCAACATTTCGACGACACGTCAGGCCAGCATCTACAGTGACCGTGGCGTAGCCAAATGGCGACTGAAACAGTTTGACGGTGCCATGGCCGATCTCACCAAGGCCGTTTCCCTTAACGCGGATAGCGCGACGGTCTTCAACAATCGCGGTATTGTGCTTATGGACCTTGGTCGCGTGGATGAGGCCTACAAGGACTTCGACAGGTCGGTTGCGTTATCCTCGAATTTTGGGCCCGCATTGTGCAATCGAGGCAATGCCCTGCAAGCTCTGGGTCGGCCCGACGATGCCGATAAGGATTTTCGCAAAGCTATAGACGTTTTGCCGGCCAACGCCGTTCCGTTTAACGGACGCGGCAAGATCGCGACCGCGTTAGGCAAAAACTACGCCGCCTTGCGGTATTTCAACCGCGCCCTGGCCATCAATGCGCAATACGGCACGGTGTATCAAAATCGTGCCGTGGCGTTGCTCGGCCTTGGAAAAAATGACGATGCCGTTCTCGATCTGGATAAGGTCATCGCGCTTAATCCGGACAACGCCGGGCTTTATGCGCAAAGAGGGCAGGCCCATGCCCGAGAGAAGCGAGGCCTGCAGGCCTCTCGCGACTTTCAGAAGGCGCTGGAGCTTAATCCGAAAAATGCCGACGCCCTGATCGGCCGGGCAGGGCAGAATATCGAACGCAAGCGACCTGACCTGGCACAGGATGATCTTAATCAGGCCATCGCGCTCGACCCTGGCAATGCGTCGGCGTATTTCTGGCGGGGGCAATCCCGGTCGACACTCAACGACGCTGCGAACGCCACCTCGGATCTAGATAAGGCGATAGAACTCAGGAGCAATTACGCGGATGCTTATCGGCTTCGTGGCAGTCTTCGGGAAAAAGCCGGGCAGCGCGAACTCGCGATCAGCGATTACCGCCGCGCTCTTGAGCTTGATCCTCTGGCGAAAGAAGTGCGCGACGCTTACAAGGCGGCCACCGGCGAAACGGTGGAAAGCATCGTGAAACCTTTGGGAATGGCTGTCGCGGGTTGGGAAGTGTACAAAGTCGACAACCGGTTCGTGGCTTACAACGAACGTTATCCGAAAATTCCCGTGCAACTGGAAATGCAGGGGGAAGGCGTTCCTGAGCTTGAGGAGTGGACCGCGCTTAAGGACGGTCTCGCAGGCATTAGTCTGATGCGATATAAGTCCGGTCAGGTGAAATCAGCTAATTTCGAACACGTGGCGATCCTCGATCTTTATAAAAACCAGGTGATCGCAATCGAGCCGTTCGTCTGGGGCGATCAGCGCGCAACGTGGGCCTGGACGCCGACAGCGGTTACGATCACCGACCCTGAAGGTCTTGCAAGTGTCTACGATCTGCGTAAAGCCAAGCCAATCGAGGTGGCGAATCAGCCTCGACGCAATCGGGACGACGACCCGTTCAGCTTTTTGCGCGACGGTCGTTCCGACCGCAGGTCACGAGAGCGCGGCCCGGGTATTTTCAAATGGCTGTTTCAGTAGCCTTCCCGACATCGTGAGAACCGCTGTCGTTCCTGAACGGAACCACATTCGTTTGTCGCTGTTACAAACTGGTCTCCTAAAACGAGACTTGCGCATACGATAAGGGAAATCACCGATGGATCAGCGGAAGAAGAAAGAAAATACATCGTCGGGCCGGGGTTTTGCATCGATGGACACCGATAAGCAGCGTGCAATCGCCTCGAAAGGCGGACAAAGCGTTCCTCACGAGAAACGAAGCTTCAGCCAGAACCGTGAACTGGCATCCGAGGCCGGTCGGAAAGGCGGGCAAAATGTTTCCGACGCGAACAGAAGTTTTTCTCGGAACCGTGATCTGGCGGCGGAAGCCGGTCGCAAAGGCGGACAGGCAAGTCATTCCGGCAAATCCAAGCCGACGCTGACTCCGGCTTGAGTTATTTGGCAAGTGCGATGTCGTGTTGGGTTGGAAGCGATCCCAGCCTCGCCGCGCCGCGCACGCCGCCAGAATCGCCCCAGCGGTTTATCTTGAACTCCGTGTCACAGGAGTCCGAAAATACCCACTGTGGCAGTTCAGTGCGTGTCTTTGTCAATATCGCCGGGATGTTGGAAAGCCCGCCGCCAAATACAACAACGTCCGGATCGACGAGATTGATGACTATGGCCAGCGCCTTTGCCAGGCGTGTTGTGTACGCGTTCAGGAGTTGCTCTGAGATCGGGTCGCCGTTGAGGGCTCGTTCCGCAATAGACCTCGATGCCAGCGAGGACCCTGCGGTTTTCCGGTACTGCGTTTCAAGTGCGGGCCCGCTCAGAAATGTTTCAATGCACCCACGTCTGCCACAAAAACACAACGGACCTGACCCTTCGCTCTCATCAGGCCAGGGCAACGGATTGTGACCCCACTCTCCCGCGATGGCGTTGCGGCCGGGATGCAGACGTTGATTGATCACTAATCCACCTCCGACGCCCGTGCCGAGAATAATTCCGAAGACAGATCGGTATGATTCACCTGCGCCATCAAAAGCTTCGGAAAGGGCAAAGCAGTTGGCATCATTTGCTAGGTGCAGGGGCACATCGAATCGCGCCTGAAGGTCGTGGTGAAGCGGCTTGCCGTTCAGCCATATGGAGTTGGCATTCCGGATCAGGCCGGTTTTTGGCGACGGGCTGCCCGGGATACCGATCCCGATGCTCGCCACCGCAACGCCGTCAAGGGTTTCACGTGTTTGATGGACGAGGCTTTCAACTGCGTTCAGCGTGCCTTCGTAGTTGTCCTTGGGTGTCGGAATACGAAAGCGCCCAAACTCGCGCCCGTCTGAAGACATGGCAACGGCTTCGATTTTTGTGCCGCCGAGATCGACACCTATTGTTACCGGGTTGGGCTGCATTGAGGGAAACACCTGCTGTCGCAATTCTACAAGCTCGAAAGCCTGTCTGGCTTGACCGAAAGCAGATCGCCTCATCGTTCGGGATGGTGCCAGCGTCCCTCGCCGTGACGACGATCCTCATCCTGAGGAGCGGCAATGCCGCGTCTCAAAGGATGCGATTTCCTACCTGCCTAATGCACTTTAAGCAGCAGCCTCGATGGCTGCAAGAGTGTCATCCACTTTGCGGAGATCAGCCGCCAAACCATGCAGACGCATCAACAATTTGTCCGCCATATGTTGGGCTATAGCTGGGTCTGCTTCAAGCACCTTGCGCAAATCGTCCCGTTGTATCGTGAAGACACGGGTTTTTTCTTTTGCGACAATCGTAAAGGCATGGTGAGTTTCAACCAGCATGGCCAACTCGCCAACAAGTGTGCCAGGCCATATATCCCTTTCGACCGGAAGCCCGTCTTCGATGACGGAGCATACCGCTTTACCGCTCCGGATAAGGTAGGCCGCGTCGCCAGCTTCGCCTTGTTTGACAATGGTTTCGCCCGGTTGGAAGAAAGCCTTTTTACTGACGATGGCGATCATGGTGAGCTGCCTTTCCGTCAAACCGAAAAAAATCGGGGGTTTCTCTAAAAGCTCCACAACGGTTTCGTCCATATCCCACCTTAAAGATTTCTGTTAACTCCTTCCACTCAACGAATACTATTGCAGGGTTCATGGATTCGCGGATCGCTACAACTGAGAACGAACGGGACATTCCGTTCTTCGCGCAACCGTTGCATTATGGCACAAGTCTGTAACCGCCGGTCTCGGTCACGAGAAGTTGAGCCGATGACGGGTCGCGCTCGATCTTTTGCCGAAGGCGATAAATGTGGGTTTCAAGAGTGTGCGTGGTGACGTTCGCGTTATAGCCCCAAACTTCATGCAACAGGACATCGCGGCCAACCACCTTGTCGCCAGCCCGGTAAAGATATTTCAGGATCGACGTCTCTTTCTCGGTCAGACGCACTTTGCTGCCCTTAGGATCGACAAGCAGTTTTGCGGCCGGACGAAACGAATATTCGCCAATCGTGAACACGGCTTCTTCGCTATGTTCATGCTGCCGGAGTTGCGCCCGAATTCTGGCGAGCAGAACCGCGAACCGAAACGGTTTTGTCACATAATCGTTCGCACCCGCCTCAAGCCCAAGGATGGTGTCGGAATCGCTATCCTGTGCGGTGAGCATGATGATCGGATGTTTGAATCCATTACGTCTCAGAATACGGCAGGCCTCGCGCCCATCCATATCGGGCAAGCCCACGTCAAGGAGAATGAGATCGGTATGACCGACTTTTGCAGCAGCAAACCCTTCGCAGGCGGTATAGGCCAAGTTTGCGTCAAATTCCTCATGCAGCGCCAGTTGCTCTGCGATGGATTGTGCCAGGTCGCGATCATCGTCGACGACCAGGATTTTTCGCTTGCTGCTCATGGGGCTACTCCGCTCGCATGATTAGTTTTTGCTGATTACATTAACTTTGGCAAGCGGATGGTCATTGTGACATGAGAAAACAACGAAATTATATCTCCAAGCGTTGGCCTAAGCGGCAGGCGCGCCTGCACGTGTTGTCTTCATCGTCAACACGGGGCGTTATCGCGCTTGGCGGAATGTGTTTTCCCGTTGCGATAGGGCGGGGTTTGCGCGAGCTCAAAATGGAAGGTGACGGTTGCACACCCATGGGGACGTTTCGTCTCCTTCGCGTGCTTCACAGGCCGGATCGCGTTCGAAGACCGACTGGCAACCTGCCGATTCGCGCAATCCGGCCTTTGGATGGCTGGTGCGACGCAGCCGGAGATAGAAATTACAACCGGCCCGTCCCCTTGCCGTACCCCGCAAGCCATGAACGGCTTTGGCGGCAGGATCGACTTTATGACATTGTCGTCGTTCTGGACTGCAACATCGAACCGCGATGCCGCGGCCGGGGAAGCGCGATTTTCATGCATATCGCGCGTCGAAACCTCGCTCCCACGGCGGGATGCATCGCCATGACTCGCGAAGACTTGTTGCGGTTCCTGGCTGCGGCTCCCAAAAGCGTCTCCACCCCGAATGCGCGATTAACGCGATCCCTTGCGGTCCCTATCGCTAAAACGCGAAGTTGTCAGCCTTATCGTGGGCGACGCGGATTGAGATAGAGGTCGGTCTCCTGTTTTTCGAGAGCCAGCTTGATCGCTCCGTTCGCAACCCCGTCCGTGACGCGGTTGACATGGCGTCGTGCAGCATGATTAAACTTCAGCATCCCGCAGGTCAGTTGAATGACGGTCGCCAGATGCGACGATGTGCGAGGTGCCAGGGTCACATCCCATCGGCCGCCAATATCGAGAATGCGACCATTCAACCGCCCAACGCGGTCGCCAGTCTGATCGTAAAGCGTGTAATCGCCTCCAATGTTGATCCAGTCGCGGCGCAATAGGTACATGCGCGCTTCGCCGTCCTCGATCAGGAAAAATGAAAACTGCTCGGGAACGCCGGGCCATTTGCGGGCGGATCGTTCCAGTTGAATGATCTGGTCATGCCCATCCACATTGATCGAGAAAGCGGTGCAGGGAAATCCACCGGCTCCTGAGGAAAGCTGAACGCTGCGCCCCATCAGCATATCCATGCTGCCCCGCCAGTTCATGGACGGCGTGAATATCTTAAGCACCAGACGCTTTTCACCAAGGTTCTCCGACTTCCAAAGCCCCTCGCGATAGCTGATAAGGCCAGTGCGCTCACCGTTCTCCTTGACTTCGCCGATCATGTCGGAGTCCTGTGTGTATTGCCGGGATTTGGCTCGGTGCCGCGAGTGGATAAAGAAGCCCATCTCGACGTCGTTGAGATCGGTCCACCACATGTCCACCGTGAAGGCGCGCTCCGCCGCCGTTCCGTTCGCTGCTTTCGCCATCGTCTCGCCCCGCTCATTGTCCGAATCGTTCTGCGATTGTGCGTATTTGGATCGGACCCGTCACGCGAATGCTGTTTCTTCCACAGCTCCGCGTGGCGAACGGGCGCCAGTTACGATATATTGCGGGTGGAGGTTCAGAAATGTCAGTGCCCTTGCATCATTTTCTTGATGAACGTTTGATCGGTGACCCCAATGCCCCCGAGGTTTATCGCGAGCGGGATATGAACCATCGCGTTACGAACGGTGCAGAGGGCTTGCCTCGCTTCGCCTTCACTTTCGACGACGTTACTCGTATGGTGAAGGCGGGCATTCTCCGTGAAAACGACCGGGTCGAACTGATTGAGGGCGAGCTTGTCGTCATGAGCCCCAAAGGCAACTTCCACGAAGTTTTGAAGGCGATGTTGCTTCGTCATTTCTATCAGCGAATATCCGGGGATATCACACTGATACCGGAGACCACGCTTTGGCTGAACCGCCGCAATTATACCGAACCCGACATTCTGTTTTACCGACCGTCGGTTGGCATTAAGAGGCTAAACGGGGAAACAACTCTGCTCGCAATCGAGCTTTCAGACTCAAGTTTGCGTTATGACACCGGCCGTAAGGTTGAGATTTATGCAAAATATGGTGTACGCGAACTTTGGGTCATCAATGCCCGCACTCTCGAAACCCGTATGTATCGCGAACCAGAGGGTGATGCATACAAGGTTGTTGAGGATAAAAATCAGAACGATATCCTGTCTGCACTGCTCGTGCCCGGCATCGACCTAGCATTGTCGTCGCTCGATCTAAGCGAACTCGGTCCGGACGATGAGTAGCCACAATCTCGTAGGTATCGCCATGTCATCCCTGACAGATCGCACGGAAGCGCAAGCGAGTCTCATCCCCGAGGGCTGGGAACCGATCAAGCGCGGCACGACGCAGGCCGCCGAAGGGATGCAGCGCCTTGCGTTCACCGTCGATGATGTTTACCGCATGGTGGAAGTGGGCCTCCTCCACGAGGACGATCACGTGGAACTCATCGACGGAGAGTTGGTGCCCATGCATGCGAAAGGCAATCATCATGAGGTGCTTAAAATTCGTTTGACGCGCCACTTCGGACGTGTGTTGGCGGACGATTATATATTTGCGACAGAAACGTCCTATCGGCTTAGCAAAAACACGTTGCTCGAACCGGATTTCGTCTTCTATCCCGAAGCACAGCCGCTAAGAGATCTTCGCGGTGATAACACACTGCTTGTTATCGAGATTGCCGATTCGAGCCTCTGGTACGACAAGGGATGCAAAGCGAACATCTACGCAAGCTTCGGCGTGCCCGAACTTTGGGTGATGCATGCCGTACATCTGAAAACGCTCGTCTTTCGCGACCCCCTCGACGGCGAGTATCAGACCCGCTTCAGCCTTGAACCGCAGGAAGAGGCGATACCCAGCCTCATTCCCGGGCTCAAAGTTCAGTTGAGCACACTCACTTTAAGATAAGTTAGGCCTCGAAGCCGCCGTCGATGTTGATCGCGGCTCCAGTTATATAGCTCGCTTCAGGTGACGCGAGGAAGGCCGCCAAACTCGCGATTTCGTCCGTGGTGCCGTACCGGCTCAGCGGAATGGCGGGCAGCATGACACCGGCGAAGGGTCCGCTCGCGGGGTTCATATCGGTATCGATCGGTCCGGGTTGAATCACGTTGACGGTAATGCCGCGCGGAGCGAAATCACGTGCCCAACCACGTGTAAAGCCTTGCACTGCGAACTTAGTCGCGGAATAGAGCGAAACGCCGGGGAATGGCGCACGCTGGCCGTTTACCGAGCCAATGGTGATAATGCGACCGCCGTCTTTCATGTGATGCGCGGCTTCGCGGACTGCAGTGAACACGGCTTTGACGTTAATGTCGAAGGTGCGGTCGTAGTCTTCGTCCGTCGTTTCGTCCAAGGGCTTGTAAACGAAGACGCCAGCATTGTTGACAAGAATATCAAGCCTGCCGAACCGCTCCACCGTATGCTTCACGAGGTCCGAGACCTCGGCGGCATTCGCGGAATCAGCCTTGAAGGCTTCCGCTTTGCGACCGTGGGCCTTGATCTCGTCAACGACCTTGTGGGCGGCGTCGGCGGATGACGAATAGCTGATCGCAACGTGCGCGCCTTCTGCGCCAAAACGTTTCGCGATAGCTGCGCCGATGCCCCGACTGCCCCCGGTTACGAGGGCGACCTTATCTTTCAAACGAAATGTTTGATCTGCAACGCCAGTCATGTTTTTTCCTTCCGCTCCAAGCATCATTTTCAACTTAAGCAAGCGGACGAATAGTTCAATAATCTCGAACAATAATTCTCACCGGTCGATCGGTGTTGCACTTCCCGAAAGGCCTGCCATCTTGACCTTATGAGCAACTGCGCAATGCCGTCACAATTGAAACTGGAGTCGATCCTCTATGCGATGAGCGATCCCGTGCGACTGCATATTGTGCGCAATCTTGCCGAACGCGGGGAACTTGCGTGCTTCGCTGCAGTCTGCGGGTTGGATATCGCCAAATCGACCCAGTCTCATCACTATAGGATATTGCGCGAAGCCGGGATCATCGCGCAGCGTAAGGAGGGGGTTTGCTTTATATCGACCTTGCGCCGTGCAGAGATCGATGCGCGGTTTCCCGGTCTTCTCGATGTCATCTTAACGAGCTCGGTGGCTTGAGCTTCGCTTGCCAATGCCGCTTAAGCGCCGGAAACTACTTCAAGCATTGCGGCGATAAGCGTAGCTGTATACTCGCATGCCTGCTCCAATAAAACATCAAAGCCTATCGCCTGGATCAAGATGAAGATGGTTAATTTTTCATCATAACTTGCGCACTAACAATGTCCTTTTGCATGCAACTGATGTAGAACCATACGCATTAGCAGGCCGTACCAATCTCTTCGCGGCGGAAACCATATCGTGGTTCGCGTATTGTATGGGGCTGGGTATGCAGGGGGGATACATGACGATTTGCCGGTTGGTTTATATGAGTGAACGCAACATGTCCGTTTCCATGGATGTGGAGCAGATCATCAAGACGAGCGTTAAAAACAACTCCCGGGTGGGCGTCACCGGGTTTCTGATGTTCGATGGAAATTACTTTACGCAGATACTGGAAGGCAGTCGCGCCAGCGTTACGCACACCTACAACCGGATCGTTGGCGACAATCGCCACATGAACATACATCTGATAAACTGTACGGATGTGAATGATCGCCTGTTTCCGCAATGGTGCATGGGTCTTATTGATGCGATCCCAACGGAAGTGCGGGACAGGTTCCTGACATACTTTACGCTGGAGCGATCAAGCCCAAATAATGTGCCCGTCGACCGGCTTCTCTTTTGCATGCAATCGCTCGCACAAGAAGTTATCAAGATGGAAACCAGCCCAGCGATGCGCATGGCGGCGGAGTAGCTGGGCGGCGTCTCGATGCCCATCCCGAGGAGCACCTTTGGCCCGCGTCCCGAAGGCTGATTTGGCGGATCCTGACTGCTTCTGAAGTTACCTTGCAAGCTTCTCGCGGAGGTGCTGCACCGCTCTAGGCGATACCGGCTCGGCGGCGTTGCCCCAGGTGTTGCGAATGTAAGTCAGAACGTTCGCGATATCGTCGTCGGTCATGTTCCATGCATAAGCGGGCATCGCCGGGCCTGTTGGTGCGCCATCGGTTGAACCTGCGCGCGCGCCGGCCAACACAACGCGCACGAGGGAAGTTGGATCCGTGCTGTTGATCGCTGGTGCCTCTGCAAGGCGCGGGAACAGGTTCGGCACACCCTCCCCCGACCGCTTATGACAGGCTGCGCAGCGGTCATCGTAAATCGCCTGCCCGGTCACCATGCGGCTATCGCTTGAGCTAATCGAAGTTGCACGCGTGTCTGTTTGTGGGCCGCTGTCTTTAAGATACGCAGCTATCGCGATCAAATCGCTGTCGGTCATGTTCGATGTGGAGTAATGCACCACTTCCGCCATCGGTCCCGACGCGATTGCAAACCGGTTTGCCCCCGTTTTCAGATACCGCACGATTTCATCGTTCGACCAGCGGCCAAGGCCTGCATGTTTATCGACCGTGATGTTTGGCGCGAACCAGTTTTGCAACACCGCTCCCTGTAACGCCTTGCTGTCCTGGTCTCCGAACAGGATGTTTTTCGGTGTGTGACAGGTGCCGCAATGCCCGAGGCCTTCGACAAGATACGCGCCGCGGTTCCAGGCTGCCGACTTGCCTGCATCGGGCTTGTAGATGCCTTTCTTGAAATTGAAGATGTTCCAGCCGAGATTTGCGAGTCTGATGTTGAAGGGGAACGGAAGCTGGTTCGAGTTAACCTGGTTTTTGACCGGCTCGATGGTGCGGAAGTACGCCCACAACGCGGACACATCCTCAGGCGTCACCTTCGTATAAGCGGGATAAGGCATCGCCGGATAAAGACGAACGCCGTCCTTTCCACGCCCCTCATGCATCATGCGCTGGAAATCGGCCTCGGTCCACGATCCGATACCGGTCTCCATGTCAGGCGTAATGTTGGGTCCGACCAGCTTCCCGAACGGCGTTTCAAGCGCCACGCCCCCGGCAAAAGGTTTCCCGCCTAGAACGGTGTGACAGGCAACGCAATCTCCAAGCACAGCGACATAACGGCCGCGCTCGATTTTTTCATATGACGCATCGAAGGACTGGGCTTGCGCGCTTAGCGGCAATAACGAGAGCCACAGTGCGGCAAGCGCGATTGATCGGATCATGCTTGCACCAACGGTCCGGGGTTTTTCAGATACTGATCGCGGATGGCGGCAGCGGCCTTGAATGCGAGCGCGCCCACCGTGCCGGTCGGATTGTAACCGGGATTCTGGGGGAACGCCGACGCGCCGACGACGAACAGGTTATGCACATCCCAGCTTTGTAGATACTTGTTGACTGAACTCGTCTTCGGCTCGACGCCCATGATGAACCCGCCACACGGATGCGACGATTGATAGGGCGCGGTATCCCAATGCCCGGATCGCGGATTTTTTTTGATCTCGCGCGGACCCATAGCCTTCGCAATCTCGGCAACCTTGTCGGTCACGTATTGCGCCATCTTAAGATCGTTCTGCGAAAAGTCGAATGTGAGACGCAGCAGCGGACGTCCCAGACGATCCTTGTAGGTGGGATCGAGAGATAAATGGTTGGTTTTCGTGGAATAACTTGACGCTTCGCAACCGATGGACATGGTGCTTAGGTAGTTCTTCACCACCTGCCGCTTCCATTCGGACCCCCACTTTGGCGTGCCGGGCGGTGTCGGGTGATAACCGATGGGAGGCGCGCCGATGGGTGTGACACGTGTGCTTCCGCCGCCAAAGAAGCCAAGACCAGAGTGATCGAAGTTGTCGTTGTTGAACTCGTCGATGCCCATGCCCACGGCACCGCCGCCGATGAACGGGTTGAAGTTTTTGTTATCGAAATACATTTCGACGTTGTTCGCGGTCTGGTAAGCGTAATTTCGGCCTGTCGTCCCGACACCGGTTGCCGGATCGTAAGGCGTTCCGATGCCGTTCAGAAGCATGAGGCGCACGTTCTCGAACGTGTATGCAGCCGACACGACGATCTCCGCTGGCTGCTCCCATTCCTCCCCTGACGTGTCCACAAAAACGACGCCCGTGGCGCGTTTGCCGCTGCGGTCCCGCGTGATGCGCAAAACTTCGGAATTGGTTCGTGCCGTGAAATTCGACCGGCGGACCAGTGCGGGCAGGATGGAGATGATCGGGCTCGATTTCGAATAGTTGGCGCATCCGTAATTCGTGCAAAAACCGCAGTAGCTGCACTGGCCCATGGTGACGCCAAGGGAATTGGTGTATGGCTCGGACAAATTTGCCGATGGCACCGGAAACGGTTTGTATCCCATGTTGCGCGCGGTTTCCGCGAACAGCGTCGGACCATAAGGCTGGCGCATGGGGCCGGTTGGGTATTCGCTGGAACGCGGCCCTTCGAACGGATTGCCACCCTCCTGAATCTGCCCCTTCAGATTTCCGGCTTTGCCTGAAATGCCGGACACCTTGTCGAAGGCATCGTAATGAGGCTCCATCTCGTCCCAGTCCGTGCCCCAATCCTGAAGTGACAATTCCTCCGGGATGGCGTTCGCGCCGTAGCGTTCGGTCAGGTAGCTTTTGAGACGAAACTCCGCTGGTTGAAACCGGAATGCGATCCCCGCCCAGTGGTTTCCAGCGCCACCAGCGCCGTTTCCCGGATGAAATGAACCCCAGTTGCGCATGGGAAGTGCGGTCTGTGACGGGTTGTTGCGAACCGTGACCGTGTTCTGCGCCGTCCGCAGCATCAATTCCTGCCGGTTGACGTATCGCAGTTCATCCGGCGCGGATGCCAGATTGAAGTCCTGAGCCGTGTCGCGCCACGGGCCGCGCTCGATGGCGACCACATTCAAGCCAGCAGCCGTCAATTCAGCGGACACAATCGAGCCGGCCCAGCCGAGGCCGATGACAACCACATCCGTCGCGGGAAGTTTTGTTGCCATGATTTAAGCCTTTGCTTTCCATTCTGGACGTCCGGCTATACTGAGCGGTGGCAGATCGATTTTCTGGTTATGCTTGTCCACATACTCGCGGTAATCGTATCTCGCGCCGGGAAACCCGATCATCTTCCATGACACCATGTTGCGGTTTCCGCCGTAGATCGGGTCGGAGAAAAACCCTTCCATGGTGTTTTGAAGGACAGTCAGAAAGAAGAGTTCGGAGTCGACGCCATTCAGTTTGATTGATTTCTTTTCCAGCCCGGACAGGATTTCGTCCTGCTTTTGCGCAGAAATTTTTGCGAAAGGCTGTTGTGCCGTTTGCTGGCAATAAGCGTTCAGAGCAGCAAGCCCCAGGCGATATCGCTCGCGGGGCGCAACCGGTGTCTGTTCCCCCTGTTGCGGTGTGCCGTCCTGAAAAGGGCCGGTCATGTAAAGCTTTTCGTAAGTGCCATATGACCCTGCCAACTGCCGGTCTATGAAGACTGCACACCCCGCGTCTTTTCCGCTGATGCTCAGGTTGTCAGCCGGGATGATCCGGTCGACGATGGCTTCCACGGTTGCGGCTTCTTCAGCGGTAAAGAAGATCCAGCCGTCGGAATTGAGAACTTCGGGCGGATTGTAAGCAAAAGGCTTCCACGGGGGAGTGCCCTGAATGATCGCAGCGCCGACCCGCTTCGTGGTCGCGACACAGAATGCGAGAACCGCAGATCCTAAGATGAGCCGCCTTGTAAGCTTAAGCTGTTCCATGACGCTCATTGGAAGCTCCTTTGAGTCAATGTGGCGGAAGTTCCGTTTCCGACGATAGCGTTGAACGTTAATATGAATGCCTCAAATGAATGACTGCTTCAAGCCGCAACGACTTTCGTTTAACCTTTATTTGTTTCGTCGTAATGACAAAAAAGTGGAACAAAGGTCAGGCCCTCTTATCCGTTCCTGTGCTTAATCTTAAGATTGATAAAGCAGATCTTCGATGGTTGTCAGTCAAGGTTCAGGTCCAGTATAAAACGCGCGCCATCGGCAGCTTCGTGGCGATTTCGAACTCAAAAAAGGTCTTCAGCTTTCTCATGGTCGCCTGGTCGTAAACGTGCTTGATGGAACCGAATTTCGTGCGTTTCTGTGAACGCTTTTCGCTCCCCATATCGAGAGCGGACCCTGGATACCAACTCTCCAGCACAGCTTTCGAGTTCGCCGAAAAACGGTGTGTGATCAACTCGACAGTCAGATCGACTGCATCCAGACCCACCAACGCCGATGCCACGTCGGCAATCAGCCCTCCGTAAGCCTCCCGCCAGCCATCTGCGGCAATGATGGGAGCGATCGTCAGGCCGATCAGATAACCCGCCTGCGCCATCCGCCGCATGGCGATAAGACGGGACGCAACCGGACTTGTGCCACCTTCGAAGCGCGCGAAATTGGATGGGTTGAGGGAAACCCTCATACGCGTCTTGCGCGCATGAGAAAGGCCGAGCAGTGGATCGACCGCGTCGAATTTTGTCGTAAACCGCAATTGAACGTCGGCGTTCCACACTCCAAAATGTGCAATGAGAGTCGAAAGCGATCCCGTCAAATGCTCGATGCCAAGCGGGTCCGTGTAGCAGGATGCCTCGAATGTCGTGCCTTCGTGGGCGCGAGCAGCAGATCGGGATGTGACTTTGCCTTTTCCAACATACGCCGGTAGCTCGACCAGAATTTCAGGCAAATTGGCATAAACCCGCGTGATGGGCGGACCTTTCAGTGACCCCGCGAGGTAACAATACGCACAGTGTGCCGGGCAGCCCTCCGCGAGATCAACGCGCCAGTCCGCACTGGGCGCAATAGGTTGTAGCTTTCGCCTGGCCGGTGAAGCCACGACAATCGCCAGCGTGGATTTTGCTTCCGCATAAGCGCCTGGGGAATCCTGTGCAAGTTCGCTTGCGATCCGGTCTGATGCCAGTTCGACGACTGGTATGCCTAGCGCTACCGCGCGCTCCAGCATAGCTTTCGCGTGCGCCCATTCGAGCGCGGATCGGGTGACAAGCACACGCTTTGGACGCCACAGCGGTCGTGTGCGAACAGTCTGCGATTGTGCTATATCGCTTGCGTTTGCAATTGGCGGCACATCTTGCGTCTTACCATTCCACACGGATTGATCGGCTGCGACCGCGTGGACAGTTTGATCGATTACCGGATCGCCATACCTGTTCAGTATCGTATAAGCCAAGCTGTGTTCCTATTCATAGTCCCAGGTATGTTAAAGGGTCTGCGCTTCACATGCGTTCCATCCGGCAGGTTTGAGGTTGAATGCATAAGTTTCCTGCTAACCCGTTATTGTCGCCCCGTAATCGCCTCGCGCGGATCACCATGCAAGCCAGCACTTCTGTCGCAGTCGTGTTGCTTTCGGTGTTGGTTTGGATCGGGACAACAGATGCGCACGCCGGCGAACCCCAAACGCCGTTGCGCGTGGTGTCCATGAACCTGTGCACGGATCAGCTCGCGATGCTGATCGCCGCCTCTGCGCAGCTTCATTCCGTGTCGCATCTCGCGACCGAGCCCGAGGCTTCCGTGCTTGCTCAGGATGCGAAGGCGTTTCAGGTCAATCACGGCCAGGCCGAGGAAATTTTCCTCATGAAGCCCGACCTTATTCTCGCGGGAACCTACACCACGCGGACCACCGTCAATCTTCTGAAACGTCTTGGCTTTCGTGTGGAAGAGTTTGCACCGGAAACATCCATGGCGGATATTCGCTCGAATATACGGCGGATGGGAATGCTTCTGAACCGGCGGGAGAAGGCCGAGGCCGTGATCGAGGAGTTCGACCGGCAGTTGTCCCGCTTGCAAGCCCAACCCTCAATCCGGAAGCCGCTCGCTGTTCCCTATTATGCGAACGCTTACACCTCCGGGCGCGGAACTCTCGTGGACGCTGTGATCACGGAGGCGGGTCTCGGGAATTTAGCGAGCGCGTTGGGGATTGAAGGTCCGGGACGGTTGCCGCTCGAAATGTTGATCGTGAACCGTCCCGACATTGTCATTTTAGATGAAACGTCGGAGACAGCACCTGCGTTGGCACAAGGATTATTTCAGCACCCTGCTTTCAGGCACGTGTCCAGAACGGCGGAGATTGCCAGGGTGCCCGACAAATACTGGTCGTGTGGCGGACCATTCGTCATCGAGGCCCTGAAAGTGCTGATCGACGCACGCAACAGGGTGAACGCGCGCGAAGAAAAGCTGCGGTCGGCTGAGCAAGGCACAGGCCACAGGTGAATGAAGCAAGACGCTATTGGACCATGGTGGCGGCACTCGCGGCCCTGGTTGCGATCCTGTTCTGTTTCTCGCTGACTGTAGGACCAGCCGCTATCGGCTTTCGACAAAGCATAAGCGCTTTGCTCGTCGGCGAAGATGCAGGCGCTATCGCCCTCGTCATGCGCGAAATTCGGCTGCCCAGGGCAATCCTCGGTGCCATGATCGGCGCGAGTCTCGGGTTGAGCGGCGCTGTTCTGCAGGGCTACCTGCGCAATCCGCTCAGCGAACCGGGATTGCTTGGGATTGGCGCGTCCGCATCGCTCGGGGCCGTGATCGCGATTTACACCGGGTTGTCGGCGGCGTTTGCGCTGGCGTTGCCCTTGTTCGCGTTTGCAGGCGCGCTCGTGGCGGTCGCTTTATTGCGGGCCTTAGCGGGGTCGCAAGGCAGTTCGATCACCGTCATCCTGGCGGGCGTTGCCATCACAAGCTTTGCCGGGGCCATGACGGCGGTCGCGCTGAACCTGTCTCCGAACCCTTTCGCGGCTCTTGAAATCGTATTCTGGTTGCTCGGCTCCCTGGCCGATCGTTCGATGACTCATGTCTGGCTGTCGGCACCATTCATGATCGCAGGCTGGATCATGATGGCTCGGCTCGGCCGCGATCTCGATGCATTGACGTTGGGCGAAGAAACGGCCTCCAGTCTTGGCGTTAATTTAGCGCGCGTTCAAATTCTGGCAGTGGTCGGCACGGCTTGCTCTGTCGGGGCCGCGACCGCCGTTTCTGGCTCAATCGGTTTTGTCGGGCTGGTCATTCCCCATGTTCTGCGACCGTTGGTCGGGTCGCAACCAAGCCGCCTTCTGCTCACAAGCGCGTTGGGAGGCGCGGCCTTGCTCCTCGCGGCTGACACCGGCACACGGTTGATCGAGCCGGCGAAAGACCTGAAACTTGGCGTCATCACGGCCTTGATCGGTGCGCCGTTTTTCGTGTGGCTGATCTACAGGAAGAAACGGATCCTCCAATGAAATTACTTACGCTGGATTCCGTTCGTGTGGCACTGGGAAACAAGTTCGTCGTGCAGGTCGAGGCACTTCGTGTCGGTACCGGGGAATTCGTCGGTCTTCTCGGTCCCAATGGAGCCGGCAAATCCACGCTGTTGCGGGCGATACTGGGGCTGATCCCTCACGAGGGCGCGATCCATATCGAAGGCGCGGAACTAAGGTCACTGCGCTACGCCGAACGTGCCCGCGTAATGGCATACGTAGCGCAAGACCGGGATGTTGCTTGGTCGATGACCGTTGCGGAGATTGTCACGCTCGGGCGTTGGCCTCATCGCACACCGTTCGCGGGCTTGACCGGGATTGACGTCGCAGCGGTCGATAAGGCGATGGATCGCATGGATGTTTCCCAACTGAGAGATCGTGCCGTAACAACGCTGTCTGGCGGCGAACGTGCGCGCGTTTTAATTGCGCGCGCGCTGGCTCAGGAAACGCCGTTGCTTTTGGCCGATGAACCGACCGCAGGCCTCGATCCCTCCCATCAGTTCGCCTTGATGGCCATGTTCCGTGAGCTTGCGGCGGAAGGGCGAACCGTCATTGCCACCATGCATGAGATTGCGCTCGCGTCGCAAAGCTGCGACCGGATCGTGCTGATGAACGCGGGTCGACTTGTATCCGATGGAGCGCCGAAATCAGTTCTGACTAGCGACGCGTTAACGCGTGTCTATGGCGTCGATGCACAGATTTCCGAGATCGGGAACCGGTTTTCAGTCACACCCTTCGGACTGACGAGAACCGGTTGCTTTGATTGAAACAAGCTCGACACTCAGGGTTTCTGGCCGAGTTAGGCCCGGCCAGGACAGATGCAGCTTTGCAGAAATATCCCCTACAGGGATAGCACTTCTGTTTCAATCTGAGTGCGATATATCTAACGCAGTGCTTCCCTGGAGCCGTCGGTCAGAGCAGCCTGAAGCTGTTGGGCGACAACTGTCTGAGCGCTTGCCGCTTTAGCCACCGCCGCCGCCATTCCAAAAAATTCGTGAGTGACGCCGTCAAAATTGACGTATTGCACACGCACCCCGGACGAAGTCAGTTTATCCGCGAGCAATTTGCCGTCCGTCATCAGCGGATCGATCTCGGCGGTGATCACCGTTGTCGACGGCAGATCCTTCAGGTTGGCCTTCCCGATGAGATCGATGCGCGGGTCCTGCAAATCAGCGTCGGTCTTGATCACATTTTTCACGAACCAGCCCATCATCACTTTATTCAGCGGCCTGGCATAGGCGTTCGACGTATAGGAGGCGGTCATCATGTCAACGCCCGCCACTGGATAAACGAGAACCTGATACATGGGCCGCTGTAAATTCTGATCGCGCGCGGCGATGGACACGTTGATGGCAAGGTTGCCACCGGCGGACTCGCCCATGACCGCAACCCGTTTTGGATCGCCGCCGAACTTCTCTGCATTCGCAAGCACCCATTTGTATGCGGCAATTGCGTCATCATGAGCGGCGGGAAACTTGTTCTCTGGCGCAAAGCGATACTCAACTGACACGAAGATCGCGTTCGCCTGGTTCGCCATGGACCGAGGCGTTGCGTCATAAGCATCCATGTTCGCGATCACCCAACCACCGCCGTGAAAATAGACGACGACGGGCAACGGCTTGCCGTTCCTGGCACCATCCTGCGGGGAGTAAACGCGGATCGGTAATGTGGTGCCAGCGCTCTCGTATGTCATATCTTCGGTTTTAACATTCAGCGCGGCGCTGACCGCAGCAGGGTCCTTGCCTTCTTTCTGCAACAGGGCTTTGACCGCATCGGCGGGTCCAGGCTGTTTGCGCGCTTCGGCCGCGGTCAACTGATCGATGGGCTTCGGTGCAAGCCCTGCCAGCGAGCCGAGCACGCGACGCATATCGATGTCGGCCTCACCAGACGGCATGCCACTGACCTTATCGACGAGCTTGCCTGCTCTCTCGCTAAGTGTGGGTTTTTCCTGTGCGGCAACCGGCGGCGATGCCGGTGCCGGCAATTGTTGTGCTCCAAGCGTGGTTGCATAAAGTGCCACGGCCGACGTTATTGTAAGAAACGAGACCTGTTTCAAGACGTCTCTCCCTAAATGAAAGTTGATGCATTCCCAGACCTGCTGAGATGTTAACGTTTTAACTCTGGAGCGTAAGGCTGGTTCCTTACTGGCGGGTTTGTCATGCAATCGCTGCAACCGCGAGATGATTGAAACCCGCCGGGTACGCCTTGGAACAGAGTTTGAACACAAGAGAAGCGAGATCAAGCCTTATGATCATAGGCATCGGCAGCGACATCATCGATATTCGCCGAATCGAGCGGTCCATCACGAAATATGGCGACCGCTTTCTCAATCGCATCTTTACCGAGGTGGAGCGCCGGAAATCCGATGGCAGACATCTGCGTGCAGCGTCTTATGCGAAACGGTTCGCGGCCAAGGAAGCTTGTGCGAAAGCGCTCGGCACTGGCCTAAGCCACGGCGTGTTCTGGCGCGATATGGGCGTTATAAACTTACCGTCGGGCAAGCCGACGCTCATCCTGTCGGGTGGCGCAGCCGTGAGATTACGCGAGATCATCCCGGCCGGGTTCAAGCCGCAGATCGATTTGACGATTACAGATGATTTTCCGCAGGCCCAGGCGCTTGTCATCATTTCCGCGATTGCCACTGCCTGAAGCCGGTCGCGGATTGCGGGCTGCGCTTGCTTTCGCAGCCGGTTTGGCTATATGACAGCGGAGCAAAGTGATGGATTAAGCAATGGCAATTAAAGCAGACCTGCAAACGGAAAAGAAACAAACCAGTACCGATAAGGAAACCGGCGGCATTTTCGATCTTGCCATGGTCCTGATTCAGGCGGTTATTATTGCTGGCGTGCTACGCGTTTTTCTGTTTCAGCCATTCAATATCCCGTCAGGCTCGATGATTCCCACGCTTTTAATCGGAGATTACTTATTCGTTTCCAAATACAGTTACGGGTTCAGCAAATATTCGTTCCCCTTCGGTCTCAACCTGTTTGACGGCCGGTTTCTTTCGTCGGAGCCGAAGCGCGGCGATGTGATCGTTTTCAAAAAACCGAGCGACAACTACACCGACTATATCAAGCGCCTTGTCGGCCTGCCCGGCGAAAAAATTCAGATGATTGGCGGTGTCCTTCATATCGAGGACAAACCGGTCCTGCGTAAACGCGCGGCCGACGTGGTTATGGAATCGCGGCTATGCGGTCGTCAGGCCGTTCATCAATATGAAGAGACCAATCCCGAAGGCCGGACCTATCTGACCCAGAAACTTTCGGAAACCTGTTCCCTGAAAAGGTCGCGTGCTGCGGACGATACGGACGTGTTCGTGGTACCGCCCGGACATTATTTTATGATGGGCGACAATCGCGACGACTCCGCCGACAGCCGGTTTCAGGATACTGAGGGGGTTGGGTTTGTGCCGCGCGATAATCTCGTGGGTCGCGCGCGCGCGATTTTCTTCTCCGTGGACGAGGATGCCAGTTGGTTCGCGCCCTGGCGGTGGCCAATGCAAATCCGCTGGTTCCGGCTCGGCGACGTGATCCGCTGAGTGGAGCAGAGAAAGCCGAACTTGCGCGCCCTTGAAGACAAAATCGGTTATAGGTTCAGCAACCCGCCTTTGTTGAAAGAAGCTCTCACGCATTCCAGCGCACGCTCGATGAACGGTGGGCGGGACTGGGAACGCCTGGAGTTTCTGGGCGACCGCGTTTTGGGGCTTTGCGCCGCCGCTTTCCTCTTCGCCGAATTTCCTGATATTCGGGAAGCCGATTACGCCCGGCGTTACAATCGGCTTGTCAGAAAAGAGACCTGTGCAGAGGTTTCCGAAGCGTTGGGATTGGGGCCATTCATCATCATGGCTCCAAGCGAAGCGAGGTCGGGCGGCAGAAAAAAAGCGGTCATTCTCGCCGATGCATGCGAAGCCGTTCTTGGCGCGGTGTTCGTCGATGGTGGATACGATCAGGCTTACGCTGTCATGCGGCGGCTTTGGCAGCCCTTGTTGCGGGATATGGATTTCGACCGTGTGAATGCCGATCCGAAGACGGCTTTGCAGGAATTTGCCCAGTCACGCGGGATCGGCCTGCCGCTTTACAGAGAGGTCGATAGGATTGGCGTCGATCATGCTCCTTATTTTATCGTTGAGGCGTGCGTCGAAGGGTTCGCTCCGTCCGTCGGGGAAGGAACTGCGCTGAAAAAAGCACAGCAGGCGGCTGCTGAGGCTTTCTTGATCAGGGAAGCTGTCTGGCCGCCTGCCGCCCGCCTTGCGGGTGCAGGTTAACTCGTAATTTGTGGCTCTGACTGCCCCAAGAGAAATTCAGAAAGAAGCAATCGATCACAATTGACACAGCGGGTTGGAAGGATGTTTAGCATAATGTACCTAAATAGAGACATAAGCGATTGCCGCCAGTTATGACCGCCATGACTGATCCCGCCGTTGAAGCGAAATGCGGCTTCGCGGCTGTCATCGGCGCACCGAACGCTGGAAAATCGACCCTGGTCAATGCGCTCGTGGGCGCAAAGGTATCCATCGTCACGCACAAGGCTCAAACCACGCGAACCCGTGTGCGAGGCATCGCGATGGCAGACGCCAGTCAGATCGTGCTTGTGGATACGCCGGGCATTTTCGCGCCGAAACGGCGCCTTGACCGCGCCATGGTGGAGACCGCCTGGACGGAGGCGCGCGACGCGGATGTCGTGATTTTGGTGGTGGATTCCGCGCGCGGGTTTGACGATCTTGTCTCTCCCATTGTGGATGCAGCCAAGTCACTGACCATGCCATTGTCCCTCGCGTTGAACAAGATCGACCAGGCACCGAAAGAAAAACTTCTCGAACTCGCTAAGGAAGCTTCGGACCGGCTCAACCTTGATCGTGTGTTCATGATCGCGGCGCTGTCTGGAAATCGCGTGGGCGACGTCAAATCCTATCTCGCCGACCGCATGCCGCCTGGGCCGTGGCTGTTTCCCGAAGATCAGATTGCGGATGCGCCATTGCGCCAGTGGGCGGCGGAAGTGACGCGCGAAAAGCTGTTCCTTCGTCTTCACGACGAGCTGCCTTATTCTTCCACCGTCGAAACCACGTCCTGGGTCACACGCAAGGACGGTTCAATCCGGGTCGAGCAGACGATCTTTGTTGAACGCGATACGCAGAAGGCGATCGTTCTCGGCGCAAAGGGCAATGCCATAAAGCACATCTCTATGGAGGCCCGTAAAGAAATTACAGAAGCTCTGGAAGCGCCGGTGCATCTGTTTCTCTTTGTTAAAGTGCGCGAGAATTGGGGCGATGACCCGGAGCGATACCGTGAAATGGGCCTGGAATATCCGAAACGGTAAGGCACGCTCATTGCTCAATTGTCTACACGGAAAAGACGGCATTGCTGCCGCGGATGCGGCGATCCATGTAAACACATTCCCGATGCTGAGAAATGCGTCACCGCCTCCGCGGGCAGGACACTCGAGTGTGTCGCAAGGGAAACCATTACGCTTCAGTTGCTGAACAGGTCTCCAAATGGTCGGAACGAACGATCCCGTTCGCGCTCCCGATCCTGGCTCCGTTCACTCACCCGCGCTCGTGGCTTTTGTTGTGGCCGAGGCGAGTCCTCGGTTGCGGAAGCAACGGGCTGGGGCCCGCTGAGGGTTATGGTGCGCCCCGCTAGCGCGCTGGCAACCCGACCGTCGATGCCGTAAATATCGCCGAACGTACGCAGTTTCCCGTCTTCGTCAGCCTCGGCGGTGAAATAGGTAACATGAACCGGCACCTGCTTCGTCAGCTTGACTTCCGCAGTCTGACCGCGCGCGATTGCGTCCTTGACCTGGTTCGGCGACCATCCCTTATCGTAGGCGAGGATGACCTCGGCCAGATGGAGCGGGTTCTGAGTGCGCATGCAGCCATGACTGTAAGCGCGGACGCGTTCGCCGAATAATCCCTTGTCCGGCGTATCGTGCATGTAAACATCATGCTTGTTCGGGAATCGGAATTTTACGATGCCGAGCACGTTACGACCGCCAGATGGCTGAATGAACTGATAGCGCTTCACGTCAACGCTCGACCAGTTCACCGTATCGGGATCGACTTCGCGGCCGTTGAGACTGACACGCAGACCCTGCGACCGAAGAACGCGAGACGCGCCGCCATCGCCACCGCCGAAAAACAGAAATCCGCCATCGTTGCCGGAATAGCGGCGCAAGCGGGGTGCCAGTTCATTGGTCTTGATACCGTCCGGCACGCCCCACTCGGGATGGAAGATCACGAACTGCATATTGGCGGAAAACTGAGGCGTCGGCGTCGAAGGACGGCCAACCACGATCCGTTCGAGCAGAACCTGTTTGCCGCCATCGAACACCCGCGCGAGTTGTTCGGGGATACTGTCCCAGACATAGAACGGCCCGAGGTTTTCGGGCATCCAGCGCCAGCGCTCCATGTTCACGAGAATACGTTGTCTGCGTTCGTCCGGGGTTTGCGAAGAGGCTTCATTCAGCGCGGTGCGAACTTTTTTATCAAAGATTCCCGTAGGATGAAATCCACGCTCCTGTTGCTGGCGGCGCACCGCATCGCTGAGTTGTTCATCGTAGACGTCGTCATCGGCGCGGTCGGCACGAATTTTCAGGCGTTCGCGAAGCAGCGCGACCTGCGGATGCCGGTCGCCTGGGCGAAGGTCCGGTCCAGAAGGAATTTTGACTAGCCCAACAGCTTCGCTCGGTGTGGCCGATAGGAGTGCCCGCCGCAGGCGTTGAAATTGCGGGTGTTTTGGATGAAGACCCTGAAGGTATGAACCCGGAGCCGAGGTGCTGGCGAGTCCCTGAAGCACGGTTTTTGGATCGTAAATGACTGGTTTCCGATCCATCATGGGAGAAAGCGATACCGGGTCAATCCGTCCGCCGCGCGCATGGCGCGCATATTTCAATGCAGCCAGGCTGAGTTTGATCTCCGCGTTTGCGAGATCATCCGCATTTGTTTCGCTTGGTGCGAGCGTCGGCAGTTCAAACGCGGAGGCATCGAGTCCCCATTCGTTCGCTTTGCGGATTTCGGTTACGGCCTCTTTGGCAGCGGGATTGAAGCCATTCTTGCCAACCCATAACGGCATGTTTGTCTCATCCGCGAAATAGGCGGTGATCGCATCGGCATCGGCTTTGTTATCCCCGCGTGAAGGGTTAAACTTTTTCGCCCGATCTCTGACTGCCAACGTCAGCGGGTCTTGCGTTTCAGCGGCAACTTGTGCCTCGCGGGGGCTTCCCTGGCTTTCCGACTCGCCCGAAGCGCGTGGTGCCGCCGGTGCCGGTCCTTTGTCCTCCTGAGGTGTCAGCGGATCGGCGGATGGCGCGGCATCCAACTCGAACCCGGCGGCGGGGTCCGGCGTGATTTTCTTTTGACCACCCGATGTCTGAGCTTGCGTTGCTGCCGGTTGCGCTGTGGTGGCCGCATCCTGTGCCAGAGCCTCGCCGGAGAGAAGCGCTACATAAAAGACCGCTGCCGAAATAGCATGCACGCTCGTCATGATCGTAAACCTTTCTGCGACCAGTGCCAGGCGCAGCGATAGCGTAAGTGACGTTAATGTCTCGTTATCATTAGGAGTAGCCGAACGTTAACACATGATCAACCAATCTTAATATGGCCCGAAAAAGGCTAACGCAACGAGCTTCGCAAGAATGAGCCTGCCGTGTCCAAACCAACCGAGTCGATGGAATGACCAAGTTCGGGCCGCAGCACGGATTGGACTGTGACACCCGCTGCCTGTAAGGCGAGCTTGGCGAACTGCATTGCCTGAGCGGGCACAACCTCATCGCTTTCGCCGTGAATCAGGAGCACCGGCGGCTTCGATGTGATCTCGGCGGCTAGCCTTTCAGCACCCGCCAGATGACCGGAGAAACCGACGATGCAAGCCAAGGCCGACGGCAGGCGCAAGCCCACATGCAAAGCCATCATCGTGCCCTGGCTGAAACCCACAAGTGCGACCGACGATAACGGCAGATTCGCTGCCTTGGCCTGGGCAAGAATATAAACTTCAAGCGCAGGCTTCGCGGCGTTGACGCCATTATCAAGCTCATTCTTATCGAAGGTATGAAGTGGAAACCACTGTCGGCCACCGAAGGGCGAACCCGTCAAACGGTCGGGCGCGTTCGGTGAAGCAAACCCGGCATCGGGCAGCGTCTCGGCCCATTCGCGGCCAAGCCCGATAAGATCGTTACCATCCGCCCCATAACCATGAAGCAGGATCACAAGGTGTTTCGGAGAGTTGCCCGACTTTGGTGGCAACCGCGGACCGTCAAGTGCTGTCGTCATATCGATCTCAAACCCATCTGTGTCATTTCATCCGGCGTCTGCGCTTTGATTGCAAGTGCGTGCACCGGCCCCGCCAACTCATCCTTCAGGACGTCGTTGACGAATCGATGGCGCTCGATCAGCCGTTTCCCTGCAAATATGTCCGCGACGATGAAAACCCTGAAATGAGTCTCGCCTGCGGCGGCCCCGGGAAAGGTTTTCATGCTGGCGTGTCCTGCATGCTTCGCAGACTCATTCTCGACTTCGAGACGCAAAGGATTGAATGCGGCCATCAACTTCTGCCGTATACTTTCTTCAACCAACGCCATGGCTCATGCATCCTTTGTTGCCGCATTCCCGTATATTTATCGCTCCGTGTTTAAGGCATGTGTCAAGGCCTTGTAACGCGGGGCGGGCAATCGCATAATGCAGGCCGAAGGATGGTGGGGGGCTTGCCGTTCTGTTTGGATATCGACCTATGAAACTCGACTCGAAATATTTCGACAGCATTCGCGTAAAAAAACGTGGTGCCGCCGCTGCGGCTACAGCGGCGGCGCAAGCGTCCGCCGTGCAGGGGTGCCAATGGGCGGACTGTCAAAAACGCGGGTCGCATCGCGCACCGAAGGGACGGGCATCCGAAGGCGAGTATCTGTATTTCTGCCGTGAGCATGTTTCCGAGTATAATAAGTCTTATAACTATTTTACCGGTATGGACGACGATCAGCTTGCCGATTATCAAAGGTCGGCCTCGACAGGCCATCGGCCCACCTGGTCCATGGGCGTGAATGGAAATCCACCTCCCGGAAAGGCGACGCGCGATCCTGCCGACACGCTGGAGCTGCTGAAGTTTCGTGCGGCTCGCTCGCGGCTCAAGCCCGAGCCGGCGGCCGAGGTCAGGAAGCGCGTTGTGCAGAAAGGCGCAAAGAAACATTTGCTGTCTTTGCATCTGAGTGAAGACTCGTCGCCTGAAGAAATCCGGATGCAGTTCAAGGCTCTTGTGAAATTGCATCATCCCGATCACAATGGCGGCGATCGAAGCTCCGAAGATCGCTTCCGCGAAATTATTGCAGCCTACAATTATCTCAAACAATCCGGACTTTGTTAGGAAGAAAGCCGATTGTCGTTCAGCGAAAATCATCATCCATCGAGGGCAGTATGGCACATGTAGACCCGCAACAACCAGGGCTGCCTGATATGAAGGTGTCGGTGCGGCAGGTGTTCGGCATCGACAGCGCTATGGAAGTGCCAGCCTATTCGCAGCACAGCGCTTATGTTCCGGATGTGGACAGCGATTACCTTTTTAACAAAGAGACGACGCTCGCGATCCTTGCCGGGTTCGCACACAATCGCCGCGTCATGATTCAGGGGTATCACGGCACCGGGAAATCAACGCACATCGAGCAGGTCGCGGCGCGGCTCAACTGGCCCTGCGTGCGGATCAATCTCGACAGCCACATCAGCCGCATCGACCTCGTGGGCAAGGATGCCATCGTGATCCGTGACGGTCAGCAGATTACAGAGTTTCGTGAGGGTATCCTGCCGTGGGCGTTGCAGTCGAACACAGCTCTTGTTTTCGATGAATACGACGCGGGTCGGCCGGATGTGATGTTCGTGATCCAGCGCGTGCTTGAAGTTCAGGGGAAGCTCACGCTGCTGGACCAGAGCCGGGTTATCAAGCCGCATCCGGCATTCCGTCTTTTCGCCACCACGAACACCATCGGGCTTGGAGATACGTCCGGCCTTTATCATGGCACGCAGCAGATCAATCAGGGACAGATGGATCGCTGGTCCATCGTCGTGACGCTGAATTACCTTCCGCACGGCGATGAGGTCAACATCGTGCTGGCAAAGGTAAAGAAGTATCAGACCGAAGCGGGTCGACGCACCGTCGCCAACATGGTGCGGCTTGCGGAGTTGACGCGAACCGCGTTTGTGAACGGCGATCTGTCGACGGTCATGAGCCCGCGCACCGTGATCACATGGGCCGAAAATGCCATCATTTTTGGCGGCGATATCGGTTTCGCGTTCACGCTGACGTTCCTGAACAAGTGCGATGAGCTTGAGCGCGGAGTGGTTGCCGAGTTTTATCAACGCTGTTTTGGTGAGGAATTGCAGGCGTCAACGGCCAATATCGCGCTGAGTTGAGAGGGATTGCGTTGCGACTTCGGGCCGTCTATGCGTTATGGATATATTTGCTTCTGAAGCAGGTGTTTTTCTTATGACCGACCTTCCCGATAATATAGATCTTCGCTTTCTCGCAACGCTTATCATCCGCCTGACCGAGAAGGTCGAAGCCATGAGCAGTCAAATTGGCAGCCTTGAGCATCGAATGGGTTTGCTTGAGCAAAGTTTGGCCCGGCTTGAGCAACGTGTTGCCGGTCTTGAAGAACGCACCGTCAATATGGAGATTGCGTTGGCGGCAACACGCACGGAAATGGGTCTGATGCGTGAGAGCTACGAGCGCCTTGAACAAGAGCAGAAGCTGCAAGGCAACCGCCTCAATGTCATGGACGAACGGCTCGGCATGATGGACGAACGCCTGAACATCATCGATAATCGCCTCAACGTCATGGACAAGCGTCTGTCGCGGATGGAAAAGCAATCCGGCCTTGTGCAGGCCTGAAACCCGAGTAACGTTTTGGCATTGAACAACAAGCGCAAAGCCGACCCGATCTCCCCCTTCAAGCGCGCGGTTACGCTTGCGGCACGGACCCTGGCCGCGAACAAATCCGTGAACGTGACCTTCGGAGCCGATCCGCCGGGATTTGACGGCAAGACCATTCGTCTGCCGCAGCCAAGCCGCACCGTTTCGCGCAAGGAAGTCGCAGTTATTCGCGGCCATGCGGACGCCATCGCGCTGATGATTTCCGCCCATGATGCGAAGTTGCATGCATCCCTGACCCCGCCTTCCGGTGCGGCGAAATCCGCGTTTGACGCGGTTGAGCGCGCGCGCGTGGAAGCCGTTGGCGCGCTTAAAATGAAAGGTGTTGCCAAAAACCTGACCGCGCGTCTTGCACAAAAATATGAGCGCTTGCCGGATCGTGACATCGACCGTCAGGATGCGCCGCTTGAGGACGCGCTGGCGCTGCTCGTGCGGGAAAAGCTGACCGGTGCAAAGCCGCCCCGTGGCGCGAACGGCATCGTCGATGTCTGGCGGCCATGGGTCGAAGATCGCGCAGGACCGCAGCTTCGGCGGCTGGAAGGCGCGGTTGAGGATCAGGCTGCGTTTGCCAAACTGCTGCGGGATATGCTTGTCGCGCTTGAGTTGATGGAAGGGTCCGTTGACAATTCCACAGGCGAGAATGAAGACGAAGCGAACAAGGACCAGAATGCTGCTGCGCAAGGCGAAGAAGAGAAGACCGAGGATGATACGCAGACCGCTGAGAGCGAGGCAGAGGAGTCATCCGCGTCTGATGGACTAGAGGAAAGCGACCTGCCGCAGGTTCAGGAAGCAAGCGATCAGCGCGGCGAGCAGGAGACCGGTGAAGACCCGCAGACGCCGCCAAAACGGCCCAATGCCTCGGTGCTCGATGCGCCGGAAAACTTCGGTTATGAGGCCTACACGCGCCAGTTCGATGAAATCGTGACTGCCGAAAGCTTGTGCGATGCTGAAGAGCTGGAGCGCCTTCGCGCATTTCTCGACAAGCAACTGTCCACGCTGCAGGTCGCGGTCAGCCGTCTTGCCAACCGTTTGCAGCGTCGCTTGATGGCGCAACAGAACCGTGCCTGGGATTTCGACCTGGAAGAGGGCATTCTCGACACCGCGCGCCTCGTGCGGGTCGTGACGGACCCCTATCAGCCACTTTCGTTCAAGATGGAACGGCAAACCACGTTCCGCGATACGGTCGTGACCCTCGTCCTGGATAACTCCGGCTCGATGCGAGGGCGGCCCATCATGGTGGCCGCCTGCTGCGCTGACATCCTTGCCCGAACCCTGGAGCGGTGTGGCGTCAAGGTGGAAATACTTGGGTTCACCACACGTCAATGGAAGGGCGGTCAATGCCGCGAAAAGTGGCTTGCTACCGGAAAGCCGGTCAATCCCGGGCGTCTGAACGATCTTCGCCATATTATTTACAAGGCTGCCGATATGCCTTGGCGGCGAGCGCGACGCAATCTTGGCCTCATGATGCGCGAGGGTTTGCTTAAGGAAAACATCGACGGCGAAGCGTTGGCCTGGGCGCATTCGCGAATGTTGGCGCGACCGGAGCAGCGGCGGATTTTGATGATGATTTCCGACGGCGCGCCGGTCGACGATTCCACGCTCTCGGTGAACGCCGGCACGTACCTCGACCGGCACTTGCGTCAGGTCATTCATGAAATCGAAAATCACTCACCGGTCGAATTGATCGCCATCGGGATCGGGCATGACGTGACGCGTTATTATCGTCGCGCCGTCACGATCACCGACGCCGAAGAGTTGGCAGGCGCCATGACAGAGAAGCTTGCGGAACTGTTCAGCGACGGGCAGCCGATGAAAGGCAGAATGCGCTAAGCGTCTCCAACCGCGTCCCGTGGACCACCAGCGGCCGGGTCTGCCGCCAGCCAGCAAGCTCTGACGCGTTCTGCCGCGCGAGCCCGCAGCGTCGTTTTTCCAGAAATGAATTGAAATGCAACTCTTTTGCGCCCGCCCGTTTAAGGCGCACTTTTTACTTTATTCCCAGGCGAACATGAAACGCAGCGTTTGCTCCGGTGGACCGAAACGTAATCCTATGCTTATCTTTTTGAGGGGCCTGTTTTCGCATATTTTTCCCGTATATTCCTCTAAGGTTTAGAGGGATAAGGCGTGGTTCAAACTATTGATTTTGTCGATGTTTTCCATACCGGAAAAGTAAACGAAGCGGCTGTGACTGTCGCCTCCGAGCTTGACGGCGCACTTGCCGCGACACCTTCAATCGAGGCGAGGATCAGCTTGATTTCTCGCGTGGTGCTTGGGCGGGTCGCGTTTTCCACGAGCCTTGGCCTTGAAGATCAGGCTTTGCTGCATGCCATCGCGGCGACAAAAGCACCGGTCGATGTCTTCACCCTCGACACAGGCCGCCATTTTCAGGAAACCCTTGACACCATTCACGCCAGCGAGCGGCACTTTGGACTGCGCATTCGCGTCCTTGTGCCGGCTGCGTCGGAGACCGAGGCTATGGTCGCCCAGGACGGCATTTACGGGTTTCGCAATTCAGTGTCAGCGCGCAAAGCGTGCTGCGATGTTCGTAAAGTGCGCCCGTTGCAGCGCGCGCTGGCCGAAGCGTCCGGCTGGGTCACAGGGCTAAGGCGTGCCCAATCCGCGAATCGCGAGCATGTGCCGTTCTGTGCTGAAGACAGGACGTTGGGCATGCTGAAGTTTAATCCTCTCGCAGACTGGTCCGACGATCAGTTGAATGCATACATCGAAGCCAATGGCATTCCCGTCAATGCTTTGCATGCGAGAGGATTTCCGTCCATCGGCTGCCAGCCCTGCACCCGCGCCATCGCGCCGGGTGAGCATATCCGGGCGGGCCGCTGGTGGTGGGAAAGTGCGGAACATAACGAATGCGGGCTGCACAATCGCCCAACGCGTACTATTCCTCAGGAGGCCGCATGAACGCTCCCCTTTCGCATCTCGACCTGCTTGAGGCCGAAGCGATACACATCTTTCGCGAGGCCGCGGCGCAGTTCAGAAAGCCAGTGCTGCTGTATTCCATCGGCAAGGACTCGACAGTTCTTCTGCATCTGGCTCGCAAGGCATTTTATCCTCAAAAGCCGCCGTTTCCGCTGATGCACATCGACACCACGTGGAAATTTCGGGATATGATCGCCTTTCGCGACAAAACCGTGCGTGATCTTGGCCTTGAACTGATCGTTCACACCAATCGCGATGGCGTTGAGCGCGGGATCAATCCGGTCGATTATGCGCCGTCGCTTTACACGCAGATCATGAAGACCGAAGCGCTGAAGCAGGCGCTCAATCTTCATGGATTCGACGCAGCGTTCGGCGGTTCACGCCGCGACGAAGAAGCATCACGGTCCAAGGAACGGGTGTTTTCGTTCCGGGCAGCCGGGCATCGCTGGGACCCGCGCAAGCAACGGGTCGAAATGTGGCGCTTGTTCAATGGCCGTTTGGGCACGGGAGAAAGCGCGCGCATTTTTCCCATGTCGAACTGGACCGAGCATGACGTCTGGCGGTATCTGCTCCGCGAAAAGCTCGATGTGGTTCCCTTGTACATGGCGGCCGAACGTCCGACCGTCACACGCGACGGGCAAATTCTGGTGCTTGACGATGACCGCATGCCGTTGAAAGCCGGTGAAACTCCGGTTATGCGAAAAGTCAGGTTTCGCACGCTCGGTTGTTGGCCCCTGACCGCTGCGATGCCGTCTGACGCGACGACGCTCGCAGAGATCGTGGCCGAGACGGTGGGTTCACGCACATCCGAACGGCAGGGCCGATTGATCGATCACGATCAGGCAGGCGCCATGGAACGGAAAAAGCAGGAAGGTTACTTCTGATGTTGGGCATCAAGGATCATCGCGGCTCAAGCGCCTGGAAACCAAGATCGAAAGTGGAGCGCGCCGTGCCTCAACCCAAGCTCGGCGGGGTCGTATCCGAACTCGATGGCGTCGTTCATGTGCTGACGTGCGGATCGGTGGACGACGGCAAATCGACTCTGATCGGGCGGCTGTTGTGGGACGCTGGCGATTTGCCCGAGGACACCCGCGCGACCCTGGCGAGGTCCGCGGGGTCGGACGGGCAGCCGGATTTGAGCCTGCTGGTGGATGGCCTCGTGGCCGAACGCGAGCAGGGCATCACCATTGACATCGCGTGGCGTTATTTCGATACAAACCGCCGTCGGCTGGTCATTATCGACAGCCCCGGCCACGAACAATATACGCGCAATATGGCGTCCGGGGCGTCCCATGCGGACGTGGCCGTTATGCTCGTGGACGCACGGTCCGGTGTGAAACGGCAAACGAAACGGCATGCTGCGATCCTCGATCTTGTTGGCGTGAAGCGTGTCATTCTCGCCGTCAACAAGATGGACCTCGTGGGCTGGTCGGAAGAGCGGTTTCGCGCCATCGAGGCCGAGTTCAAGACATTGCTCGCGCCCTTCCATTTTGTTCACGCAAGCGCCATTCCCGTCGCCGCGAAACCTGGCGACAACATCGCGCTGCGGTCTAAGAACATGCCCTGGTATCGCGGCGCAACGTTGCTTGAGGAACTGAATGCGGTGCCTGGGCGGAGCGCGGTTTCGAATGGAACATTTCGGATGCCAGTCCAGACCGTGGTCCGGGACGGTCACGATTTTCGGGGGTTGGCGGGAACCATCAGCTCGGGCACGGTTCGGCCGGGTGACATCGTGCGAGACACGCTCAGCGGCAGGGAAGCCAACGTTCGGCGTATCGTCACCATGGGCGGTGATCTGAACGCGGCTATCACAGGCCAAGCCGTCGTGCTTGAACTTGACCGCGATCTGGACATTTCCCGAGGGGCGGTACTGGCAAGCGCCGACGCTGCGATCAAACCCGCGACGCAGATCGAAGCACGTCTGGTCTGGCTCGCGGATACTTCGTTCGACCCGAAACAGGGATTGCTGCTGCGAACGGCCGCCGATATCGTGCCCGTCACGTCCATGGCCGTTCAAGCGCATCTCGATCTGGAGACTCTTGACGAAATCGAGGAAACAAGTTGCACGGCGAATGATATCGTAAGTGCCACTGTGCATCTTGGCCGCACCATTGCCGTGGACACATTCGCGGTCAATCGCGAGACTGGGACATTCGTGCTCGTCGATGCATTAACCGGCGCAACCCTGGCAGGCGGGGTTATCCGCAATGCCGCGCAAAAGATGCCGGTCGAGGATGGGGCAACATTCAAGCTGACTGCCGAAATGCTGGCACGCGGTATCTGTGCGGGTCTCGAACCGGGCACGCTTGAATTCAGACACCGAGCAGAGGAAGCGGCGATTTTGCTGACGACGGCGGGCGTCGCGGTGGTGCTGGAGATCGCTTAGCCATAAGGGAAACCGGAGGTCGGCTCTGCTATTGCGAGGCCCTTGCTGAATTGTAAAGTGTCATGGTCGTCCCTGAGGCGGCCATCCAGAAAAGAAAAGCCGCACACAAACAACCAGAAAGTCTGGATGGCCGGGTCTAGCCCGACCATGACAACGTCAAATGTATCGCGAGAGTTAATCCTCATGAACTTTCAGCAACTCCGCATCATCCGTGAAACAATCCGCCGAAACTACAACCTGACCGACGTGGCCGGCGCGCTTTTCACCTCGCAATCCGGCGTGAGCAAACACATTAAAGATCTGGAAGACGAGTTGGGCGTCGCGCTGTTCGTCCGGCGGGGTAAGCGGCTGCTGGGGTTGACCGATCCCGGCAAGGAACTGGCCGAGATCGTGGAGCGCATTCTTATCGATACGGCGAATATCAAAAAGCTTGGCCAGCATTATGCGCAGCGCGATCAGGGACAGCTTACCGTCGCCACCACTCACACACAGGTGCGATATGCGCTGACCGGCGTTGTTGCCGATTTCATGACCATGTTTCCGAAGGTTCATCTCGCGCTGCATCAGGGCAGCCCGTCGGAAATTGCAACGATGCTCATCAACGGCGAGGCGGAAATCGGGATCGCCACTGACACGATCAGCACGTCACCGCAGCTTTCGACATTTCCATATTACACGTGGCGGCATGGTATCGTGGTTCCAGCCGGACATCCGCTGGCAACTGCGAAGACGCTGACCCTTGAGGCCGTCGCGGATTATCCGATCATCACGTATCACGAGGGCTTCACAGGGCGCGACAACATCGACCGCGCGTTCGCCGAGGCCGGGCTTTCGCCCGATATCGTCATGTCGGCGATGGATACCGAAGTGCTGAAAACCTATGTCGGGCTTGGCCTCGGTGTCGGCATCATCAACGAACTTGCGTTCGATCCCGTTCGCGACGCACCACTTCAGTTGCTGCCGACGACCTCGCTGTTTGCGATCAACACCACGTGGATCGCGGTGCGAAAGAACAGTTACCTGCGCAGTTATGCTTATCGGTTCATTGAGCTGTGCGCACCGGAATTCACCGAGGCCAAAGTCAGACGGCTGTCAACAGCGGTAAGTGATGCGGATCGCGGTGCACGACTACCTACTGCGCCGTCGATCTTGTCTCCGAGACGGCTCACGGCTCTGCCCGATAGGGAAAAACCCGCAGCTTTGGCGCGGTAACGCGCACCGTCTGACCCAGCGACAGGGTCAATGTCGCAAGATGTTCTCGCGTCATCTCCACTTCGAAATGCGGCACTTCTCCCGATCCGTTCAGTACAGCCGATCCCGACAATTCCACGCGCGCCGTCGCGCCGTTCAGGAGAATGCGGTTCACTTTCGCCGCGACCCCATGGGACGCGTCGTGGCTTGCGTCGATGCGCAGTTCATGGGGCCTCGCGAACGCGATGGCGTGATCGCCCGCGTGTAACGATGACGGCTCGATGGGCAGACTGTAGTCGCCGACACGAAGATGGCCACCGCTTTCCACGTAGCCGGGAAGCGTGTTGACCGCGCCGAGAAAACTATAGGCAAAGCGCGAAGCGGGCTGCTCATAAACCTCTTGTGCCGTGCCGACCTGTTCCACGCGGCCCTGATTCATTAAAACCACGCGATCAGCGACTTCCAGCGCTTCGTCCTGGTCGTGGGTTACGAAGATGGACGTGATGTGCAGGTCGTCATGAAGCCGCCGCAGCCAGCGGCGCAATTCCTTGCGCACTTTCGCATCGAGCGCCCCGAACGGCTCGTCAAGCAAAAGCACGCGCGGTTCAACCGCAAGCGCGCGGGCGAGCGCAATGCGCTGGCGTTGTCCGCCGGAAAGCTGGGCGGGATAACGCTCGGCCTGCCAGTCCAGTTGCACGAGATTGAGAAGCTCATGCACCCGTTTCTTGATCTCGGTCTCGTTCGGTCGCTCTTTGCGCGGTTTTACGCGCAGGCCAAACGCCACGTTCTCGAACACGGTCATATGCCGGAACAGGGCATAGTGCTGAAACACAAAGCCGACCTGTCGCTCACGGACATGAACGCGGGATGCGTCGCGGCCGTCGAGCAGCACTTGCCCCGAGTCCGGCCATTCCAACCCGGCGATGATCCGCAGCAATGTCGTTTTTCCGCACCCCGATGGCCCAAGCAGTGCGATCAATTCCCCGGACGGAAACTCCAGCGAGACATCGTTAAGCGCCGAAAACGCGCCAAACGTCTTTTTGATATTGCGAACCTCTATGCTCATGGCGTGGGCGTTTCCTCAAGGTCGGCGGTCTGGGAGGCTTTCCATTCCACTGCGGTCTTCAGCACGAGCGTGACAAGCGCCAGCAATGCCAAGAGCGACGCAACGGCGAAAGCGGCTGCGAACTGATATTCATTGTACAGAATTTCAATGTGCAGCGGCATGGTATTTGTCTGCCCACGGATATGCCCCGACACAACCGACACTGCGCCGAACTCGCCCATGGCGCGAGCGTTGCACAGGATCACGCCGTACAGCAGCGCCCACTTGATGTTGGGCAGCGTCACCCGGCGAAACATCTGCCATCCGCTTGCACCGAGCACGAGGGCGGCCTGTTCCTCGTCGGTCCCCTGTGCCTGCATGAGCGGGATCAACTCGCGCGCCACGAACGGGAATGTGACGAAGATAGTGGCGAGCACGATTCCGGGCACCGCGAAGATGACCTTGATGTCATTATCCGCGAGCCATGGCCCAAGCCAGCCTTGCGCGCCAAACACTAGGACGTAGATCAGGCCCGCGATGACGGGCGAGACCGAAAACGGCAGATCGATCAGCGTGATCAGCAATTGCTTACCGCGAAACTCGAATTTCGTGATGGCCCAGGCGGCCGCTACGCCGAAAACGAGATTGAACGGAACGGCGATTGCGGCTGTGATAAGCGTTAACCGGATCGCGGACAATGCATCCGGTTCGACGAGCGCGGCAAGGTAAACCGACCAGCCTTTGCGCAAGGCTTCGTAAAAGACCGCAACCAGCGGCATAAGCAGAAAGATTGCGAAAAAACCGAGTGAAAGCGTCAGGATCACAGCTTTAACCCAGCCCGCGTCCCGCGTCGCAGGATTGCTCTCGAAACGTGCACTGCCGTTCCGCGGGGCATCCGCGATAATGCCGACAACCGCCATTATCGTGCCCTCCGAACGCTGCGCCGCGTCCACTCCTGCAACGCATTGATGGTGAGCAACAGCACGAACGATGCGACCAGCATGACCGATGCCACGGCCGTCGCGCCCGCATAGTCATACTGTTCCAGTTTCGTGATGATGATCAGCGGCGTGATTTCAGAGATCATGGGCAGATTGCCAGCGATGAAAATCACCGAACCGTACTCCCCGACCGCGCGTGCAAATGCCAACGCGAAGCCGGTCACAAGTGCCGGCAACAATGTCGGCAGAACCACGCGAACGATGGTCTGCCAGCGCGCGGCACCAAGACAGGCCGCAGCTTCTTCGATATCGGTATCCAGGTCTTCAAGCACCGGTTGAACAGTACGAACCACGAACGGCAATCCGATGAAGACCAGTGCGACCAGAACGCCTAGAGGCGTGAACGCCACCTTAATGCCCAGCGGTTCGAGATACTGCCCGAGCCACCCGTTTTTCGCGTAAAGCGCCGTCAAAGCAATGCCTGCGACAGCGGTCGGCAAAGCGAATGGTAAGTCTACCAGCGCGTCCACGATCTTCTTGCCGGGAAAAGAATAGCGAACCAGCGCCCAGGTCAGCAGAAACCCGAACACGACATTGATCGCGGCCGCGAGAAGCGCCGTTCCAAAGCTGAGCTTGTAGGTCGCAACCACACGCGGCGAGGTCACGGTGTCCCAAAAAACGGGCCATGAGAGCGTCGCCGTTTTTAACAGCACAGCGGCGAGAGGTATCAGCACGATCAGACAAAGATAGGCCAGCGTAAAGCCGAGCGACAGCCCGAAACCAGGCAGGACACGGGGCTTGCTCGCAAACACCATCAACGCCTCATCGCAATCTGATCATAAATGGCACCGTCCGCGAAATGCTCTTTCTGCACCTTAGCCCAACCTCCTAGCAGATTTTCTACAGTAAAAGTCTTAACTTGAGGAAATTGATCCGCGTGCGATGCTAATATATCGGGCATGCTTGGGCGAAGATGGTATTTGGCCATGATCTCCTGTGCGACAGGCGTGAATAAAAAGTCAAGATAAGCCTTCGCAACTTTACCAGAGCCGCGCTTTTTCACAACAGTCTCGACGATTGCCACAGGGGCGGGTGCCTCGATGCTTATGGACGGATAAATCACTTCGAACTTGCCTGCACCCAGTTCCTTGCCGAGCGCCACCGCTTCGTTTTCGAAGGTCACAAGCGCATCGCCGGTATCACGCTGGGTGAATGTGGTGCTTGCACCACGGCCTCCGCCGTCGAGCACGGGAACGTTTGCGAACAGTTTGGCGACAAAATCCCTCGCACCGGCCTCGCCGCCCTTCGCGCCGAGCGCATATCCGTAAGCGGCGAGATAGGTATACCGCCCGTTTCCGGTCACTTTCGGGTTCGGCACGATCACCTGTATGCCCGGGCGAATGAGATCGTCCCAATCCCTGATGGCTTTCGGATTGCCTTTGCGGACGAGGAATACCATCGTCGTCGTGTAAGGTGCGGCGTTATGCGGAAAGCGGTCGCGCCAGTCTTTCGCGACAAGCCCGCCGCGCTCCACGAGGATGTCGATGTCGGGCGCCTGATTCATGGTCACCACATCGGCCTCAAGCCCGCTTATCACGGAAAGCGCCTGCTTGCTCGATCCGCCGTGGGATTGATTGATCGTGAGGGCTTCGTCGTTTGCCGCTTTCCACTGCGCGATGAACATCGGATTGAGGTCTTTGTAGAGTTCGCGGGAAACGTCGTAGGAGACGTTGAGGATCGAGGTCTGTGCGCGGGCGGTCATGGCGACGATGAACAGATACGCAGTAGCAAACGCCGCCAGCGCCATAAACCGTTTGAATTTCATGATTATCCCCCGCCAAGCATTAATGCAAGAACCGTGCACAAGCTAAGGTAGGGGGTTTGGTTGATGAAACTAAATGAGAAAAAGTGAAATGGATAGCTTGAGGAAAGATATAAACTTTTTGCGCGAGGTTTCTGCCGACGCTGGAATTTGCCGTATATTCGAATTGACGCAGCTAAGCTGGCTCGACGGCTTTTAATCGCTTCTCAATCAGTGTGAGGCGAACCACGACTTCGCGGACCACGGATTTGGTCTCGCTCACATCGGCTTGAACCCGATCGATACTTGCTTGTGTCCGTGCGATTTCCGCCTCCAGGCGATCAAACCGCGAATCATTCTTCTGCAGCTTTGCGTCGACGTGCTCAAACCTCCCATCAATAAGATTGAAGCGCTGGCGCATCTCGGCGCGCATTTCCTGAAGCAGGCGGATCGTATGGTTCTCCGGTTCAGTCATGACGCCCCCGTCTCATTTACGTTTTCGGCAAACTCTTTATCACAAACCGAAAACAATGCAAGATTGGCCTCGCATCGTGAGGCCAATCTTGCCCTTTGAAAGATGATATCCCCGCTCCTAGCGTCTTGTCGAGATTTGATCGAACACGCCGCCGTCCGCGAAATGCGTCTTCTGCGCTTTTTGCCAGCCGCCGAACACCTCATCGATGGTGAACAGCTTCACGGCTGGAAACTGCGCCGCATACTTCTCGGCGGCTTTTGGATCGCGAGGCCGGTAATAATGTTTCCCGGCGATGTCCTGGCCCTGAGGCGAATACAGGTACTCAAGGTAGGCGGTTGCCTGCTTTCGTGTGCCGCGTTTATCGACAACCTTGTCCACGATTGTAACCGGCGGTTCGGCGAGAATGGAGATGCTGGGTGTGATCATCTCGAACTTGTTCGGGCCAAGCTCTTTCATCGCAAGAAAAGCTTCATCCTCCCACGAGATGAGCACATCGCCGATTTCGCGCTCCACAAATGTCGTCGTGGCTCCGCGCGCTCCTGAATCGAGAACAAGTACATTCTTATAAACCGCAGCGACGAAATCCTTCGCCGTGTCCTCGCTGCCGCCCGGCTTCTGCAATGCATAGCCCCAGGCAGCGAGATAATTCCAGCGCGCGCCACCCGAGGTCTTTGGGTTTGGCGTGATGATTGCTACACCGGGTTTCGCAAGATCGTCCCAGTCTTTAACGCCTTTTGGATTGCCCTTGCGCACGAGAAACACGATTGTGGAGGTGTATGGCGAGGAATTGTTCGGCAGCCGTTTTTGCCAGTCGGCGGGGATCAGCTTTCCGATTGTGGACAAGGCGTCGATGTCATAGGCAAGCGCGAGCGTTGCCACATCCGCCTGCAAGCCGTCGATAATGGAGCGCCCCTGTTTGCCGGAACCGCCATGGGACTGTTTGATGGTGACATCTTCCCCGGTCTGGGCTTTCCATTGTTTCGCGAATGCTGCGTTGAAGTCCTGGTAGAATTCGCGGGTGGGGTCGTAGGAAACGTTCAAAAGCGTGATTTGCGCATTGACGGTCGTGAAGCCGAGCGCGAGAAGGGCGAAGATGATTGTGGATAGGTAGAATCGGCTGAGCCGCATGAGGATCTCCAAAAGTTGCCATTAATAGCCAGAATGGACGCAGACGCAGTGCTGTGACAACGATGAGATTCGGAAATGCTTATAACATTTGGCAAAGTTCCACGTATCCACCGTTGACGCGTTCTTGAAACCGACGGAGTCACCCATGCCGCATACCCAACTGGAAGCCATCGCCACGCACCTTGCCGCGCTCGTCTCCTTCGATACGGTTAGCGACAAATCGAACCTGCCGCTGATCGAATACGTTGAAAACTATCTGAAAGGTTTCGGCATCGCGTCCCGGCGCGTGGCGGACGACACAGGCCAAAAGGCCGCGTTGTGGGCCACCATCGGGGCATCGGATCAACCGGGTTATATCCTTTCCGGTCACACAGACGTCGTCCCGGTCGACGGGCAAGTCTGGTCAAGCGATCCGTTTACCCTAAAAGCCTTGGACGGCAAGTATTACGGTCGCGGCGCAACTGACATGAAGGGCTTTCTCGCTGTCTGTCTTGCCATGGTGCCGACAATGGTCGCGGCCAGGCTCAAGACACCCATTCACTTTGCCTTCTCCTATGATGAGGAGGTGGGCTGTATCGGTGTGCGACCGCTTCTGGCGCAGTTGGCGGAAATGTCACCAAGGCCGCTCGGCTGTATCGTTGGTGAACCCACGAGTATGCAGCCTGTGATCGGCCACAAGAGCAAATGCAGTATGCGAGCGATTGTTCATGGGGAGGCCGCTCATTCATCGCTTGCTCCGAGGTTTGTGAACGCGGTCGAGTTCGCAGCCGATCTCGTTGTTCTCATCAGGGATCACGCTCGACGCCTGGCTGAAACAGGAGCGCGCGATACGCATTATGAGATTCCGTTCACGACGGGCCTGACCAGCACGATACGCGGCGGAACGGCCACAAACATTGTCCCCGCACGCTGTGAGATCGATTTCGAGTTTCGAGGCATCGCCGCCGATAATCCGCGCGCAATCTGCGATGCCGTCGTGGCAGAGGCGCGAACGAAAATCGAACCGGCCATGCACGCGATTAACGAAAAATGCGGCATCGAGTTCGAGATCACCCAAACCTATCCGGGCCTCGATATCGCCGCCGACCACGAACTCGTTGCCCTCGCTAAGCATCTATCGGGGCGCAACTCTCACGGCAAGATGGACTATGGAACCGAGGCCGGACTGTTCATGGAGATTGCCGACATCCCGTCGGTTGTTATCGGACCTGGCCACGTCGATCAGGCCCATAAGCCCGACGAGTTCATCCACGAAAACGAACTGGTGGCCTGCGCGGCATTCATCGGCAAGCTGATCGTATTTTGTAGCGGAAAGTGAACGTTATGCCTATGAGACGTGTTTTGCATAACGGTACATTAAACGTTAAAGGCATAACAACGCGGCACTTCGGTAAACCGCCTTCGCAACTCAGGAGAAAACACGTGAGACCATCGACATCAGCAATTTATATCGCTTCAATTCTTACTGTAGGTGTCGGGTTTATGTCCCAGGCGCAGGCAGAAACCGTGCATTATAAGGCGGACCTCACACCACAACAGGAAGTTCCCGCCAATACGAGCAAAGGGTTGGGAACTGCTGCGATCACATACGATACCGCATCCAAGAAGCTGGCTTGGTCGATAAGCTATCTTGGTCTCACCGGCCCCGCAACGGTCGCACATTTTCATGGACCTGCCGAGCCAGGAAAGAATGCCGGAGTAGCCATTCCGCTACCGAACCCCCTCACGCCAATAGAAGGTTCGGCAACGCTGACGGACGCTCAGGCTGGCGATCTTGAGGCTGGAAAGTACTACGTCAACATCCACACCGCCGCAAACAAGGATGGTGAGATCCGCGGGCAGGTGGTTAAAGGCAAGTAGTTCACACGGTGCCGTGCGCGCAACACCGCCGTCGGCACCGTTCTTTTCGATTGTCACCAAAGCGCAATGCGCTATGGTCTGCGGTCGTGGGAGCTAGTCGCACAGAAAACCGGATTGCAGCGAGCGGAACAATGGGGTCGCCAGTCACGATTGCGCTCGACGCGATGGGCGGAGACTTCGGTCCGTCCGTGGTGATACCAGCAGCGGCACTATCGCTGATCCGGCATCCCGACACGGAATATATCATCTTCGGACGCGAGCCGGAAATCCGTCATCATCTGTCGATGAATTCGCCACTCGCCCGTGTTTCCAAAATCGTGCATACCGACTTCAGTGTCGCCATGGACGCCAAACCAAGCGAAGCGCTTCGCCACGGTCGGCGCAAAAGCAGCATGTGGCTGACGCTCGATGCGGTTCGCCAGGGCCATGCCCAGGCCGCGATTTCTGCGGGCAATACCGGTGCGTTGATGGCCATGGCGAAATTCTGCCTCCGTACAGTTCCGGGGATCGAACGCCCCGCCATCGCCGCGCTTTGGCCAACGCTTGCCAGCGAAAGCGTTGTCCTCGATGTCGGTGCCAATGTCGGAGCAAGTGCCCGCTACCTCGTAGACTGCGCCGGAATGGGCGCGTCTCTGGCACGCGCCCTGTTCACGGTGGAGAAGCCGTCGGTGGGATTGCTCAACATCGGAGTAGAGGAAATCAAGGGACTGGACGAGATCAAGATAGCCGGAGCAGCGCTTCGAAATCCAGGCCTTCCTATCGTATATCATGGTTTCGTCGAAGGCGACGATCTTGGCAAAGGCCTCGTCGATGTCGTTGTGACCGAAGGTTTCAGCGGGAACATCGCCCTTAAAACGGCGGAAGGGACGGCAAAACAGATCGGGATGTATCTCCGTGCGGCCATGAACCGGTCTTTCTCTGCCCGAGTGGGTGCTTTGCTGGCTCAGGGCGCGTTTCTGGCTCTTCGGGCGAAGATGGACACCCGGAAGATGAATGGCGGAATCTTTCTTGGATTGAATGGTCTTGTAATAAAAAGTCATGGGAGTGCGGACTCTGTGGGCTTTGCAAGCGCGATCGACTTGGGCTACGACATGGCCAGGAGCGGACTTGTTGCGAGCATCGCACGAGACGTGGAGCGCTTTCAGAGCGCGCTTAAGGTCAAATCAATCGTAGCCGAAAAGGCAGAAGTATTGTGACGAATGTCCGTTCAGTGATTCTCGGGTGCGGAAGTTATCTTCCCGAAAGAATTTTGACCAACGCCGAACTCGCGCAGATGGTCGACACGACGGACGACTGGATCACGGAACGCACCGGCATAAAGTCACGGCATATTGCCGCCAAGGGAGAAAAAACATCCGATCTCGGTCTGATCGCGGCCCGTCGCGCATTGGCCAAGGCAGGCGTCGAAGCCTCGTCCATCGACCTCATCGTGCTGGCGACATCGACGCCAGACCAGACGTTTCCAGCAACCGCCGTCACGATCCAGGCGGAACTCGGCATAGATCACGGGTTCGCCTTCGATCTTCAGGCGGTTTGCTCAGGGTTTGTTTATGCTCTTAATACTGCGGATAATTTTCTGCGCGCCGGACAGGGGCAGCGGGCGCTTGTGATCGGGGCCGAGACCTTTTCGCGCATTCTCGACTGGGAGGATCGTGGCACGTGTGTCTTGTTTGGAGACGGCGCAGGGGCCGTCGTCCTGGAAGCTCAGCATAGCGCTGGCGGGCATGCCGCGCGCGGCGTCATCGGATCGTTGCTGCGGTCGGATGGACGACACCGCGACAAGCTTTATGTGGATGGCGGGCCGTCATCCACGCAAACGGTCGGGCATCTGCGAATGCAGGGCAAGGAGGTCTTCCGCTTCGCTGTGAACGCCATTTCCAGCGTAATCGAGGAAACGCTGAAAGCGAACGACCTCCACGCGGCAGACATCGACTGGTTCGTTCCCCATCAGGCCAACAAGCGCATCCTGGAAGGCACCGCCAGAAAGCTTGGCATCCCTGAAGACCGGATCGTCATCACGCTCGAACGGCATGGTAACACCTCGGCGGCGTCGATCCCTCTCGCGTTGAACGTGGCAGAAGACGATGGCCGTATTAAAAAGGGCGATCTTGTCCTGATGGAAGCCATGGGTGGCGGTTTCACCTGGGGTGCAAATCTGGTTCGCTGGTAGCAACTTATTATAACATCGATGCAAAAAGTCTGTGCTTCCTGAGTAATTTTGTTGCGCTTAACGCATTGAACCAGCAAAGATACTGAAACATTGGCGAGATGTCTGCTTAACATTTGCTTTCACGCATGTTTCGGTTAAGCTTAACTGCGCTCGGTCTTTGGGGAGGGACGCAGGGCACGATGGCAGTTGCAAACAAAACGTTAACACGAGCCGATCTGGCTGAAGCGGTCTACGAGAACGTGGGGATCCCGCGTAACGAGGCCGCCGAGGTCGTTGAATTGGTTCTGAAACAAGTCGTGTATGCGCTTGAACGAGGGGAAACCATCAAACTCTCATCTTTCGGGTCGTTTGGCTTGCGTCAGAAGTCTGAACGCGTCGGGCGCAACCCGAAGACCGGTGATATTGTGCCGATTACCCCACGAAAGGTGATCGTGTTCAAAGCCAGCAACATCATGAAAGAGCGTATTAACAAGGCGCTGCTGAAACCGGTCGTGGCCGCGAAAAAGAAGCGAGTTGCTGCCTCTTAGCGCGGGAGCGAATTTGAGACTGGCGCGTTCGTGGGGCCAAAACTGGCGAGTTTTGATGTCTTATTCGCTTTTTCTTGAAATATTTGCATCGATACTTGCGACAATCGCATCGTATTTCATAATTTTCGGAAAATCGCGATCAAGCTGGAGGGGATCAGCGAAGCTTTTTGTTATTGTGTTTTCTGTTGGAATTTTTTTGTTCCTGAACCTATTCGCTTATTTCAACAAGCGCAGACTGGATGACGTCATAGCCGAACGCTTAGGCGACGGTTTTTGCTATCTCTATACCGTCGAGGCGTGTCCGCCTGAGATTCGTGAATGGGACGCCACTCGCCAAGCACAACGAAAGAAAGAACGCGCAGAGCGATTGGAGGCGGAAGCGCGCGAGAAAGCGCTCGCCGAGGCGAAGGCACTTGAGGAGAAAGCCGCTCAAGCAAAGGCCGAAAAGATTGCCAGAGACCAGGACGAAGCATCCTGGAAAAACGCGGACAAGCTTGGCACGGTAGAAGCTTACGAGGCCTATCAGCGTGGGAACCCAAAAGGCACGCACTTCCGAGAGGCCGACCAAAAAATCACCGAACTGAGACGAACGGGTGCCGACGTAGCTCAGCGTCTGGAGGCAAAGAGGCAACAGGAGCTGGCGAGACAACAATACCAAACGGAGATCGCAAGGCTTAGACCTCAGTTTTTGGAGTTGTTGACTAAAGTCAACGCTATTCTGACCAAGTATGGGGCGTGCGGCGAACAGAAAAAACTGCCGCGACCGAGGTTGGACTGCGATGAACATCGAACATTGACTGAGGAAGCCGCAGCAAATTCGACCCACGGCCCGTTTCGGATATATTTTGTCTTACGATCGCCAGGGCAAAAAACGCGCTCTATCTTTGAGTACTCGATCCTTCCTGGGGCGACGCCTGGGGGATCTTCCCCTATCCTGCACGCCAATATATGGGTCGACGGCAAATCAGGAGACCCGTTCAGCCTGAGCCGAATGGACAGTGAGATGGCAGATATTTGGCGGGAGCTTTTTAATTTGTTCAACATCTCAATGAACGATATTCAGGCATGCATAAACTCGGGCTCAATGCAAGTTCTGGGAGGGACCTGCTCTTCAAAACAGGCATATCAGCCATTTTCTTCGGATCCATCGTTCATCAGGCCTGCTAACCTCTACGTTTGGCTAAACGAGAAAGTGATGGCCAAATAGCGCTGAACGTAATTCTCAGAAATGTCTCAATATAATTGATGGTTGTGCGAATCGTCTTGCGCGGACAAAATCTCATCAAATTTTGCTCATGTCCCGCGCTTAACCTTCTCATAAGCCGCAAGCGCTTTTTTCCGGGCGTCGGCATGAACGACGATGGGAACCGGATACGTCTCCCCAAGCTCAATCCCGGCAGATCGAAGCTGACTGCGGTCGGCTTCCCACGGTTTGTGGATCAGCGATGACGGAAGCTTGGCAAGCTCGGGGCAGAACCGGCGCACATAATTTCCATCAGGGTCGAATTTCTCGCCCTGCAAGACCGGGTTGAAAATCCGAAAATATGGCGCCGCGTCGGCACCGGACCCCGCGACCCACTGCCAGCTTGCGGCGTTGCTGGCAAGATCGGCATCCACGAGCGTATCCCAGAACCAGGCCTCGCCCTGCTGCCATGGGATGAGCAGGTGCTTAATCAGGAACGAGGCCGTAATCATGCGGACACGGTTGTGCATCCATCCAGTCTGCCAGAGCTGACGCATTCCGGCGTCAACGATGGGATATCCCGTTTGCCCCCGCTGCCACGCCTGCAAATCGCCCGTGCGCATCTCGCCCCAGGGAAACGCGTCGAACTCCGGCTTGAAGGCCTTGTCGGGAAGATGAGGAAAATGGAACAGAAGGTGATAGGAAAACTCGCGCCATATGATTTCCTTCAGGTATTGCTCGCCGAAATCGTGGCTGCCAGCAGCCTCAGCCGCTGTCAGGACAGCGTGCCAGATCTGGAGCGGGCTGATTTCACCGAATGCGAGGTGAGGGGAAAGCCGTGAGGTTCCGTCGGTGCCGGGCACGTTTCGTTGATCGTGGTAGGATTTTAGCATGCCATCGACGAAAGCTGAAAGACGGGCCTTCGCCGCGCGTTCGCCGCAGGTCCATTCGGCACGAATACCGCCCGCCCAGTCCGGATGTGTCGGCTCAAGATGCCAACCCTGAAGGTCATCGGATTGTGGCCAGCGTTCAGGCGCGGGAATCGAGGAGGGTGCCGTTTGCGGCGCGCGCGGCAATTCGCGGGCGACGACGGTTTTGTAGAACGGCGTGTAAACACGAAACGGGCCACCGGCTTTGCTCAAGAGCTTTTCCGGCTCCAAAAGGATTTGCCCGCCAAATCTGCGGCATTCCACGCCAAGTACGAGCATCGCTCCCTTGATGCGATCCTCCAAAGCAGGCTGAAACGGTTCGTAACCGCGCGTGAAATAAAGTGCGGTCGCTCCGGTTTCTTCCGCCAAATCCGTTAAAACGCTCGCAGGTTCTCCTCTCCGAAGAATAAGGCGCGATCCCAATTCGCCCAAATCCCTTTCCAGCGACCGTAAAGACTGGGCCAACCACCACCGGCTTGCCCCCCCAGCCTTCCATTGTCCCGGGGTTTCGTCGTCGAGAATGTAAACAGGTATCACCGGATGGCCCGACGCGACTGCCGCCGACAAGGCTGGATGATCGCTGAGGCGTAAGTCACGCCGGAACCATAAAAGCACGGGACGATGGGTGGAAATTTGGTTTCTCGGCATGGCGCGTTTCGTATCTTCTTGTCGGGTTTGGGGCTGGACCAGCGATCTGCGACTTTATCCATAAACGTAACGAGTTAGGCCTAGATCGGGATTGCGTATGCTTTCCATTTTTGAGACATTAGCGAAGAAGTCCATAAAAGCCCTCAGGGCTAGCCCGGCGAAAATGTCCCAGTCAGAAGCTGCATGCATCGCGGCGGAACTCAATCCGCCGTTCTCCATACACGGTGCCGAAAACGAAGGCACCCCGGTTATTTTCAATTCACCACACAGCGGGCGGGTTTACCCTTCCGTTTTTGTGGACGCCTCACGTCTGTCTCCGATTGCGCTTCGCAAATCTGAAGACAGTTACGTGGACGAATTGTTTCAGGCTGCACCCCTGTATGGTGCGCTTTTGATGCACGCCCATTTTCCGCGCGCGTATCTCGACATCAACCGCGAGCCTTATGAGCTGGATCCGGCGCTCTTTGACGGGCGGCTTCCCGACTATGCCAACAGTCAGTCGCTGCGAGCGATCGGCGGTTTGGGGACTATAGCGCGCATTGTCAACGATAAAGAGGAAATCTATCACAAACCGCTGGCTATCGACGCGGCCTTGACGCGGATTGACCAGCTTTATAAGCCCTATCACGCAACGCTGGCCCGGCTTGTTCAGGCGGCGCTGGAGCGGTGTGGAACGGCGTTTTTGATCGATTGTCATTCCATGCCGTCGCAGCCAGGTGACCGCGGGGGATGGCCCGACTTCGTTCTGGGCGACAGGTTCGGCGCGTCGTGCGCCCCGGAGTTAACACGGATGGTGAACCAGTTCATGAAAGCGCAAGGGTATCGCGTCGCGCTGAACAAGCCCTATGCCGGAGGCTTCATCACGGAACACTACGGCCGCCCAAATCGCGGCGTGCACGTGCTTCAGATCGAGGTTGACCGAAGTCTTTACATGAATGAAGACACTTTTGAGAAGTCGCCGGCGTTCGCTAGCCTGAAGTGGGATATAACTCGCTTGATTGGCATGCTATCGGTAGAGCTGCCACAGCGGATATCGGCCTACAAAATCGCAGCGGAATAAAAAAAGGAGGCCATTCAATCAATGAACGGCCCCAAGTCTAGGGAGGAAACGCCCAAGGAGGGCAGCGGCATGGTCAAAGCTCCATACCGCACCGCATCAATATCGCACCGCACCGCACAAAATACAAGTCTGGCATTCAGGGCCGAGCACTGTGACAGGCAATGATGTAAAACAGCCACATCGTGGACAGACTGAGTTTCGTCGTTTCGTAATTGTCCGTGATTGCGACAAGAGAGATGCGCCGCCGTGATGTTGCCTTTCCCCGCTTTTCTGGATACCGCACACAAGCTCGCTAACGCCGCCGGTGCCGTGACGTTGCGCTATTTTCGCGAGCATGGAGACACCGAGCATAAAGGTTCAGCGAGTTTCGACCCTGTGACAATCGCGGACCGGGAGGCGGAAGCGGTGATGCGCGATATCATCGCGAAATTCTGTCCGGATCACGGTGTGATCGGTGAAGAATTCGGCGATATCGATCCCGACGCGGAGTTTGTCTGGGTTCTCGATCCCATCGACGGAACCCGCGCTTATATTCTAGGGCTGCCTTTGTGGGGCACTTTGATTGGCCTTCTGCATCATGGACGGCCGATCCTCGGCGTGATGGATCAACCCTTTACGAACGAGCGATTCTGGAACGATGAGAAAGCGTCATGGTATCGCAGCCCGAGGTCGGGTCTCATTCGATGTAAAACGCGCGCCTGTCCTGAGGTTCGGGCTGCATTCCTCACCGCCAGTTCGCCGGACATGTTCGAACCGGATGATGCTGTGCGCTTTGATGCGCTCGCGAGCCGCGTCCGCATGCGGCGGTACGGCGGAGACTGCTACGCCTATTGCATGCTGGCGCTGGGCCAGATCGACATTGTTGCGGAAGCTGGCCTGAAACAGTTCGATATCGCGCCGCTTATCCCCATCATCGAGAAAGCGGGCGGCGTTGTCCGTGCCTGGGATGGGGGGGACGCTTCGGCTGGCGGGCGATGTTTTGCGTGTGGCGATCAAAGCCTCGCCGATGGTGTACAGGCCGCGCTCAAGCTATAAAAACGAAACACGGGAGGCAACGATGCGGGTGGTGATCACGGGAGGGGCTGGCTTCGTTGGGCTGAAACTTGCCGAGGGTCTGGTTTTCACCCAGGCCGCATGGGGCCCGACGGGCGTTGCCGAACACATCACGGAGATTGTCCTCTTCGATGCCATGCCGCCGCGTCATCTGCCCGAAGGCAAACATATCACCCGCGTCACGTTCGTGCAGGGCGATATCGCCGACGCTGCTGCCGTCGAGGCACTCTTTGCAGGCGGCGCAAATGCTGTGTATCACCTCGCTGCCGTGGTGAGCGCCGCCGCCGAAGCGGATCTCGACCTTGGGCTGCGAGTTAATCTCGACGGCACCCGCCACGTTCTGGACGCTTGCCGCAGACTCCCCGCACCGCCGCGGTTCATCTTCGCGTCCTCGGCGGCGGTCTATGGCGGCGACCCGCCGTTCGAGGTCACCGACGCAACCTGGCCCACGCCGCGCACGTCCTACGGCGCGCAGAAGCTGATGGGCGAAATCCTTGTCAGCGATTATTCGCGCAAAGGCATCATCGACGGCCGCTCTTTACGCTTTCCGACCATCGTCGTCCGACCGGGCAAGCCCAACAAGGCCGCGTCCACGTTCGCGTCGTCGATCCTTCGCGAGCCGCTTTCGGGTCAAGCCGCGATCTGCCCTGTAACGGCGGACAGCCGGATGGCCATTCTTTCGCCCCGTCGGGTGATCGACTGCATAAGGCGGGTGCAGGAGATGTCCGCGGACGAACTTGACGGAAATCGCACGGTGCAATTGCCGTCGCTGTCGGTGTCCATTGGCGAAATGGTCGAAGGGCTGCGACGGGTGGGCGGGGATGACGCCGCAGCGCGTATCGAATTCCGCCCCGATCCGCATATTCAACGGATCGTGGACGGATGGCCGGGCGCGATCTCGTCCGCGCGGGCGGCGCGCCTCGAACTCCCGTTCGATACGTCGATTGACGACATCATAGCAGCCTTCGTCGAGGACGATCTGCCCGCGCAAAAAGCCTTGATCGCGTTGGAAGGAGCGGCGGCATGAACGCCATCGATTTGGAAGGCCGCCGTGCCGTTGTCACAGGCGGGGCGCGCGGTATAGGGCTTGCCATTGTCGATCGGCTAGCGATCTCGGGCGCGCGCGTCGCCATCTGGGACATCGACGGTGACGAGGCGGCCTCTCAGGCGAGCAATCTCGATCAGCTTGCCATGCGCGTGGACGTCACGGACGAAGCCAGCGTAATCGCGGCCGCGAACGCCACCTCTGGCGCGCTCGGCGGCATCGATATTCTCATCACCAGCGCAGGCATAACCGGGGTCAACACAACCATCGAGGATTATCCCGCCGAGGAATGGCGGCGCGTTCTGGAAATCGACCTCACAGGGCCGTTCCTGTGCTCGAAAGCCGTAATCCCGCATATGCGCGCAAACAACTATGGCCGCATGGTCCATATAGCGTCGGTTGCCGGGAAAGAGGGCAACCCCAACGCAGGCGCGTACTCCGCCGCGAAGGCTGGCGTGATCGCGCTCACGAAATCGCTCGGCAAGGAGCTTGCGCAAACGGGCATCCGCGTCAACTGCGTGACGCCCGCCGCAGTGGAGACCGCCATGTTCAGCCAGATGACCGAAAGCCACATCGCCTACATGAAGTCGAAAATACCCATGGGCCGCTTCGGCCGGGTCGAGGAAATCGCCGCCATGATCGCCTGGCTTGCATCGGAAGAATGCTCCTTTTCGACCGGCGCGGTCTTCGATCTTTCCGGCGGGAGGGCCACCTATTGATGAAACAGATCGCTCTGCTCGGGACCGGCCTCATGGGTGCGCCCATGGCCACCAATCTGCTGAAAGCCGGATATCCGGTGACTGTGTGGAACAGGACGCGCGGAAAGGCCGACGCGCTCGCCGCGTTCGGGGCCACGGTCGTCGAGACGCCGCAAGGGGCGGTTGCGAACGCCGACGTCGTCATCACCATGCTCGAAAACGGCGCGGTCGTTGAAACTGTGCTCGACGACATTTTAACGGCCATTACAACCGACGCGACTGTCATCGACATGAGTTCAATCCCGCCGCAGACCGCGCGTGCCTGCGCCGACAGGCTTCGCGGCAACGGCGTGCACCATCTCGACGCGCCGGTATCGGGGGGCGAGGTCGGCGCGAAAGCTGGCACACTTGCCATCATGGCAGGCGGTGAACGCGCCGTGTTCGACGCTTTGGTGGACGTATTCAAACCCATGGGCCGTGCAACTCATGTAGGGCCGTCCGGTTCGGGACAACTGGCAAAGCTTGCCAATCAGGTCATCGTTGCGGTCACCATAGGGGCGGTTGCCGAGGCGTTGCTTCTGGCAGCGGCTGGAGGGGCTGACCCGGTCGCGGTGCGGGCCGCACTGACGGGCGGGTTTGCCGATAGCCGGATTTTGACACTTCACGGCGAACGAATGCTGGAGCGCAATTTCATCCCCGGCGGCGCATCTAAAAACCAGCTTAAAGACATATCGACCGCGCTTGCCACCGCTGATACTGCAGGCATCACGTTGCCGCTCACTGAAGCGGTGGCAGATATGTTCCTGTCACTGGTCGATAACGGTGGCGCCGATTGGGATCATTCCGCTTTGCTCATCGAGTTGGAACGGCGGAACCCATCCGCGCGACTTAATCAGAAGCTGGATAAACTGCCTTGAATTAATGTTAACGCCGGGCTTGACGGAGGCGCTTGGGTCTGGCAGGAAAAGGTACTGGTTTTGTTCTCATTGAACTGGAGTTCATTCGATGTTTTTGCATAAGTGGATTGCTGCGGCCGTGCGCTTTTCGACCTGTGTCGCCATAGGGTTTGTCTTTGCCATCTGTTCGCCCGCGTTTGCACGGTCGGACCGGGGCGGTGTCGCCGGCGAGTTCGACTATTATGTGTTGGTGCTGAGTTGGTCGCCGACGTATTGCGAGACCGAAGCGAGAGGGGAGTATGACCAGCAATGTAGCGGGACCCGGCCGTATTCTTTTGTTTTGCATGGTCTTTGGCCGCAATATGAGGCGAAGGGCTGGCCCGAGTTCTGCAAGATTAATGAGCGTCCTTTCGTGCCTCAAACCACCATTGACGGCATGCTGGATATCATGCCGAGCCCGAGACTGGTCATTCAACAGTACCGGAAACACGGCACGTGCTCAGGCATGCAACCGGGGCAATACTTCGAGACCGCGCGGCGGCTTTATGATCGTATTCGCATTCCCGATCAGTTTAAGGACCTGACGCAAACGCTGACGGTTCGTCCGCAAGCGGTTGAAGACGCGTTCATCGAAGCAAATCCGCAGCTTAAGCCCGATATGATCGAAGTAAGTTGCGCGCGCAACAGGCTCCGTGACGTTCGCATCTGCTTCAGTAAAGATCTTAAGCTTCGAACATGCGGCGAGAACGAACTCAGTCGCCGGTTATGTTACGCAAATTCGGTAACCATGCCGCCGGTCAGGGGGACGTCGCAGGAAACGAACCGTCGCACACCCTCCGGGATTTAGGCCGTAGGCTGATACACATTAACGCGGCGTCCAAGGTTCGAGACAGACTGCGCCGCGCTGATCTCTGTCATGGCGGTCTTCATCTTGAGGGAGCACCGAACTGCCGATCCAATGCTGGACATCCGCACAGCGGCGTATCCGGTGTCGTTCGGAAATCATCAATATGGGAATAAGCGAACGAGAGCGCTGCCGAACCATCAGTGGCGACGCAGGCTACCCTCGCATACATCCGCGAATTTTCGGCCATTATCCCGTTTAAGTGCAATATGCCCTATATCCCAAATCGTGAGCGCAGGCCAAGGTCAATCACGTGTGCCAGACCCGCCAACGTGATCCAGCCGATAACCTCAATCGAGTCCGCACCTTGTACATTACTCCGCAAGCCTAGAACGAAGAACAGGCCGGACAAAACGATGGCTACATCTCGAATAAGCTTGATGTAGTGTTTAGCGCGCATTCGGTACGCGATGAGGATAATCGCTTCCGCAGCCAGGATGACGAGAATTCCATTGAGGATGCCGAGCAAGTTCACAATATCCCGCTAGACTGGTAAGTGTTTAGTCGTAAACATCGTCATTGATCCCGTGGGAGCAGTTTGTAGGGGTTGTCCATGACGGCTCAACAATAAAAAGTTTTGCACCACCCGTGAGCGTGATAAGTCTATGTGTCAACATTTGATCGGCTGGGAAAGGATTTCGTCCAATCGTTCTTAGCCTGTCGAATGGCGCGGGCATGACAGGGTCGAAACGTTGCAACCTGAACTCACCATACCCTGAAGCGCTCCCGTTTGAATCAGAGTTACGACAATACTCTAACTTGTATTCCGAGGATCAAAACCGCCTGCACCCGGCATTAAGCCCGAAACATGCTTTAGCTAAAAATGCTCTAACGGTTCAAATACTCTAACTGTTAAGTTGTACTATTTTATAGTTTAGCACGCTTGCGAATGAAACCCACGCCAGATAAGGGAAAAGCAATCGACCCGCTGATTCCGAATACCGGTAGCACACAACAATCAAAACCACGATCGACAGCCATAGGAACGCGACTTCGATCAGAGCTCTGTCAGGCCGTTGCAATTTGAAAAACAGGTAGCTCCATAACAAGTTCAGGATGATATTCACAACGAAGACCGCAACGATCAGCCAGCGGTCACTATCCGTCAACGCATTGCGCCAGGCATAAACCGCAGCGAGTGCAGTCAGCCCAAAGATCAGCGTCCACGCAGGCCCGAACAACCAATCCGGCGGCTGCCAGGACGGCTTCTGCAACGCCCGATACCAAGGTCCGATCTCGGTTATGAAAGCGCCTGCCATCCCCACAAGAATGGCAATCGTCAACGAGACCGCCAGTTGCTTGATAAGCCCTGGAGAAGACGAAAAATTCATGGAGATACCAGACCTAGAAGGTGAGCCATGTCTTTGAAGAAGATGCGCGCCTGCACAACGGGGCTGGCTCTGACAAGTTCCTTATGCATGTAAGCCTGCCACGTCAAGCGCTGCACGTCCGGATCGCGACAGATACTGACGAAGCGTTCCCGACGTTTGTCATTTTTGTACCAGAAGCGCTGCATGATGCCGAGGATGAAGAACACCTTGCCGTGGGATTTCATGAACCGTTTACGCGCGGTCGCCAGTTGACGTGCATCTCCCGTCCGCAGGAATTCGCCCGCCGCTTCGGCCGCAATCCGCCCGCCAAGCATGGCATAATAAATGCCTTCGCCCGATGCTGGAGCGACAACACCAGCCGCATCTCCCGCGAGAAGCACGTCGCGGCCATTGTCCCATTTCTTAAGTGGCCGCAAGGGGATAGGCGCGCCCTCCCGGCGGACTGTCTCCGCGCCATCGAGGCCGGTGTTCTGACGAAGAGTGGCAACCGCGCCTTTCAATGAGAAGCCTTTGTGCATGCTTCCCGTGCCGACACTTGCCGTTTCGCCATGGGGAAAGATCCAAGCGTAAAAGTCAGGAGAGAGTTCGCCCTGATAATAAACGTCGCAGCGTTTTCCATCATACTGTTCGTTAGACCGCTTCGGTGCGCGGACGATTTCGTGGTACGCGAAAACAAACGGCATATCCGATGCGCCGCGCACTTCCTGCCGCCCGACAGTCGACAAAGCGCCGTCCGCGCCGATCACGAGTCTGGCACGAATGCGGTGATGTTGTTCGACGCCATTTGCATCTTTCGCGGTATAAATCACGGTCGTGCCTTCAACGTCGCGCTCGATCTTTTCGAAGGTGCCGGTCTTTCGCGTCGCGCCATTGGCTGCCGCCCGCTCGCGAAGCCATTCGTCGAAGGTCTCGCGGTCGATCATGCCGACGTATCCGCCTTCGATCGGCATATCCACGTCCCGGCCACGGGGTGAGATCACCCGCGCCGTGCTGACCCGCGCGCAGATGATGTTGGCTGGTACGGCGAAATCTCGAATGAGGCGGGGCGGTATGGCGCCGCCACACGGCTTGATGCGACCGGCGCGATCCAAAAGCGCCACCGAATACCCGCGGCCTGCCAGGTCCGTGGCGGCTGTCGCGCCTGAAGGCCCCCCGCCGACAACGACCGCATCGTATCGCTCGATTTCTCTGGTGTCGGCTGTCATTGCTTCATGCTCCGGATGGGTGAGCCACGGTCGATGGACGGGCGCTTGGACGTTGAAGACTGGATTCTTTCGTGTCACCCAACAAGCGTGTCGCGATGACGGCGGAGACTGCGAACAGGGTCGCTTCACACAGAAACACGGCAGCGTAGGCAAAAAGCGGCGAGCCGAACGCGTATCGCGCCAGATCGACGAGGACCGTTGCGACGAACCCCCCGACCCCGAAAGCGATCCCCTGCGCCGCTCCCCACATGCCCATTCGCACGCCGTCACGGCCACCTTCGCCGGAGCTTACCAGAGTCATCATGGTGCCGATCGCCGAAACGGCGTAAGCGCCGTTCGCGATGCCGAGCGCCAGCACGACCGCGCGGAACGGGAACCAAGCCCCCGCGAATCCGGACACGGAAAGGCAAACGAGAATGATCGCCGATGCCAGACATCCTCCCGCGACCCAGGGGCTGAGCCTGCCGCTTCGGACCGTGGCAGTCACGCTTCCCGCCAGCGCTCCAATTATCATCCCGAGCAGCACGCCGCCATGCTGCAGGCCGGAGAGTTTCGTGGTTTCCCCTAGGGTCATGCCAAATACGGCTCCCGCGAACGGTTCAAGGATCAGTTCCTGTCCGCTATATGCCAGCATGGAAATGAAAATGAAAATCGTAAACCGGCGTGCCTGCGGCTCACGCCAGACTTCCGAGAGCGCCTCCAGAAATGGTGCTTTCTCGCGTTTTTGCGCAGCATCGACGCCGCGATAGGACGCTTCAACACCCCAGATTCCGATCAATGCAAGCGTGAATGCTATGCCCGAGACGACCATGCTGACAGTCACAAGCCGCGATGTGGAAAACGGATCGAGGAAACGCCCGGACAACCCGGCACTGACCGCGAAACCGGCAATCATCATGATCCAGACGATGGCCGCAGCCGCGGGCTTCCTCGCTGGACTGTTCAGTTTGGCCAGAAGGACCAACAATGTGGTCCCAGCCGCTCCGGCTCCGATCCCGATCATGGCATAGGCGATCACGGCGCAGATGAGACCCAGCGTCAGGTTGTCAGCCATCAACGCGGTGGCCGCCGATGCCGCAACGCCGCTCAACGCGAGGATCGCCATTCCGCCAATGATCCAGGGCGTGCGCGCGCCGCCGCCATCCGAGCCATGACCCCAGCGCGGACGCAGCATTTGCACCGCGTAATGCAAAGCGACAAGGGCACCCGCGACCGTCGCCGGCAGGTCAAGCTCCACCGTCATGATGCGGTTCAGCGTGGATGTGGCAAGGACGACAATCGCGCCGAGTGACATCTGAACGAGACCAAGCCGGACGATGCCGAACCAACTCAACGTATTCATGATGCAGCTCCTTGTAACAGGGGACGCAGCGCGAATGCCGCGATCAGCATGCCGAGCACATACAACGTTGTCCCGGTGGAGTTATACCAGATCGCGCGGCCCGTCGGGTCGCTCAAAAATCGGCGCATTAGAAAGAGTTGCGCAACGAAGAACGCGAGGATGACGCTTCCGCGTATCCATTGCCCCCAGAAAAACAGCGCGACGATCACAACGATCTGCGGAACCGCCATCACGAGGCACGCCAGCCGCGCGGCGGTTTGAACGCCCAGTTGCACCGGCAGCGAGCGGATCCCCATCTTGATGTCGCCCTCGACCGATTTGAAATCGTTCAAAGTCATGATGCCATGAGCACCGATGCTGTAAAGACCAGCAACGAGAAGAATGCGCCAGTCGGGCAACGCTGCAGCCATGATCGCGGCTGCCGTGAACCAGGGGAGACCCTCATAACACAAGCCCACGGCCAGGTTGCCGAACCATCCGTTCTGTTTGAGCCGCAAAGGTGGCGCGCTGTAGGCCCAGGCAAGTGCCAGGCCAAAGACCGCTGCCGCGAAGCCCCAGAAGCCGAGCACCGTGGCAAGTAACAGGGAAAGCGCAGTCCAGATGCAGGCGATGTAAAAGCCCCAGTTGCCGGGGATGCGCCCGGACGGGATCGGCCGGTTGGGTTCGTTGATCGCGTCCACATGCCGGTCATACCAGTCGTTGACCGCCTGGCTTGTGCCGCAGACCATTGGCCCGGCGAGCAACACACCCGCGATAACGACCTGCCAGCGTTGTGCCAAGGGAATGCCCGACGATATCAGCCCGCAGGCGTACGCCCACATGGGGGCGAACCAAGTGATGGGCTTCAGTAATTCAAGGGTTGAGGCAAGGGCGGGCCTATTCATATGCGTACAATAAAATCGACACCCATGACTGTCAATTAAAGTTTACAGTCAGAAAAGCTTGAGGAACTATGTTTTGTCTTCGACATTGAAGCGCTTGGGTACCTCTATTCCCAATGGCATCGCCGCTCGCTGCTCAAGCCCGCAGCCGCGCAAACGAGCTTACCGAATTTCGTATTCGTGCTCACCGTGTGAAAGCGTTGCAGGGTATTTTTTGGCCAGATCGTGAATGAGTATCGTGTAGGGTTCGGTCTGCGATCTTGCGCCTGCGCCGCACCTGTCAATGAGGACGTACTGAGCGCCGCGACGGTAAAAGCTGCGATTGCATGAGTAAGCTTTTGCATGAAGGTTCTCATAAGTTGGTAATGACGCCGTTAATGGTTATTGCGTGTGTCATTTGACTGCATTCCTCGGCGCAGCGCCATCGGCAAGTTGCCCGCGATGCCAGTGCCAGAATTATGCAACTCCATGAAACGCGTTTGGACATATTGAACTGTTTATTGTGGACCAAGCCAGTTTCAATCCAGATTTACCGGAACGACCTGGAAGTGCAGCGATGCCAGGTATGTTGATAGCCAGCTTCCCCTTGTTTGCCGTAACACCATCCCAATCGGCGAAGTTTATCCGTAGTCACATCCCTTGCTGTGCAGGCATCGTGGGTTTCCAAACTATCGCCCGCGCCACCTCTACATCGCGAGTTTTGCCCGGCCCATATCTCAATCAGCGATTGTGCATTTTGCGCGACTGCCATTGGCGCACACATGACTGCGAAAATGGCAGTTGTGAGAAGAGCATTGTTTCGCACGTGACCTCCGATAAATCAGTATGCTTTGCATGATCAATTTGCAGTCTTAATTACTTGGTAGCTTGAAATTGCTACCAGCTTCTGGCAATCAATGATTATCGCGCGGGATGCCGTGCGATTCCGCGACACGCTGGTACTTCACTGCGTTCTCGATCACCGCACCATCGGCGAGTTGTCCGACGTGGGCGCGGGCGATTTCCTGCCACGGCGTCTGATTGACGAGCGCGGGCGCGGTCCACGCAGCGCGGCGCGCGGCGAGTTCCTCGTCCGATATCAGGATGTTGGCTGTGCGCTTACCGAGGTCGATGCGGATGCGGTCACCGGTTCGGAGCAGGGCAAGGCCACCGCCGACGGCTGCTTCCGGTGATGCATTGAGGATAGACGGGCTACCGCTCGTGCCGCTCTGCCGTCCGTCTCCAATGCATGGCAGTTCCGCGATGCCGATCTTCACCAGCGCATCCGGCGGCAGCATGTTCACCACCTCCGCAGAGCCCGGATAGCCCACCGGCCCGCAGTTGCGGATAACCAGCAGACAATCGGCATCGATGGCGAGCGACGGGTCGTTGATGCGCGCATGATAATCCTCCGTGCCCTCGAACACGATAGCGAGGCCCTCGAAAGCATTCTCGTCGCCGGGGCGTTGCAGATAGCGCGCGCGGAAGTCGTCCGAGATCACGCTCGTCTTCATGATGGCGCTGTCGAACAGGTTGCCGGAGAGGTTCGCGAACCCGGCTTGCGCTTTCAATGGCCGCAGGTAAGGGCGGATCACGTCCTCGTCGTGGATACGCGACGCCACGAGATTTTCGCCCATGGTTTTGCCCGTAACAGTCATCGCATTTTCGCGTAGCTTGCCATGCGCGCGCAGTTCCGCCATCACCGCCGGAAGCCCGCCGGCGCGATGATAGGCCTCGCCGAGATAAGCGCCCGCCGGCATCATGTTGACCAGCAACGGGATGTCGTAGCCGATCCGATCCCAGTCGTCGTTGTTGAGCGCGACGCCGATATGCCGGGCGATGGCATTGACATGCGGCGGGCAATTGGTGCTTGCGCCGATGGCGGACGCCGCCACGACCGCATTCTCGAACGCCTCCCGCGTCAACACTTTCGACGGCCGCAAATCCTCATGCACCATCGGCACGATACGCCGCCCGGTGGCGTAGGCCATCTGCCCGCGCTCGCGATACGGGGCCGGGATCGCCGAGCACCCCGTGAGCGACATGCCGAGCGCTTCGGCCAGCGCGTTCATGCTCGATGCCGTGCCCATGGTGTTGCAATGGCCGACGCTCGGCGCGGACGACGCCACGATCTCGATGAACGTCGCGTAGTCGATCTCGCCCGCGGCATGCCGCCGCCGCGCTTCCCACACCGCCGTACCGGAACCGGCCAGCTTGCCCTCGAAGTGCCCGTCGAGCATCGGCCCGCCCGACAGTACGATGGCGGGCAGGTCGACGGTCGCCGCCGCCATTAGCAACGCGGGCGTGGTCTTATCGCAGCCCGCCATCAGCACGACGCCATCAAGCGGATAGCCGTAGAGGATTTCCACGAGACCGAGATAGGCGAGGTTGCGATCCAGCGCCGCCGTCGGCCGCTTGCCGGTTTCCTGCAGCGGATGCACCGGGAACTCGAACGGGATGCCGCCCTCGTCGCGGATGCCGTCGCGCACGCGGGTGGCGAGTTCAATGTGGTGGCGGTTGCACGGCACGAGGTCGCTGCCGGTCTGCGCGATGCCGATGATGGGCTTGCCGCCTTGCAGTTCCTCGCGCGTCAGCCCGTAGTTGAGGTAGCGCTCCAGGTATAGCGCCGTCATGCCGGGGTTGTCGGGGTTATCCCACCAGGCGCGGGAGCGGAGGGGTTTTTTGTTATTTATACTCAATCTTTTTTACCGCTACCTCGAGTGATGCCTCGATCTTTTAGTTGGTGACACGCACCTTTCCACATAATTTCAACAAGCTGAGGTGTCTGCTTTTTCGCCATGTCGGCCTTGGTAGCCAGATTGAAGTTGATCGCAAGCTTTTCCAAATCTTTTTTTGTAAAAGATAGGAACGTAGATCTGAATTTCATTTCGCCTTCCATCGCGACTTGAAGCGGATCAATCGCAATTACAGCTTCTGACCCTTGGAATACCACGGTATAGCCCAACGCTTTGACGAGCCTAGCTGCAAGCTTAGGATTTCCCCTAACTTCATCTCTAACGACATCGAAAAAAGTTTGAATTGCATTTGATGGATCTAATTGTTTATCAGCGCTCATGAGTTAGGTTCTTTTCGATGATCAGGTTGTAAACTTTAGCGGTGAGGGTCGTGACATCAGACCTTAGCGCCCCATACTTCTCAGCAAATGTTCGATACGAATCTGGTCTTACCCTAAGCATAGCTCTAGGCATTCTAACGGAATATGGAATCGTGGGGTCAATGACATTGTATTGAGACTTTAAAAGTTCTTTTTCCTGCAGAGTTGTATCATTTTTGATAAATTTTGAGATGACCACAAAATGTTTTGGTTCTCTCATCTTTAAGATTTCTTTTAGACCAATTTCCGCAAAATCGTGCAAGCTTCGGCTGGAAATTGCATCGGCGATAGTGGGGCTAATGATGACATGAGAGGACAGGATACCCGCTCGGGTGAGAGAGGAAAAGCCGGGAGGACAGTCGATGAGAACTACGTCAAAATGTGCTGAGACTTCAGAAATTCCGCATATCAAAGCCCTAGATAATTCCTGATCCGGACTTTGGCTCCTTTGATAGAACTGTTTGTCGAAAGTACTTTCAACGAACCATAACCGTGGGATGGATGATACCAAAGCTAGCCGACCAATTGCATCAGCGTCAAGTTCGGAAAGATCGCTTGCGTTCCCATGAACATAGTCGCTTAGCAAAGGCTGCAGGCCATTCCCGTATAGTGCCATAATGAAGTGAGCTAAGGTGCGTTGGGTTTGGTGGACTGTATTTACACCCTCGCGGCTCAACAGCATGAAGCTCGCGTTTGCTTGCGGATCAAGGTCGATAATAAGGACGCGCTGTTTGTGATTCAGAGCTAAACACTCTCCGAGAAACACGGTTGTGGACGATTTTGCAACTCCACCCTTCAAGTTTGATATCGCGATAATTAACGGCATCAGCAACCTTGTTTTATCCATTGTAAAATTGAGCACTTCTGGTCATCAGAAAAAGCAATTTCTATAAAATTGTTTTGGATCCCATCCGACGGAAAACTTTTGGTCGCGCTCAAGTGCATCTTAAAAGTGTTTCCGATAGAAATATCAGAAAAAGTTATTAAGCCAATTTCGTGTTCTTTGCAGGCATCGTAGATCGATTTGAATTGTTGCAGAGAAAAATCATTTTCAACAAAGTTCCAGATGAGATACGCGTAATTAACTATTCGTTTATGAGCAAGCGTTTCCAGAACAGCTTTGTAATTGCAGTTCTGGTGTCTTTTCACTTCAAACCCGTAAGTCTCTAAAATCTGGCTTGTGCTATACTTGTGACGCCAGATATTAATCAGGAGCAAATCTGGACGCGACCAAACGCCAATGCCAGCGACACCGATTTGCGCGGTGATTGCAACCTGAAATAAATACGTTCCTAATTTAGGCCGTAATTGTTGCCCAAACTCGACATTTAGATATGTTGCAACCGCTGCATATAGATCGCTCTCAAACGTTACTGGCACGCCTACTCCTTCACCGCTCCCGTCATGCTAGACACATAATAATCCACGAAGAACGTTACTCCACCCGTTCGCGCCAGTAGTCTTGTTTCCGAGATGTATGAGCAAACGCGACGATGACCAAAATATCTCCGTCGAGCCGATAACAGATTTGATAGGGGAAACGTCGCAGATTGAAACTGCGGTAGACAGTATCAAGTGGTTTTGATGCTAGCGGAAACTCGAGAAGGTGATGAAGCGCGCGATCAAATTCTGACTTGAGATTTGCAAGCAACTGGCGATCAATCCGAGCGTAATACCTACCTGCGTCGAGAAGCTCAATTCGCGCCTCGGTAATGATGCGATACTTCACAGTGTGTCGAGTTCGGCCCTGATCTCTTCCCAACTATAAAACTTGGACTCGCCGCTTTTATAACGCTTCCAGCGGCGTTCGCACTCGGCTAACAACTCGGCCCGATACATGGGATCCATCTCGTGTTGATCCTGCCTCATGGCATCGAGTTGATTCATGAGTTCGGCTTGCTCCTCGGGTGTGAGTTGCCGAGCCTGATCAGCAATGTGTTTCAGGCGCTCGTTCATTGCAAGATTATGCACAAAGCCCCTTTGGCTGACAAGCGCCGTAAGTTGATCTCAACGAACAACGAAGCACAAAAACGGAGAAGTTAGATAACTTTAAGCCAAAAGAGAGGCCAAAAGACAACATTAATTAGCACCAACACCCACCAAATTGGGCGCGTGCTCACGCGTGCAACGCCTCTCATGCTCGCTCCGCACCTCTGGTTCGGGCAACTTAAGAAAGGTTCTGACGTGTCACATACGCCGCACCCGAAGAATTTTTCCTTATCGATAACATCCGCTCGCACTTCGCCTCGTTGACAGTTGCGGCAGACGACTGACTCGTTGGACCAAAATTCGCGACAACGGGGACATTGCGCTTTCCATGACCGATAAAAGCTCATTTACTCCACCCCAAACAGCTCCGCGACCGCAACCGTCATCCCTGGCGGATCGAGGACAATATCGCCGCCGCGCAATATCTCCGTGGGAATGGCTGTCCCCTCGCCGCGCCTCTGATGAAGCACGGCACGCCGCTTCAGATCGATCATGAGATAATGGCGGACGCTCGGGATCAGGAAATAATCGATGGATTTGATCTGAAGGTCATAGCGCTCCGTTGAGCCGGACACGACTTCCACGACGATGACCGGATCGGGGATCAGCGAGATCGTGCCGGACAGGCGCTCGCCGCAATGGACGGCCACGTCCGGGACATAATAGCTGTCGTCAGCCACCGGGACGCCCGGGCCGTCGATAAACGACTCGCAACGCAAACCGGCACGCTTTATCGCGGCGGTGAGCGCATCGGCGGCAGCGCGTTTGGCTCGCGCATGCTGGATGGTTTCGCGGCTCATGGCAAAGATTTGGCCCCGCGATAACTCGTACCGGCCGGGCTGCTTTTCCGACCATACAACGAACTCCGCGATGGTCATTTCATGTTTGGGCAAGGCTGTCATGCGCATATTATACACGCAGAACGTGGGTTCGCCATGCTCATCCCGAGACGGCTGACGGTTTCCTTGATGAAATTCACTGTCAGGAAAATGGTCCTCGTTTCCCCTACTCCTTCACAGCGCCCGTCATGCTGGACACGTAATAATCCACGAAAAACGAATATAGCACGACCACCGGCAACGACCCGATCAGCGCACCGGCCATGAGCGCCCCCCACTCATACACATCACTTCGAACAAGCTCGGTCAGCACACCCACGGGGACGGTCTTGTTCTCCGAAGAGGCGATGAACGTCAGCGCATAGATGAACTCGTTCCACGACAGCGTGAACGAGAAAATACCCGCCGAGATCAGGCCGGGAATGGCGAGCGGCAGCAGGATCTTCGTCAGGATTTGAAACCGCGACGCGCCGTCCACCAGTGCGCATTCCTCAAGCTCGTAGGGGATCGAGCGAAAATACCCCATGAGCAGCCACGTGGAGAACGGGATCAGGAATGTCGGGTAGGTGAATATGAGCGCGAGCCGTGTGTCGTAGATGCCGAATTGAAACACCATCAGTGCCAGTGGAATGAACAGGATCGACGGCGGCACGAGATAGGCGAGAAATATGGCGAGGCCGATGGAGCGGCTCCCTCTAAATCGCAGGCGCTCAATGGCGTAGGCAGCAAACACGGAACAGATCAGCGACAGGATCGTGGACGCCACCGAGACGACCACCGTGTTCCAGAGCCAGCCAGGATAGGAGGTTTCGAACAGAAGATATTTGATGTGTTGCAACGTCGGGTTCGTGACCCAAAGCGGGCTGAATTTGGCGTAATCGGTGAGTTCCTCGTTCGGCTTGAGCGCCGTCAACGCCATCCAGTAGAACGGGAACAGCAGCACGAACAGGAACAGCAGGATCGGGATGTAGACCGTGACCACGCGTGAACTGAGCCGACCTATGCGAAACCTTCGCAACTGATCGCTGGAAGGCCGGATCAAATCATGCTGTATCACGCTCGTCATTATCTACCGCCGAACTTCAAATAAGACACCTGCCCCGCGCTTTCTCATACCATATTTTTTTGTCCGCACAGGCAAACGAATTACAGCTTCCCGCGTCTAAGGAATATTGATGATTCAGAAAAACAGACAAGACGCGAAGTCGGCCAATGCTTTGACAACAATTTTACGCTCTGCAGTCGCGTTACACAATCAGGGAAAGCTATTGGAAGCCGAGCGGGGTTATAACCTTGCGCTAGAGACCGAACCCGACAACCCCCGAGCGCTTTACATGCTCGGTTCTCTTTACTGTCAAACCGGAAGATTAGGCCAAGCCGTTGCGGTTCTCCAAAGATCAGTGGAGGACGAAACTTATGCAGCGAAAGCTTATATCCTTTTGGGCAATGCGCTCAGGAAACTTGGTCGCGTGGCTGATGCGATCGAGCCATTGAGTCGCGCGGCAGAATTAAATGCGCACAACGAAATCGCTCAGTGCGATTTTGGAATTGCGCTTGCTATGACGGGCCGTTGGGCTGATGCTCTACCCTGCTTTGCAAGGGCCGTATCCTTAGCCCCTTCGTATGCGGTCGGGCACTATTATAACGGCGAAACGCTGAAGAACATGGGTCGGCTTTCTGAAGCGCTTGCCTGCTATCAACGCGCCGTAAAGCTTGAACCAAATTTTGAAGAGGCCTGGGATAGTTGCGGATACGCTTATTACAGCTTAGGTCAGCCCAAAGAAGCGTTAAAAGCCTATCAAGCCGTGCTCAGACTCAACCCCGATAAGCCGCTTTTGAAGGGGCGGGTGCTTTACCTGAAAAGGATATGCTGCGATTGGGCGGGCACACCGTCTCTCATAGCTTCCATTGAACGCGGCATGGCTAGTGGACTGTTGGCGGTCTCTCCATTCGAGTGGCAGGCCATCAGCGATTCGCTACAGAACCTTCAACGGTGTGCGGTTATGTTTTCGAGCCAAACATACCCGAAAAGTACTGCCATTTCCCTCCTGACAGGACAAAAAGGTAATAAGATCCGTCTGGGGTATGTTTCAGGTGAGTTTCGCGACCAGGCCACTTCTCACCTGCTAACAGGTGTTCTTGAACATCATGACACATCGAAATTTGACGTTACGCTATTCGATAACGGTGAGGATGACTGTAGCGAGTATCGGTCAAGGATTACTTTGGCCGCAAACAATATCGTTGATATTAAGGCATTGACCGACTTGCGAGCTGCTGAGGCGATTGCTGACGCGAATATCGATATTTTGATCAATCTCAATGGTTACTTTGGCAAAGATAGGACCGGAGTTTTTGCAAAACGCCCATCGCCTCTACAAGTGAACTTTCTCGGGTTCCCTGGCACTCTAGGGACTGATTACATGGATTACATTATTGCTGACGAGCGGGTCATTCCACAGGAGGAGCGAAAATACTATAACGAAAAAGTTGTGTATCTTCCCGATTGTTACCAGCCCAATGACAATCAAAAAGCGATTGGGTCAAAAACTCCGACAAAAGCCGAATTGGGATTACAGCAGAACGCATTCATCTTCTGCTGCTTTAATAATACGTATAAGATTGGGCCGGAATGGTTTGCGGCCTGGATGCGTATTCTTACTGAAGTCGATCAAAGCGTCCTATGGCTGCTTGAAGTTCCTGATGCCGTGGTAAATCTTTGCCTCGAGTCTTCAAAATATGGTGTTGATCCGGCGAGACTTGTTTTCGCGCCAAGAATCCCGCTGGCGCAGCATCTGGCCCGTCAAAAGGTTGCAGACCTGTTTCTGGACACACTTCCTTACAATGCCCATACCACAGCAAGCGATGCGCTTTGGGCGGGCGTTCCGGTCTTGACCGCTGTGGGCACGACATTTCCGGGGCGAGTTGCAGCAAGCATGCTATCGGCGATTGGCTTGGAGGAACTGATTACTCATACGTCGCAGGCTTACGAAGCACGCGCAATCGAACTGGCGAAGCGCCCGGACCAGCTCAAAAAATTGCGCGATAAGCTGGCGAGCAATCGGCTGACAACCCCTTTATTCGACACGGCCCGATACACCTTAAATCTGGAAAAGGCTTATTTCTTGATGCATTCAAGATTGAGCGACGGCCTCAAACCCGAACACTTTTCGGCTTAGGGATACCGGGAGCGACTGCTCTCCGCTTAATCCCGCCCGCCCTGCTGCCACTTCTGCCGTTGCAGCCCAAGATAGCTGAACATGATCGCGCCCAGCAGAAACGGGATCATCGACACGGCAATGGCCGCGCCCTCGCCCAGTTGGCCGCCGGAAATACCCCGCTGGAACGACAGCGTGGCCATAAGATGCGTGGCGTTCACAGGACCGCCGCGCGTGAGCACATAGATGAGTTGGAAATCAGTGAACGTGAACAGCACGGAGAATGTCATGACCACGGCTATGATCGGCGACAGCATCGGCAGCGTGATGCGCCGGAAGCGCTGCCAGCCGCTGGCACCGTCCAATGTGGCTGCCTCGTGCAGGGACTGCGGTATCGTCTGCAGGCCCGCCAGCAGGCATATCGCCACGAACGGAATGCCACGCCAGATGTTGGCCGCGATGACCGACGCGCGCGCATTGAGGGGATCACCAAGGAAGTTGATCTTCGTCGTGATCAGGCCAAGCTTGATCAGCGCCCACGAAATGACAGAGAACTGCGCATCGAAAATCCACCAGAACGCGATGGCCGAGAGCACGGTCGGGACGATGTACGGCAATAGAATGATCGCGCGAAGGAACGACTTGAATGGCACGTTCTGGTTGAGCAGGATCGCGAGCCAGAGGCCAAGCGCAAACTTGATGACAGACGCGATGACCGTATACAGCAGCGTGTTGAAGATCGACAGAATGAAAATTGGATCGTCGAGAAGCGATATATAGTTTTCCAGGCCAACAAACACGCCCGGACGGCCAATGCGCGCATCGGTGAAGCCGAGCCAGACGCCAAGTCCTAACGGATATGTGAGAAACAGGATCAATATCGCGGCCGCAGGCAGCATGAACACGAAGCCGAGAACGCTGCGGCCCTGCCCGATACGGCCCCAAAGGGACGCCTTGGCTTGTGTCCGATCCATGTCCGCGGTTGTTGCCATAATGCTTGCCTAACACCTTGTTACACGAAGTGGTTATGCGCCAAACGCTCCGAGTTTAGATCGACACCCTCTTGAATGTTGCCGCGCACCGTCTTCACGAGGGTAAACCCTGCGGGGACGCATATTTAGCATCAAAACTATCCCGGCATGGATTCCCGGCTTCGCGGGAATGACCGTACTTATTTAGAGCCGATCCCGATTTAAGGGAATCGGGCGATCGGCTCTAAGTTATTTATACGAGAGCGGTTCTTATCCGAAAACCGCGTCACACTTTTCGGGAACCGCTCTAGTGTTAAAGCGGCGCGCCCGAGGTTGAACAGCCATACTTGGTCATGGCCACTCTTGAGGCGGCCATCCAGCTAGAAAAGAAGCTGCAAATCGATGACTTCTCTAACCTTGCATGGCCGGGTCGATCCCGGCCATGCCGATGCCTGATATACAAGCCGCTGATCCAAGTCGTCGCCTTACAAAAACAACAGGCGCATTGCCACGCTTTCCTAAGTTTTGTAATACCGCTTGGCGCGGGCTTCGGCGCGTTTCGCGGCTTCCTCCGGGGTCCTTTGTCCTGTCACGGCCTCGGCATACATGTCGACAAGCACGTAGTCGCCCATCACGCCTGCCGATGCAGAACCGAGAGGACCGGCATACCCGTTCGGACGAAGTTTTGCAGTGCCTCGCGAATAGGCTGCGTGGTTCGGATCCGAGGTCCAGATGGGATGGTTTTCATAGGCGCGCAGCGACGACCCGCAATAGGCATTAGACCCCGCGATCCAGTCATACATCTGCTGTTGTGCATACATGAACTGGAGATAAGCCTTCGCGGCATTCGGATATTTCGTGTGCTTGAAGATGACGCACGATGTGGTCTGACAGAACTCGATGGCTTGACCGACCGGGCCAACAGGAAGCGACGCGGACTTGATGTCTTTTGCCAGATCGGCCATCTGCGGATTGGTTTTCGCGGAGTAATAGAGCGATACGCCGTTAGCGGTCAGTGATATTTCACCCGCAAGCAACGCGCGGTTGTTGTTGACGTCGAGCCAGCCTTCAGTGCCGGGGATGAAGGTTTTATACATTTCCTGGGCATAGCGAATAGAGGCAATCGTTTCAGGGCTGTTGATGGTGACTTTGCTGTTCTCGTCCACCATCTTGCCGCCATGGCTCCAAAGCAGCCAGTGCACATAATTGTTGCCGTCCCCGACAGCCTTGCCATGAGCAAATCCCGGTGGCTTGCTCTTTGCTTTCAAGGCTTTGCACAACTCAAGCAGTTCGTCGGTTTTCGTCGGGAATGTCGAGAAGCCCGCGTCTTTCATCATGCTTTCGCGATAGAGAATGGCGTTCGGAATGCCAGCCAGCGGTAGACCGATATACTTGCCGTCCGGTTGTTTCACATAAGATTCCGGGCCGGGATACCAGCCGCCGCCCGCCTTGCCGATCTCGTTGGCCAGGTCTGTAACATCCAGAAGTTTGTCAGGATATTGAAACGCGTCGTCGAACCAGATCATCATAACGTCAGGGCCGCTGCCGATGTTGGCCGCGACCGCCGCTTTTGGCCGGATGTCTTCCCAGCTTTCCTTGTCGACGCGCACTTCGACGCCAGTTGCGTCCATGAACTTCTTCGTGTTGGCGAGCCAGGCGTCTTCGTCGCCTTTAACGAAGGCCGACCAGCGGAGCATGCGGAGCTTCGCGCCTGGCTCCGGTTTGATGGTCATCTGCGCCAGAGCCTGTTCCGCTCCGCCGCCAAGGATCGCACCCGTCAATGCCGCTCCCGCACCCAGCTTCAGGGCGTCGCGTCGCGATAGATTTGTCATTTTTTCCTCCCGTATTACTTTTTTTGTAATGACCGCAGTTAACGGCCATTCAGCTTTTTCGCAGATCGAGCGCCGAAGCGTAACCCAGCCCTTTTGTTAAAGCGTCAGGTTTTTGAAATGGCTCGGCCGCTGGCACGGTCGAAGACGTGAACGGCGTCAAGCTTTGGCGCAAAATACAACGCGTCGCCGGGCTTGAAAAAGCGACGCTCGGAGACCGATGCACACACTTCCGTGCCCGCGATATGACAGAACACCAGGGTTTCCGCACCTGTGGGTTCGACCACTGTCACCGTTGCGGGAATTCCTTCCGAAGCCAGCGTCAGATGCTCGGGCCGCGCGCCGTAGAGCACCGCCTGTCCATCGGAACCCCCCGCATTCGACGGCAAAGGAAGCAGAACATCGCCCGCCGCTTCCACATGAAACACATTGCCCGAACGCCGAATGATGCCGGGAATGAAATTCATCGACGGTGATCCAATGAAGCCCGCCACGAACTCGTTGACCGGATTGTCATACAAATCCAGCGGCGCGCCGATTTGTTCGATAAGTCCGTCCCTCATCAGCACGATCCGGTCCGCCATTGTCATGGCCTCGACCTGATCGTGGGTCACGTAGATGGATGTGGTGCGCAACCGCTGGTGCAGCGCCTTGATTTCCGTGCGCATGGCGACACGGAGCTTGGCGTCGAGGTTTGACAACGGCTCATCGAATAAAAAGACCTGCGGATCACGAACGATGGCGCGGCCCATGGCAACGCGCTGGCGTTGCCCACCGGACAATTGCCGGGGGAAGCGATCGAGGTAGGGCTTCAGCCCGAGAATGTCGGCGGCGTTCTGAACCCGCGCTTCGATCTCGGCTTTCGGCGCTTTTCGCAAGCGCATGCTGAACGCCATGTTTTCGTAAACGCTCATGTGTGGGTAGAGCGCGTAATTCTGAAAAACCATCGCGATGTCGCGTGACTTCGGCGGAAGATGATTGACCACGCGCCCGCCGATGGCGATTTCACCCGACGAGATATCCTCCAGTCCGGCAACCATCCGCAACAACGTGGATTTCCCACATCCAGACGGACCCACCAACACAACGAATTCTTCGTCCGGTATATCGACAGAGACACCCTTTAGAACATCTGTCGCACCGAAATGTTTACGGACGTCGGAAATCTGAACAGATGCCATCGGACGCTGCTATCCTTTGAACGCACTTTTTGACTGTTCTTCGGATCACTCTTTCGACTGTCATCTTTACCAAGCTTGATCCCACGCCACAACCGGAAAGGTAAATACCCGTTAGGACTATAGTTGCATTCAGGAAAGCTGCAGCCTGCCCCAAGCTTCGCGTGCAGTCGGGGAGGATAACGTGCTGATTAACAAAATCTGTTGTATATTTTTACTTTCCACCATCTCGGGAGCTGCCATGTCGCAAGATCGAATGCCCGCAATCGCCGCCGACAACTACACCGAAGCCCAGAAGAAGGCGGCGGATGAGTTTCTCGCTACACGCAAGACACCGGTCTTCGGTCCATTTGTTCCGTTGATCCGAAGCCCGGAAGTGATGCTGCGCGCGAAGGAGATGGGGGACTACCTCCGATACAAGAACTCGCTCGGGCAGAAACTCGCCGAGTTCACGATCCTGATCATGGCCCGGGAATGGATGCAGGATTACGAGTGGTATGTGCATCATCCGCTGGCCATGAAGGCGGGCCTTAAACCTGAAATCGGAGAGGCCGTGTTCGAAGGACGGCGTCCCGCAGGTATGGCAGACGACGAGGAATCGCTTTATGACTTCGTCACCGAACTCAACGCCACGAAACGCGTCAGCGATACGACCTACAACCGTGCCGTGAAGCATTTCAAGGAGCAGGGCGTGATCGATATCGTGGGCCTGCAGGGTTACTATACGCTGATCGCTATGGCCCTGAATGTCTCGCGCTTTGAGTTGCCCAAAGATGGACGCCGCTTCGCCCGCATTCCGAATTGACGTCTGCAAAAATGGCTGGGGTGCCAGGATTCGAACCTGGGCATGGCGGAATCAAAATCCACTGCCTTACCGCTTGGCTACACCCCAACTGCGCTGCATGACAACGCGACGAAGTTATATTCTCGTTACCGTGACCGCGCAAGGGTGAACACGTCTCCAGCGCCGTCTCAGGGCGCGTTCCCGTCGGCAACGACCCCGCCGCGAAAGCCGGTTGCCAGCACGTACAGCTCCGGCGACTCGGCACGGCTTGCCTTCGGTTTGATATGCCGTACCGTTTTGAAATCGCGCTTCAGACTGTCAAGAAGCGCTTTTTCGCTGCCGCCTTGAAACACCTTCGACAAAAATGCGCCCTCTGGATTAAGTATCCGTACCGCAAAGCTAAGCGCTTCTTCGGCCAGTCCCATGATGCGCAAGTGGTCGGTGGGCCGATGCCCCGTGGTAGGTGCAGCCATATCAGACAACACCACGTCGGCCCGGCGACCGGCAAGCGCCGCGATGAGGTTCGTATCGGCAGACGGTTCGCCGAAATCCTGGCAAAGGATCAAAACGCCGGGAATCGGTTCGAAATCGAGAATATCGAGTGCGACAACGACACCGTTTCCATCCGCCGCCTTAACGCGTGTGGCGGCAAGCTGTGACCAGCCGCCGGGCGCTGCCCCCAAGTCTACAACCACATCGCCCGGCTTGATAAAATTATATTTGTCCGCTATTTCTGCGAGCTTGTAAGCGGCGCGGCTTCGGTAGCCGTCGCGTTTTGCGGCAGCCACGAAGGGATCGTTAAGCTGTCGCTCAAGCCACTTCCTGGATGAAGGCTTGAAGGCATTCGCACGGGCGAGCTTGACCGTGAGTTTGCGGTCGGATCGCCCTTTTGGCGTCGTCATCGGGTCTCACGCACGAGTGCCATGTCCCAAATCCCGTCGATCTCGCCGGTCGGCTGCTTGTTTCATGGCATCCTCCGCGATCAACGTGGCAAGTATTCCCTCACGAAGCCCGCGATCAGCCACACGCAGCATCTTAACCGGCCACACGCGCAACATCGCCTCGATGATCGAGCAGCCTGCGACTATCAGATCGGCTCGTTCGCGACCAATACAAGGCTCGGCCGCGCGCTCTTCCCAACTCATCTCCATAATTCGGTTCGTGACGCCGCGAATGTTATCGCTCGACAACCAACAGCCATCAACCTTTGCCCGATGATAAGCCGCCAGCCCGAGGTGAATCCCCGCGATCGTCGTCACTGTACCCGACGTGCCAAGGAGATGCGTTGAACCCTGTGCGATCTGCTCGGATAGGCCGTGCGTTTTATCGAACGCTGAAAGCTGGCGCTGAACGAACGCGACCATATCTTCAAACGGAGCATCTTTGTGACGCCGGTTGTCGAAACGTTCCGACAACGTGACCACGCCAAACGGCATGGATGTCCAAGCCTCGATACACGCCTGAACCTTTAGCCTATCCTCAATCGACACCCGTTTGCCACGGCGTCCATTTTTAAGATTGAGCCAGACGAACTCCGATGATCCGCCGCCGATGTCGAAGATCAGCGCCTGATCGCTATGTTTGTCGATCAGCGACGCACAACCGGAAACCGCAAGCCGGGCCTCGGTCTCGCGCTCGATGACTTCAAGTCCAAGGCCTGTTTCGCGGCGAACACGCTCAATGAAGGCATCCCCGTTTTTAGCGATACGACACGCTTCAGTCGCAACAAGACGCGAACGTGTCACGCCGCCCCGCCTTATCTTGGCTGAACAAACTTTCAGCGCGTCGATGGTGCGCTGTATCGCTTCTTCGGACAGCGCTCCCGACTTCCCAAGCCCTTCGCCCAGCTTTATAATTCGCGAAAAGGCATCGATGACAAGAAACCCGCGCCGTGATGGCTTCGCTACTAGAAGCCGGCAGTTGTTGGTGCCAAGATCCAGCGCCCCGTAGACCGGCCCGGTGTCGACCGACGAGTTGATATTGACCTTGGATATCTCCCGTATCCGATTGTCAGATACGACAAAATCGTCTTTGGGACGCGGAACCGAACATGATCGCTGAACCGCCAGAGGAGCGGCGGAGGCGCTTCTGTTTTCAAATTCGCCAGTGGCAATCGGACCCTCGCCCGCATTCAGCGTTGTCACTGATAGTCCCCGTCGTTTCGCACTCACCACAAAGGTGATCGCTAACCATATAGACTATCAGCTTTTTACGCGTTGGCAAACCGTAAGCTCAGCGGAATAAAACGGCAAGCCGCCTAAGAAGCAAGCGATCCGGTCACCAATTGCAGCACACGCTTGCCGAAGCTCGGCGCATTCGACCGAGAACTTTGAATGACCTGATGCACGGCCTTCAACTTTTCTATGACCTCAGGGCTGATCACAAACGGATAAAGGTCGTCAATCCCCATGCTTCGATTGATGCTGTTCACCGCGAAGGTCATCGGCAACCAGGCATCAATAATCGGATCGAATGAACTCTGATTGTAGGGGTCGAACGAAATGGTGGCGGTCAGATTATCATCCTGACCGGCGCGCGGTCGAATACGAATACCGAACGAATAAGCGGTTTCCAGCGTGTCCACCATGTGAAGATAATGTGCGAACGTCTCCGCCCAGTCCTCATGGGGGTGTGAACTCGCATAGGAACTGATGTGATGGAGCTGCCAATCCGCAGGCGCGCCATTTGCATAATGAACTTTCAGCGCTTCGCCGTAATCGGCCCTTTCATCGCCGAAGACATTCCTGAACATCGTCAGGAGATCGGGATTATCGAGCACGAGACGCTCGAAATAATAATGGGCGATCTCATGACGAAAATGCCCGAGCAGCGTCCTGTAAGGCTCCCCCATATTTTCGCGTATCTGGGCGCGCTTCACGTCGTCGGCTTCGATCACGTTGAGTGTAATTTCACCATGGTCGTGACCCGTCAGGATTTTACTCTGCGCACCTCCGCCGGTTGGGGGGGCTAAAAAGTCGAACGCGAAACCATTTTCCACTTTAAGCTTGCTTTCGGTGGGCAAACCCAGTCGGAGCAAACTGTAAATCAGGCGATGTTTTGCACTCTCGATGCGCTGCCAGCGCTGCATGTTGTCTGGCACGGTCAAGTCAGGAATCGTGCGGTTGAGGTCGCAGGCGCGGCAAAGGGGATCGTTGTCCGTTGTGTTCAAAAGCCAGTTGCATACGGCATGCTGCTGGTTGGCACAGTACTTCACGGTCCGCCCCCGGTCGGCGAGGGGATGGTAGGTGCCGTCGCCGTTTGGCTCCAATGCGCTGATGAGCGCAAGGTCGGACATATAACCGAGAGCCATCCCGCACCGTTGACATTGCGTATTTTCGAAATAAAGCAGTTGCCCGCAATTTTGACATTCAAATAGTTTCATGACGTTTCCCCAGATGACAACTCATGCGGCTTAACACGTTCTGATTCGCTTCGATCCTTGGACGGAGCATATTATTCTCTAAATCGATAAGCCAGCTTCTCAAAGCGTTCGGTTGTCTTTAGAAGGACGCTCTGTCTATCCATTGCGCCCCGGAAGAGCTTGAGATGAGTGTGATCAGGAGGTGCTTCATGCTCAACGTTGACGCGGGATAAGACGCCGCGTTTATGATGCGAAATAATATTTGTTAAGATTGATGTTGTGTGTACAACTTATGAGACAAGAAGGAACCGCAATACATGCCCTCAGTCGCACCCGCCGATGACGACCAGCTCAGGGGGTTGCGCGTTCTTGTTGTCGAGGACGAAACGCTTGTGGCTATGTTGGTCGAGGATTACCTCGGCGAACTCGGTTGCGTGGTGGCGGCGTCCGTCAATCGTGTCGCGAAGGCAATTACGGCACTCGCCGCGAACCCGGTCGATGCAGCGATCCTCGATATCAATGTGGGCGGCGACGATCTTGAACCCCTTGTAACAGCGCTCGACGCGAAACGCATACCGTTCTTTTTTGCTAGCGGTTATGGCAGGCAGGGGCTAAGGGCAGACTGGTTACACCGGCTTGTTTTGCAGAAACCGTTCGATTTGGAACAACTGCGCGACGCGCTCGTCAAAGCGCTCAGGCCATGATCGCCTTGCATTCATCTCCGAACAACCGCCGGGATCGCCGCCGACCGAATTTTTCGCCAGGCTGATGTCAACGATATGGGCTGCGAAGTTGAGGTGATCCGAACGCGGACCCTCCGTAAAACCGCGAAAACATTTCGAACGATGCCGAAATCATCGCGAACGGGTCCAGGTTTGGCTGTCCAAAGCCTGTGGTGCGAAATGGCGAACGGAAAGGATCCGTGCCGAGTAAAATTAAAAGGCGTGAACAGCGACCAGAAGGGCATCGGCTCACTGTCGCTGGCCGAAAGCAGCTCTCAAGTTTGACGCTGCCCTGATCCATGGCGAGGGTTGCAGACATCTGGGCAAAGAACGCGTTGGCACTATTTCCAAGAGCGGTGATCGATTTTGCCGCTCTGGCGATCACCTCGCGCAGGGTATCCACCGCCAATTCAGGCAAACCTGCCTTCGCTTTCGATATGGATATACCGAATTTGTGATTCAGTTGCCGCGCAGGCGACGCGGATCGAAATGAATTGTTGCGCTGATACGCGACGGATGGCGCAGATAAGGCGAGAAACATTTACTACTCCTTTTCCTAAAACATTGAAATCATGTTATGAGGAATTTTGCTGCACTGCAACATAATTTGTTACCTTACCCGACTTCAGTCTAAACAACAATCGTTGACGTCCAATGTATAACGCTTGGGCTGTTGAAAAAGGAGGACGCGATGCTGAAGATTTACGGGCGGGCCAACGCCTGGAACGTGCGCAAAGTCACGTTTTTAATGGAAGATCTCGGGTTGCACTACACGCGGGAGGATTATGGCCGTGGTTTTGCGTCGACAAGCTCCCCCGAATTCCTGGCCGTCAACCCGAACGGCATGGTGCCTGTCCTTTTCGATGGCGATTTCACGCTCTATGGGAAAGTCACAGCATCATGCGCTATATCGGTGCAAAGTATGCGCCTGAAACCTATTATCCCAAAGATATCGAAGCCCGCGCCCGCGTCGATCAGTGGCTGGACTGGAAATCAGCACAGATCGCCCCGCCCATGCGACCGCTTTTCTTCACTCACGTTCTCAATTCGACAGACTTCACACCACAGCAGATGGCGGAAGCCGAGGCCGACTGGGCGAAGTATTTCACCGTCCTCGATGGCCAGCTCGCTAAAACCGGTGCATTCGTCACCGGTCCAAATATGACCATCGCCGATGCAGCTCTTGGCATGGCTGTGCACCGGTTTCTAAACCTGCCGATCACCCGGCCGGACACACCGCATGTCGTTCAATATTATAAAATGCTGTCTGAGAGGCCTTCGTATCAGAAGACCGTTCTGATCGGGTTGCCGTAAGCAGTCAGGCTTGCGACCCTTTTATCGAACGGGGCCAGTCGTCGCGCCAGGCTGAAACCAGCAAGAGCAATATCCCGCCGTGAAACAGGACCGACGCGGCGGGAATGAACGCGAGTTGCCAGATCAGCGTTGCGCCGACCGTCATGAGCCATGCCCCGGCGGTGTAAGCGAATAAGCGCGGCGTTGTTATGGTTCGTCCCAACCGCCACCACACCGCTGCCAGGGCAAGCGCCGCAAAACCTGCTTTCAACATCGCCATCCCTCGCAGCAGAGTTGCGAGTTCCGCGTCCGCGCTTTCAATTTTCCCCGGAGT